>JAKLHY010000029.1 GCA_022709905.1 Verrucomicrobiota bacterium | reverse complement strand
CTTCAGCGCTCCAGTGCGAGCCACCTCCGCCAACACGTGGGTCGTCTTTCTCTGCACCAACACCAAACTGAGCGACACGAAAATTTTGGAAGTCTATTCGCTGCGTTGGTCGATCGAAGTCTACTTCAAAGAAATCAAACAGCACCTGGGGTTTTTGAAGGAACAGAGCGGGCGCTATCAGGTGGCCTACGCCTCCGTGCATTTGGCCGCGTTGCGCTACCTGCTCCTCTTCGAGGCGATGCTGCGGGCGGGCCAATTAAGTTACGGCGAAATCCGGGATCGGGAAAGCGGACAACTCCAGGCCCTCACCTACGCGGCCTTGCTCTGGCAACTGCTCCGCGCCCTGATTGAAGGTGCGCTGCAGGCTCTGGTGCGGGACTTGGGCCGCAAGCTGGTCAAAAAGGTTCTGGTCGCCATTGACCAAAGTATCGAGGGATTTCTAAACCAGGCCCTGCAAATCACCCCGCAACAAATAGAGGTTCAACTCAGAGCAGAAGAGTTAGGCTATGTATGACTTTTCATCGCCAAATTTATCGCCAAAATGTCAGTTAATACCACAATGATTCGCTCTGTTTAAAGGGAATCTATGAGGCCCGCGCAGAGCGGGAAAGATTATTTGGCTTGCAGGTTTCTATCGACAGGCGGATTAGTGGAGAGGGGAGTGCGGCTTCGCTTCGAGACATGGATGCCGTCCAGCCAACGTCTCGGGTGCGGCGGAATCAGAGTGCCCATGAAAACCATCGGATTATCTTCAGGGTTGCGACTTGTTGGTTTGACTGCTTCGGGGAGGATGCTGCTTCTAGCGTCGCATCTATTGCTGATACCCGTCCTATGCCAAGCCCAGTTTAATTATTCCACGAATAACGGCGCCATCACGATCACCCAATACACGGGTTCTGGCGGAACCGTATCGATTCCCGGCACCATAACGGGCCTACCTGTCACGGCCATCGGACCCCGGACATTCGATAAACGGACTGATGTCACCTATGTCACGATTCCCAAGAGCGTGACCCATATTGGGGACGGCGCCTTTTGGGGATGCTCGAGCCTGGATCGAGTGACGCTCCCCGAGAGTCTCATCAGTATCGGGGTATGGGCGTTTCATTTCTGCCATGGCCTTCATAGCATCGCCATCCCGAATAACGTTAGCAGCATCGGAGATAGCGCTTTCGGGGCTTGCACCAATCTCGCTGTGTTTACAGTGGTCCCGGAAAACGACAGCTTCAGCAGTGCCGACGGTGTCCTGTTTAACAAGACTCAAACTCAACTCGTGCAATACCCGGCAGGGAAACAGGGGGCTTTCCAGATTCCCGGCAGCGTTGCCACCATCAGGAACATGGCCTTCACGGGATGCTCGGGCCTGACCGGGGTCGCCATCCCTGACAGCGTAACCAACATCGGCGATCACGCTTTCACCGGCTGCGGCAGCCTAACCGGCGTTACCCTGGGCAAGAACGTAACGCGCATTGGCAGCGGCGCATTTTATTACTGCAGTGGTCTGACCGAGATCACCGTCCCCAGCCGGGTTAACGCCATCGGAGAACTGGCGTTTGGATACTGCACCAACCTTGCCGCGATTCAGGTGGATCCGCTCAATGCCGACTTCAGCGCATCTGAGGGAGTGTTGTTTAATAAGACGCGAACAGCGCTCCTGGGATATCCGGGCGGAAAAAAAGGCGCTTACGCAATTCCGGATGGCGTCATCACCATTGAAAGCCGCGCCTTTGATGGATGCTTCAATCTCATGGAGATTACGATTCCCGGCAGCGTCACTACAATTGGATCGGCGTTCTACGGCTGCAAAGGCCTGACCCGGATCAGCATCCCTGAAGGCGTTACGACCATTGACAGGACGGCATTCGGTCGTTGCGCAGGATTAACCAATGTCACAATTGCCAGCACCGTCACAAATATTGGATCCGCAGCCTTTGGATTCTGTGTCAACCTGAGGGCGGTCCATTTTCTGGGCAATTGCCCGACCGTTGGACGCGACTTGTTCGAACGCGCGGACAACGTCATCGTCTATTATCAACCCGGTGCCATTGGATGGGAATCGACCCTTTGCGGCCGTCCCACCGCGCTCATAAAGCCGTAGAGTCCGTTGTCCCTGCAATGGCCGCCATGCAGCGGGATGAGACTACCCGGTGTTGCGGTGGTTTTCATGTCCTCGTCAACAGGATTTTAATCCTGACCGTGGTTCCTCTGATGCGGGATTCCTTTGCCAGATGGAGATGCCATTGTATGGCCATATTAACAGGTCCGTTAGCCAAACGATTCCCGGTTTAGCGGCTTGCGTTTAGGTCATTCCCATGCAGAATATGCGAGAGAAAAGCGACGGGCTTGCCCCCATAGCTCAAATGGATAGAGCGGCGGTTTCCTAAACCGTTGATCCCTGTTCAATTCAGGGTGGGGGTACCACTTAGCGCAAAAGTGCCTCAGACATGCAGTATCGCTTCGAGCATCCCGTGATCCGGTCAGTCTGAGGCACTTTTGCGCTGGATCAAACCGCTGCGCGGTTTGGGGGGCGAAGGATGATTCATTTAACGCTTCAAAATCTTCTTCAACATTTGCGGAGCAAATGTACAGCCAAAAATCGTTGAATCCTGGAAGATCCAAAGGCCTGAAAATCTATCAAGGATTGTGGGGAGATCATGGGTTGGATTCGGCGATTTTTGGCTCGGGCTACTGCGGCTCCTCGCGGGATCGATAGAACTGGTGAGGCGCGAGGGACGTGTCGAGATTGGTAAAGGTGGTTTGGCCTTCGAGATCGGTGGTCTGGCTGCCCAGGAGGATCCATTGGTTGAGGTTCGATGAATGCTCCAGGTCATAGGCACGCGAGGCTTCACCGAAAAGCTGGATCGAAAGCAAGCTGCTTGCGGCGTTTCGTTCGATGGTGAGCCGCGCGGGTTCAGGGGAGGCGACCTGGAGAGCGCAAGTCAGGACGACGTTTCCCAAACCGGTGGTTTGATTGGCGATCAGAATGGAACTCTCGTATCGGCCTGGGCCGAGGCCATTAGCGGACTCGGTCAAGGCCAGGGTGAGGTTGGTGACGGCGCCTGCCGCCAGGATACCCTGCGCGGGGATTGCCTCCAACCACACGGGCAGTCCGGAGACGGTCCACTCCATTGGGTGCGTGCCCAGGTTAGTCAGAGAGGACGTCGTTTGATCGGGTGAAAATGGGCCGCCTGGTTTTCCTGTGGCCACGAAGGGGGGGGGTGGACCTAAGGCGATGCGTTCCTGGGAACCCGGCCAGAAAACCAGTGCCATTTGGTTCGTAACCAGGTCCGGGGTTCCATTGATGGTATAGCTTAGGCCGACCATTCCGGTGTCGTTTTCGAGGCCGACGGAAGCGCGGCGTCCGCCGCCGCGATTGTGTTCGGGATGCACTTCGAGGTATTGGTAGGTGAGAGCCTGACTGTTTTCGTGGAGTAATACTTGGAAGGTCATCGGGACGTTGGTGTAGGCTTGGAGAGGGACGCCGACCCATGAAATGACGAATGTCCGCTGCGGGGCCTGGCCTTGGAGACCGATGTGGATGGATCCGGTGTGTTCGGGGTTCAGGTTGTCCCAGTAAGGCGCAATCACGGTATTGGGGGTCCAGGCATAGGGCAGTTCGGAATTGTTGGGCGATTCAAGTCCTGCGGCCGAGAAGCCGATCAAACCGTTGGCGCTGATATACAATTCCGTATAACGCTGGCCGAAGTAATAGAACGGAAATCCAATGCTCTGAGGCGCGCTGATCCCGTCGTCGGTCAATGAAATCAATGGCAGGGAAGAAGGCTCGATCCAGGCGAAATTGGTCGATTGCATCAGGTAATTGGCGACGGTGGACACGAGGGTGGTGTTGGTGCTTTTTTTGCCGCTGGCATCGGTTGCGACGAGGGTGACGGTGAAATCGCCCTCGAGGGTGTACGTGTGTTGGGGATGGGTCTCGAGGCTGACGGGCGTGTTATCTCCAAAGTCCCATCGGCGTTCGATGACGGAGCCGACGGTGTCGTCTCGAAAGGCGACGGAGAGGGGCAGGGGACCGTTGGTGGGAGAGGCGATGAAAGCGGCGGAAAGGCCGTTGGCCAGGGCGCGATGGAGGTTGAGACGGCCGCCAGTTTGGCATTTGTCCGCAAGCGCGGGTATTGGGTCCACCGTGTCCAAGAGGCGTTGGATGCGTTGTTTGTAGGTGGATCCTGGTTCTTGGGCCTGCAATAGGGCGAGGGCTCCGGCGACGAACGGTGTGGCCATGGACGTGCCGTTGTAGTAGGCGTATTCCTGGTCGCCGCCGCGCCAGGGGGCGTAGATATCGGAGCCGGGAGCCGCCAAATCCACAGTGTTCCGTCCGAAGCTCGCGTAGCCCGCCAGGGCATCCGTGCGTGTGGTGGCGGTGACGGTGATGACATTATCGAGGCCGTAATTGGGGGGATAAACGGGGATGCTGTCAACGTCCTGAGAACCATTGCCCGCGGCGGCGGCCACCAGGATTCCCGCGGTTCGCAATCGGCTGAAGGCGCTGCGCAGTGACGAGGAGTTTTCGCTGTTGACCCAGCTGATATTGACGATATGAGCGCCCTTGGCTCGGGCGTAATCCAGGCATTGAATGGCGTCGGACACCGAGCCATCGCCGAATTGATCGAGGAACTTGCAGGTCATGAGCTTGACCCGCCAAGCCACCCCGACGGTGCCTTTTCCGTTATTGCCGGTGGCGCCGATGATGCCGGCGATGTGCGTGCCATGTCCCATGGCGTCGGTGAGGTCGCTATTGTCGTCCAGGGCATTGATGCCGTGGATATCGTCGATGTAACCGTTCCGGTCATCGTCCTTGCCGTTATCGGCGATTTCCCGGTCGTTGATCCAAAGGTTATCCGCGAGATCTTCATGGGTGACGCGGATCCCGCTATCAATCACGGCGACGATGACTTCCCCGGCCAAGGACTGGTAATTCCAGGCCTCGGGGGCGTCCACATCGGCATCGGTGGTTCCGCCGTTCTGGCCGAGGTTATGCAAACCCCATAGCATGCCATGCTGGTATTCGGGATCATTGGGGGCGAGGGCGGCATGCACGTAATAATCAGGCTCGACCTCCTCAAATCGGCCCGAGTTCCGATACTGGGCGAGGGCATCCGTGGCGGACGTTGCCGGATCGAGCTGGATGACGTGCCAATCGTCGATTTCGTGAAAACGTCGCAACACGCGGTGCCGGGGCGACAAGAGAACTTGCGCAGGACTCGACTTTGCCAGGCCACTCCTGGGAAGGACCAGGATCCGGTCCGATCGAAACGCGGGGTGTTGCCGGGCTGAGCTCGAAAAGGTGTCAGTGTCGGCGGCCAGGGCCGAGATCGGAACAAGAAAGGGCAAAATCACCAGAAACACGCGGGTGCCCATCCATAGGAGCGTGAGGAAATGAACTGCTGTTTTCAGGTTCCAACGTCCGGGCTCCATGCAATAATTCAGGTTAAATGGCGTTTAGCCAGGTTTTCAAGGGCCGAGATCCAATCGGGATGCGCGTTCAGACAAGGGATCAAGGTCAGCATTTTTCCTCCGGCGCGCTCGAAGGTTTCCTTTCCCCGCATGCCGATTTCCTCGAGGGTCTCGAGGCAATCGGCGACGAAGGCCGGGCAGGTGACCAGCAGATGCCTAATCCCGCGGCCGGGAAGGTCGGCCAGGGCGGTGTCCGTGTAGGGCTTGAGCCAGGGATCGCGTCCCAGCCGTGACTGGAAAGCGACCGAGTATTTGCCCGAGGGGACGCCGGCAAGTTTGACGAAAGACTCGACCATGCGAAAGGCTTGGGCCCGATAGCATTTCGCGTGGGCCGGACTAGGGATCTGACAGCAGTCGGTTTTCTGGAGGCAATGGGCGTGGGTCGGATCGGTGAGGCGGAGGTGACGTTCGGGGATGCCGTGAAAACTGAACAGCAAGTGATCATAGTCGTGCTGCAAAAAGCGCCGGGAACTGTTCACCCAGGCTTCGAGATAGCCCGGGTCATTGTAGAACGGCGGGACAACACGAAGGTCCATGTCGGCGGCGATCTCAGCCGCCGCTTCGCGGACGCGCGCCTCGACGGTTTCATAGCTGGACGAGGCATACTGCGGGTAGAGTGGGATCGCGACCAGTTTGCGGATGCCACGGTCGGTTAATCGGCGCAGGGCGCTTTCGATCGAAGGGTTCTGATAGCGCATGGCCAGTTCCACGGGGACCGCCAGGCGCTGTTGGAGGGCGGATTGAACGCGGCGGCTGATGACGACGAGGGGGGCGCCATCCGGCCACCAGATTTTGCGGTAGGCCTCCGAGGTGCGACGGGGGCGGAAGGGCAGGATCAGCAGGTGAACCAACAGCCAGCGTTTCCAGGGCGCCAGGTCAATGACCCGTTCGTCCATCAGGAATTCCTTGAGATAACGCCGGACATCCGGAACCGCGGGGGAATCAGGAGAGCCGAGGTTAATCAGCAAGACAGCCTGCTTTTTCATTTGAGCTTGGCTTCAATGCGATCGGCGGCGTCGTAGCCGGACAGGAGCGAATCACTGATGGAGATGCCATGGCGGTAATGGCCCGCGAAGAACAGGCCGGGCTGTGAGGTTTCCATGACATCCATGAATTCCTTGAATCGCCCGTAGCCAACTTCGTATTGAGGGATGGCGCGCGGATAAAACACGCAGTTCTGGAAGGTGGGTTGGCCGGTGATGCCGAGCAGAACCCGGAGATCTTGAAGGGTGAGGGCGTAGAGTTCGCTGGGATCTCTTGAAGCCAGGCTGGGATTCCGCATGCCGCCCGCGTAACTGGTCAGGGTCACGTGGCCCTCCGGCGCCCGCCCGGGAAACAGGGACGAGGAAAATAAAGTTCCCAGAATATGGAAATTCTCGACCCGCGGAATCAACATGCCGAATCCATCCAGCGGATGGGCCACGTCGCTGCGCCGAAAACCGAGAACCACGCTGACCACGGGAGGATAATTAATTTCGGACAGCGGCTGGAGGCTGGCGATTCCTTCGGTCTTGAGGGCGATTTCCGCGAGGCGATAAGCCGGTGCGGCTAGGAGAACGGCGGCATGTTGTTCGTTGCGTTCCTCGCCACCCATGCCGAGGGTGACTTGCCAGCCGTGGGTTTGGCGGGTGAGCGCGGTCACTGTAGTTTTCAGGTGGACGGCGGCGCCCAGCCGCGCCTGCAAGGTGTCAGGCAACACCTGCAGACCTTCGTCAAACGAGATCTTCTTGGCGTCCTGTTTGGAGACTTCGGCGCGGCGTTTGCGTTCCCGGGCGCCAAAAATATGGCCGCGGATGAGGGAGCCATAGCGCTGTTCCAGGGCATAGAGTTTGGGGAAAGCATGCTGAACCGACAGCTTGGCGGGATCGCCCGCGTAAATCCCGGCCACCAAAGAATCGATGGCGATATCGAGAAACTCACGGCCGAGCCGGCGGAGGACAAGGTCGGCCACGCTTTCTTCGTAGGCATTGTTCCAGCGGCGGATGAAGGGTTCCCGCAGCAACGCGAATTTGGCGCCCGCCGTAAACAGCTTGCTGGAGAAGAATCCGCCCGGCGAAGAGGGCATGGCGATGGTCCGCCGATAGCGCACCAGGTAACGGTTGTTGGCTTTCTCGTCGGAGTAGAGCAAGCGCTTTTCCAGGCCGGCCTGGCGAATCAGATCCGTGATCTTGGGCGAGATCTCGAGGATCGTGTTGGGACCGAACTCGGCCAGATAGCCCTTCGATCGAACCGATTGAATGACGCCACCCACGCGGTGGGTGGCTTCGTAGACCGTGACCGGAATCTGCTTCTGTTGCAGACGGAACGCCGCGGTCAATCCGGTAATGCCGGCCCCGATGATAGCGACGGATTTCATATCGTGCGCGAAAACCGGCGGTCGGCTTCCCGAGGTAAATAAGCGTCAAATCGCATGGCAATGTTGCGGATCAATAACCGCCCCAGTTCGGTGACTTGCAGCCCGGCGTCGGAACGTTTCAACAGTCCGTCCGCCTCAAGATCATCCAGCGAGGCGATCTCCGCGCCAAAATAGACAGCAAAATCAATGCCCAACAGCCGAGACATCCGCTCATAATCGAGCGACAGATCGCACATGAGCCGCATGATGGTTTGACGGCGGATCTTGTCATCGGCACTCAGCAAGTAGCCCTTGGCTTGCGCCGGCCTGCCGGCATCCAACGCCGCATAGTACTGCGGGAGTTCCTTTTGGTTTTGCCAGTAAGCGCTGTCCGTCTGGGAAATCGACGACATCCCGAAGGCGTAAATATCGGCTCCGCCATGGGTGCTGTAGCCCTGGAAGTTCCGCTGCAGCGTCTTGCTCCGCTGGGCCTGGGCAAGTTCATCTTCCTCCCGGGCGAAGTGATCCATGCCGATGTAAACATAACCTCGATCCGTGAGTTTCTCGATGCTGAGCTTGAGTAATCCCAGTTTGACTTCGGGCGTGGGCAGCACCTTGAAGACTTTCTGGGATCGTTTCATCCAGGGCACGTGGGCGTAGTTGAAAATGGCAAAGCGATCGGGCTGCAGGTCCAGGACTTCCTCGAGCGTGTGGTCAAAGGACTGAGGGGTCTGAAAAGGCAGGCCATAGATCAGATCGATGTTGAGCGAATGAAAGCCCGTTTCCCGGATCCAGCCCGTGACCCTTTGGTTCAATTCGCGGGGCTGCAGCCGGTGAACGGCCTTCTGCACGACCGGATCATGATCCTGGATGCCCATCGAAATCCGGTTAAAGCCGACTTCGCGCAAGGCCAGCAGGTGATCGCGTGTGACGCCCCGCGGATCAATTTCCACGCCGGCCTCGACAGGATCGGCCAGCACGAAGCGCTGGTGGATCATGCGGCCGAGGGCGCGAATCTCCTCCGGGAGCAGGAACGTGGGCGTGCCGCCGCCGAAATGCAGTTGACCGACCCTGCGCTGGGGATTGAGGAGCGGCGTGATCAGATCGAGTTCCTTTTCGAGGTAAGACAGGTAGCGGGCACTCTGTTCCTGTTTCTGGGTGATGACCGTGGTGCAGCCGCAAAACCAGCAGAGCGACCGGCAAAAGGGAAGGTGAAAATAGAGAGATAACTCGCGATCATCGCGATTGTTTTCCGCGATGGCCTCCGCGATCGCCGGCCAGGCGATCTGATCGCTGAAATGCGGCGCCGTCGGATACGAGGTGTAGCGCGGCCCCGGCACATTGTACTTCAGAATCAGTTCTAGATTGACTTCGAGTTTTGCCATGTGAACTGTCGGATAGTGTCCACCAATTCAGAAATGTTTTCAACCGTGGCATCCGGCGGAACGCCGTGTCCCAGGTTGAAGATATAGCCCTCTCGGCCGTTCATACTCGAGAGAAGCCGAAGGGTTGCCTGTTCGACTTCGTCCGGTGTGGCAGTTAATAGTTGCGGATCCAGGTTGCCCTGCATGGCTTGATCGGCCGGAATCATGTTTCGCGCCTCGTCCATGGAAACTGTCCAATCCAGGCCGAGAACGCGCGCGCCGGAATGGATCCAATGCCGCCAATGCGGCCCGCGCGCGAAGACAATGACGGGAACTTGCGGGGGCAACGTTTCCACGATTTGACGAATCCATCGTCCTGAGGCCCGTTCGTAATCGGCCGGATCCAGCAAGGAGGCGAGGCTGTCGAAGATCTGAACGGCATCCGCGCCGCTGGCAATTTGTTCCTTAAGAAAAGCGGCGACGTAGGCGCTCAATTGTTCCAGGAAACCGGCGAATGACGACTCATCCTCGCCCAGCCAGAGTGCGGCACGGCGGTATTCCGGTGCGCTGCCGCCTTCAACCATGAAATTGGCGAGGGTCCAAGGGGACCCCGCAAAACCGAGCAGCGCGGTCTGATCGCCCAGGATCCGCCGGATCCGGGTGAGCGCGGCGCTGACATAGTCCAATGGGTCCAGTCCAGCCGTCCAGTTCAATCTTGCCAAGTCCGCCGCGTTGCGGATGGGATAGGCCATCTCGATCCCGCCGCCTTCCCGGAAACGGTAAGGTTGTCCCAGCGCTTCCGGGACGACCAGGATATCGCTGAATAGAATAGCCGCATCAAAACCAAAACGGCGAACCGGCTGCAACGTTACCTCGGCGGCTAACTCCGGTGTCCGCACCAACTCCAGAAAAGAATGACTTTCTTTGAGGGCGCGGTATTCAGGCAGGGCCCGGCCCGCCTGGCGCATCAGCCAGACCGGAGGCCGATCCATCGGTTCGCACCGGCAGGCAGCCATGAATCGGGCGCGACTGTTCATTTGACGACATGTTCGGATTGGACCACGGGCGTCAAGGTGGGTTTCCCGATCGGCCGGCGGCGCATGCGGTTTTGAAGGAGCAATTTCCAGGTCATCCACAAGGCCTCGCGCATGATTCGGCCCGACATTTTTGAACTGCCCTGAAAGCGGTCGGTGAAAATAATGGGCACTTCCTTGATCCTGCCACCCATCCGCCAGATTTTGTGCGTGACCTCGATTTGAAAACTATAGCCGTTCGAGCTGATTTCGCGCCAGTCCACCGATTGCAGCGTGCGCCGACGGAAACACTTGAAGCCGCCCGTCGGATCGCTGAAGGGCATGCCGGTGATGATCTGGACATACTTCGCCGCCGTAAGACTCAAGGCCAGACGAGTCAGCGGCCAATTAATGACCCGGATCCCATTGCAGTATCGTGATCCCAGGACCAGGTCCGCTTCCCCAGCCGCTTTTAGAAAGGTCGGAACATCGTCGGGGTTATGGGAGAAATCTCCATCCATCTCAAACACATATTCATAATCCCGATCCAATGCCCAAAGAAAACCATCGCAATAAGCCCGGCCCAAGCCGTTTTTTTGCCCGCGATGCAGGGCGTGCACCGCCGGATTCTGGGCCGCCAGATCATCGGCCACCTTTCCGGTGCCATCGGGAGAGTTGTCATCGACAACCAGCAGATCCACCGCCACGGGGAGCCCCGTAATGCGATCCACCAACGGCGGCAGATTCTCCCGCTCGTTGTAGGTCGGCACGATTATCAATGTCTCCCGCTTCATATCGCCGTGATGTCGGCTAGCTTATTAGCAGGATCATTGCCATGCACAAGCCAAGACTTGCTTTGGATCGATATAGACGGGGAGGCAAGGCTGACCATCCTTATCCTCCACCGTCTTTATTACGCGGCTCAAGGTTATATCAGCAAGACACATGCCGTTCCACAGCCTGGGGAAGACGGCGGTAGAGTATGGAGGTTTTTTTATATATCTTATTCATGTTAAGTTTGATACTAATCCGATTTCGATCCAATGAATTCGAATGGATTCCGGTGACCGAGCGGTGATCGGCTTGATTTTTGGGTGAAAGCCCCCATGGCGGACCCAGATCCGAGCCCGCCCGTGCGTCGCCGAATCGTCAATTCCCCCCCCGGGCAACGCATCACGGCTTCAGCAGCACTTTCATCAGATCGCCTTCCTGGCGGTAGAGGCGATCGAACCAGATGGGGCCTTCCTCGAGCGGCGCGGATGCGCTGATCAGGGAGGCGACCGTGATTCGCCCGGATGCCAGTGCGTCGATGCAGGCCGGGTATTCGGTGGTAGAAGCGCACGAGCCGAGCAGGGCGAGTTCACGGGTGACCGCGGCCTGGAGTGGAAAAGTGACTTGCGCCGCCAGGTTGCCCACTAGAACCACACGGCCGCCCTTGCGCAGGTTCAGCACGGAAGTCTGAAAGGGAACAGGCGCGCCGACGACTTCGAAGGCGAGATCAGCGCCGCGTTTTTCTGTGAGGGCCTGGATTTCGGCCGTCAGGCCGGGGGAATCGGCGCGAAAGGCATGCGTAGCTCCGCCGTGGATGGCCAGTTTCAGACGATGGTCAGACAGATCGACGGCGATAATCCGTTTGCATCCGCTCAGCCGGAGGGCCTGAATGACCAGCAATCCGATCATGCCCGTTCCGACCACGAGGGCGATTTCTCCGAGCCGCGGCCGGGCCCGATTCACCGCGTGGAAGGCAATCGACACCGCCTCGACCATGGCCGCATGCTCGAAACTGAGTTCGTCAGGAAGTCGATAGGAGGTCAGTTCCGGAACGACCACGTATTCCGCGAAAGCCCCATGTTGCCGATAATCGCCGCAGGAAACCCCCAGGACACGGCGGTGATCGCAGAGGTTCACCTGCCCGAGCCGGCAATATTCACAGCGACCACAATAAATCGTCGAGTCAAAGGTAATGCGGTCGCCGGGACGGAACCGCGTGACCTTTTGCCCGATGGCCTCGACAATGCCGGCGGCTTCGTGTCCCATGACAATCGGTGGGATGCGGCGTCCCGTGCTGCCATCATAGCCATGCACGTCGCTGCCGCAAATCCCGCACGACTGAACTCTCACTCGGAGTTCTTCGGGGCCGCATTCCGGCAGGGGCATTTCGGTCATTTCGAGATGCTTGTATTCCGTCAGGATCAAGGCCTTCATGGTCATTCTCCAATGATCTTAACCAGCACACGCTTCCGCCGGTTTCCGTCGAATTCGCCATAAAAGATCTGCTCCCATGGGCCGAAGTCCAGGCGTCCCCGGGTGATGGCGACGACGACTTCGCGGCCCATGATCTGTCGTTTCAGATGGGCGTCGGCATTGTCTTCGCCGGTGCGGTTATGTTGGTACTGGCTGGTGGGGGCATGCGGCGCCAATCGTTCCAGCCAGACGTCGTAATCGTGATGCAGTCCGCTTTCGTTGTCATTAATGAACACCGACGCCGTGATGTGCATCGCGTTGACCAGGCAAAGCCCCTCCTGCACCTGACTTTGACGCACCAGCGCCTCCACCTGATCCGTGATGTTGATAAAACCGCGGCGGCCGGAGACTTCGAACCACAAATGCTGGGTTAGAGATTTCATAAGCGCAGAAGATACAGCGCAGCCGGCCAAAAGGAAAGCCGGAGCGTTACCTGCCTCACGGCCCAAGCCGTAACGCCCCGGAATGTTTCTGGCGGATTTGCCGCTCAACCCGGGCTGGGTCCTGCCGATATAGGGCGTGTGGCGAAAACCTGGTTCATTTCTTTATCTTTGACAGTCCTGCTGATTTCCGGATGCGGCGGGAGGATCTCCCGCATGGCGAAGCCCGAGGACCCACAAGGGCGTTATCGAGAGCAGATTGCTGTTGCCCGACAGGTGTTGGAACAAAAAGAACAATGGGCGGACCGGGCCGAATGGGAAGTCAAGAAGACGAGGACGGGATGGGAAGTCGTGGCCTGGCGAGTCGAGCATCCGGACCGCCAAGGATCGCAGCGCTACGTGCCTTGGGGCTATTCGGTGATTGAACTTGATGCCCGCCTCGCGCCCCTCCACTATCGCCCCAAAGGCTGACAAGAAGGGAGGTTGTCTTTTACCTCCGATTGTGTGATCCTGACTCAATCATCAGGCATATGAAGACAGCCCTTTTTCGCAGGACGCTCTTGGGCATTATGGCCCTGGGTTTCGCTTGGATTCACGGCGCAATGTCCGGTTTCGCGGCGCCGCAGCTCAGCGACACGAATAAGCCGGCCGAGGTCGTCCGCCTCTTTTTCATTCATCACTCAACCGGCGAGAACTGGTTGCGGGACGACTACGGCCGTCTGGGAATCGCCTTGCGTGACAACAATTATTTCGTGAGCGACAGCAACTACGGTTGGGGCCCGGATGGCATTGGAGACACGACCGACATTGGGCACTGGTACCAGTGGTTTCGCAGTGCCAGGGCCTCGACCTACCTGGCGGCGGTCTTCGATAGTTCCGATCGGAATTGTGAATATTCACGGCCCACCTCCGTGCCGGCCGGTCCCAACCAGGTCATCCTGTTCAAGTCCTGTTTCCCCAATTCCGCGCTCCAGGGGGCTCCAGGCGACCTGATTCCGGACATCGGCAAAAACCGGCTCAGAAACCAGGATTCGGGGTCGCCTTACCACACGGTTGGCAACGCAAAGGGCATATATCAGGATCTGCTCAATTGTTTTGCCGCGAATACCAACAAGCTTTTTGTTGTGATCACCGCCCCGCCGCTGTCCGATCCCACGTGGGCCGATAACGCCCGTGCGTTCAACCAATGGCTCGTTCATGAATGGCTCAAGGATTACCCCTACGCGAATGTGTTCGTTTTTGATTTTTACAATGTCCTGACATCGAACGGAGGGTCGGCGGGAGTCAGCGATCTCGGGCAAGCGACAGGCCACCATCATCGGTGGTGGGCAGACGCGGTTCAGCATCAAGTTGGCGGCGGCGGCAATGTCCTTGCCTATCGATCGGGCGATGATCATCCAAACGCCGTTGGCAGCCGGAAGGCGACGGCTGAATTTGTGCCCTTGTTGAATGCGGCGGTGCGGGCCTGGCAGGCCAGTCTTCAAGGTTCGCCGGCGCCGCCCCGATTCGACCATTGCCAAGTGACAGCCGAAAACGTGAGCCTGAGGATATCAGGCATGTCAGCAGGATTTGCGTATGCGCTCCAACGCAGCACCGATCTCGGGGAGGGGAATTGGATCCATCTGGCCATCTTTTCGGGCGTGAGCTCGACCAACTGGAGCGAGACGATTTCCCCGCAAACCCAAGGTTGTTATTACCGAATAGTGAGCCCATAACCAAAGGCGAGCGGACAGGTCCGCAATGACCATGACGCTCCCTATGAACCCTCGATTTCGGAGCGCCGATTTCCACGAGGCCCTGATGTCGAAGCTTAGTAGTCTAATCCATAAATTCACTAACGTCAGTGCATTTATGGAATAGACCACTTAGGGACTCGCAGAGCTCGTCCCTCCGATGTTCATGGTCCTCCAGCGTGGCCGGTCAGCCATCAGACTTCCCACGAGCGGTCCCGATCCGCATGAATTCAGCGCTCCGATCGCAGATTCTACCCGCTGGGAAGATCAAGCGGCCGCTGGGCTGTTGTCGCGCGCCACGGGCCGATGGAGCAGACTGGTCAATCGGGATTGCTGGCCGGGATGCAGAAACAACATCGCGTGGATCGGAAGAAGCATGAGGACAATGGTTCCATCCAATCCCCCGGCCATAGCCAGGCAAATGGCCCATCCGCGGAGGTTATTGCTGAGGAGCAGGAGGATAAAGAGAACAGTCCATAAGAGGCCGAAGCAACTTAGCGCCAGAAAAAGACTGAACCGAAGCACCCCCCCGCGATGACGGCACAAAGCCGATGCCATCATTAAACTAATCACAGTGGTGGGCCAGACGACCAACAGGCCTATGAAGGACGGAACAGTGGTTTGGGAATTATCCATGTCGATCGATGCGCAGAGCATCAGGGCACTCGAGACTCCCGTGGCTGCCAGCATTCCCAGGAAGGTGGCACCCCGCGTGCTTGTGGCCAGTCTGGAAGCGATAAGCCACATGATCACCATCCCAAAGAGCAAGGCTTGAAGCACGGGATGGACGACATCGACCAAACCCGAGAGCGGATACGGCATGGCGAAATACAATGCCCGCAGGAAAGCCCAACCCACGACAAACGCCGCAAGAAGCCAACTGTTTCCCAGGTGTCGACGGCGGTCTATCCAAAGAACGCCAGCCAGCAGCAGCCAGGGAATAGAACCCCAGAAAGGAATTGCCCACTGGACCAGCTCTATGACCGATTCCGACTCGTTTGCGCCCATCCCGCCCAGGTCTTGATGCGCAACGATTTTGAGTTCGCCTGATAGATAGAATGGCGCCCGCCATGAGCGCTGGCAGGTGCCGCCTCAGCCAAACTCGAACTTATCGCTGTGAATGGTGCGACCATCGAGGTCGACGTTGAAGGTCGGGGGATCGCTTTGGTCAAGCGGCCGGAAGGTCTGACCGGCGCCATTGAGCAGTTGGCAGTTTAGTCGGAAGGAACGCCCTTGGCGACTGACGCTGAGGAAGTTTGTCAACGGCCCGCCCGACCGCAAAATCGCGACATTCGTCGTCGTGACCTCCAACGGTTGAAACAACCGGGTTTCAAATCGAACCGCGCTGTTGGTTTTGCCGACCGTCACCTGGACGTAATGATACCGATCGACAGGCAGGATGATCTTTGGACCGGGGTCCTCCACGCACACTAGCTGTTCCTGACGGTCACCCTGTAACTGCAGTCGACGGATGTCCGTTCCTTCGACTTTCAGTTCACCCATGGCTGGCCGGTCTTCGACAAAAGTCACTCGCAGCCGCGCCTGGGAACCTGTGCCATCGAGATTCCAGGCGACCTGGTAGGCATGACCGTTCAGCGACAGGTTTCCGAGAGCATAGAAGAACCAGGGAAGACCTTTTACCGGAGATCCATCGTTATCGGTCGCCTGAAGGAACAGAAGCCACTGGCTCGGAAGCGATCGTCGGTCGTGTGGCTGTTCGGCAGCCCCAAGCCACCATTTCCGTCCATGCAATTTGACCTCGCCCTGCCAAAGCATGCCGTCCTTAAGAAAGGATCCGTAACCCGGAGGGAGTTCGATGGCCGGTTTTCGCAGTTGCAGCTCGGCAACCGCGTGTGCGGTCTGGTTGGTGGCCGCCTCGGTTCCCGAGGTTAGTTGAATGAAGAGGCAGACGATCAATCCCCACGCCGGAAAGTTGTAGCATCCTTTGTTGCTGATCCCATGTCCGATGGATCTCACGTCGATGATTATCCTCCCGATGATGTCCCAGTCAAATCCAGATTTGGTCGAGAGATCCCAGCTTGCATTTGGGAGCGAGGGTGATTCTTACCTTTGACACGAATCAAGGACTATTGGCCGAGGCGGAGGGTTTGATCGTGCCCATATGAGTTCCGCGCGCGCTGCGGGGTCAAGAAGATGCGTTGGCCGCCCCGCCCCAGCCAAAATCCCTCGCTGCAGGACCCCACGCAATTCTCAGACAGGCTCTTAGACTGGTCGCGCAACAATGAGATGGCAATTCGGGAGGCGTTCCGCTAAGATACTGCCCATGAGACCCAAGATTACTTTTCCTTGCATGATCTCCACTGGCTTAACTTTTGCCGTCGCTTTCCTTGTCTTGATCCCTGCCGTTCGATCGGCGGATTCGTCCGCGGGGATTGCGATTCAAGGCTCAAAGACCGAGGCGGCGAAAACAAGTCCGGCTGCGCCGACACGAAAACCGGATGTCGTCTTCGTTCCCACTCCCCAGAAGGTCGTCGACAAGATGTTGGAGATGGCCGAGGTCAAGTCAGGGGATGTTGTATACGACCTGGGATGTGGCGACGGTCGCATTGTGGTCACGGCTGCCAAGAAGTTCGGCGTGAAGGCCGTGGGATTCGACATTGATCCCGCTCGGGTCGAGGAAGCGCTCGCCAACGTGCGAACGAACAAGGTCGAGCATCTGGTGACCATCAAACAGGCGGATATTTTTACGCTCGATTTGCGGGAGGCATCCGTCGTCACGCTCTACCTGCTGCCGGACCTCAACGTTAAACTGATTCCCCAACTCGAAAAACTTAAGCCCGGCTCGCGAATTGTATCTCACGACTTCAGCATGCGCGGCGCCAAACCCGTCGAGGTCCTCTCGATGTCCATCGGCGATGACACAGAGGCCGGCTCGAACTACGAAATGGACCGAAACCACACCGTCTACAAATGGGTCGTTCCCTTCCAGCGCGAGCCTTAGGGTCCGTACAAAATCGGAATTTATTTTTGCACAGACTCTTAGGATTGACCTCGTATACTGGATCTGGAGCGGATTGGCCCCCACTGGCAGTCCTGCCCTGAGGTTTTTCAGAGGACTGGAAAAAATAGTTGTTCGGTTTGGCTCCTGACAGGGGAATTAACTGGTAAAATGAGTGATGCAGACTTACTGCGCAACTATGCCGATAGAGGCTCTGAAGAAGCCTTTTCGGAAATCATGAGCCGCTATTTGAACCTGGTCTACAGTGTTGCCATGAGGTGTTTGGGCAATTCGGAATCCGCACAGGATGTTGCGCAACAGGTATTCTGCTTGTTAGCAAAGAAGGCTGGGACAATTCCACGAGACCAACTTCTAATTGGCTGGTTATACCGTGCGACTTGCCACCTTTCCTGGAAACGGGTTCGTGCCGAAAAAAATCGACACCGCTATGAATCCAAAGCTCAGGAATGGTATTCCTGCCAGGAAGGGGAGAGTGAAGAGCTTTGGAGCGAGGTTGTTCCAAATATCGAGACGGCTATTGCACAGTTGAACGGATTGGATCAGACGTGTTTATTGTTACGCTTTTTTCGAGGCCATTCCTGGCGCGATATCGGACATCAACTGGGCCTGAGTGAAGACGCGGCGCGTATGAGAGTGAATCGAGCCCTGGAAGAAATGCGTCGATTCCTTCATGGGAAAGGCATTCAAGTCTCATCCGCTGTTTTAGGGAGCCTGTTGAGTGAAAATGCGGTCCAGTCTGCACCAAGCGGTCTGGCAGGAGCTATTGGGACGCTGCGGACATCCTGTCACAGTCAATATCGTCGAAGGGAATGGATGGTCGGTATTCGTGAGGTCTTGCGCCGAATGATTCGCTGGAAAGCCGCCTTTGCGGGGATTGTAACGGTCGGATTACTTGATTTCGGCCTCTATTCATATAACCAGCATCAGGAGGATTCCGTTGCCATTACATTTCCATTGAAACACCATGAGACCGAAGTGCCCCAACGTCCTCCGACTCGTAAGATCGAAGTTACTCGCCCTCAGGTGGCGGTATCTGGAGAGGCTCTTGATCCAAATGCCCGGGTCACACTGTCTTTCAGCGGCGGCTCTGTCTCGCCGGTATTGCGGTTTTACGGGAAATTGTCGGGCCGAGTATTGATTTCCACGCCGGGGATGCAGGTGAACAGGATGATGCCCCTGGCATCGGAGCACCCCTTGATGCCAGATCAAGCCATGGAGTTGATCGAAAGTGCCCTTCGGGATCAGGCCGGTTTGCGGATTCTTCATCTGGATCATCGGCGTTCGTTTATCGTTCCGACGGATGACGAGTGGGAGACGATTGCACGCCAACACTCCAGTTCACCGCAGGCTGTTGCCCTGGGTATGGAGTATGAAAAGAAAACCTTTGAATCATGGATGGCCGCAGCCATCGCAGACTATCCGCGCCAAAATAAAAAGTCACTTTTTGCCATCATGATGATGGGCTCGGCAGTTGAAGAATTCCTCGTCAGGGAACTCGATTGCTGTAAGGAAGTGTCCGCTGTTCAATTGGATGGAACCGCGCAGAATCTATCTCGACTTGCGGCCGATTCCGCCGACTTGGCCCGGTTTCATTTGAGCGCCAGGTTCCTGGGCTATATCGAGCCCATTTCCGATCGTGGTGTCTGTGCTTTGCTCACCGCAGTTCATGCCAGGGCGCCTGTTTCACAGGAGGCCGTGCAGTCACTATCCCTGATTATGGATCGCGATGCAAACGCCTTCGCCCGCTGCAAAGAGGCCTTGGACGAATTGCGAAAGACTTCAGGCCAAATCCCTCCCAGTCCCGAGATCCAACGGCTCATGAATCTGATCCAGGAAAAGGCCCAAGGCGACCGGCCCACAGGTGGCTTCACGCCTGGATCAGGCCGTCCCAACATAATGCCCAACCCGCAGCTGCCGGCAGAGTCTCGCCTCAAGTAATTTGCGCCCGATACAAATCCGATGGTTTTGCGGCCGCTCCCAGCCTTGACGGATTTTTCTATTATCCCCAAAACCGCGCATTGGATGCCCCCAAAAAAGTCGAACCGCGAAGCAACGCTAATAGACACGAATGGAAGTGGCGGCATCCTGTTGAAAGAATCGCTCTGCCGACTGAATTCCGCGCGCCGATCGTTCCCGGCTCCGAATTGAGATTAACTGCACAGGCTGGAGCGCGGGATTGATCCCGCAGCGCCGGGGGGCACAGGGGGCCCAGCCATTCCATCAATGTTCCCAACACTTCAGAACCTTCCTTTTTGCATGTCATGATTCGCGTTGAATGGCATCCATTCCCGGTTGATCCATTTTTTTGCGGATCAGGATCATCAATTTGGGATTGTTGGAACCGATGGATCTCTTTATGCTCAAGATCATGACAAATCCAATCAAATCTCTGCTGGGGGCGATTGCCGTTGCGGCTGTGATGCTGACTTTGACCGCTTGTCAAAGCGTGTATAAGAAGAACTCGAGAGGCGAGCTCGAGCTGTTTAACGGCAAAGACCTTCAGGGATGGAAGCACGTGCTGGAAGATCCCAGTGTTCCCGCGGAGAAGGTCTGGACCGTGCGCGACGGGATCATCGTGTGCAAGGGTGAACCCTTGGGATTCTTGTATTCGGAAAAGACCTTTACGAATTTCAGGCTGCTAGTCGAGTATCGTTGGGCGCCGGGCGCCAAGCCGGGAAATAGCGGCATCTTTTCCCGGATCCACACCCCGTATTCGGCACTGCCGGCCTGCTCCGAATGCCAGTTGATGCACGGAAATGCGGGAGATGTCCTGACGCTCCAGGGCATGAAGATGGCCGTCGATCAACCCCGGTATTTCTCGATCAAAGCCCATGCCAAGGCCGGCGATATTTCCGGCGTCAAGAAACTCGAAGACAAGGAAAAGCCCGCAGGAGAATGGAACCAGGTTGAAATCCTGGCGCTGGGGCCTAAATACCAGGTCTGGGTTAATGGTACTCTGGTGAATGAGGTGACTGGAATCGAGGTCATCTCCGGGCCCATTGGACTGCAATCGGAAGGCGGCGAAATCCACTTTCGTCGAGTCAACCTGGCCCCGCTGCCCTAATTCCAATTCGCGCTCAAACTGAGCCTAACCCGCTGGTCTGAAATCTGGGGGGGGACACATCCCGGTTCCCCGAAGAGGATGTGGTTCTATCTTAGAGCCGCCCAGACACGATGGACATCGTCGTGGTCGTCCAAAGCTTGAAGAAACTCACCGACGTCCGCCTGCTGGGCCTCGGTTAATGCCGGATACTGCTTGGGGAGGTAGCCCATTTCACTGGTGATCACAATCCAGCCGTTTTGAGTCAGCCAACGGGAAACGGCATGGATGGCGGTGCGATCGGTGATGAATCGCGCGCCGGCGACGCCAGAGGGGATATCATCGTTCTGCTCGGAAGTTAGGGATTCGACTTCGTTGGCGCCGGCTTCGATGGCGGCGGTTTCCAGGTCGGTGGCGGTGTCGGAGTGGTAGGCCTCGACCAGGCCGACGAAGTCAAAGAGGAACTTGTTGCTGCCGGGGCCGCCCATGTGCCCCTGGCGAAACAAGACGCGCATTTCAGGATTGGTACGGTTGGGATTGTCGGTCAGGAGTTCGACGATCACCGGCACCTTATGGGGGGCATAACCTTCAATCACCAGGTGTTCCATGGTCACATTCTCGCCATCGGCGCCCGAGCCTTTCCTGATGGCGCGTTCGATGACTTCGCGTGAAACACTTTCTTTGCGGGCCTTTTCCAGGGTGGCGGCCAGTCGCGCGTTAAGGTTCGGATCGGCCCCGCCCATTTTTGCGGCCACGATGATTTCTTTGACTATTTTGCCCGTTGCCTGCGCCTTCTTTTGAGAGGCGATAGCTCGTTTGGCATGCAACCATTGTCGTCCCATGGCGGGAAGGATAACGCCATTCGGGGGGCGAATTCAATCCTCGGTTCATGGTCCGGGCCATCCCGGTCTTCGCCCTTGAAGCTCGGGACCGATTTTCGGGCTGCGTGAACCGGATTGTGTTTTTATGAAGGGGCTGGCAGGATCCCTCTATTCTTTCAAATATGAAAATCCACTATTCCAGCCGGATGCGGTTCAGTCTGTTGATCAGGACGGTGGGCCTCTTGATCCTTTTGGGGATTGGGCGTCTGGAGGCGGAAATTACCCAACTACCCAACGAAAACCGCTGGATCTTAACCACAGGACCGGTGGAATACCGTCTCAAACAAGCCGAGTCGGGGATCGTCATGGAATATTTTGGGCCACGGCTGAAGAAAGATATCCGCATAGATTCACTGCCGGGATGGGGGGGCGTCTCGGAACCTTTTTACGATCTTATCGGGGAGGTTCAGGGGCGTCCGTTGCGGTCCGAACAACTTCAATGGGTCTCGCACCAGATCAAGACGAACCAAGCCGGGGCTGAGGTCTTAATCCTGGTTTGCCGGCATCGGGATTTTCCCCTGGAACTGACGCTCGAGTATGCTGTTTGGGCGGATACCGGTGTGATTACGCGGCAAATCGGATTGCTGAACAAGGGGGAGCAGGCGCTTTCGGTGGGATCGCTTCCTTCGCTGGCGTGGCGATTGCCGGCCGGGCCTTATGAATTGAGCTATTTGTGGGGCGCTTGGGGGCGCGAACGCCAGTATGCGGCCGAAGTCCTGGGGCCCGGCAGACGCGAGTTTGTCAGCCGTCACGGGCGATCATCGCATGTTTACTCGCCTTGGTTTGCTTTGTCGAACAACAAGCTCAAAACGCGGTATCTGGCTCAGTTGGCCTGGTCGGGCAATTGGCAGATGAATTTCGAACGTAAACCGGGCCCTCGTCCCTTCACGGACGAGCCGTTGGCGGTCGAGTTGGGAATGCGGTTTGACAACCAGAGCGCGTTGCGTTTGAAGGCGGGAGAGAAGTTCGAACTCCCCCTGGTGGCGTTTACCGTCACGGGTGAGGATCTGGATATCGCGGCCAATCAGATGCATCGGTTCCAGCGTCGTTTTGTAGTCCCCAAGTCTGCCGTCAATGATCCACCTCTGGTCCAGTTCAATTCCTGGTATCCATTCCCGGGCAAAATGACCGTGGGCGAAATGAAGCGATGCGCCGATATCGCAGCTGACCTCGGCACCGAGGTGTTTGTTCTGGATGCCGGATGGTATAATAAAAAAGACTGGAGCCGCGAGCTGGGAGATTGGCAGCCGGACCCAGTAGCTTTCCCTCAGGGTCTCGAGGAACTGGCCCGGCATGTGCATGGCAAGGGACTCAAGTTCGGCCTCTGGATCGAAATCGAGAACGTGGGGGTCGATTCCCAGATGTTCCGCGAGCATCCGGACTGGTGTCTGGCCTGGCAGGGACGGCCCATCGAACGTCAGTCACGATACCCCCTGAATTTCGCCCTGCCACAGGTGCGTCAATGGGCGCGCGCGGCACTCGATCGTTTGATCAGTTCCTGTGAGTTGGATTGGGTGAAGATCGATTACAACATTGAAATTGGAGATCAATTTGACTCTGCGGATCCCGATGGCGCCGGGACCGTGCTTTACCGGCACCTGCAAGGATATTACGCCTGGCTGGATGATCTGCGCGCCGCCCACCCGAGGTTGGTGATCGAGAATTGTTCGAGTGGCGGCCTGCGTTTTGATCTGGGCATGATCGGGCACACGCACACCACGTGGATCTCGGACGAAATCCTGCCATTGCCATCGCTGCAGTTGGCTTTTGGCAGCACGGTGGAATTCACTCCGGGAATCTGCAACCACTGGATGGTGGGCGAAAAACAGGATGGCACCGTTGATCCGACCGGGCCCGCGGGGTGGTGGGAATTCATGCTGCGTGTTCCCATGAACGGGCAGTACGGTCTTTCGAGCCGGGTATTCGACTGGCCGCCCGACCTCCTCCGCCTGGCCAAAGACAATGTGGCTCTCTATAAACGCATCCGTCCTATCATCCAGAAGGCTGACGTCTATCATTTGGCCCCGCCCCCGGACCACGACCGGCCCATGGGCTGGATGGCGCTCCAATACGTCCTGGAGGATGGCGAGCGAAGCGTGCTCATGGCCTACCGACTCGAACAAGGCCGCCCCGAATGGGCGTTCAAGCTGAGAGGATTGGCCCCCGATTGTCATTACATCATCGAGGAGAACGGCGAGCCCCGGGGCATTTTCTCGTCCGATCATTTGGCGGCTCGCGGGTTGTCCGTTCGTTTGGACGAAGATTGGCGCGCGAGTGTCTTCGAGCTAACTCGGACCAATCTCGCCCCGACCATTCAGTTGGATGGACGCAAACTCGGCAAGACCTTTGAAGGCCTTGGGGCCTTGAGCGCCGGGGCATCGTCCCGGTTGCTGATCGATTACCCGGAAGCGCAACGCAACCAGATCCTCGATCTGCTGTTCAAACCCAAATTCGGCGCCGCGTTCCACCATTTCAAAGTGGAGGTGGGGGGAGACATCAATTCCACGGACGGTTGCGAACCCAGTCACATGCGGGACTGCACCGATCGCAATTTTCATCGCGGCTACGAGTGGTGGTTGATGAAAGAGGCCCGCAAACGCAATCCATTGATTTACCTCGACTGTCTGCAATGGGGCGCGCCGGGCTGGATTGGCAACGGGGACTTCTATTCCCAGGACAACGCTGATTACCTGATTGAATTCCTCAAGGGCGCTCGGGATGTTCACGGATTGAACATTCAGTTTGCCGGCGTCTGGAACGAGACCCGGTATGATACCGGCTGGATCAAACTTTTCCGAAAAACCCTCGATCGCCAGGGATTCACCAACGTCCAGTTGGTCGCGGCCGATGAGATCACGCGCTGGTCCATCGTGGATGTCATGAAGACCGACCCGGAATTGGCGGCGGCCGTCGACGTGATCGGAACGCATTATCCGAAGTTCAAAAGCACTCTGGCCGCGCGACAAAGCGGCAAGCCGATCTGGTGCAGCGAAGACGGTCCTTGGAAGGGCGATTGGGACGGGGCCCGCGAATTGGCCCGCATGTATAATCGAAACTACGTGGACGGCCAAATGTCCAAAACGATTATCTGGAGTCCGGTGACCTCCTATTACGATATCCTGCCCTTGCCGGGTTCGGGGGTCATGCGAGCCAACGAGCCGTGGTCGGGCCACTTTGAAACCCAGCCGGCCCTTTGGGCGACGGCGCATACCACTCAGTTTGCGGAGCCGGGATGGATCTATCTTGGGGGCTACGCCTGCGGATATCTGCCGGAAGGCGGGAGCTTCGTTGCCTTGAAATCCCCGAAGAACGGCGATTACAGCGTCATCGTGGAAACCTCGGACGCCACCGGTCCGCAGACTTTGCGATTTGTCGTGGAGGGTGGATTGGCGACCGGGGCGGTTCACCTGTGGCGCAGCCAAGCCGAAGATCAGTTCGTGCAATTGCCCGATGTGCGTCTGACGCAAGGCTCTTACAGCGTCACCTTTGAGCCCGATTCTATCTATTCCTTGACTACAACGACCGGTCAGACCAAAGGCAATCCCGCCTCCCCGCCGTCCAAGCCTTTCCCGATGAACTACAGCGATACCTTTGAAGATTACGAGGTCGGCGTCACTCCGAGGTATTTTTCCGACCAGGCCGGCGCATTCGAGATTGCTCCCCGGTCGGGAGGCGGCGGCAAATGCCTTCGTCAGGTCGTTCGCCGGAAGGGGATCGAGTGGCACCTGCATCAGGATCCCTTCCCGGAAACGATCATGGGCGACGCCAACTGGCGCGACTACGAGGTGAGCGTCGATGTGTTCCTGGAAACAGAAGGTTTCATTTCGTTGTTTGGGCGTATTGGCAAGATTGTGCAAAAACCCGTTTTACCGGAAGGATATTGGTTGAAGCTCTCGAGCACGGGTTACTGGGAACTGGGCACTCCGGCGGTGGCTTTGATGTCGGGCAAGTCCGCCTTTAAGACCCAGGAATGGCACAACCTCAAACTGCAATTCACCGGCGCGACCCTTCGGGTTTTTTTGGATGGGCAGCTGCTGGGTTCGATCGTTGACCGGACCTTTGCGGCCGGGATGATCGGTCTGGGCAGCGGATGGCATGCGGCGGAATTTGACAATCTCAAGATCAAGTAAATGAGTTTTCCTCCTCCCACAACCGGACAGGCTCGCCTCATCTGGGCGGCGGTGACAGCCCTTGCTGTGGCCTTTATTGTCGCCTTGGTGGCGGCTGGAATTTGGGGGCTCGGCAAGATCCTGGGATTGCTGGCGCCTATTCTGTGGCCCCTGGCCGTGGCAGGCGTGTTGGCCTATTTGCTGGATCCGCTGGTGGACTTCTTTGAACGCCGGCATGTGCCAAGGCCCCGCGCCATTTTCCTGGTTTTTTTCATGGCGGCAGGTCTGTTGACCGGGATTCTCGGAAGCCTGGTTCCGCGAGTGACCCTGGAGGCCAGGCAGTTGGTCCTGAAGATTCCCGACTACAGCCGTCGAATCCAAAGCCGCGCCGAGGCGTTCCTGAGTCATCCGCCCGCCCCGCTGCGCGGCCTGCTGGGCTGGAATCTGGCGGAAACCAATATGGTGTCATTGCCTGCGGAGGAAAACGCGATCTCATCCACCAACTGGTATATCGGATCGGAGACGACGACGAATGTGATCAGCTTTGCCGGTGGCTCTGGCATTGATGGCGCCACGATTTCGTCGCTGTCTCAAAAGCTGGCATCGGTCCTCCCCGCGGTGGGTTCCTGGCTGGTGAACCAGGTCCTGCGGGTGGCTTCGTGGCTGGGGGTGCTGGCCGGCATGGCCTTGATCCCTGTCTATGCCTTTTATTTTCTTTTGGAAAAACGCGGAATTGCGGGGCATTGGACCGATTATCTTCCGCTGCGGGATTCCACATTGAAAGATGAAGTCGCATTCGTGCTGGGCGCCATCAACGATTATTTGATCACCTTCTTTCGCGGCCAGGTGTTGGTGGCGTTGTGCGACGCGGTGCTCTATACCACCGGGTTCCTGTTGGTCGGCATTCACTATGCCTTCATGATTGGTTTTGCCGCGGTGTTCCTGACGCTGATTCCATTCATCGGCGCCTTTTTCGTGGCCTTGAGCGCCCTGGTGCTGGCGTTCGTGCAGTATGGCGACTGGCAGCATCCCCTGATGGTCATTGGGGTGTTTGCGGTGGTCCAGTTTCTCGAGGGCTTTGTCATCCAGCCCAAAATCATCGGCGATCGAGTGGGGCTTCATCCTTTGGCGATCATCATTGCCGTCATTGCGGGGACCACGCTTCTAGGAGGGGTGTTGGGCGGCATTCTGGCCATTCCTTTTACCGCAGCCTTGCGGGTTGTCATGTTTCGGTATGTCTGGCGGAGCAAGTGAAAAGTGTCGCACGATGTCTCGAGTGCTTCGACGGCCCAATTCGTTGTGAACAGTTCAAGTTCGTTAGAGGTAGGGAGTCAGCAACCGGGCGATACCGTCGCGAAACCGTGCTGGAATGGAACGTTGGTCCACATCCTCCAGTGTGACAGACCGTGCCCGCGCCCGTTTGGAGTCAAAGATGGCATTGAGGCGCCCAGCCAGGGCGGGGTCGTAGCATTCGATGTTCAACTCAAAGTTTAATCGCAGGCTGCGGGGATCCCAGTTGGCGGATCCAACCAAAGACCAGCAGTCATCCACAATCAGCAATTTGCTGTGATCAAAGGGCGGCGGACTCAGCCAGAGGCGGCAGCCACGTTCCAGCACCTGCCACCAGTGGGCGCGGGAAGCCCAATGCAGCAAAGGCAGGTTGTTACGTTCCGGCAGCAATAACTCCACGGAAACCCCTCGGAGCGCCGCGACATTCAGGGCCGAGATCAGGGCCGGTTCCGGTAGGAAATAAGGCGTGGCCACCCGCACGGAGCGCCGCGCCGCCGCCAACGCGCTCAGCAAGGACCATCGCAACTTCTCAAAATCCTCGTCCGGACCGTCCGCGATTCCTCGGGCCAACACAGGGCCCGCGGGATCGAGGCTTGGAAACCAACGTTCGCCCCGCAAGGCTTCGCCTGTCGTGAATTGCCAGTCATCGGTGAACACCTCCTGCAATTGGGCGACGACGGGGCCTTCCACGCGAAAGTGCAGGTCTTGGACCGGATGTGAAGGCTGGCGATCCCGCCAGTGGCCAATCCGAATATTCAGGCCGCCCGTGAATCCCAACCGGCCGTCCACAACCAGAATCTTGCGGTGATTCCGCAGATTCATGGTCACCAACCGCCATAGCGGAAAGGTGGGCAGGAACCGGGCATAACGCACGCCTTCGCGCCGAAGTTCACCCAGAATCGGCGGCCAGGAATAGCGGGTGCCGGTGGCGTCGATTAGGACGCGCACCTCGATCCCGCGTCGTCGAGCCTCCCCCAGAGCTTTGGCAAAGGCCAATCCGGCATCGTCGCGATCGAATATGTAAGTGCAAAGAGTGATGGATTGTCGCGCCGTTCGTATGGCCTCGAGCATGGCCGGATAGGCCTCATCGCCATCCACCAACGGCGTCACACGATTCCCCGGGACCAGGGGCCGGGAGAGCACCTTGTTCATCGCTCGCAGGAGAGGTTCCAAATGAGGTTCCGGCAGGTCCACGGATCGTGCCTCTCCCGGAGGGGAAGGAACGGTGTGGAATTGCCGGCCCCCGCGCAAGAGGATTGCGCGGCGACGGATCCGGTTAACCCCAAGGGTGAAGTAAAGCACCGCGCCCACAAGAGGAAGCATCCAAATCAGCCCCGCCCAGAGCAGCGCCGATCGCGGATCGCGTTTGTAGATGATGGCATGCGCGGAACCGAGCACCGACATCCCCAACGCCAAGATCCCCACGAAATACTGCCAGTAACGCGTGAGTTCTGCCAGGCGATCCATGCCTGAATTCTACTGGGATCTCCATGAAATAACGATACATTTCACGAAGGGCTGTCTGACTGCTCAGACCGGGCCAAAGGGATCAACGCCCTGGAAAAGAACTTTGTGTGACGGGTCGGTTTGAGGCCGTGCTTCGTTAGAACACAACCAGAGGGGTTCCTTTTGGACATCGCACGATGGTGGTGCCGGCAATCTTATCGTGCCAGGATTGACGTTCACGATCCCAGCCCGCCCAGAAGAAACCGATGAACAAGGCCAGCGCGGACAGGAAACTGGTGAGTGCCCGGACCAAAGCGACCGACGCCGTCAAAGGCTGCCCATCCAGACGCACGACTTTCAAACCCAGAATGATGCCGCCGATCGTCGTGCCTTTCCAGGCCCACATGGCGAAATGGTAAGCAGTCCAAAGCACGAAAAAGAGTTGAGGCCTGACCTGAATGATCATGGCCAGAAGAAACATTACCAGCATAAGATCCAGGAACGTCGCGGCGAACCTTAGCCAAAAGCCGGCCCGAGGCAGGGAACTCGCATCGATGACCGCCGCCGACGGATTTCCCGGGAGAGGATCGGCCGGTGTGGATGTCGAAATCAAAGGAGGCGCGGTGCGAGGGGCCGCGGCCGGCCTTTCTTCCCGTTCCAACAATCCAAAGCAGGCACAAATCACGGCGCCAACCGCCAATGGAGTGATCAAACCCCACACCAGAAAACCTAATACGGGAATCGTATAAAGCAGGTAGATGATCAGGATCCCGAGCAACAGAGAGGGCAGAGGCGCCTGGAAAAACTGAATGTTCAGTTGCCGGCCAAACTGTCGGCCGAGGTAACAGAACACGGCGGCCTTGCCCAGCAGGAACGCCGCAAAGAGCGCGCAGATCAGGAATGGAATGGCCAGAATCCCGATCATGGAGACCATCAAAAGGAACACCAAAGGCCCCACCAGGATCAGGCTTAAGACTCCCAGGGCGAAAGCGGACATGGGACGGCTCTCCAGGGCGGTCACTGTGGCTTGAAGCGGTCTGGGGAACAGGACGCTCAAAAACAGATACAGCAGCGTAAATATGCCCGCAATACTCCACATCATCCCCGAGGACGGCGGCAGGGGTCTGGCCATCAACAGGCCCTTGGTGATCCAGTTTTTCAATTCGCCAACCCCGGGAATCCGCAGAAAACCGACCTCGACGCGCTCCCCTTGAATGACGGCGCCCGGATCCGCATTCAGATTGCCACCCACCACCACCACTTGACCATCGACTTTGGCGTTCTGATCCAAAACCGCCTCGCCCAGGACCACGACCATTTCCTCGCCCACGTGGCCTTTGAGCGTCAGATTGCCTCCGATCACGACCAGGTTTTCCTCCACATCGCCCTCGATCAGGGCATTGCCAAAGATGACTACCACGATGCCGGCTGTTTCGTTCGTTTTAAGATGAACATCCTGTCCAAACCGCACGATTTCCTCGATTCGCGAGGAACGGATCTCGGGGCTCGAAGCCGAGGTGGAGGACTCGGGCGTGGTCGATTCGACATTATCCGTCTGCGCTCGCATTCCGCCAGCGCAAGCCCACAAAAGCAGGCCGATCAGCAGGACCAAAACGGGAGGGCGCAGGAGACCCGGCCCAGAGTGCGGGCTCAGAGGATTCGGTTGGGGGCTGTTGGGTGGCCGAGTGCCGCGTGAGATAGCAATCCCGGCCTCCGGCCAGCGTTCAAGATTTGGCTGCGCCAATGTAAGCGTCGACGTTTTCATGAATGACGAAGGTTTGGATTTTTGATGGCCAATTGAAACCACAAGGTTCCGGCCCCAATCAGGGAAAAGTAAACCAGACCGCAGACAGCCAGGCCGGCCCACACGGCCGGATGCGTCATCAGGTTGCGAAGGACCAGGACCATGGCGGTGCCCAAGGCGTTCACAACGCCGCCAGTCACCTCCATCCAGGCGTATCCCTGGCGAGCATCCTCCATGAGGGGACCCTGGATAAAGAGATTCACGAGATACTCCGATCCAAAAGCCAGAAACAAGGCCGCCAGCGTCGTGACCATGAACAGGAGACAGGTCCATGGCCACGGCCAGTGCACGAACGATCGCCGCCATCGCGGCTGGTTCTGCCGGGCCTGGATCGCTGCCAAAACTCGTGGGATCAGTGTGGGCGGGGCTTGCCTCTCCGGAAGTCGGCTGAGTTCGCGCTGGAGGAGTTCTTCCAGTTGCCTTTCCCGATCCGGATCCAAGTGTATGGTTTTTTTCATGGCTTGTTGTTCAGCACACGGTCATTGGCTGATCCTGCAATCGCCATTTGAGTTTTTTCCGCAGAGCTTCCCGGCCTCGAAAGATGTCGGTCTTTACCTTGCTCAGCGAAATACCGAGGTGCGCCGCAATCTCCTCGTAGGCCAGGTTCTCAAAATGAAACAGAACCAGCGGCACCCGTTGCGCGGCGGGAAGTTTTTGGAGGGCCTCGTCCAATAACGCACGATGGTCTGCTTGATCCATGGTTTGCTCATGGACATCGGGGGCCGCAAAATCAATCATGGGTTCGTCTTCCTGGTCCTCGGATTGGAACTCGGAAAAGAAGCGCCAGCGAGCGCGATAGCGGCTGAGGTGATTCAAACATAGATTTCGGGCGACGGTTTTCAGCCAGCCCCCCGCCGTCGGGCTTTGTTCCAGCTCATCAAAGTGAGCATACGCTCGAAGAAACACCTCCTGGGTGACGTCTTCGGCTTCGGCCTCCCGACCCAGGAGACGCACGGCTGTCGTGAACACCAGGTTCTGGTAATTCCGCATGAACACCTCAAATTTTTGTGGGTCCATCATCCGTCCGTTTGTCGCATTGGACTCCGTTCATTCGCTAATCCAAGGACACACCGCTATTATAAAAGTTGCATGTACTTCTAACGAGTTGAAAGCCCGTTTTCCCGCAAATGAAAAGAATGCTGGGCAATCCGCGGGGGCCGGATTATTGTGGGGGCCAGTCGCGGCGCGGCTTGTTTTTGCCGATAGAGCCGGGGGCGGTTTTCGGTTCGACCCATGCCGAGTCTTGTCATGCCAATGAAACGGGTTTTGTTTGTGGACGGAGATACCGCCGCCCTGGAGCAACTGCGCCAGGAACTGCGGAGACACCCTCGGGATTGGCAGGAAGAACTGACGGACAACGGACTGGATGCTTGGGAGCTTTTCCAGGCGCGTCCTTTTGACGCGGTGGTGACCAGCAATCGAATAGGAAAACTCAACTGGGAGGAACTGCTCAAAAAAGTCCGGGATCAACACCCGACGGCGGTTCGCTTGATCGCATCATCGCCCTCGGAGAGTGAATCGATATTGTGGCTGTGGGGAGTTGCCCATCAGGTGCTTCCGCGTCCTTTGTCCATGCCGGCCCTATGGAGTTGCCTGGATCGAGCATTCGCCCTGCGCGGCCTTCTGAAAAGCCCGGAGTTGGTGTCCCTGGTCACTCGGATACAGGCTCTGCCCAGTCTGCCCCCCCTTTATATCGAGATGCTTGAAGCTTTGCGGGACGAACAGATCTCCATTCCCCGCATCAGCCAGTTGGTGTTGCGCGACCTCGGGATGTGCTCCAAGATTCTCCAGTTGGTGAACTCCGCCTATTTTGGCATTCCACACACCGTCTATCGACTTGAGGAAGCGATTGCCTATTTAGGAATCGAGATGGTTCGAGTCCTGGTGATTTCGCTCCAGATTTTCTCCCTTTTCGAGACCAATCGTGTGCCGGACTTCCCGTATGAGAATTTGTGGAAGCATTCCTGGAGAACGGGAATGACGGCTCGCAGGATCGCTGAAGCCGAGGGATTATCTTATTCGATCGTTGACCAGGCCTTTCTGGCGGGGTTGTTGCATGATGTCGGCAAGCTCTTGTTGGCCACCAGTTACACCCAGCAATATCGAGAGGTCCGCCAGGCCCTTCAGAAGGTGCTCCTGGCCGACTGGGAGGCCGAAAAGAAAGTGCTCAACAGCACCCATGCTGAAGTCGGGGCGTATCTCTTGAGTTTATGGGGCCTGCCCGACGCGATTGTCGAGGCCGTCGCCTGGCATCATCGTCCATCGGAGAAACCTGTTTCGGATCTGGATCCTGTCGCGCTGGTGCACTTTGCGAACGCGGTTGATCATGCGGCGCAAGTGCCACCCGCCTTGATGGAAATGGGCTGGCTGGACCGGCCATTTCTGAACAAATTGGGTTTGGGCGAGCGCTTCAGCCACTGGTGTGAACTGGTCAGTCGAAACAGCTTTTAATTCGGATCGGCCTTCGCTACCAAAGGGCGCCCAGACGAGTCGCCTGATGATCCAACACAGTTAACATGATGCAAATCCTTGGAATCGAGATTGGGGGTACCAAACTCCAAATCGTGGTTGCGGATCGGCCTCCAACAATCCTCAAGCGCTGGCGGATCCATGTGGATCGCACTGGCGGCGCGAACGGGATCCGGCATCAACTGGAATCTTGCCTCAAGGAATGCCTGCGATCCGAAGGCCGGCCCGCCGCCGTCGGCCTCGGTTTCGGCGGACCCGTCAACTGGCAGGAAGGGGCGATCGCCTGCTCCCACCAAATCGAAGGCTGGTCGGGTTTCCCTTTGCGCCAGTGGATCCAGGAAATCGTCACAGCACCTGTGTTTGTGGACAACGACGCCAATGTGGCGGCGCTCGGTGAGGCCATCCATGGCGCAGGCCGAAGTTTTAATCCGGTTTTCTACGTCACCCTGGGCAGTGGTGTTGGCGGCGGTCTCGTGGTCAACCGCGAGATCTATCACGGCGCGTTCCCGGGAGAATCGGAGATTGGCCATATCCGTCTGAACCGGAATGCAGACACGGTGGAATCTCGTTGTTCCGGATGGGCGATGGATAGAAAGTTGCGCAAGTTTTGTGAGACGCATCGCGACAGTCGGCTGGCTGCGCTCGTGTCGAGTTTTCCCGGCGCCGAAGCCAAGGGGTTGTCAGCCGCCCTCGCCGAACAGAATGCCGATGCCCAGCGCCTCTTGACTGAGACAGCGGAAGACCTTGCTTTTGGGCTGTCTCATGTTGTCCATCTCATGCACCCGGCGGTCATTATCCTCGGGGGAGGGCTGTCGCTGATCGGCGAACCTTTAAGGCATGCCGTGCAGACCGCCATCGGCCCGATGATCATGGAGGTCTTTCGTCCAGGGCCAACCATCAAAATGGCCGAGTTGAATGAGGACATGGTCCCTGTGGGGGCTTTGGAACTGGCTTCGAGAGGACTCCAATCCGTTCCGATGGCAAGATCCTCGAGTTGACCCGACGCCTGCCGCGTCATTTATTGTGATGACTCCTCATCCTCATCCCGCTGAGGTGGAAATGCCTTCAAATACTCAGCCCAGAGATCCAGTTTGACGTAAAGCTGCAGAAAGGTTGGCGGACGCGGGCGATGGGGATACAAGCCAGCGGGCACATAAAGTCCATGGACCTTGGGATCCAGGACATCGTCCATCTTGGGGGATGAAATAATGACCGGCGCTTCCCAATCCTGGGGAAGGCCCGGCCACCATTCCACATGGGTCAGTTTGCGGAGATACCAGGGCAACGGCCAGTAATCGCTCCCCGGAACCATCACTTTGATCAACATGCCGTTTTTCTGCGGATGAACCTGGGCGGCCTTTTCCACAGTCTCGACCAGGCGCTTGATGTGCGACATCGTATGCGCATATACATACGGATTTTTAGGATCCGCCTCATAGCGATAGGCTGCCAGGTAGGCTTGGCCCAGCAGATGCAGACTCCCCAGGGTGAATAAGACCAGGAAAACTGCTTTCGCGCGCCCGTTTCGCGCCCAATCCCAGAGAAAAGCCAAACCCACCCCGGCAAGGAGGATGATCCCATGGTAGAAACCGAGCAGACACCAGGGGGTTTTGTAGGGGATTAGGGCATATATAAGGGCTAAAAGTACAGTGGAGAAAACGAGAAATCGTCCGAACCGGGCTCTCTCCAACTGAGGGTGAGGACGAAAGACCGTTCCGAAAACGCCGGCCACAGCGCAAACCAGGATTAGCGCTTCCGAGAACACCGGGCCCTTGGGCCGGTGAAACCAGGCCAGCAACCCAAAATAATAATGCCAGGGATGCACATGCGTTGTTTGGCCTTCGGCCCGGCGAAACCACGGCCCATAGGTGCGAATCGAATCCAACGGACCGTCGGCATGAGTAAAGAATGATGTGAACAGCACAATGGCCACCGCAATGGCAACCAGTAAACCCGCAAGACCATGACGCCAGTTCAACCCTGCGGGCATCTGCCAGGTTTTTCCTTCCTTCCAGACCGCCCACAATTCGTTCAGAATCCAGGCCCCCCCCGCGGCCGCAGCCACCATCACCCACGTTTCTTTGGTGGCGTGCATCATTCCCAGACCAATACCAGCCAGCAGGCTCCAGCCGATATTCCTCGAATGCGAATACCGCCAAAGCGAGGCCAGAAAAAGAAAAGTAAAGAAAACCAGGATGAGTTCGTGGATGAAATACCGGCTGTAAAAGACCATCGCCGGCGAGATCGCCGTAAGAAAACCGGAGAAGAGAATGGCTTTCCGCCCCAATCCATCGGTTACCAGAGCCAGAAGCAGAATCAGACCGACGCCAAATGCCAGCGGAACCAGCCGGTATTGGCTTTCAGTCGATTGGGCAAAGTCCTTGCCGGCAAGCAATCGAATCACCGGCAACGTGAAGTAATAAAGAGAAGGACCGTGGAACTCGTCGGGATCGTAACGGTATTGACCGTCCTGAAGCAGATCCCGAAACTTGAGGGTGTGAACAGATTCGTCGGTATGCATCGGCCGCCGGCCCAACTGCGGTAGGCGCAATACAGCGGCGCCGGCGGCCAAAAGAACAAGTCCAATAACGAGCCAGCGGCTCATTTCGCCGGCAGCGCAAAGACCTCGACCTCGGTATACCGGTTCAGCGCGCTATAGGTGCTGCCCTTGCTGTACAACCTGACATAACGTCCGGTCACGCCCTTGGCGTCAATCAAACGTCCTTCGAAAGTCTCAAAATACTCTTTGTCCGTCCCAATCCCAAGCCCCGAAGAGTTGTCGTAGTCGTTATTGTAGACGGTTTTGACGCCCTCGACGAAATCGGGATCATCCGACACCCGAACCACCACGTCGTGGTAGACCTGCGGGGCATTATGCGCGTGCCAAACCAAGATGGCATAAATCGCATACTTTTCACCCAGATCAATCTGGGCCCATTGCAATCCCCGGTGCATCTGCACAAAACTCGTGTCCGTCGCTTCCTTGTCGCCGTCCGTCACCAACTCGGGTTCGCCGGTGGTGGGATTCTTGTCGCTCAAGGTCACTTTCTTGCCTTCCGCCACGTTCTTCACGCCGGCCGGAGCCATGAAGGGCGGACGCGGTTTGTCGGATGGCGGCTCGAGGTGCTCGCTCATCTCGAAATCGGTCGGCGTTCCAATGAAAGCCAGCTTGGGCAGTTTGAGTTCGAGGGGAACAAGATTCCCCTTGTCATCACCAGCCAGGCTGTTGATTGTCAGTTGGTTGTAAGAAACAAGCACCCCCAGGGAAAGCAGGGCGGTCAAGACTTCTTTGCGCAGCGATGCGTTCAGCATATTCCATTTTACGTTTTTCATAGTCGAGCCATATCATCAAGAATCGAGGCCTCATGCAATACCTTTTGTGCCTCGATCAGTAGACGAATCGGGCGCGCGCCATCTTCATGTCTTTTGTTGCTCAAGTCTTCAAGGGCACGGTCGATAAATGGAGTGTCTGGTGCCGGGCGTTGAGGTGGATCTAAGAAGGTCGTTAAGCCCTGGAGTGTTTCTGATCGCTTGTCCGAAAGACCCGTATGCAACTCTCTGTGGTTGAAGAACTCATTTATAAGTTTCTGCAAAATTTTCCACGACGATTCTTCTCTCCGGAGGAAGTAAGCGGGATTTTAGGGGACGATCGGCTCAAAAAAACCGATGCGGAATGGTCTTTGGCGGCGATGAAACACTTGGCCAGCCTGGATTTTATTGAAATGACGGCCACCGGTCACTTCCGGTATCTGGGAGCGGGAGAAACGGATAGGATCCGGCGAAATCGGAACAAACCGATGCGGAAAGTCGCTGCCTGTCCAACAATTGGGAACATCCTCAGTGCCCAAGGGATTCACTATGATGGCAAGACCATCGAGATTCAGGACACGCAGGAGACCCTTCAACAAGCGCTGGAGGCCTTGAAAAAGCGAGTTGCAGCTCGGCAGAGTCATCGTCCCGTCAAACCATGATTTCCCGACGGCCGCGCCGGGTCCAGTCCGGTTGTAGGATACCCTAAGCTCTCATTTGAATCCTCCGAGCGGCGACAAAGGCATTGAACATGAGAAAACGCAACGGGGTCAGGTTCAGAAACCAGTCGATTGGCCGGGCTACATAACGGTCCGTGCACGAAATCCCCTCAATCAAACAACCTGCGCGCTGGAGAAAGAAAGCAATCTCGAGGGCGTTGGTGGCAACGATGGCGTCGTCGTCCGGTGTGAACGGTTCCTTGACGATCGGAGTCATGCGATCGAAGCGAACTGAACCGGGATCGTTCTTGATCTGCCGGCGTTTAGCCAGCAAACGCCGGAAGTTGCGCCACTTGTTCGAGAAACCGCGCATCTGCGGATGATAATCCCGATATCCGATGGCCCGGAAGAAATTGGGACTCGAGATCAGGACGCGGCCGCCGGGTTCGACCACCCGCACAAGTTCCCGAATGAAGGCTTCGGGTTCTTCCACGTGTTCGAGCACATTCAGCGCTCCGACCCCGGAAAAGAAATCGTCTGAAAACGGCAGGGCTTTGCCGTCATATACCTGGCAACGCGAGCTGAATTGACGGGCCTTTTCAATGTTGGGTTCGCTGACATCGACTCCATAAGCCTCGTAGCCTTCAGCATCCAAGCGGGCGACAACCTGGCCCACACCGCAGCCCACATCGAGCAGCCGGCTTCCCTTCGGGCCGGACTTCAGCGTGTCCGCGTACCGCGCGTAGAATCCAGCATCCCAGCCCGCCAGAAACTCCGCATACGCCTGGTTGTGTCGGTAAGTCTCTTGATGGCTCATGAGCGGATCCACGGTTCAGGATTGCCGCTTGGCGCCCCAGGCCACCCAGCCGCAGAGCAATAGCCCAATCGCCATGGCCGCCAGAGTGATGCTGAGGGCTCTTGTTTCGGATTCGAACCGGAACTCGATCTCGTGCGAGCCGGGCAACAGGTAGACGCCGCGCACAATGTAATTGCACCGCAGCAAGTTGTCCGGCTTTCCGTCCACCCTGACCTTCCAGTTGGGATGGTATTTATCATTGAGGAGCAGGAGGCTGGGCGACTCGACCTGGGCCGAACAAAGCACCCGTTTCGATTCATAGCGGGTGATCGTCACCTTGCCTCCCTCAGGCGAACCCGTCGGGGCGTTGGTAGACGGTTTTGGCAGATCGCTGGCCACAAAGACCATCTGGGCGGGATCGAAGGCCGGATCGGTCAGTCGCACCAAGGTTTCCATATCGTTCGTGCTGTTTATCCAGCGCGAGAAAAGCTTCGCTCGGGGCAATGCCCCCGTGAACTCGACTAAGGCAAATGGACCTGTCGCATTGGTTTCAACAGCGTAGATGTCCTCGGATCGTTGCTTGAGGTTGAAGGCCATAACATCTTTGAATCGCTGTTTTGTTGGATCGAGTTGTTGGTTCAAACCGGCGCTAACTCCACTGACCGTTAAAAAGTAACGGCTGTTGCAGAGTTCCCAGAGCCGGACAGGATTGGGATTCGATCGGCTGAAATTCGTGGAGCTGAACGCCGCAAAATACGTCTTATAATCGATTGTCTGGCGCGGATTCTGATTAATGGCCATGGATTGGATTTTGTAATACTGGAACAGGTGCTCCAGCCAGGCAACAAAACACACTCGAACATAAAAGGACAATTCCTGAGGAAGAGGAATGTAGATCGGGGTATGGGCCATTGGGACGTGGGGAATTTCCACCCGGTATTCGTGGGGCTTTTCCCTCAGAAAATCGATCACCGGATTCGAGGCGTATTTCTCGCGGTAATCATAATACTTGATCCAGGGGCCGTTGGCCCGAACCATGTCGATGCCAATGAACAGCCCCAAAGCCAGCACCGCCCAACGCAATCGTTTGCCGGCGAGCCATCCGCTCATAATCACGCTCATCAAGCCCAACGCCACAACCAGAAAAACCAGGTAAAGACCAATCTCTTTGCTGCTGAAGCTGAAAATTGCTGTGGCCTTGTCTGGCGCAAAAGCGCCAGCCTCGAGGTATTGCAGCAGACCCGTGCGTGAGGAGGTGAAGATCAGCCATCCCATCAGGCTGCAGCCCAGGAACGCCAGACAGCCAAGCGCCCAGCGCTTGTCGAAGCCACCGACCGCCGACCACCAGTTCTTCATGTGGCCCAGAAAAGTCGATCCCCATTTGGTCGATCGCTCCAGATACAGCCGTCCCATGCCGGCGAGTCCGTAGCCAAATAGGATCAGCAGCGAGATATTGAGCGGTTGCAGGAACTTGATCGGATTCCGCATGGTGGAGAAAAACGGCAGGCTGTAATAAAGCCGGTAAAATGGCGCGTGCCGCCCAAACGCCATCAATAGCGAAATGACCGCCGCTCCCACCCAAAAAGCCAGCATTCTGCGTTCTTCCTCCGAGTAAGGACTGCCCTTTTTACGCCAGACATGCGCCCCAGCCCAAGCCGCAATCAAAACGATCAGGATCCCGGCATACTCGCCTTCTCCGGAGTGACGCGGATAGCCCTGATGATGCTCGAACCATCCTGGCGATTGTCCCACCGTGCCCCAGTAGTCTCCCCCATTGTCCATCTCCATCCGATACCCAAAAAGCCCGGGAATAATGAGGCGCAAGGTCTCAATCTTGGGCAGGCTCCATTGCGTGGCAAACGTCCACTGTTCCTCGCTGCTCTTTGTCTGTTCTTCGACGTCGGCGACGCCCACGATCTGGGTGCCAATCAACGTCATCAATCCATGAGCCGCAATAAACGCCGCCGCCACAGCCACCAAGGCCACTCGGCCCACAGCCCGGCCGATTCTCGAGCCCCAGGAACCCGGTTGTGTCAATGCCACAAATGCCGTGAACGCCGCCACATACAGACTGAAAATCGCCCCGATGTCGTATCCTTGGAGTATGCCCATTCCAACCGCAAAACCCGCCAACAACAGCTTCGGGAGAACTCCACCCCGGCTGGCACTGTAAACCGCCGCCAAAGCCAGAAAGACAAAGCCCCGCGCAAAGGTCCACAAAAACAGGCCCCAGCAGGTGTTGGAAAAGATGTTCGAATTCAACGCCGTCGATAGTCCGCCCAAAATGCAAACCCAGTTGGGAAAACCCAGCACCCGAAAGAAAAACCAGCAACACATGCCGACCGCCACCAACGACAAAGCCGCCGTGAACTTCGCCGATAAAATCGGACCCAGCAAAAGGAACAGGACAAAATCCACATTCGGAGACGCGCTCGGCAGTTCAAGGCCCAGCAGGTTCAGTTCCTGCCAGGAGCCTTTGATGCTGCTCAACGCCTCGTCGGCGTGCGCCATGGTAATCCCCAGGTTGCCGTCGTTGGCGAACAAGGCCTGTCCCGGAATGAAACTCCGGTAAAAAATGACGGCGATCACCGCCATTAACACCAGCAATGCCACTAGAAATTCTCTCGCCGCCGATGGCCCGCGGGAGGTTGTTCCCGACTTTTCTGTCATAGTCCAATCACCCTCTTTCCTGGCGCCGTTCTCCGCCAATAAACACTTCGGAGACATGGCGCTAGTCACCGAAATTAGCGGATAAGCCGACTCTGGCCAATAGGAAAAACACCCCCCAAAATCCGCACGTAAGATTTTGACAAAAAATCGAACCACGAATGAGCGCCAATGGACACGAAACACTTCCGTGCCAAAAAATCCCACGGGATAATCCCGATTCCGAACCCCGCGCACGGTAGAAATCCTCAGCGCTCCGTTGACACTCCCCAAACACGGCTTTACCTTCCCCCCGCGTATGAAGTCATTGCGGGAATCGTTGGTGGAATTGATTCGCCGCACTTCGGCTGAAATCCCGACCGATGTTCAACAGGCGATCCTGAAAGCGCTCGAAGCTGAACAGCAAGGGACGATAGCGGAGTCGGCAATGCGGATCATTCAGAAGAACATCGAGCTGGCTGAAAAGAAATCTCAGCCCTTGTGCCAGGATACCGGAAGCGCGCTGTTCTATGTGGACGCGCCCCGGGGGCTGGACCAGGGAGCCTTCGAGGAGACAGCCCGAGAGGCTGTGCGTGAATCCACCCGCCTGGGTTACCTGCGCCAGAACTCCGTGGACTCTCTGACAGGTGCAAACGACGGGACCAACGTCGGCCCCGGCTCGCCCATCCTGCATTTCCACCAGCATGGAGCCCCCGAAGTGACGGTGCGCTTGATGCTCAAGGGCGGTGGTTGCGAAAACGTGGGCGCGCAGTATTCCCTGCCCATCGAGAAACTCAAGGCGAACCGGGATCTCGATGGTTGCCGCCGGGTGATCCTGGACGCCGTGGTCCAAGCCCAAGGCAAAGGTTGCGGACCGGGGGTTCTCGGCGTTTGTATCGGGGGAGATCGGGCCACCGGCTACGAGAATTCCAAGCTCCAGTTGCTCCGCACACTGGATGATCGTAATCCCATTCCCGAACTTGATCGTCTCGAGCGGGATATCCTGGAAACCGCCAATCAATTGGGCATAGGCCCGATGGGTTTTGGAGGAAAGACCACCTTGCTGGGCGTCAAGATTTGCGCCCGGAACCGCGTTCCCGCCTCGTTTTTTGTGAGCATCAGCTACATGTGCTGGGCCTTCCGCCGACAGGGCGTCCGCCTCGATGACAACGGATCCATCGCTGACTGGCTTTACTAATCCGGCTTATGATTCATCTCACAACCCCTTTGGCTGAGGACAAAATCCGAGCGCTGAACGTCGGCGATGCCGTCGAAATCTCCGGCATTGTCTTTACCGGCCGCGATGCCCTTCACAAATACCTGCACGAAGGCGGTCAACTCCCTCCCGGTGTCCATCTGCAAAACGGCATCATTTACCATTGCGGACCGGTGGTTCTCCAAGACGACCGCGGCGAATGGAAAGTGGTCGCCGCGGGGCCTACTACCTCCGCTCGAGAAGAGCCCTATCAAGGCCAAATCATCCGCGACTTCGGCTTACGTGGCATCATTGGAAAAGGTGGCATGGGCGAGCGCACCCAGAAAGCCTGCCAGGAATATGGCTGCGTCTACCTCCACGCGATCGGAGGAGCGGCACAGGTGCTGGCCGAGTGCATCACCCGCGTCCGCAGCGTGTCGTTTCTGAAGGAATTCGGCTCTCCGGAAGCCCTGTGGGAACTCGAGGTCCAACGATTTCCTGTCGTGGTGACGATCGATGCTCAGGGACGATCCCTGCACCAGAAGGTTTTGGCTGAAAGCCAGGCCCAACTGGCCAAATACCTGTAAACCGTCGATCTTCGAATCGGTCGATCTTAGAAAATTGCTTGTCGTCTTCGAGGCTTTCGGCTTAATTTGGCCGCCCAGCCTCACCGTGGAGGCTGGCCAACCGTGTGCCAGGGTAGCTCAGCGGTAGAGCAGGGGACTCATAAGCCCTTGGTCGGGAGTTCAATCCTCCCCCCTGGCACCACATCCCGTAGATCCATCCTCCCCCACCATCTCACCAGCCTGATCCGGGATCCGATTCGCCCCCATGCACCCAGATTTCCTGGAGGTGACTGGCGCGACAGTTTTTTTCGTAGCTACGCAAAATTCTGTCGCGGGATCGATGGGCTTCCTACTGGAAATCCGGCCTATGTGACAGATGGATGCGCGGTAAGGATATTCGTTTTGCGCGGAGATTCATGGGGGGGAGACGACGGAAGAAAGTATTTGCTTAAGAGCAAGTTCAGCTGGTGGATTCTTAAGCCGAGACGGCTGAAAATGAGACTCTCGGCCGGGGAGAGATGACGCCGGGCCAACCGGGTGCGCAACCGTTGGAATCGAAGGCGCAAGCAGAGATGGGTCGACCGATCGTTGAGTTGCTGAAAACAACGTTCCACAGCGCCCAATTGACGGGCAGCCCGTCGGATGAGAGAGAGCGCCCGTTTGGAAGTCATTTGCCCATTCCGGCAATCGAGCAGCAATTGGCAGTCAAATTCGCGGCAATAAAGGGGACGGCGATCGTAGATTTGACATCGGGATTGGATCCACGCCGGACAAGGTTGCGGAAGCCTCTTGCCGCCCCCTTGGGTTCGCAGGACACAGCCGATGTCCTCGAAGAGGGCGCGTTCAGAGGCGCCTCGAAGGATGACATCGGCAAAGAGCGCACCATTGCAGCAAAGGCCGCAGGCCAGGCAGAGGCTTTCCGTCATGCGGGCGGGTTGTTTCATGAACATGGAGCATTCTGCCGGGTATTAAGTGTTCCGAAAAGGTTTCATTAAGGATTGCAGGCTTGGGCTGGGTCGATTAAAACGGTTCAACCCGAGGCAATAAAGCCAGTCATGGGGACCGGTGCATTCCTGGGGCAACCATCAAAGGAACAAATCATGAAGGCAACAAGAGCGGTGGAGCGTGGGGCGGCATGGTGTTTGACGGTCGCTATGATTATTGGAACCTTGGGACTGAGTGGCTGCAAGCCCAAAGAGGGCGCCACCGGGCCAGGCCAGACGATTACCCTGACCTACAGCATTTTCTTTCCGCCGACGCATATCCAGTGCATCACGGCCACCAATTGGGCCCACGAGATTGAGAAGCGAACGCAAGGCCGGGTGAAAATCAACATTTTTCCCGCAGGTTCTTTGACCAAGGCCGACCAGTGCTATGAAGGGGTGGTCAACGGGGTGTCCGATCTGGGGATGAGTTGTTTTGCCTACACGCGGGGCCGGTTTCCTTTGATGGAGGGGCTGGATCTTCCCGTGGGCTATCCGAACGGGATGACGGCAACACGGATCGCGAATGCCATGGTCGAGAAATACAAGCCAGAAGAACTGAAAGGGGTTCAGGTGCTCTATCTGCATGCTCACGGTCCTGGGATTCTGGCGTCCAAGAAACCCGTGCGAACACTCGCCGAGGTCAAAGGTCTCAAAGTGCGCGCCACCGGCTTATCGAAGATGATCTGCGATGCATTAGGGGCGACGGCGGTGGCGATGGCGCAACCTGAGACGTACGAGGCATTGCAGAAAGGGGTAGTCGAGGCGACTCTGTGTCCGATCGAGACCCTCAAGGGCTGGAAACAGGGCGAGGCCATCCAGTATGTCATCGATTCTTCGGCGATTGGCTATACCACCGCGATGTTTGTGGTGATGAACAAGGACAAATGGAGCCAACTGCCCGCCGATATTCAGAAGGTGTTTACGGAGGTCAGCCAGGAATGGAAGGCCAAGCACGGCGAGGCCTGGGACCAGGCCGACAAGGAAGGCCGAGAGTTTGTGACTCAGCTCAAGCGCGAGTTCATCCCACTTTCTGCCGCGGAACAAGAGAATTGGAAGACCGCGGTCAAGCCGGTGCTCGATGCGTTTGTCAAACAGGCCAAGGAAAAGAATCTGCCGGGCGAGGCCCTGGTTAAGGATATTCAGGCCGAAATCTCGAAGGCTGGCAGCAAATAATGAGCGACCAGTCAAGTTCATCGGCATCCCGTCCGGCGGCGATTTGGATTGATCGATACCACCAGGCCTTGCGTGCCCTGATTGGGTTTCTAGGACTGCTGGCCGGCCTCGGTCTATTGACCATGGTTTCGGTGACCAGTCTGGATGTTGTTCTTCGTCTGTTCCGGATCTCGTTGAAGGGTGCGTATGACATTACGAGCATCGCCGCGGCGTTGACGGTGGCCGCGGCGCTGCCTTATACCACCGCGATCAAAGGGCATGTGGCGATCGAGTATTTCTTTCAACGTTTGGGGCGCCGGGGCCGGATCGTGGTGGACACCGGCATGCGGCTGATGGTGATTGCGTTGTTTGTGCTTCTGGCCTGGCAAAGCATCCGGTATGGCAACTCCCTCAGAAACAGCGGAACGGTGAGCATGACGATCCAGATGCCCATTTTCTGGGTGCCTTACGTGCTGTCCATTTCCTGCGTTCTGGTGGTCCTGGTAAAGGTCTACCACTTGACACATCCGGGTCGAACCTTCATCAAGCCATGACCCCGTTTCAAGTTGGCATATTGGGAATTGTGCTGCTGCTGGTGTTGCTGGCCAGCAGCATGCCTGTTGGCTTTGTCATGGCGCTGGTGGGTTTAGTGGGATTTGCGGTGTTAACGACCCCAGCGGCCGCTTTGAGCATGGCCACCATCGATCTCTACTCGACCTTTTCCGATTACAACCTGACGACGATCCCTTTGTTTGTGTTGATGGGGCAGGTGGCGTTTCATACGGGCATCAGCCGGGGATTGTTTCATGCCGCGTATCATTGGATCGGACGTCTCCCGGGCGGGCTGGCCATGTCCACGGTTGGGGCGTGCACGGCGTTTGGCGCCATCTGCGGATCGGGCCCGGCGACGTCGGCGACGATTGCGTCGGTGGCGCTGCCCGAGATGCGGCGATACAAGTATGACATGCAGTTGGCCACGGGATGTGTCGCCGCCGGCGGGGGGCTGGGGATGCTGATTCCTCCCAGCATTGTGTTCATCGTCTTTGCCATCCTGACCGAGCAATCGATTGGCAAGTTGTTTATCGCCGGTGTGGTGCCGGGCTTGCTGATTGCGGCGATTTTTTGCGCCGTCATCTATTTTCAATGCCGCCGGAGGCCTGAGATGGGGCCACCGGGGCCCGTTTTTACTTTGCGGGAGAAGTTAGCCTCGCTCAAAGGGGTATGGGAGACCGTGATCCTATTTGTGTTGGTGATGGGAGGAATGTTTCTTGGATTTTATACCGCGACCGAGGCTGCGGCAATTGGCGCGGCCGGGACGATGGTGATTGGCTCGCTCAAGGGCGAGCTGACTTGGCGGAAGCTTCTGCAATGCTTGAACGAATCCATCCGCACCTCCTGCATGGTTATTACCATTGTGGCTGGCGCGATTATCTTTGGTCATTTTCTGGCCCGGACCCAGCTGCCTTCCGCATTGGCCTCCTGGCTGGCGGGGCTGCCATTACCCGGTTGGACCGTCATCGGCATGATCATTATCTTCTATCTGGTTGGAGGATGTTTTCTGGATGCTCTGGCGCTGGATATTTTGACCATCCCGATTTTTTACCCGGTGATTTTGACTCTGGGTTACGACCTGATTTGGTTCGGTGTGATGATTGTTGTGGTGACCCAGATGGGGGTCATCACTCCGCCAGTGGGTGTGAACGTTTATGTGGTGAGCGGCATGGTTCGGGATGTGCCCATGGAAAAGGTTTTCAAGGGGAGCATGCCTTTCCTGTACGCGCTGGTATTTGCCGCGATCCTGTTTACCGCCTTTCCACAGATCATTCTCTGGCTGCCTAACTTGATCCATTAACCTCAAGGATTCCCATGAATACCGCGGCCCAAGCGGAAACGCGTTTCAAGCGCATTCTCTTCTGCACGGATTTCTCGACCAGCGCGGATGCCGTATTCGATTTCGCCATCGACGCGGCCATTCGGCGTCCGGGCTCGACGCTTTACGTGCTGCATGTTGTCCACGAGGCGGATGCCCAGTTTTGGAAATCGTATTTGCAGGAGGTGGACGACGTGGAGGAGCAGACTCGGCGGGCGATTGATGAGAAGATCCATTCCAGTTATGTGAATCGGGTGCCGGCCGGCCTGGATGTCCAGATCGAGGTCCGCGTGGGGCCTGATGCCGCGGAGATTTTGGATTTTGCGCGGGAAAAGGCCATTGACTTGATCCTGATTGGCCGGGAGGGCCACGGGGGGGTGCGCAAGGCTTTTTTTGGGAGTGTGGCGGAGAAGGTTGTGCGCAAGGCCGATTGTGCGGTGCTCGTCGTCCCCTTCAGCTATGCCAGCAGGCCGGTGTGAAGAGACGAAGGAGATCTGAAGCGGGCTAGACATTCGACACTCAGCGTGACAGGTTCATCGAGGATCGCTTTGACGGTGGGCCGAGGTTGTCGTTGAGTTTTCATGGTTTTGTCGCCCGAAAACTTAACCTCTCAGCCCACCGGATTGAAGTGCAGTGTTTTGGTATTCCCGTTCCGCGCAGCGGAACATCATCTAACCCAATCACATTCCAGCGACACTTCGGAGCGCGGCTGTATCCGAACGACCGCCCGCAGCCCTATGCTATGCTGGAGGGGGCGTTTGGGCGGCGGTAGTATCGGCGCAGGCGACACCGGCGGTGAAGGCCTTGAGGTTTAAGTCCACGAACCGCGGCTTGACAGCGGCCCGGATGGCCTCCTGCCAGGCCGTCAGAGGCAGATCGAGGCCGGTCGATAACGCTCCCATGACCACGAGGTTTGATGCTTTGATGTTGCCCAGTTCCCCGGCCAGTTTGACGGCATCGACGTAGATCAGCCGAGGAAAAGTGCGCCGGATCCGATCTTCAGCGTCCTCGGGGTATTGGGCTTGGCCGCTCGAGACGGTCAGGGGCACGACGATTTGCGTGGAAACCACCGCCAGTCCGCCTGGGGCCAGGTATTCGGCGTATCTCAGGGACTCGATTTTTTCCAGCGATCCGAGGACTTGGGCGGTGCCCAGAGCCACGAGCGGGCTATTGACCTTGGTCGCGTAACGAATCTGGGCGATGACCGATCCGCCTCGCTGGGCCATCCCGTGGACTTCGTTCGTCTTGACATCGAACCCGGCCGCCATGGCCGCGCGCGCCATAATCTCACTGGCGAGCAGGATGCCCTGGCCGCCGACGCCGGCCAAGACGACATTCGTGGTGGAATTGTTCATGATTGAGCGGTTTGAATTGGAGAAATGGCGGCAAAAGGACAGACCTGGGCGCACATGCCGCAGCCGCCGCACAGGAGATCGTTGATATGCAATCCATGGCCCTCGCGTTTTTCCACAGCCGGGCAGCCGAGATTCAGGCATTCGCCGCATTCCTGGCAGACGGAGGCATCCATCGCGAGAGGTTTGCCAACGGGCTTGCCTTCGTGCAAGGGACAAGGTGCCCGCGAGACAATGACGGTGGCTTCTTTGGCTTCCAAAGCCTCCTTGAACACCTGGATGGTTCGTTCCAGTTCGTATGGATTGACCGTTTCCACCCGTCGGACGCCGCAGGCGCGGGCAATGGCTTCGATGGAAATGGCCGGAGTGACCTCGCCCATGAGGTTATATTCGGTGCCGGGATTGTCCTGGTGGCCAGTCATAGCCGTCGTTCGATTGTCGACCACAACGATGGTGGAGGCTCCTCGGTTGTGCACGATGTTCAACAAACCGGTAATTCCGGAGTGAAAAAAGGTGGAATCCCCGACCATTCCGACGATTTTTTTGGGTTCCCCGGCCTTTTCGAAGCCTTGCGGCATCGACACACCCGCGCCCATGCACAGGATCGTATCCATCCGGTTCAAGGGAGGAAACACGCCGAGGCTGTAACAGCCGATGTCCCCGGTGACGACGACATCAAATTGGGTCAGGGCATAGAAAATGCCCCGATGCGGGCAACCCGGGCAAAGGACGGGCGGACGGGCGGGCAGATCGCTGACAGGGGTTGGCGTGGGTATAGCGGAGGGTTCGCGGCCCTCGAGACGGGCTTTCACTTGCCGCAATCGGCTGGGCGTCAGTTCGCCAATGCCAGGAACGATGTTTCTACCCTCGCAGGCAATCCCCAGCGCTTTGATGTGTTCTTCCAGGAAATCATCGAGCTCCTCCACAACGAGAATCCGTTTGACCTGGCCGGCGAATTGGCGGATGACTTTGTCCGGGAAAGGATAAGACCATCCGAGTTTGAGCACCGAGGCCTCCGGAAAAACGTCCCGGACATACTGGTAAGCAATACTCGAGGTCACGATGCCGAACTCCGGATCCCGCATTTCGATACGGTTGAGCGGCGATTGTTCAGCGGCCTCGATCAATTTGGGCAGCCGTTCCTCCACCCGGTGGCGCATCAACCGGCCCCACATGGGGATGGGGACGTAGCGAGGGGGATCCTTGACAAATCCAGGCTGGGCGGCGGGCTTTCGGTCCTCCAGGAGGGTAACCAAGCCGCGCGAATGGCTCACTCGCGTGGTCAGGCGCAAGAGGATGGGCGTTTGGAATTGCTCGGATACATCGAGGGCAATCTTCAGGAAATCCTTGGCTTCCTGGGAATCAGCTGGTTCGAAGAGAGGCACCTTGGCCAAGCGGGCGTAATGGCGTGTATCCTGTTCATTTTGAGAGGAATGCATGCCGGGATCGTCGGCCACGCACGCGACCATTCCTCCTACGGCGCCCACATAGGAAAAGGTCATCAGCGGATCGGCGGCGACGTTCAATCCCACATGTTTCATGGTGACGATCGACCGTGCTCCCGACAGGGACGCGCCGACGGCCACCTCGAAGGCCACCTTTTCGTTCGGGGACCATTCACAATAGAGTGCCGGTTTATAGGTGGCCACGGCCTCCAGGATTTCCGTGGACGGAGTTCCCGGGTAACCGCACGCCACGGCCACACCCGCTTCGAATGCGCCCCGGGCGATAGCTTCGTTACCGGAGAGCAAATCGACTTTATGATTGTGCTGCGTCGACAACATGGAGGAGATAATGAAATGGTCCGGAGCGAACTTGGCAAGGCGATTGTGCAATTTTCAGTGGTGGAAAGGTCGAATTCGCCCCCCGGGGGGGCAGGCCCAAGCACCAAAGCGCACGCGGATCCCGCAAGAATTCCATTGCAGATTGCCGGTCTTTCCTCAAAATAAGGGGGTAAAAGGAAAACACATGAAGAAACTGCTCATTGCAACCGCACTCGCCACCCTGGTGGCCTGTCCGCTTTATGCCGAGGACGCCAAGCCGCTTGAAGACCAGAAACAGAAGATCAGCTATATCATTGGCGTAAACCTTGGACGAAGCTGGAAAGGCCAGGATATCGATATTGACCTGGACACCCTCGCGCGGGGCGTCAAGGACGTTTATAGCAACGCCAAACTCCAGATTCCCGATGACGAGATGAAGACCGTCATGCAGGAATTCAGCAAGGAACTGCGGGCGCGGGCTGAACAGCGCCGCAAGGAGCAGGGTGAAAAGAATCTCAAGGCGGGTGAAGCGTTCCTGGCGGAAAACAAGGCCAAAGAGGGGGTGACCACTCTGGCCAGCGGTCTGCAGTACAAAATCCTCAAGGACGGCTCCGGTGAGAAACCCAAGTCGAACGACGTGGTTAAAGTGCACTACCGCGGAACGACCATCGACGGCGCCGAGTTTGACAGCTCTTATCAGCGGGACAAACCGGCGACCTTTAATGTGTCCGGTGTCATCAAGGGATGGACCGAGGCGCTGCAACTGATGAAGGTGGGTTCGAAGTGGCAGTTGGTTATTCCGGCAAACCTGGCCTACGGTGAAATGGGTTCGGGCGGCGGCCGAATCGCTCCGAATGCCACCCTAATCTTCGATGTGGAACTTCTCGGAATTGAGCCTCCCGCTCCGCCTCCGGCTCCGGTCACCAGCGATATTATCAAAGTCCCCTCGGCTGATGAGATGAAGAAAGGGGCCAAGATTGAGGTTATCAAGAAGGAAGACCTCGAGAAGAAAAACCAATAGACTTCTTCGGAGGGGGAGCGATGGCCCGATGGCATTGCTCCCCGCCGAGTCATGAACACGGGCGAAACCAGTTCCTCGCCGTCCTGGTGGATCCGGTTGCTGGTCGGCAGACATCCCAAGCGCACTCTGTTGCGTGTCGGATTGATTGCGTTGACCGCCTTCGTCGTGTTCCGATTTATCCTCCTGCCCATCCGAATTCAGGGCATCAGCATGCTGCCAACCTACCGGGAAGGAGGCGTCAACTTCGCCAATCGCTGGGCTTACCGATGGAGAGAACCTCAACGCGGCGACGTGATCAGCATCGCGATGACGGGCCATAGCGTGATGCTGCTGAAACGGATTATTGGCATGCCCGGCGACCGCGTCGCCATTCGCGACGGCAGGATTTTTATTGATGACAAACCTCTCGATGAGCCCTATGTGAAAAGGCCGCGCGCCGCATGGAATCTGGCCGAGACGTTGGTGCCTCCCGACGCGTTCTTTGTGGTGGGGGACAATCGGGAAATGCCGCTGAGTCTGCACGAATACGGCACGGTGGAACGTTCGCGCATTGTCGGGAAGGTGCTTTTTTGAGAAAACTGACTCTCATCGGCATGGCCGGTTTGGCCGTGGTGCTCATCATTCTGTTGATGTTTCGCCTCTTTCCTTCCGATGCCACCCTCATCCGGCGAAAACTCGACAAAATGGCCCAGCTCACCTCGTTTTCCAACTCGGAATCAGCCATTGCCCGCCTGGCTGTGGTCAACCGACTGAGTGCCTTCTTCCAGTCGGAACTCGTGATCCGCCTCGATAACGTGAATCCGGACTACGGCAGCATTGAAGGACGCGATCAATTGCGTCAAGTCCTGGCCGCGGTCAGAACACACCTGCAGCGGTTGCGAGTGGAATTCCTGGACTACAGAATTGAGGTCGCGGACAACCGGCAGTCAGCCACCGCCTGGCTCACCGCTTTGGCCGATGTGAACCAGGAACAGAATGCCGTTGTTCAACAGCTGAGAATCCGTCTGACCAAGACAGAGGGCGAGTGGCTGATTGCCGAAATTCAAACCATCCGCGCCCTTGGACGTTGAGGTTGTCGAGGCCGCGCGGGGCCCGAGCGCCCATGTGGCTGAGGCCGCGGATCTGACAGAAACGGCATGATCCACAGCCAAGATCTTGTGTTTCCGACGAAGCTGATTCCCTGCCTCCGGATGTGAGTTGAGCTGAAATAAAAACTGGACTTGAATAAGAGTAATCTATAGCCTAATCATGCTTGTACTAATGATGGATGCGCACGGGGAAGAGGGGCGGATTGTATTTCGAAGTCGAATTTTTGTTTGCTGAATGCTATGAAGTCAAAAGGGAGATCTCACTTGGCCAGTGGCTTGAATCCGACGCCTCTCGTGTTTGTGACGGTCGGCCTTGCGGCGATGGGACCTGCCGGATTCGGTCAGGAAGCCATCCGAGAATCGATGGCCGGTGACGAGTTGGCCTCGCAAAAACAGGCCATGATTCCCGGAGACTACAATATTCGCATGGGCGCGGTCGGCCTGCGCACGGAACTTCACCTTGGATTCGAGTATAACGACAACATTTACTGGTCAAGCACCCATCGGGAAAGCGACTTCATCATTCACCCCGAAGTCAAGCTCAAGAGCCACTGGCAGGTGACCCGGGCCAATACGCTGACTTTTGGTGTTGGCATTGGCTATGATTACTACATCGACCATACCGAGTTGAACGCGGATCGTCCCTTGATCAGTCCGGATTCCGCCCTTGCCTTCAATATTTTCACCGGCGACTTCAAGATCAACCTGCACGAACGCTTTTATTACCAGGAGAGCCTCACCTACGGATCCTACATCGAAAACGACGGCATTTTCCTGAACCTCGGCAACGAAGCCGTTCTGGGACGCTATGACAACCGGCTCGGAGCGCAGGTCGATTGGGATTTGAACGATTTGATTGTGACGGTGGGGTATGATCACGAGGATTTTTGGACTGCCGAGGAGACTTACAGTTACGCCGATCGGGTATCGGAATGGTTATCGGCGTCGCTGACGTTTCTTTTCTCCCCCCAGATTCAACTCGGCCTCGAGGGACACGCCAATTACCACAACTATAAGGAAGATCAGATCGCGGACCATTGGCGGGTGGGCGGCGGGCCCTTCGTCGGGTGGTCTTTGTCACCCAATTTGAATCTGCGCGTTGGGGGGGGGTATGAATCGATTTTGAGTGATGATCCGCGCATGGATGATACGGATGAATCCAATTTTTACGCCTACGGGCAGATCAACCACCGGCTCAATACCTATCTCAACCACAACCTGTCCGCCGGGCATCGGAACGAACTCGGGTTCAGCGGCTACAACCTGGAGCAGACTTACTTCCAGTATACCGCCATGTGGAACGTCCTCAGGAACGTCGATCTCAGCACCTTTGTCTCCGTATTCTTCGCCAAGGAAATGGGCTATTCGTATGAGGAGGATTACACCTATCTGCAAGCCGGCATTACCCTTGGCTACCAACTCCACGAGCATTGGCGCGCCACCGTGGGTTATACCTACACCGAAAAAATGTCCGACATCGAATACCGGGATTATTATCAAAACCGGATCCGGGCTGGCTTAGTCTACCGGTTCTGACGATCCTGCGCCATCAAGCGAGGGCTTCCCTATTCCCGTGGAAAAAAGAAGGCCGGGGGTTACCCGGCCTTGCTCTTAGGAAACGATTGAGAGAACACGCTACAAAATCGGGGTAGCCTGTCGCTACCTGTGATCTTCAACCCGAGCGGCGCCGCAGACTTACGCCTTTTTCTTCACACACACGGATACAAGGTCAACTGCACTTTTGCACCGGTCAAAGACAAGGGCACTATAACGGAAATCGTGTCCCCAGCCAGTCACCAATACTGGGGACACGGGGGACGGATCCGAAATGGGGCAAAAGAGTGATTAGTCGGCTTCGGCCGGTTGTTCTGGGGCTTTGTTGAACGACTGGAGGGCGAGATAATTGGGGCCGAATCGTTTGATGTTTTCGAGCTGTTTGTCGAACTCATCGAAGTGCGATTCCTCGTCGTTGACCAGGGCTTCGAACAGCTGCTTGGAGACGGCATCGGCGTTCTGGCTGCATTGGAGTGCGAACTGGTTGTAGCTGGTCACTCCGGCTTGCTCCATCTCGGCGGCCTTGGACAGGATCTTCTGGGCTTCCGTGATCTTTTCCACCGGGCCGGCAACCTCCATCACGACATCGCCCTTCAGGAAGAGGATGCGGTCGGCCAGCCGTTCGACATGGCCCATCTCCATAATGGCGATCCGCTTGAACATTCCCGCCAGCGGGGCGAATCCCTGATCATCGAGATGAAAGTGCCAATACATGTACTGATGCACGGCCTGGAGTTCGTCGGCCACCGCCTTATTCAACAAGTCGATACTCTTTTTCGAATTCATAATATTCAATATGGATTGTGAAAAACTACTTATACCCTGATGTCGGCCCTTTTCAAGGCTGTGTTTCCGGTTGCGATTGTGCGGAATATTGCTGGCATTCCGGCCTTGATTCGACAACATAAGGTTCATGGTTGAATCGGCCATTATCAGGAAATCAACACCCTAATTCTTTTCTGCTTATGAATACTTCCCCAAGTCATTCTTTTTCTCGTCGGGAATTCATCCGAACCACCGCGCAGGCGGCTGCGATCGGCGCCACCGTGGCGGCGCCCTGGGTGGCTCGAGGCCGGGTTCTGGGCGCCAACGATCGCATCGGCATTGGCTTTATTGGAGTGGGCGGCCGCGGTTTCAGCCACGTCAATACGGTCAAGAACCTGATCAAGGAGGGCGAGCAGGCTCAGATTGTGGCGGTGAATGATTCCTGGAAGTTTCGCCGCGATGAAGTGGTGCGACAGACGGGGGCCAAGGCTTATTTGAAACACGCGGAGCTGTTGGCGGACAGCGCGGTGGACGCCGTGTGCATTGCCACACCGGATCGGTTGCACGTGCCGCAGGCGATCGACGCCGTTCGAGCCGGCAAAGATGTTTATTGTGAAAAACCGATGGGACATTGGACGCAAACCGAGCTGAGCCGCAAGTTTTATGAGGAAACGGTCCGGTTGAAACGGGTGGTGCAAATCGGGAATCAGGGCAACTCGAGCTCTGCCTGGAAGAAAGTGGGCGAGCTCATCCGGCAAGGCGCGATTGGACATCCGCAGCTTGTCGTGGCGGGATTCTTTCGTCAGGGAGACTGGGGCGAGCGGATGGATATTCCCGATCCGACGGCCAAACCCGGGCCGGAGCTGGATTGGGAGGGATTTCTGGGGGATGCGCCAAAGGTGCCGTTTACGGTCGACCGGTTTTTCAGCTGGAGAAAGTATCTGGATTACGCGGGGGGGCCATGCACGGATCTGTTTCCGCACGTGTTCACGCCTTTTGTCAGTTGTTTGGGCGTGAAGATACCCTCTCTGGCGGTGGCGTCAGGCGGCATTTTTAAATACACGACCTATGACCGCGAGGTGCCGGATACTTTCAACATGTGCTTGGACTACCCCGAGAAGCTCTCGATCGTCATTCCATGCACCCTCAGCAACGCCTATCCGAACGAGCCCACCATCCGAGGCGATGAAGGCACCATTACCCTCCAGAATCCCGGTGAGTGGAACATGGGTTTCGATAGTGTCTCTGTGATCCCTTTCCAGGGGAATAAACAGGTGATTCCCGCGGGGAAAATGGACGCGACCCAAGCGCACTGGAAGAACTTCCTGCAATGCGTGCGAACCCGTGAGAAGCCCGCCAGCGATGTCGAATTTGGCTACCACGTCCAGGTGGCCCTCAACATGGCCCTGCTGTCGTTCCTCAAGAAGAAGGTGGCCCAATACGATTTCACCCGTCAGGAGATTGTTTTGTGAACACGGAGGGCAAGGGCGCGCGGAATGGACAAAAGACATAACCATGAAATCGACCTGTTTCACAATTTGGACGGCGGGAATCCTGCTGGCAATGCATCCTTCCTGCCGGGGAGCAGCGGCCATCGAGGAGTTATCCCGGCTGGACCGGTTGGCGGCCTTCAAGACCTCGGTTAAGGTGGGGATGGTTTCCAGTTATGACCGGACGGGGGGCAATGACGATGGTTTCTCGGGCAAATACTCGATGGTTCGAAAGGAAGCCGATGCGGTGGTGATCGCCGATCTGCAAGGGCCGGGGATCATTTACCGGGTTTGGACGCCCACGCCGACCGACGACATGATGGAATTTTGGTTTGACGGCGAGGCGCGTCCCCGAGTGGAGATCAAATTCCGGGACCTGTTCTTGGGCAGACATCCGGCGTTTCCGCGGCCGCTGGTCGGTTTTGGAGCCGGTGGATACTATTGCTACGTTCCCCTTCCTTTCGCCAAGTCCTGTGTGGTGCGTGTTCGGGCCCCCAAGATCCAGTTTTATCAGATCAATTATGCGTTGTATGGACCGGATTCTCCCGTGAGCACTTTTGATCCGCAGCTGTCGGATGAAGGCCGGTCGCGGCTGGAAAAGGCCTGCCGATTGTTTGGCCGTGCCGGAGAGGACATCAGCGATGCCACGGCGCCGACAGGCGCCCGGATCGAGTGCAGCCGAAGCGCGGTTGTTCTGGAACCGAATTCGTCGAAGACCGTTTTTCAAGCGGACAAAGGCGGGCGAATTGTGGGATTGCGGGTATCGCCAGTGGAAGCGGTTGCGGGCAAGGCGCGCGATGTGCTGCTGAAGATCTCCTTCGATGGAGACTCGCCGGCGGTGTTTTGCCCGCTCGGAGATTTTTTCGGCTACGCGTGGGGACAGCCGGCCATGCAATCCCTGCTGGCGGGCACCCGAGGCGAAACCAATTACTGTTATTTTCCGATGCCGTTCGATCGCCGGGCTGTGGTCGAGATCGTCTCGGAACGTACCCGCAGGACGGATTTGCAGGTTGAAGTCCTGCACACCGGCATTCCGCGAGGCCCGGACGAGGGCAGATTTTACGCCGTTTGGGGCCGGGAGAATCCCACCCAGTTGGGACAGCCTTACACTTTCCTGGATACGGAAGGACGGGGGCACCTGGTTGGGGTCGTGCTGCAATCTCAAGGTTTTGAATCGGGAAAAACACTGTTCTTTGAAGGAGACGACCAGACCACGCTCGATGGCGAACTCGTGATTCACGGAACTGGATCCGAGGATTTTTTCAACGGAGGCTGGTATGACGTGCCGGATCGTTGGGAAAAACGAATATCCTTTCCCTTGAGCGGATGCCTCGGATACGCGAAGCACCTGGGACGGACCGGGGCCTACAGGTTTTTTCTCGGCGATGCCTATGCCTATCGCCGAAGCATCCGCCAAACCATCGAGCACGCCGGAGAAAAGAACAGTATTCCCACCGATTACTGCAGCGTGACGTATTTCTATTCCGACCGAAAGCCATCCGCCAACCCGGAGCCACCTCCCTTGTCGAAACGCGCGGTGACGGATCTCGATGAGATCATTTTTCCCGCCTGGTGGCAGTTGCCCATCTATGCCTGGTCCTTTGACCGGGCCAGCCTGACGCGAAAAATGGAGCGGCTGGGTAACGAGGAGGTGCGTTATCTCTCCTTAACCGCCACCGGCCAGGACTGGTTTGGATCGCATTTTCTCTCTCCGGTCTGCGATGTGCCCACCGCGGGACAGTATTCGGTCTATCTCGAGGTGCTCAAAGGCCCCTCCCAGGCCAAGGTCCAGCTGTTCCAGAATGAGAATCCGGTTGCCGAGGCCGTCGATTTCTACGCGGAACAACCGGCGAAGAGCGGTCGCGTTTTGATGGGCGGTCTTTTCCTTAACGAAGGAAGAAACAACCTGATGTTCAAGCTCGTGGGGCAACACGAGAAATCCACCGGATTGGGATTGGACCTGATCCATGTGATTTGTGTTCGAAAACCTTGAGCGAATCAACGCCTCGAGCCTTTTATGTTGTGGGCCATCCTCGACAGGAGATCCGCTTGCGTTCTCCTCCCCATCCTCACCATCGCCCTCATGCCGGCCATCGTTCCGCCCGCCCGCGCATCGAAACGGGGGGGGGCTGCGAGGACGCTCTGTTGCTGCGCAACGCCGAGCATGTCGAGGTTCGCGATTTGGAACTCACCAACCAGGGGGCTGGTGATCGGCCCCGGCGCGGCGCGCATATCGTGGCCGACAACTGTGGCACGCTGGCCGATATCCTGATCACCGGGTTGTTTATTCACGATGTCAATGGCACGCAGCGCCAGAAGGATAACGGCGGCCTCATTTTCCGGAGCCGGGGTGAGCGTGTGCCTTCCCGGTTTGACGGCTTGCGCATCGAACGCAACATTGTGTGGCGTGTCGACCGATCGGGGATCGCTGCCCAGAGCTATCACGCTTCGCGCACCCGATGGTTTCCGTCCACAAATGTCGTGATCCGCGATAACTGGGTGGGGGATGTGGGAGGAGATGGCATCGTGCCATGGGCAACGGACGGGTGCCTGGTGGAGCACAATATTGTCCAAGGCGCCAATGAGCGGGCCGGGACATACAACGCCGGGATCTGGCCGTGGTCGACCGACAATACCGTGATGCGCCTGAATCGGGCCTCCGAAGTCAAGACGCTCCTGGATGGACAGGGGTTCGATTCGGACTACAACTCTCGAAATACAGTCATCGAGTTCAATCTCAGCCACGATAACGAGGGCGGTTTTCTGCTCATCTGTTCGCCGGGCAAGCGCAATCCGAGCGAGAATCTGGGCAACCAGGGCACGATCGCGCGTTTAAACATCAGCCGGCACGACCGTGCCAGAACCTTCAACGTTTGGCAGGAATCCAGAGCGGCTGGATTAATTTGCCACATCGAGGCTTGTCGCAGGGCAGAACGTTGGGAGATCTGTTTAGGGTTGGATTTCGAGGACGCGATAATACCGTTGGGTTGAACTCTGAGGGAGAGGATCAGTTGCCGAGGTTTCGGTGGAAACGGCGACGAAGGGATCGGCGAGGTTGATCCAGTTGGGGGCGGTGATTTCATCTTTGTGTTGCACCACATAAGTCCGGCCCGGTGTCGTCGTGAAGAATAACGTGACTCCCGCCGGTGAAACTGCGATGCGATCCACGCGCAACTCGCCCTCGCCACCCCCGTTGGATTTGCCGGGAGAAGGTTCCTGCAAACTCCGGATGTGATCCGATCCATCCGGGAACCGCCCCTCGCTGATGTCAGTGGCCTGCATGCCAAATTCGACCGAATCCACGCGATTCCCGCGCGGATCAAACAGCCCGATTTCCTCGCCGCCCCGGCTCAGCTTGAAGTTGACATGCAATCCGAGGCCCAGGTCGTTCTGTTCGGTTTCTTCATCCGCCCAGATCAGGAGAAGACCGTTTGGAGCGAGGAGGGTGCCATCGGGGAAGGACCACTTGGTAGGGTTCCCCAGATCATCCGTCAGGGAATAACCACCGAGATCAATGGCTCCGACGCCTCCGTTGTGAATCTCGATCCAGTCTTCGAAGCCGCCGTCCGCGGGATCCGCGATGGTGCCTGTATTGTCGGCCATCCATTCGTTGATACGGACCGCTGGAACATCAGCCACTTCGAGATTCGAGGCGCCTGGCGTGGGAGACGCGAATACAAACCGGTTGTGAGATTGACCGTCAGGATAGCACCCATAGGATTGGTTTGGGGCCTGACTGGCGTATTCGAGATAATCGACAACGACCAGATTCCCGTTTTGAAGTCGGCTCAAGGCAAGTTGGCCGGCGACGGGAGACAGCCGGAAGGATGTATGCGGCTGGCCGGGGATGGATTGCGTTGACTGTCCATCGGCAATGACTACTAGGAATTGTCCCGGTTGGATCAGGGTGCCTGCGGGAAACTCCCACAGGCTGAGATCCGAGAAACTGGAGGAGAGATAAAAACCTTCCAGGTTAACGGGGCGGATTCCGCTGTTGAACAACTCGATCCAGGGTTCCCGCTCGCCGGCGGCATCCGGGAGTCCCCGGGTGTTTTCCGACAGGACTTCATTGAGCCAGAGGGTGGGCAGTGGACCCAGAGTCTTGCGGACCGAATTGGCGGTGCCGGGAGTGCGGCGGGCCGCCAATTCCGGCTGGACCGAATGGGTGCTGGTCAGGCCCAGTCCTTCAATCCCTACTGAGGCCATGGCGGTTCCCTGGCCCGGCAGATACCAGTAACTCAGGCTGTAGAATTCATTCGGATCAAGAGCCTGCTGAAGGGATTGCCGAACCGCGCCGTTCGGACCCAAGGCGGTCAAACGCAAACAGAGATCGCCTGAGTAACGCGGCGAATGGACGGTGTCCGAGCCGGCATGATCCTCTGTGGCTTGCCAGTGCGAGCCATAGGGCAATTCGAATTCCCCATCCCGAATCAGATTGGCGCCGGATTCAGGGATAAGCCCTTTGACCAGGATGAGATGGTCGATGTAGACCTGTCCAGGGCCGTTAAGAGACAGGTCGATGTTGGAGGCGGCGGGTTTGCCTGTCAGACTGACATATTGCCATCGCGGCGGAGCCATGCCATTGGTATCGACGGCAGTCCAATTCCCCACCCGGTTGTTATCCTGAGTCGGATCTTGAAGCTGGAGGGAAGATCCGGTGGTATCGGCTTGGACAGGCCACGGCGGCTGGCTGGCATAGGTGACTTCATCGATCAGAATTGGAGAGTCGGTTGTCCCTCCAGGCTGATAAAGGCGCAAGATTTCTCCCGCGTTATTCAAACGGCCCGAAAACTGACCGGCGATCGGCAAATTGGCTCCATAGAGCGCCTCAAAAACCTGTCGATTCTGGACAATCAATAGATAGCCTTGAGGAGAAATCAGGCTGCCTGGCGGAAAGGTGAAATCCACACCGTCGAAATAAAAGTCCGACAGGTCGAAGAAATAGGTCGAGGAGAGGTTATGCACCTCGACGAACTCTGCTTCCGGTATTTCGGCCTCATACATGATTTCGTTGATGACCAGGCGATCCTGAGGTTTTTCGGCTAATCCAGGATATTCGATGGTCAGGTTGGTCGTGGAGCCGGCCACGACATTTCCGGAACCGTCGATCCCCCGGATCTCGAGGAGGTTCGCTCCTCCCTGAACGGGCAACGCAAGCGTCCACGCTGTGGTGGTGTTCCAATCCAAGGCGACCGGGATGCCATTGACCTCAAGGGTTTTCACCTCCAATGGCGCTGAGCCGCGCAAACGGACGAGGTTTTTATCCTGGGGATTGGCGGGGATGGGTTCATAGACCACTTCGAAATCGGCCTGGTTCGTCGAGATCACCCTATCGAGGTAGGCTCGGCGGCTGTTGATCCATGCGTTGACCGAAGACAAGGATTCGACGGTGATGCTGTTGTTGGCGAGCGCCTGATTGTGGGCGGTCATATAATCGATAGCGGGGCCGGGGCTGAAGGATTTCTTTGCGAGTTCCGCGAGGGCTTGCAGGTAAAGGCGTCGGAAGGGGGGATGCTTGAACATCCGGTCCGTGATCTGGTCGATGGTGATATTGTCGGAGTGAGTGGTATCGAATACATCGTGTCCAGGGCCGTCGCCGAGTCCCAGGGCAAAGCTGATATCCCAATTCATGAGCACCCACCTCAAGTTTGCGTCGCGATAAGCAAACATGTTTTTGCCGCGCTGGTAGCCGTAGGAATCCCAGTCCCCCACGGCATGGCGGACAGCCATGGTCTTCATCCATTGTTCGATGTCGACCTGGGAATGGACCGCCTGGGTGTAGTGGTCGGGATCCTGGGTGTTGACCGCATCGACCAGGTCGAACAGCCGCTGGTAGTCGTGCGCGGAATCCCGCACGGCGCGTTTCCGCCACATCCAGCGATAGCGCTCGAGTTTCTTCCGGCCATTGAGCGTGGTAAAATTGTCCAGCGTCGCGTCGATGTTGGAAAAGCCCTGGGCCTCGTCGTTGTATTCAAACCAGTCCTCGATCTTGAACAACTCACCTTCCGCGTTATCCGGGTACCACTGCTCAACGAACTCTCGGCTGGGTTGTTGGACGTCCTCGAAAATGAAGCTGCGGCGGAGGCCGTTGACGTAACAATGCACGAAGCGCCGGTATGTGGAAGGCAGCCCGATCTGTTCGGCCATGAAATGCGTGAGGCGCTCGCGAATACCCGTCCGGTCACTGCCCAGATTCGAAGGAGCGTTCAAGACGAAGTCCGTGGTGCCGAGAAACAGATCATCGGCGGGCATGATGAGCTGATAGTTGCAGAGAGAGCCGGTGGGGCTGTTGTAACCGGTCCAATGCCAGGGGCTGCCGCTATAGAGCGCGCCCATGTTGTAGATGACGCGTGAATTGCCGTAGACAAAGGTGGCGTCCAGCGGTTCGTTGCTTCCCCGTTCACGGGAGGACCATTCATCGGCCGTGGCCTGGGTAAACCAAATGCGGTAAGTCCCGAAGTTGCCGATGGGTTGGACTTCGCCATACCGCACCAGGCATTCACGAACGGGCGCGTCTTGGGGGAACATCGCGATCGCTGCGGGCACGAAGCCGTCGCGGGCCTGGATCGAGAAAGCGATCAGTGTGCCTGCCGGTTGACCGGGAATCAGGCCTGAATAGACGCCGTCACCCGCAATTCGATCTCCGGCCGTTCCATTGTCCAGCATGACCACGCGGTGGACAGTGACAGCGGGGTCGTATCGATATTGAAGGACCATGGAGGCAACGCCATCGGGATCCTGAGCCCGGGCGGTCACCAGCACCGGTTGGCCTGCCTGAGGCAGAATCGGATTGTGCTGGACTTGGTAGATGGCCGGTCCGATGTTGATCACCGTCCGGCTGTTTCGAGCGCCGGGAGTGCCGGGATTCTCCGGCAGGTTGAGATGTCCAGCGGCCTCAAGAAAGTTCCCTCGAAGCCGGAGGAGGACTTCGGGATTCCCCTTCAGCCATCGCACCTGAGCCCGCAATGTGACCATTGTTCCGGGAGTCAAGGCGGTCGTCAACGGCAGGGTGACTTGGTTGGGCCCGGTATCTCCCCGGGCCGAGGCGCGGATGTGCAGACAGCGGCTGTTGTTGATGCCGCCGCCGTTTTGCAAGGTCGATTGTTTGTGTGTTCCCCGAAAGAGCAGGTCTGAGACGCCCCCTTCGAAAGTCGAGTTTGCCACCAGGTTCTGACCTCCTGGTCCGATGACCTCGACGTTGTCCACAAGGCATTCGCCCTCATTCATGAGGATCACCTGCAAGGTGTTGATCCCGTAATCGTCCATGCCGTGATCCAGAAGACCGGTGGCTTCCACCGGGGTCCAGGCGGCCTTGGCGGTTTCGTCGCTGTCCGCCCAATTGGCGGCCTGGCGATTGTCGGCTCGCGCATCGACCAGTTCAAGGCTGCTGCCTCCGCCATCGGACCAGCGTCCCCAGCGCCCTCCCTCGCCATAGGTGACTTCATCCACGGTCACATAGGCTCGGAAGGGCGTGATGGTTTGGTCCGCGTTGGTGACCGTCATCCACTGCGGCATGGCCAGAGCGAGTCTCTCGCCGTCATTCGCCAGCGACCCTCCAAAGTTTCCCCAGACCACCGACGCGTCCAAGTTCGTATGTTGAAGCAGGAATCGGGAGGCATTCCGCGTTACCACCGCGTAGCTTTTGGCTGGAAGGACAGCTTCTTCGGGAAAGGTAAAGTCGATGCCATCCACAAGCCGCCAGCCGCCGAGGGAAATGGCTTCGGCGCTCGGATTGTAAAGCTCAACAAACTCGTCCTCGTTATCGCCGGAGATGGGATTATAAAGGACTTCGTTGATCACGACCTGGCGTTGGAGCAGGGCGGCGTTGGCTTTGCCCGGCGTGGGCTCGAGCAACTCATGTAACGATGTTTCACCATCCGGATAACGTCCGGTGGCCACTCCGTTGGCCTGAGCGCCGAACCGGACGGCGTCCAGAATTCGGTTTCGCTGCGGGTGGATCAGGAAGATGGCTTCGCCTCGAGCGTCCAAGGCGAAACCGAGCTGGTTTTCATTGAAAACAAAAAATCCACCGGCCGGAATCACCGTTCCCGCTGGAATAACGAATCGGGATTTTTGCGGATTATCGGTGAGGACGCATCCCGAGAGATCAAGAGGTGTGGGATTGTGGTTGTATAGCTCGACAAAATCCACGCTGGGAAGATCGGTGTGCGCGAGGAATTCATTGATGCGGACGGAATCCAGGGGGGAATCCGTCTGAGGTTCCAAGCGGCCTGGAGAGCCGCCGATCTGGCGGCTGGGCCCCCAAGCCATGCTGTGCCCCTCGCCGAAGGAAGGATGTTCGAGCACCAGGGAGTGTCCGGCTCCGTCCGCGGCCGCCGGCCAGGGAGATTCTCCCGAATAACGAGCGGCGAGCAGGACGGCGCCCAGGGCGTTGCGCAGTTCCACAGTGCCCGAAAGGTTTTCCAGGCGGTTGCGATAAGGTCCGTGAACATTGCGAATCCCGTAAACGGACTCGACATCGGCGGGGGACTTTGCCACAACCAGAAACCCCCCGGAGGCCAGCCAGGTGTTGCTGGGAAAGGTATAGTCAATGGCCCCGGTTAGACGGTAAGCGCTCAGATCCAGTTCGACGGAGTCGGCATTGAAAACCTCGACGTATTCGAGGTCTCTTGGGTCCGTTCGGGGCAGGGGATGATACATGATCTCGGAGATCACGAGACCGGTCCGACGACTGGATGGCCCGAGCAACTCAAGACCGTCACTGGCATTCGCCAGTGGGGGAACTCCCGCGATATTGCCCAAATCAGACAAGACGGCCGTGGTGGGCTCATTCGTGGAACGGCTCGAAACCGCCAGTCCGAGATAAAACATATTAGTCATTGGCAGACGCACACTGCCCAGTAAGCTCCACGTGTTGCCGTCGAAACCCGCGTAACCATAAAACATATCTCCCTGACGTTGAAGACGGAGCCAGGTGGAGGGGGGAACCGAGGGAAACTGTCCGGTTCGGACGGCATTGGCATTGTTGGTCTGACGGTAGGTGAAGAAGCAGCCGCTCACGTTCGGCGTGCCCAAGACGGCCGCGAACCGGCTCGACGGCGTAAGATTCTCACGCGCCATCAACCCCGCCTGACTCCAGGGATCCACAGGATCCAGAGCCGCCAGACGCACCTTGAGATCGAAATCCAAATTGCGAATCTGATAACTGAAAAGAAACTGATCCTGATTGCCTCCGATCCCCCGCCCGGCCGCAACCAGGCTGAAGCCATTGGCCACCGGGATTTGAGAACCGACCAGGAGGGGATCCCCGATGTCCTCCGGGGCGTATTCCGCGGTCACGAACGATTGGGCGGTGCCCGGCGGGATGACATTGCGGGAGAATGACGTGTCAGTCACTCCCTGGACGTTCAAAACATAACGGGTTCGCAGGACGAGCGGACTCGTTGTGAGATCGTAGATTCGCGGATTGGCGGTCGCGGTGACCGCGCTGATGGTCACCCCTCTATCGAGGGAATAATTGGTCAAGACCCCGCCAGACAGGACCGGTTCCGAGAATGTAACGCGGACAGTGCGGGTGCCAATGTTGAACAGCGAGGACACGGCAGGGGGGACGCGATCAAAAAACACGGATAACCGCACCTCGGCGCTATTGGTGACTCCCAGGCTGTTGGCGATGACGCAACGAAACTTGGCGCCATTGTCGGAGGCGGACACCATGCGGTTGGTCCAGGAGGAAAAGGTGGCGCCCGGGATGTTTCGTCCGTCGCGCTGCCATTGATATTGCATCGGATCCAGATTACTGACAACGACACGGAAGATGGCGGTATCCCCTTCGGCCACGACGGTGTTGGTGGGTTGTTGGTAGATCTGGGGGGCCTTGAGAACGGCGTTGGCCGGGAAAAACCGCCAGGCGGGGATGGGTTCCTCGGTCGTGCCATCGGGAAGCTCCCACCGGGTGGAGAGATGGTCCTCTCCGCCCCCTTCTTTCATCAGAACTTCGAAGTAATAGAGTTTGCCGGCCGTCAGGCGAATCGGGCGGGAGGTCTGGCTCGCTTCGCGATCCCATTCGCGAAAGCCCGTATAACCGTTGACGCTGGCGATTTCCTCTTTATGCGCCGGATTGTCATCCCGGCTGAGGTTCATCACGGATTGATCATCGCTGGCAATCCCAAACACATAAAAGCCGTCCATGGGCGGCATGAGAAAGCCGTGGATCCGCTGGCCGTAGTTGTCCCCGAAATATTGAGGGGTTTCGATAGCATCGGTCAGGATTTCGGTGAGGGACGGGCTATTGGGGAAGGCGGGGGCGTTGGTGAGGTTGGCTACCGCCTCACCGCTGATGTTGGAGAAGACCTCGCGCAGAATGCCTCCTGTCTGGGCGTGAGCCCTTTCGAAGGCGAGGCCCGCAGTCAAAAACAGGCCGCAAAACCAGGCGGTTTTGAACAATGATGGTTTCATAGACCTTAATCCTAGGCGGGCAGCAGGGGCCAATGGATGGCGATTCCGAGACATGGTTTTCATGATGTTACAGGCATGTTGTCGGGGTCGCTCAGGGCGCCCAAGCGCGATAAAACCGGTCCCGATAGCCGGGGGCCTCCACATCTAAATACTGAAGGACACCCGAAGGCGAACTCCCGCTGGTCAAGGGGACCCAATTGAGCAAATCGGGCGAGGCTTCCAGCTGATAGGTTCGGTCGGGATCACCTCGAACGATAATCTGGGCAATCCCATCGGTCCGGTAGTTGATTAGGATGGTGAAAGGACCGCTCACCGATGCCTTGGGATCCAACGGCACGAAAAGATTGTCGATAAACGCCGCATCCAGGCCCGAAGTGAAATTGGCATCCTTCACATAGCGCCATTCCAGGCGGTTGACACCAAAAGGCACGGAGACCACAAAATTGGTCCATCCCAAATCGCCAGACCAACGTTCGATCAATTTACCGTTCAAGTGGAATTCAAGGAAATCCCAGCCCGCTTCGGAACTGACTTTGAAGTCGAAGGACGCGGTCCCGGCGAGGAGGTTGGTTTGCAGAACGAGGGAGTTGGTTTGGCTGTTGCCGATTGCACCCGTGCGGGCGGCGTAGATTCCACGCGAGACGATGTTGGTCTGGACCTCCCATTTGATCGTTCCAGGCGCGGCCCACGTCAGCCGCTTGAAATTGCCGGATTCAAATCCGTCGGTGACCGGGGCGTTGGTGGCCGCGAGCAAGCGGAACTTGGCCGTCATCGAGTAATCCTGGTTCATCACCAGGGTCAGGGGATTGTTGACCGACACCATCCCGCCTTCCCAGCCCGCGAACTCGAAATTCTGGTCTGGCGTGGCGGTGAGGACGACCCGAGCGCCGGCGCGATACGATCCCGATGGCGGGGTCACACGGCCGCCGGGCGAATTGAGCGTGGTCAGGTTGTAAAACTGGCCGGGCGCAGGGGGGACAAAAGCATACTGGAGCCGCATGTCGCCCGAATCGGAGCCGTAACCATCCACCGCGATATAATAGAGTTGATTCGAGATCACGCCATAAACCAGTTCGCTATACTTGCTTTGCTCGAAAGCATCGTCGTTGCTCGTCAAGGCAATCAGGTTGGTCATGCTCGATCCGACGTAAAGAGCCAGCAGGGTGTCATAAGTCGAACCATCGGTGGTCAACCGGAGGTCTCCATTTGAAGGGGCACGCCAGTAATACCAGACGGAATGCCCGCCGCCGTTGCCCGCGTGAAGAGGTTCTCCCACCTCGCGGGTGGACCGGCGGGTATCGGCCTGGGCGACCCCTCCCACTCCAATCAGCCGGCCCGAACTGGTAAACATGTCATTGGTGGGATAGATGTACCGGACCACAATGGAATCCGCCGGTCCGATGTTTCCCGCATAATCGATCGCAAAAGCTCGGATCACGTTCGTGCCCGGCGGCAGATTCAAATCGGCCGACCACGAATCCAGACCGTTGGCGGCGAAGATCGGCAGGTTGTTCACCTGAATCCAAACGTTGCTGATGCCCGAGTCCGTCGGGATCGGCTCCTTGGCTATGCCCGACAACGTAATGACATCCGCTGTCACCACCGATTCCCGAGTCGGCGAAATGATCGAAACCGTCGGAGGCCGCGTATCCGGCTGAGCGCCGGGCGCTACGCGCAGACGCACCCAGCCCTGGCCGTTGGTTGATGAATCCTTTCCAGCCACCGCAATCCGATAGGTCACCCCGGCAATCGCGTCGATGTTCACATGAGCCTTCAAGCGGTTGACAGTGTCGTCCGAGGCCGATGCCACCTCCGTCAACTGGGACACCGAATTGCCCGTATAAACCCCCAAAACGGGACTAAAGCTGCTGCCCGCGGTGTCGATCAGCACGTTGGTGTTGATCGGGCTGGACCAGAACCACCATATCGACCCGTCCGCCGGGGCGACTTTGGCGTGTTTCGGCTCGCCGCCTTCCATCGAGGCGTAATTGTTCGTTGCCATCGCCACCCCCCCTTCCGGCGCAATTTTAAAGGCGTTCGTCATCTTGTCGTTGATGGGACGCGCCACCAGAACGTACTCGATCGTGAAAACGTTGGTAAAAGGCACTTCCTGCAGCACTTCCCCCGTCTCGTTTGTCGCTGAAATGTCAACCCCCTTCATGACAAATTCCACCGGCAGCATGTCCCCCAGCCGAGTGTAGGGCGTGATCAGATTGGTTGAGAAGATGCCGTCGGTCGCCGCGACGTCCGGAGGCCGGCCGTTGTCCACCAACGTATACCTGGCGATGTTCGTGGTCCCCAGGATCGGATGAGTCGCCACAATGCTCAGATTGGTCAGCAACGGGATGAGGTTGGTCACCGTCACCTCCGTGCCTTCAGGCCCCGTTTCCGTCACAATGTTCGTCATCGCCCAATCCTTGATCGCCAAGGTCAGTAGATTGGTCGACTCCGAAATCAGGTTCGTCCCCGGCCTCGGAGATATCGTGAGTGCAAACCGGTTGGTGTCCAGCTGCGCCTGCAGTGAATTGGCCATGAATCCGAAACCCATGGCGACCAGAATAGAGAGTCGTTTAAACATAATTTGCTATCGTTATCTGAACATCCTGAACATCCTGGGCATGACAAATCAGGGCATCGTCCAATACATCCATAGACGGGACACCCGGGAAAACGTCACTATTAGAAGCCAGTTTAGTGCCAAAAGTCCATTCCAAGTTCGAAAAAGCACAAAATTAGCCCTCGAAGCTCGGGATCTTTGGACGACGAAGGCCGCTGCCTTTCGGCGAAAATCGACGCCTCGAAAAACCATCCGGGTATTCAAAGTGAAATGAATAATTGATAAACATGAAGTAAATTATATCCATACATGATCATCCCCGATTTCTTCCATCTAAACCGCTCGACGGCGAGACCAATAGCATTGAAATACCACTGCAATTGCAGTGCATTATTGCCGTTTTTTGAGTTTCTACCGGCAGGTTTTTGGGGGACTGAAGATAAAACTGAAAACGGATGGTCCGGCGATTTTTTAGAAATTTTAAGTTCTTAAATACCTGAATGATAATGTTTTATACTTTAAGACTTCCTCAAGACTCCATTGTATTGGGAGGGGCAAATTGACGAATCACCATATGCCTCGTGGCGAATTGGTTAATACAAATCTCCAGGCGGATTGACGGTGAATGAGATCTTTTGTTCGATCGTATGATTTTGGTTGTCTATCGAAGTCGGCATTGTTCGTGCTTAAAGAAGGGTAAGGATATTCTGGCCGTGACGGAGGGGATAAGGAACCGCCACGAGGGAGCCAGAAAGGGGAATGAGCAGGTGGCAGTCCAAAGGGATTGGTTCTCGCTCGATGAAAAGCCCGGTTTCCAGTGGGGGGAAACCGGGTATTTTTTCTTTGAGACAAGGCCCGCATTTTTTTTGAGCGGGCAAAAAAACGGTGGATAAAGGTTTGACACCACCAATTGTCGACTCTAGCGTGGGGTTTGGAAAATATGGCTGAAAACATTCCCAGTTTACCAACAGGCGCTGTTCCTCCGAGACCGGCTGAAGCGGCCAAGGTCCAGCCGAAGAAGGAAACAGTCCGCATCAATTTACCCCCCAAGCCTACAGGCGCTCCGGCGATCAAGTTGCCGACGCCGGCGGCCAGCGCCGCATCTGCATCTGCGCCAGCCGCAGCGCCCGCGCCCTCGGCTGCTGCTCCTGCTCCGCCGGTTCCGACCAGTTCATCGGCCGCTGCCCCACGAGCGGCCGTCTCCGCTCCGGCTCGTTCTGCCGCACCGGCGGCCATGAGCCCGCCGATGCGTGCGGGAGGCGCGGCGGTGAGCGGGATTGATATCGGGCTGGCGGTGGCAGCCGCTGTTGTGGGTGTGGCGCTGCTCGTCAGTGTGCTGATGATCAGTGGTTAATTTTTCGATGCTTTAGGCTGAAGCACCTCAAGCCGGCCGCGCGGCCGACGCAAGGGATATTCACTGTTATCATCAATGGAATTTCTATGGCAGCAACAAACCTGATTCAACTGACTGACGCAAACTTTAAGAGCGAAGTGCTGGAGTGTCCGGTCCCCGTGTTGGTGGATTTTTGGGCCGAATGGTGTGGGCCATGCAAGATGATTGCCCCGGTAATTGACGAGTTGGCCAATGATTACGACGGCAAGGTTCGGTTTGGCAAGATCAACGTGGATGACCAGCAGAATTTGGCGACTCAATATGGAATTCGTGCTGTGCCCACGCTGCTCATCTTCAAAGGAGGCGAAGTCGTGGAGCAGGTGGTTGGCTTGCGGAGCAAGCGGGATTTAAAGGCCAATCTCGACAAGTATCTGGCATTTTGAGTTCGGAAAGGGCGAGGCGCCATGGCCCTGTTCGTCACGCCCCGGCATCTGAATCTTCAGGGAGAGCTCTATCATCAACTGGGAGCCATGACGGCGGCTGGGATGGGGCTGGGGCGGGTTTTGGAGACATTGCAGCGTTCGCCCCCCGCTCGTTTCCAACGACCGATGCTTCGCATGCTTGCGGCGCGGCTCGAGCAGGGTTGCACCTATACGGAGGCCCTGCAAGGGGTGCGCCAGGGAATTCCGGAATTCGATATCGCCCTTCTGAGCGCGGGAGAGCAGAGCGGCCGGCTGGACGCTGGATTTCATCTCCTGGCCGAGCATTATCAGGAGCGTTCCGCCATGTTGCGGGAGCTCTTAGGCAACCTCCTGTATCCCCTGTTTTTATTTCATGCGGCCGTCTTCATCTTTCCTTTTCCTCAATTCTTTCTGACGGGGAACTGGGGGGGATACCTGGTGCGGGTGGGTGGAATTCTGGCCCTGGCCTATATTCCAGTCCTCTTGTTGATCCTCGCGTGCCAGGGGCGGCGGGGAGAGTCCTGGCGCTTGCTGCTGGAGAGCATCGGGCGGGGCATTCCCCTGGTGGGATCCACCCGGCGCGCATGGGCTTTGGCCCGGCTTTCAGCCGCCCTGGACGCATTGATCAGCGCGGGAATCTCGATTGTAGAAGGCTGGCAAAAGGCAGCGGCGGCCAGCGGATCGCCTTTGTTCAAGCGCGTGGTGGACTCCTGGCAGTCGCAACTGGAGAGTGGCGCCACTCCAGGCGAGCTGGTGAGGAATTCGCCGCAGTTTCCGGAGTTATTTGCGAATCAATATCAAACGGCGGAGATCAGCGGGCGCATGGAGGAGACCCTTCAGCGAATGCACCGGTTCTACCGGGATGAGGCCGCTCGCACCTCCCGAGCTTTGGCGCAATGGATTCCCCGATTGGTTTATTTCGGAATCATCCTGGTCATTGCCTATCGGATTGTCACTTTTTACCTGGGATACTTTGGCCAGATCAACGATTTGCTGCAGTAGATGAATCCACAGGAATTGCAGGCCGACGAGGCACGGCGGTGCCAGGAGTTTCCCGTCGTGAAGGACCAGATCTACCTGGCCCATGCCGGTGTATGTCCTCTTCCGCGGCGGGTCGCTCAAGCGATTCAAAGCTATGCCTGGAGTTGCACGCAAGGGGACCAGGAAACCCTGGTGCCGTTCAGCCAGATGGGCAAGACGCGCGGGCTCGCCGCCCAATTACTTTCGGCAACCCCGGAGGATATCGCTTTTATCGGGCCAACCTCGGTGGCGCTCAGCCTGGTGGCAGCGGGCCTGCCATGGAAACCAGGAGATAATGTCGTCATCCATTACGACGATTATCCCTCGAATGTCTATCCGTGGATGACCCTGACTCAGAAGGGAGTCGAAGTTCGGTTTCTCCAGCCTCGAGTTCCCGGTTGCATCGAGATCAACGATGTCCTCTGCCGATTGGATTCCCGCACCCGCCTGGTCAGCCTGGCTTCCAGTCATTTCGTTACGGGTTACTGTCCTGACATTCAGGCTATCGGCCGGGCGCTTCGTCAATCCGACGTTTGGTTCTGCGTCGATGCCATCCAAACACTCGGGATTCGTCCCCTCGACGCGGCGTGTGTGGATTTCTTGGCGGCAGACGCCCACAAGTGGCTTCTGGGACCCGGAGCCGCCGGCGTCTTGTACGTCCGCAAGGCCATGCAGGAGACGCTCCGTCCCGCTCTGGTCGGCTGGCACAATATCGACTGTCCCGAATTCATCGCCCAGGAGAGCATCCGATTCAAACCCGATGCCCGACGCTACGAGCCTGGCAGCGCCAATCTTCTGGGTTTGGTCGGGCTCCATGCCGCACTTGAACTGATCCTGGAGGTCGGGATCGAGCCCATCTCCTGTGAACTCCTCAGAATCCGCGAATGGCTCATTCCCCGCCTGCGGGACCGTCAATGGCAGGTCTTGGCGTCGGATGCATCCCCGGCCCGCAGCGGCGGCATCATCAGTTTCCGTCGTGAAGGATGCGACATGGCTGCCCTTCATCGGCGGCTGGAAAAACGGCGTGTCTACACCTCGCTCCGTCAGGATCGCCAAGGCCGGCAATACCTCCGCCTTTCTCCGCATTTCTACAATACCCTGGGCGAACTGGAGGAATTTCTGTCCGCGCTCGATTGAGAACCTGAGAGGACAGCATTTTCGGCGAACTGCCATGTTCCGCTGGATCTCCATTTTGAAGCTGTTTTTTTGGCCGCAAAACCGAAGGGGCGAGACGAGCGAAATGGCAGAGGAAGCTTTTGCAGAGCCACTGGTGAAATAGAAAAAAAACCGGGTTCCTTAGCCAGAGGATGACTCAGGAACCCGGGGAATTTTCGAACTCAGTACTTATTGATGGGACTATGTGGGTCAAATCGGTCGATCAGGTACTCTCCAACCAACCGAAATCTAATGGGCTTTCAAAGAACAACCAACTGCTGCCCGAAATTCATCTCATAGCCCGCAGAGTTCGCGTTAAATAATCCATGGATTTGCCCCCCTGTCAAGCGGACGTGGAAAGTATTTATTTTTCTAAATCAACTCCGATAAACAATCAGCCGATCTAATGCTGAACTACGGCGGGGGGTTTTTATCGGAATTCAATCGTTTGACAACCCGACAGGTGGAGCCATTCGCTCAAGAGCTGGCGGGCCCGTGTATTCGCTTCCTGGAGGATGCCTGCGTTTCGGGCCGCGCGCCGCATATCGTCGACCGCCACTTGCCGGGCGTTCTGTTCCATGTCTTTGTCGAAGGTGCGGAGAAGACCGGTATTCCGTTCGATGACGCGGGTCTGGTTTTCGTCGAGGTAAACATCCGTGATGACGGCGGGGGGCAACCGGATTCGGGCTGTGGTGCCGCGGATTTCGACATCATCCGGTTTGAGTTGGGCGAGGTCCACGCCGGCCTTGATATTTCCGTGGGCGACGAGCAGGACGCGATTTTCTCCGTACCATTTGACATCTTCGAGGATGACCACTTTTTCCATGACATAGCGCACCGTTACCAACTGGGAGAGGGACTGGATTTGCCGGATGAAGACGGGAGTAGACAAGGATTTCGCGGTGGAGCCTGGGCCGGCCAGTTTGAGGATATAAAGAACGAGGGCGGCGCCGGCGACGAGGGCGGCGGCCAGAAGGACGGCAGGGAGGGCTTTGGACCACTTGGACATAGGGGTGTGTCGGGATTATTGGCACTGCGCTTTGTGTCGCAGCGCGTGATCCACCAGGACCAGGGCGGTCATGGCTTCCACGATGGGGACCGCTCGAGGGAGCACGCACGGATCATGGCGTCCCCGGCCTTTGAGGGTGGTGTTGCGATAGCGGTCATCGACGGTTTGTTGTTCATGCATAACTGTGGCGACGGGTTTGAAGGCGACCTGGAAGTAGATCGTTTGGCCGTTCGAGATGCCGCCTTGGATGCCGCCCGATCGGTTGGTGATGGTAATGACTTTGCCGCGGCGGGCGCGGAAGAGGTCATTGTGTTGACGCCCGGTCATTGTGATGCCGGCGAAGCCGGACCCGATATCAAAGCCTTTGGCGGCCGGCAGGCTAAGCATGGCTTTGGCGAGGTCGGCCTCGAGGCGATCGAAAACGGGCTCGCCCCAGCCGGGAGGCACGCCGCGGGCGATGCCGGTCACGATGCCTCCGAGGCTGTCGCCCGCCCGGCGTGTTCGCTCAATCAATCGAATCAATTTCGAGGCCATTTCCTGGCTGGGACAACGCACCAGATTGGATTCAATGTCACGGAATCGGACCGTTTCTGGATCGACGGGTGTCTTGAGATTCTGGATCTGGGTGACGCAGGCGAGGATTTCAATCCCGAAACGTTCCCGCAGGATTTTTCGGGCAATAGCGCCGGCGGCGACGCGCCCTACGGTTTCGCGAGCGCTGGCCCGGCCTCCGCCTTCCCAGTTCCGGATGCCGTATTTGGCGTGGTAAGTAAAATCGGCGTGAGAAGGACGGAACTTGGAGGCCATTTCCTCGTAGGCTTCCGGTCGGGCGTCCTCGTTGCGAACCCACAGGCAGATGGGCGTGCCGAGGGTTTTACCGCGGAAAGTGCCGGAGAGGATCTGGATGGTGTCACTTTCTTTGCGGGGCGTGACGATACGGGATTGTCCGGGACGCCGGCGATCCAGGTCCGGTTGGATATCGGCTTCGGTGAGGGCAAGGCGGGGCGGACAGCCATCCACGACCACTCCCACGCCGCCCCCGTGGGATTCGCCCCAGGTCGTGATGCGAAAAAGATGGCCAAACGAATTACCCATGTTTGAAGCATCCAAAAAAATGTCCTCGCGGTCAAATGCCAATGATTTCCATTGCGCATTCAGTTGAGTCGTACAAAATAGGTCCCCGACATGAACAATGGTATTGCCGCAATCAATGAGGAAGTGCAGCGGACCGGAGCCTTTCTTCGGCCGCTTTTCGATGAAATTGGCAAGGTGATTATTGGCCAGAAGTACTTGGTGGAACGGCTCGTGATCGGTCTATTGGCTGACGGACATATCCTGCTGGAAGGTGTTCCCGGTCTGGCCAAGACGCTGTCGGTCAAAACCCTGGCCGCCTGCCTGAACGTCAAGTTCGCCCGCCTGCAGTTCACGCCGGACATGCTTCCAGCCGATGTCATCGGTACCCAGATTTACAATCCGCAGTCCGGCAATTTCACCACGCGCCGGGGCCCGATTTTTGCCCATCTGGTGCTGGCCGATGAGATCAATCGGGCGCCGGCCAAGGTGCAGAGCGCCCTCTTGGAGGCCATGCAGGAAAAGCAGGTGACGATCGGAGAACAGACCTTTCGCCTGGAGGAACCTTTTCTGGTGCTCGCCACTCAGAATCCCATCGAGCAGGAAGGGACGTATCCGCTGCCCGAGGCCCAGGTGGACCGCTTCATGTTGAAACTGAAGATAGGTTATCCTTCCCGAACCGAGGAGCGCCAGATTCTAGATCTGATGGCCCGGACCTCTCGGCTCCCCGCCGCCCAGTCCATCCTGGACGCCGGCCAGATCCTTAAAGCTCGCGAGCTCATCAATGAAGTCTACATGGACGAGAAGGTCAAAGACTACATCGTGGACTTGGTCTGCGCGACGCGGAACCCCGAGGAATACCGGATTGACGCCAAACCGCTTATCCAGCTGGGGGCCTCCCCGCGGGCGACCATCGCCCTGACCCTGGCCGCCAAGGCCCAGGCCTTTCTGCGCGGACGCGGCTACGTCACCCCGCAAGATGTCAAAACCATTGGCATGGATGTTCTCCGTCACCGCATCAGCATCACTTACGAGGCCGAAGCCGAGGAGAAAACCAGCGAGTCGATCGTTCAAAAGATCTTCGACGAGCTTCCCGTGCCTTAGGAAGGGCGAAGCCTCGTCGCAAACCCGATCCCGAGGATTCCATGATTCCCCGAGAGTTGCTCAGGAAAATCCGCCAGATCGAATTGCGCACCAACCGGCTCGTGACCGAAACCCTCGCCGGCCAGTACCATAGTGTTTTCAAAGGCCAGGGGATGAACTTCGAAGAAGTCCGAGAATACCAGCCGGGCGACGAGGTCCGTTCCATCGACTGGAACGTGACCGCCCGGATGCATCATCCCTTCGTCAAGAAATTTGTCGAGGAACGCGAGCTGACGCTCATGCTATTGGTGGACATGAGTGGCTCCGGTTGTTTTGGTTCCGGGCTGCAATCCAAGCGCGAGCTGGCTGCCGAGATTTCGTCAGTGCTCGCTTTTTCAGCCATCCGCAACAACGACAAGGTCGGCTTGATTCTCTTTTCGGAGGGCGTGGAAAAGTTCATTCCGCCCCGAAAAGGCCGGCGTCATGTGTTGCGGGTGATCCGCGAGATCCTTTACTTCGCGCCCTGGCGGAAGGGGACTCAGGTCGAGTCGGCCCTCGAGTTTTTGATCCGGGTGACACCCCACCGGGCGATTGCGGTTGTGGTGTCCGATTTTCTTTTTCCCACCCGGCCTGCTGCCGCGGCCGGATTGCCGTCGGCATTTTCGGTTGTTTTGAGGCAGGCCAACCGTCGTCACGATGTTGTGGCGGTCCAGATTCAGGATCGTTTCGAACTCGAGCTTCCGGCCCTGGGCCGCCTAGTGCTTGAGGACGCGGAGACAGGGGATGTGGCCGAGGTCAACACGGGAGATGATCGAAAGCGCTTTCAGTTTTCCGAGCAACAACGACAGATCCAAGCGGAATTGGACCGCGTGTTTCGATCGGTTGGCGTGGACACCATTCGTCTGCGCACGGATGAACCGTACACCACCGCCTTGGGTCGGTTTTTCGAAACCCGGGAAAAACGTCGCCGCCGCGGATGAAGACCAACGTTCAAGCCCTGATCGTTCCTGATTCAGCGGCCAGTGCCGGCACGAACGACATTCGTCCGATCACCCCGCCGGTTGACCTGCCCGGTTCGTATGCCTGGCTGGTTTGGCTGGCCGTATTGCTGATCGCCGGTTTGGTGGCCGCATGGTTCTGGAAGCGCCGGCGCGCGCGCGCCCGGGCATTAACCGTCGCCCCGCCGCTTCCGCCTCACGAGAAGGCCCGCAAACGACTCGCCGAGGCCTTGGCCTCGATCGAGGATGCCAAAACATTCTGCATCCTGGTTTCCGACGCCCTTCGCCTTTATCTCGAAGAGCGCTTCGCCATTCATGCTCCCGAGCGAACCACCGAGGAATTTCTCCAGGAGCTTCCCTCCACCTCCTGTCTCAATCCTGAACAGCAGGAAACCCTTGGCGAGTTCCTGAACCAATGCGATTTGGTGAAGTTCGCCCGCCACGAACCCACGCAGACCGAGCTGCGCCGGTTGCACAGCATCGCCACGCGTCTCGTGGATGAAACCGAGCCGCCACCGCCGCGGCCCGAAGGAATCCCGGCCTCCAGTGTCCCATGAGATTTGCCCATCCCTGGTTCCTGCTTCTGCTGCTGGCTGTGCCCTTGCTTGCGTGGCTCAAGGGGCGGCGCGGGCCGCGGCCTGCCGTAGTGTATTCGTCCTTGGACCTGGTGCGGGGGCTGACGGCGGCAACCCGATCTCGCGCAGGGAGCTTCCTCCTGGGAATGCGCTGGCTGGCCCTGGGCCTCCTGATCGTTGCCCTGGCGCGCCCCCAGTTGGGCGAGGGCGAGGCCAGAGTGACCGCCAGCGGCATCGATATTATTGTCGCAATGGACCTTTCCGGCAGCATGGCTTCGGAGGATTTTCAGCGGCGCGGTCAGCGCGTGGACCGCCTGACGATCGCCAAGGAGGTCCTGGCCCGGTTCATCGCCAGGCGGGAAAGCGATCGGATTGGACTCGTCGCCTTTGCGGGGCGGGCTTACGTGGCTTCTCCTCCGACCTTGGACCACGAGTTTCTCCTGCAGAATCTGGAGCGTCTGCGCTTGGGGCTGATCGAGGATAGCACGGCCATAGGCTCCGCTTTGACCACGGCGCTCAACCGGTTGCGCGATCTGAACTCGAAAAGTCGAATCGTGATTTTGATGACCGATGGTCAGAACAACGCCGGCAAAGTGCCGCCCCTGACAGCCGCCGAAGCCGCCCAGGCCCTTCAAATCAAGGTCTACACCATTGGGGTTGGCACTCACGGCACGGCGCCGTATCCCACCCGCAATGCTTTTGGCCAGCGGGTTTACGTCAATGTGCCGGTGGATATTGATGAAAAAACGTTGAAAGCCATCGCCGATCAGACGGGCGGGCGGTATTTCCGCGCCGATCGGACCGAAACCCTGCAGGCCATTTACGATGAAATTGACCAGCTCGAGAAAACCGAAGTCGTGGTGAAGAAATTCCAGCGGTACCAGGAGCTTTTCATCTGGGTTGCCCTGCCGGGACTTCTATTGTTGCTGCTGGAGGCTGTCCTGGGCCATACGGTTTGGAGGAGGTTGCCATGAAATTCGCCCGTCCCGAATGGCTTGCGTTCCTGGCGATCACGATTACGGCGGCCGCCCTGTTTCTAGCCTGGAGCCGCCGCAAGAAGCTCGATCTCCTCTCGCGGTTCATACCGGCACGCCTCCAGGAGCAACTGATGAGCGGGGTGTCTCCCCGGCATCAAATGATCCGGGACCTGCTGTGGTTGTTTGGACTGGCGTTTATCATGGTGGCCTTGGCCCGCCCCCAATGGGGATACCGCATGGAAGAAGTGCGCCAGCGGGGCCTGGACATTCTGGTGGCCGTGGACACGTCGCGGAGCATGCTGGCGGAGGACACGAGTCCGGATCGTTTGCGCCGGGCAAAGCTGGCGATCTTGGACCTCATGCGCCAGGCCAAAACCGACCGCCTCGGGCTGATCGCCTTTGCCGGCACCGCTTTTCTTCAATGTCCACTCACCCTCGATGACGAGGCCTTTCGGCAAAGTGTTGAAGCCCTTGACGTCAATATTATTCCGCAAGGCGGCACCTCCCTGGCCGCGCCCATCCACACCGCCTTGGAGGCCTTCCAAAAATCGGAGGATAATCACCGGGCTCTTGTCCTGATCACCGACGGGGAGGACCACGAGGCCGGCCTCGAGGAGGCGATCCAGGAGGCTCAGCGCGCCGAGATGCGCGTCTACGTGGTTGGCGTCGGTTCCGGGGAGGGCGAAGTGCTGCGGGAACGGGACGAATCCGGTGTCACTCGATTCATCCAGGGACCGGATGGCCAGGCGATCAAATCGCGCCTCAATGAAAATCTTCTTCAGGAAATTGCCCAGCAAACCGGCGGATTTTATGTGCCTTTGCGCGGGGCCAATGTCATGGAACAGCTTTACGAGAGGGGGCTTGCGCTGCTCCCCAAGTCGGAGTATGCAGAACGATTGATGCGCCAATACTACGAACGGTTCCAGTGGCCCCTGGCCTTCGGCATCCTGTTCCTGGTGACAGAAATGTTTTGCCCCAGGAAACTCCGGCTGTTGTCCCGAAACCGTGGAGTTCAGGAAGGCCCTGCTGCCGGTCCCGCGGTTCTCTTGTTGCTCATCCTGAGTACTGCCACGAGCGCTTTCGGATCTTCCGCCTCCGCCAAACGCCTTTATGACCAGGGCAAATATGCCGAGGCCCAGAAAGAATACGAACGCCTGCTCCAGTCCAATACCAACGATGCCCGCCTGCAACTGAACGCCGGGATTGCGGCCTACCAATCCAAGGATTATCCCACCGCCACCAACTACTTTGGCCGGGCGGCTCAGGCGCCCGAACTGCAATGGCAGCAGCAGGCCTATTACAACTTGGGCAATGCTCTCTATCGCGCCGGTGAATCCGAGGAATCGATGAAACGCGATTTCTGGGAGAAGGCGGTGAAGAACTACCAAAATGCCCTGGCGCTAAAGAAGGACGATACGAATGCCCAGTATAACCTTGAATTCGTCCGCAAGAAGATTGCCGAGCTTCCGCAGCCGCCCCCGCAGCCTTCGCCTCAAGACCAACCTCCTCAACAGGACACGAATGCCCCCCCGGAGCAGGCACAATCGCCGTCCACGCCCCAACCTCAACAACAGACGCCCCAGGAATCGAAGCCTCAGCCTGATCCGTCCAACAAGGACTCGGAAGACCAGTCCCCGCAGGCAAACCAGCCCCGGGAGCAGGAAACCAAACCAGCCGATGATGCTGACCAGCAGCCCTCGTCGCCGGAATCGGCAACTCCGCCCGCTTCGGGCGAGACCAACAACGCCGGCGTGGCCGGAAAGCCGCAGCCGATGAGTCCTCAGGAGGCGCAGCGGTTGCTTGATGCGCAGAAGGCTGACGAAAAGGCCTTGATTTTTGCCCCGCCGGAACGTCCCCAGGAAAAGAAAATCCTGAAAGACTGGTAGTTCTCTTGGCTTGCATAATAGGCCTTGATTCGCTTAGCTAGGTTCAACAGGCATAGGCAATCTTGAAGCTCTATATCCAGATACGGGGCAAAGCCCAGGGCCCGTGCCCTGTGGAAGAAGTGCGATCGCTGCTCGCGAACGGATGGCTCTCTCCGTCCGATCTCGGCCAATACGAGGGCGAATCGCAATGGCAGCCGCTCTCGTCCATCCCGGAGCTTAAACTGGAACCCGAGTCTGAGGCTCAACCACCGTCCGAGCCCGTTCCCGAGCCCGTTTTGGAGGAGGTCCCCCCCAAAGCCAGCCGTCCGCGCAGGCCTGCGGTTCGGATCCCGTGGAAATCTGTCCTGAAGGGGATTGTTCTTCTGGCTCTCATTGGAGGATTGGGATACGGAGCCGTTGTCGTTCTTCAACGATTCAAGTCCAATCCCCCGCAAATCCTCACCCGGATCCGGGATTCGATGAAACGCCAGGAGAAACCGGTGGCTGCCGATCAGACGAAGACCAACGTTTCGGTCGAGGCCATTTCGAGTTCAATTCAGGCGCCAGCAGTCGCGACAAGTCCGACGCCTGCCGCCACACCGGTTCCAGCGGATGTGGCCCCTATAACCAACCCTGCCCAGGCGGTCGCTTTGATCGACGCGGGGGTTATCCATGAATCCCGCCCGGTTTTGGACACCTCCGCCAGTTCTTCTTCTCCGGGAACTCTGTCCGCAAAGGTTGATTCCAGGCGCCGAACTATTGCCGCGGCAGATCTGGATCCCAAGATGACGCCTTTTGGGCAATATGACGTGGCCATGATTCAGTCGATCCAAAAGCGTTGGTTGGAAATTCTCAACGAACAAAATGTGGCTCAGGGACGATCCGGCCGGGTCATCATCGAGTTCAAACTCAGTCTTCAAGGACGAGCCTCGGATCTGCGGATCGCTGAAACCACAGCGGAGGAGATCCTCGCGTACTTGTGCGAGAAGGCCATCCGTGAATCCGAACCTTTCAGCCCCTGGCCCCCGGACTTGCGGAAGCTCGTGAAGGATGACTACCGGCTGATGCGGTTTACCTTCCACTACTAACGAAGTTACGCCTCAAACCGAGCAGTCAGACGAAGTCCTTCTGCAGGGTGTTGCCTCCCCTGGCACGGTTTAAGGCAACGCTTCGTTAGCGCCGAAGAATCAAGCGGTGATCGGCTCGGCGCGTTTGTTCATATCGCAATGGAGGCAGATCCGTCTGGGTGGGGGATTCGGTTTCGTGGAGGATATTGCGGGCATGGGTTTGGAGTTCCCTCCAACGAGGCCAATCGAGCTGGGGCGCATGGGCAATTTGACGCAACCGGCTCCGCCATTCGATGATGATTCGATCGATGTCGCCGACGCCAATCTGATCGCTGATCCACTGGTGCTTGGTGAGGCGGTTTTGATGAACGGAGGCTACAATTTGTTCGGCGCCCGCACCGTATTGGGTGGGGACGCCAAACTCGAGGTAGCCAGGTATGTTTTGCAGGCCGTATGCCTTTTGACAAATTTGGGCCAAGCGGCCTCCCCATCGATTCTCTTCGCCGCAAAAACGGAATCCGGCATCCAGATTCGCCAGATCATAGGTCAATTCCTGCAAGGGATAGGTCTCATCCTCGAGAGCGGCTGCGATGGCCAGCCCGTCGCCCTGAGAGAAAAAGCTGGTGATTTGACCCCGGCGGGTGGGGGTGCCATCGGGCAGAATGAGCCCCATGCGCCGCCATGTCAGCGCCACCGTCGTTGCGGGGGACAGTTCGCGGCAGACCGTAATCCAATCGCACCGCTGGCATTCCGCTGGGGTGACTTCGCGCTCGATCGGTTTCCACAGGGCTACGCCGAAGTCGTCCACCGGCGCGCGACACCGCGTTTCAGCCATGCTGAGAATGGCCTCAATTCGTTGGGCATCCTCTTCCCAACGCACAAAAAGAGTCTGCTGTTGTTTAAACTTCTGCTCGAGGAGCGGCGCGATCTTTTCGCGCCAAACGGGCACGGTTGTCTGGCGTCCGTGCCAGTTGGCGAGGCGGCGCACCCATTTGGCCAAAAAGACCCGATCCGGTGGCATGATCTCGGCGGCGGACAATCCGCGGCCATACGTTTTATGGCCCGGTCCATCGGCAATCAGCCGCAAAGTGCCCGGGCCGATTTTTGCCATGACCTCAGGGACGGCTTGCATGGGGATCAATTCAGGGGGGGGGACGGAGGAATTGCTGTCGGACGGGTTTTGCAGGCTGGCCAAGGTGGCAGGATCGATCCAGATGTCGCGCACCGGACATTCCACGAGTTGAGGATATCGTTGCCACAAGCCGCGGCTGTTGCGCATTTCCCGGATCTTCCGGCGAACCATGCGGGCGCGTTCCGGATCGGTTTTCAGACCGCACGGCGCCTGAGGGTACTTCAAGGATTGCTCGACACCCAGGGTGATGGGCTTGGTGGTGAACAGGCGCTCTTGCACGCGAAGGGCTTCGGCAAACGGATCCCGCTTTTGTTGCGCCGCGGCCGACATCAATCCAAGCAGGGCGCTCCAATCGACGAATCCATTACGCGCCAGGTGGCATGGGTATCCCTCTCGAATTCGGATGTCGTTAGAGGTGATCAGGGCATAACCCGTTTCATCAATCCCCCGCCGTCCGGCTCGGCCAAACATCTGAAGGATTTCATCCGGCTGCAAAGGTTTTTCGGCGTAATCCCGTCGATAAGAATCGCCGGCGAGGGCAACACTCCGCAGGGAGAAATTGATGCCGGCCGCAAGTCCCATGGTCGCGACCACGACCCGAAGCTGTCCGGCTTTGGCCAGGGGTTCGATAACGCCCGCTCGCGCGCCGTAGCTCAAACCGCTGTGATGATACGCGATCCTCGACTTGAGCATCCGGGCCAGAGAATCACCCACGAGCTGCTTTTGTTCAGAACTCAAGGTCAAGGGATTGGGAATGGGCAGGTTGCGTGCGAGTTCGGCTGCAATCGATTCGGCCATTTGACGACGGGGAGCGAATAAGAGAATCGGCCCCAGGTCTTCCGCCAGGGCTTTGGCCACCAGCCGTGGCCAGTAACCCCGAATCGACGAAGGCACATGGTAACTCAATTGATCAACGATGACTTCTTCAAGCGGGACCGGCCGAATGTCGTCCTGGATCAGGACCGCATGGCGCCCTAGGCGCGCCAGCCAACGCACGAGATCCTTGGGATTGGCAACGCTGCCGCTAAGCAATAGGAGTTGCGTGTGATCGGGGGCCAAGGCCAGAGCCAATTCGTAGTTCAGGCCTCGATCCGGATCCCGAATCATCTGGTATTCGTCCACCACCAGCAACGTGGGACCATCGCCGCGGATCAACCGATTTTTCTGGGTTTCCAGAGTCGCCACCAGGATAGGGGCATCAAGGTTTTCAGCCAGATCTCCGGTGGCAATTCCGACGTTCCAGCCTCGCGACCTCCACTCGGCCCGCTTATCATTTGCCAAGGCCCGAGTCGGCACGGTGTAAATCGCCTGCCCATGGTTCTTCCCCTGGTTTGTCCAGAGCTCGAATATCAGCGTTTTCCCGGCCCCGGTGGGGGCATGCACCACCACATCCCGCCCGTTGCGCAGGGCCGATACGGCCTGCTGCTGCCATAAATCGGGCACCAACACCTGATTCAAGGCGCTGAGCGAGTTCAGGCTTTGGACCGTGAATCCCATGACCAAAACATATCCGAAGCCCGCCTTGCTCCGCAAGCAAGGCACAGCCCGTCAGGATTTGAGAAAGAACTTCCGCTGTTTTTCACTGATCGGAAGTCCGATTTTCTCCATGACCTGCAACATGTCTTCCCAGACTTCGCGTTTCGTGGCCAGACTTTGATTTCGAAGAAGATAGGCCGGATGATAGGTGGGCATGACCGGGATGCCGCGGTATTCTCGAAAATTTCCCCGCAATTTGGTGATGCCGATGGTTTTTCCCAGGAGCCCTTCCACAGCGGTAGCTCCCAACGCCACGAGGACCTTGGGCTGGATAATCTCAATCTGCCGGATCAAATGTGGCAGACAAGTCTGCATTTCCTCGGGAGTCGGTTTGCGGTTGCCCGAAGTCTGTCCCGGAGTGTCCGGCCGGCATTTCAGAATGTTTCCAATGTAAACCAGGTCTCTCGATAATCCCATGGCTTGGATAATGCGAGTGAGCAATTGCCCGGCCTTGCCCACGAAGGGTTCGCCCTGCTCGTCTTCGTCGGCGCCCGGAGCCTCACCCACGAACATCAGATCCGCATGCACGTTCCCGACCCCAAAAACCACCTGTTGACGTGCCCGGGCCAAATGGGGGCAGATCTGGCAGGCCAACACCTCCTTGCGCAGGGTCTCCATCGCTGCTTCCTTGGTTTCCTTGGCCTGCGGTTCCGAGGGTGTGATCGGTTGCGGGTTTGAAGCCAACTTCGACACTCGATCGGAACCCGAGGGTTCGGCCTGCTGGCCTGATCCCGCCCTGGGGCGATCGATCGTGTTTGGGACAAGCGGCCCGGTCAGGGGGACATCCGGGGGCGGGGAGGTAGAACGGCGGCGGGGCAAGGGAGTTGACAAGGCGTTGAGAATTTCCGTGTTCACCGCGACGTATCTTGTTCCCATCGCCTTCAGCCGCTTCAAATGCCGGATGGTGCCATCCAGAAACAGATCGTAGTCCGTGCTCACAAACCCTGACATTAAACAGGTCTTTTGGCATTCCCCAGAAAAAAACACGTTTTTAGCGCAAGCTTTCGTTGTCGTCCTGAACAACGGGCGCTAGATGGCGAAAACGACGCGTTTCCCGGATTTGGACGTGGTTGTTCTCGAGAAAAGTCACGCGCGCCGCCCATCCGGGCTGGGATTCAACGCAGTCCGATCCATGCCGAACGCCGAGCACGCTGATGGCGGTTGCGCCCGCGTCGCTGGTCGTGGCATCGCGCGCCACCAGGGAGACTCCGATGCGCTCCGTCAAGCCCAGGCCCGTGCGGAAATCCACGATGTGCGAGTAACGTTTGCCTTGGATTTCGACATATTGGGACGTGTCACCCGATGTGGATATGCCGGCATTCCTGAGCCAGTAAACAGGGGCTGTTTGATGGGTGGATTCGGTGAGTGAATCGATCGCAATCGACCAGCCTTTCTTGCCCGGAGGAGGATCTCCAATGGCGATATCCCCGCCCGCCGCCACCATGGCCCGGCTCAAACCGCGTTGCCTCAGCAAGAGAAGAGCCTGATCGGCCGCGTAACCTTTCGCGATGCCGCCAGGATCCAGCCGCATGCCCGGGACCATTAACGTGGCGGTTTGATTCCGGGCGTCGAGACGCAGTTTTTTATAGCCGGTGGCGGCGCGAGCGGCGGCCACCTGGTCATCACTGGGCAGGCGTTGGGATTTGCGGCTGGCCCTCCAGAGCTGCGTCATCGGGCCAATAGTAATGTCAAAGGCCCCCCCGGTGACATGGGACATCCGCTGGGCGCGATCCAAAACGGCGTAAAGATCCGGACTTAAGGCCACAGGCTGGCCAACCGGCTGCTGGCAGAACCGCATCAGTTCGCTGCGCGGGTCATAATCGCTCAATATGTCTTCGAGCTGGTTAATTCGATAATAAGCGGCTTCGGCGGCCTGATTTGCCGCGTGTTCATCCGGGGCATAAACAACGATTTTAAACACCGTTGCCATGTGGAGTTCCGCATAGCTGAAACGCTGTAACGACTTGGAGAACTGTGAGGTGCGACAGCCTGTCCAGACCGGCACGGTCCCCAGAAGAAGGCTTCCGCATAAGAACCATCGTAAATAGAGGCTCATAAAAAAAGGCCGGTTGAGATCGTCAACCGGCCAAAAGTTGCTTCCCGGCCAGTCGCGGAACTGCCGGGCTCTGGAGTTACACCAGTTTATACTTGCCAGGCATCGGCACCGTCACCGGCGGCAACGAGCCGAATTCCAATGTGGCAGGCATCGTGTTCATCTTGGAATTCAACACGGCGTCGCGTTCCAGGATCTGACCGCTGTAAGCGGATTCACGGCCCATGATCGCCGTCAGGGTTGAGCCGACAACGTTCTTGGTTTCATTGACATAATTGCCGCTGCGGATGGCTTCGATCAGGTCAATATGCTCTTGCACGTAGGGATTCTTTCCACCCGGCGCGCGCCAGCTTTCGCCGCCCTTGACCGAGATCGATCCGCCGGGATTGCTGGTGCCTTTGGTGCCCACAACCGCTTCGCTGACGCTATCCGAACACCCGCCGATCTGACGGCACTGGCTAAACATCCGAACCCCATTGGCGTACTCAAACTCGACGGCAAAGTGATCATAGATCTGGCCCTTGCCGGTGAGAATCTGCCGACCCCCCGTGCCGTATGCTTTCACCGGGAAGTCGTTCATGACCCAGTTGCAGACGTCAATGTTATGAACGTGCTGTTCCACGATGTGGTCGCCGCACAGCCATAGGTAATGGTACCAGTTCCGCAGATGGTTTTCCATGTCGGATACCTGGTCGTTCCAGGGATTGTTCCAAATGAAGCCCTGATTCCAATAAGCGCGTAGGCACAGAATGTCGCCAATGGCGCCGTCTTGAATCCGCTTGATGGTTTCCACGTAGGATTTCTGATGGCGCCGTTGCGTGCCGGCCACCACGCAAAGCTTCTTCTGGGTGGCCATTTCGCCCGCCTTGAGCATCGCCCGGAGACCAGGGCCGTCCACAGCCACCGGTTTTTCCATAAACACATGCTTGCCGGCGTCGATCGCCGCCGGGAAATGAATGGGACGGAATCCCGGGGGTGTGGCCAGGATCACGTAATTGATCTCCGGAATGGAAAGGACCTTCTTATAGGCGTCAAATCCGCTGAACACCATGTCTGGTGCGACGCCAAACTGCTTGCCCGCCCCGTCGGCGCGATCCTTGAACACGTCCGAAACCGCAATGATCTTGACATTGGAATCCGCCTGTTTGACGTCTTCAACAGCTCCCTTCCCGCGTCCGCCGCATCCGATCAAGCCGACCTTGATCGGCGTATTGTCGGCCGCCTGGGCGGTGATGACGTGCGGAACCACTGCCGCGCCGGCAACCGCCAAAGAAGTGTTTTTGAGAAAGTGACGTCGAGAGACGCCATCCAGAGCTTGAATAATTTTGTTCATGTTATTGAGTTTAGGTTCGATTTGGAAAGGATTCCGGTTCGGCGGGATACGACAGGCGCCAGCCCGCCGGACCGGTCAATGCCTATTTGAAGGCCTTCATGTAATCGACAAGACCCTTGATCTCATTGTCGCTCAGCTTTTCCGCAAACGGCAGCATCACTTCCTTGCCGTCCACATGCAAACCTTCCTTGATCGCTTTGAACATGGCGTCATCCTTGAGAGTCTCCTTCACCTTGGGATCAGTGTAATCGCGCGATTTCATTTTCTTGCCCAAAGGCGTCTGCCCTTTGCCGTCCGCCCCGTGACAACCGCGGCAGTACTTGGTGTAATTGGCGAGGACCTTGTCGCCGCCGCCAGCGCTGGCGGTTGTGGCTGCGGCTGCCGTCGCGGCCGCGGGAGCCGCCGCTGCATCCGCCTCGGCGGAACGTACGATGCGAAAGCCTGCAAAATCCGCCGCCGAAAGCCACCAGATGCTCGGAGGACTCTGAGGATCCAATTCGTTCCACTCGGGGGTCTCAATCTGACGAGACGCCGCGCGCAGTTTTTCCACAGGATCGGGGAAACCGCCGCCCCGCAGCACTCCCGGGGCCTCTTTGTCGTCTTTGAAGGTCCACTCGCCCAGATTCCCGACGATGTCATACAGGCCAAACTTGTTGGGCTTGAGCTTGCCCACCGGTTGGGTTGTGGCTTTCGAGTTGCCTTCAAACCAACCATACTCCTTGGCCTGCGAGGCATCGTCACCCCAGGAATAGGCCGTTGTCGCTCCCGCGCGGCAGGCGTATTCCCATTCAGCCTCGGTGGGCAGGCGGTATTGCTTCCCGGTTTTAAAGCTCAGCCACTTGCAGAATTCTGCCGCGGCGTGCTGCGACATGCCCAAAGCGGGAAATCCTTTTTCGCCACGTTCCCGGTAGACCGATCCATAGGGCTTGGTGGGATGCGTCACCCCCTGAGCCTTGCCCTTGTCCACATCATCCTTTTCCGCGAATACCCAAGGCAAGAACTCGGCCCACGTCACTTCATATTTGCCCATCCAGAAGGGCTTGACCGTCACTTCCTTGACCGCCTGATCGTTGGCGTCGCGCCCCGCTTGGCCTTCAGGGCTTCCGGTTTTGATCGAGCCGCCTGGAATGGCAACCAAGTCGAAGGAAATGGTCGTTCCCGGAATCTTCTCGGTATAACCGGCAAATTCAGCCGCAAAGGCGCTGGCGCCCGTAATGCCGAGAGCCACCGCGGCCGCTAAGGTGGCTAGTCTCGCTTGGCCCGTTGAGGAGGATAAATACTGGTTCATGATTGTCTTGGTCGAACGCGTTATACGGTTTTCTAATAACAGACCGACGTGTTTGTGAAAACGTCTATTCATCCACGTGGTCGAATGGGCGTCACTGTCATCAGAATTCGGGCTTTTGTCAATCCTCCGAATCGCAATCGGAAAAACCTCCGGATCGACCGATGTTTTTACTGGCTTTTGGCTCTTCCACCCCATAAAATAAACCTAAGCACGACGGAATTCCTGCCCTGCAAGGTTGGGGAATCCCGGAGATCTTGAAGCGAGTCCGTGCGGAACCGCGTTCGGTCCTCAGGGAAGGGATTCAAACTGAGATGCGATGAGGGTGCCATCCTGCCGGGTGATGCCGGTGGAAACCCAGCAACGCCACGACATTGATTGAGAGGTCACTATGGATCTGACGTTCGAATGTCCCAACTGCAAACAAGAAATGGTGGTGGATTCGGCGGGGGCCGGTTCAGATGTCGAATGCCCGGGCTGCGGTGCGGTTGTTAAGGTTCCAACGCCTGACTTGGCCAATATCCACCCCATGAATCCCATTGCGTCTTCGGCGGCCGCCCGGGAGCACCGGCATTACTCGGTCCCCATGCATGACGCTCCCACTGAGGTCCTGATTGAGAAGGCGTTGCCGCCGCTTGAAGTGGCAGCGAAGGACACCGATAAGAAGATCCGCATCAAAACGATACGCCATACCGACTGCATCGAGGTCGGTCATGATCGGTTTGACGACCGGGTCACGGAGGTTCTAGGTCGAATCGGTCACGAAAACATCATCAGTATTAACACATTGAATTACACCCACATGGACATTGCCACACGGCAGTTGATGACCGATTTTGGCATCATGATCGTCTACAAGGGCTGATTGGATGCTGTTAAAAAACCGGGAGCCTCTTCCCGGATCGCCTCAAGTTCCTGAAGGTCCATTGGCGTCCTTGCGTGTTTATGAATAGAACCTGCGTAATCCTCCTAGGCTTTGCCATCCTCCTGGCTGGCTTAAGACAGACCCATGCCGAGTCAAAGGAGGCCAAATTATCATCCGAAGTCAAAGAAGCCATTGTGCATTTCCACAAGATGGACAGTGGATTAGCCAAGTTCTTTGAGACCGCCCACGGTTATGTTGTCTTTCCCAAGGTCGCCAAAGGTGCCGCCGGAATCGGTGCCGCCCATGGCACCGGCCAAGTCTTCGAAAAAGGCAAGCTGATTGGCGAATCCAAGCTGACGCAGGTCACGTTGGGCCTCCAATTGGGGGGGCAAGTCTATGCCGAGGTCGTCTTTTTTGAAACCCAGGAATCCCTCGATCGTTTCAAGAGCGGCAAGTTCGCCCTGAGCGCCCAGGCCAGCGCTGTGGCGGCCGCGGAAGGCGCCTCCGCCAATGCCAAATATGAACAAGGCGTCGCCATTTTTACCCTGAGTCAAGGCGGGCTGATGTTTGAAGCAAGCGTCGGAGGCCAGAAGTTCTCCTTCAAACCCGCGCCCTGAACTATCCTGTTCCAAAAGTATACATTTCGTTCTGGATCCCTTAGAGCCTGTTTGAAAATTACACGGGGTGCTGCGGCGAGGGATTTTGGCTGGGGCCAAGGCGGCTTGGGCCGAGCAT
>JAKLHY010000289.1 GCA_022709905.1 Verrucomicrobiota bacterium | reverse complement strand
CCATCCGCAGGTCTTTCTCACCCAACCCCCCCGTTAATATTAAGTTCCTGCGGAGGCTCTTTTCCTGGCGGAAGGCTGCGTTAGCGGTGTCCAGCTCCCGATTCGTGTCCGCAAACTTCCACAATGCCATGAGCACCGTAATCAACATCACTCCGAGCACGCCAGAAACCGTGAGCAGAAAGGAGAATTTATTGCGTCGTATGAACTTGGTGACTTGGTATGCCTTACTCCTCGGTCTGGCGATTACCGGTTCATGGCCCATGTGCCTTCGCAGGTCAGCCGCAAGTTCCCCGCTGCTTTCGTACCGGCGGGTGCGGTCCTTCTCCAAACACTTCATAACGATCCAATCCAAGTCTCCCTGGAAAAGGTGAAGCAGTTTAGGAGGGTGGGTTCGGCGACGGTTTGCTGTTTCTGCCTGTTCCTGTGGCGCCAGCGAGCGAAATCTCGTCGAAGGAGCGGGAGGGTCTTCCTCGCGAATGATACGACGTATCTCGTCCAACCCAGCCGCAACCAGCCTCCGCGTTTCAAAAGGTGTGATCCCCGTCAGCAACTCG
>JAKLHY010000288.1 GCA_022709905.1 Verrucomicrobiota bacterium | reverse complement strand
ACGCCTTTCGGTCCCTGCATGTTGGCCGTGTCTGGGTCGATGAAGGAGCCTGGCTGACCGAACGGGCCTGGAAGGCGCTGCGCCAGTGCCTCAAGGCCGGGGGGACGCTACGCATCTACTCCACGCCCAACGGCCTGCGCGACACCACCTATTACCGGCTCACCTCGTCGGAGCAGTTCCATGTGTTCCGCTGGCCGTCCTGGCTCAATCCTCTGTGGACCGAGGATCGCGAGGCCGAACTGCTGGAGTTCTACGGCGGCCGGGACAGCGCGGGCTGGCAGCACGAGGTGGCCGGCGAACACGGCAAGCCTTCCTACGGCGCGTTCAACATCGAGCACCTCAATCTCTGCCGACAGGACGTGGTCGAGTACCAGAAGGTCGTCGTCACCGGCGAGGAACTGCGCGGCTGCGCCACCGAGGAGGAATCCCACGACCGCCTGGAGATGCTGCTCAATCTCATGCCGCGGACCGGCGTCTTCTGGATCGGCGGAGACCTGGGCTACACCAACGACCCGACGGAGCTCGTCGTGTTCCAGGAGATCGAACTGCCCGAGC
>JAKLHY010000287.1 GCA_022709905.1 Verrucomicrobiota bacterium | reverse complement strand
CTTTCCACCTCGACCTCGCCCCCCATCAGCCGTGCCAGATGGCGGGTGATGGCGAGGCCCAGCCCGGTACCGCCAAATTCCCGGCTGGCCGAATTGTCGAGCTGTTCAAAAGCGGTGAACAACAATGGCAGCTTGCTCGGAGCGATGCCCGCCCCGGTATCTTCCACAGTAAAGCGCAACTGGTAGCGCGCCTTGTCTTCGGCCTGCACCTCGCCACGCAGGGAGATACTGCCGTGCGTCGTAAATTTGACGGCATTCCCGGCCAGGTTGAGCAGTGATTGGCGCAGGCGGGTGGCATCGCCGATGACGCGGGCGGGCAGGCCGGCGCTGGCCAGGGTCTGATCGACTTCGGCATGGGTGCCGGCGAGCAAAACGGGGGATTTTCCATTCAGGGCGGCACCCAGTTGGGCTGGCATTATCAGTTTGGATCTGACCTCAAAAAATCGCTCTGAAAGCTGGCTGACTGCAAGATTTGCCTCGGCCACCCGGGCGACATTGAGCAGTTGTGGCTCCCGGGTGGCCATCCACTGGCGCAGGATGGGCGGAAGCTGGCTGGC
>JAKLHY010000286.1 GCA_022709905.1 Verrucomicrobiota bacterium | reverse complement strand
CGCGAGGTGGCTCCCGAGGAAGCCCGTAGCGCCGGTGACGAGCACCGTCGGACGTTCTCCCGCGCCCCGAGGGACGTTTCCCTCCGCCTCTCCCTCCGTCACGAGCCGACTCTACGCCTGCCCGCCCACCACGCGGCGCACGCGACGCGGCCTATTCCGCGAACGCCTGCTGCTCGGTCCTCGAGATGATCTCGTCCTTCAGGGCGTCGGAGAGGTCGCAGAAGTAATCGCTGTAGCCGGCCACGCGGACGATGAGGTCGCGGTGCGACTCGGGGTCGGCCTTCGCCGCCTCGAGCGTTTCGCGGGAGACGACGTTGAACTGAACGTGGTGCCCATCGGAACGGAAGTACGTGCGGACGAGCTGGGCGAGGCGCGATACCCCTTCCTCGCCTGCGAGGAGCGACGGCGCGAGCTTCATGTTCAGGAGCGTCCCGCCCGTCTTCACGTGGTCCATCTTCCCCGCCGAGCGGAAGACGGCCGTCGGCCCCTTCCGGTCGGCCCCCTGGACCGGTGAGATTCCCTCGGAGAGGGGCTTGCCGGCGCGGCGGCCGTCGGGCG
>JAKLHY010000285.1 GCA_022709905.1 Verrucomicrobiota bacterium | reverse complement strand
CATCTGAAAATTCTGCGCGAAGCCGGTGTCCTCGCTTCCGAAAAAATTGGCAGGGAAGTCTGGTTCTGGATCAACCGCGATGCCCTGGAAATCACGCTGGGCAATGTGCTCGACTACTTGAAGGAAAACACCTGATGCGCAAGATTTTGCGGCCGCTATTGCGCGGCCTGGCCCGTTTGTTGTTCCGTGTCGACATCAAGTTCCGGCAGTCCGATTTCTCGCATGAGCGCCTGCTGATCGTCGCCAATCACGAATCCTTCCTCGATGGCCTGCTGCTCGGCCTGTTCCTGCCGATCGACCCGGTCTTCGTTGTCCATACCAGCATCGCCAACAGCTTCTGGTTCCGCATCCTGTTGTCGCAGGTCGACTACCTGGCGGTCGACCCGACCAGCCCGATGGCGATGAAGAAGGTTATCCGGCTGATCGAATCCGGGCGCCCGGTGGTCATCTTCCCGGAGGGGCGGATCACGCTGACCGGCTCGCTGATGAAGGTTTACGACGGCCCGGCTTTCGTGGCCGCCAAGACCGGCGCGACGGTGATTCCGGTGCGTCTGGATGG
>JAKLHY010000284.1 GCA_022709905.1 Verrucomicrobiota bacterium | reverse complement strand
ATCCACATCGACGAAGTCGATCAGGCTTGGAAGGCGCTGGAAATCCTCGACGTATTGAGCCATCGCCGACGAGAACACGACCACGGCGTCGATGAGATTGGTTCGGCAAAGCTGGGTGACCCAGTCAAAAATTTCCGGGCTGCGGTAATAGCGCAGTGTGAGTGGCTCGCCGGCAAGGAGGGCGTTCAAGCTGGCAATTCGTGCTCTGCGCGGGAACAGGCGTTCGACGTGAAGATCGGCGCAGAGAGCACGAACTGCAGGCACGTGAATCTTATCTTCCGGGTCGTCAATGAATGTTCCGAGAAATACTCGGTGGTGCCGGGCGAGATGCTTCAACAAATGATAGGAACGTACCTTGTCGCCCTTGTTGGGCGGATATGGAAGACGATGCACGAGGTAAAGAATGTTTGCCATCGGCTACTACCCAAGGTTCCGGACAATATACGGCCCCAGCCGGTTGGCCACGCTGATTGGCATGCGTCGCCATGCCGCGATAAAAAACCTGTACTTCGGGTTGTTCGGGTTGTTTTGGGGAATGGCGTCACTCTTGTAGAGGCAA
>JAKLHY010000283.1 GCA_022709905.1 Verrucomicrobiota bacterium | reverse complement strand
TGCGCCATGTAGAGCGGCGAATTGAAGCTTTTCTGGTAGTTGGAGCCATAATCACCGGCACCGAAGGCGCCAACGGAAAGCCGCCACGGTTGCGTCTTGTCGGTCTCGTTGACATAGGCCGCGATGAAGCCCGGCTGGAAGCCGTTGGCGTCGACCCCGGCTTCGCCGCCGGCATCGAGCAGCGGGTTGTGCACGAATACCGAATTCAGGTACTGCTTCGCTTCGTCGCCAGCCGCCACGTTCTGGTCGAAAAATCCGAAGATGTCCATCTTGCCGAAAGTGATCTCCAGCTTTTCCCGCGAGTCGGGCTTGAAGCCGCCGAAGGGCAGCGGGATCGCCGCCTGGTAGTAGGCCTGGCCGAGGATGACCACCGAGTCGTCCGGGCTGGCGCCGCTGGCGCGGAAGGCCAGCGCGTTGGGCGCGCTGGCGTAGTAGCCGAGGGTCGAGAACGCGGTGTTGAGACCCTGACCCTGACCCATGCGGAAGCCGCCGAACAGCTTGTGCTCGATGTCGCCGATCGGCTGCAGCGGCAGCTCGACGGTGACGTCGGCGCGGTAGTT
>JAKLHY010000282.1:286-561 GCA_022709905.1 Verrucomicrobiota bacterium | reverse complement strand
TCTCGAAAAGCTCGCCGCGGAGGACCCGGACGCAGCCCGGCTGGTGGACCTGCGATGCTTCGCGGGGCTGGGCCATCAGGAGGCCGCCCAGATCATGGGATTGACCCGGCGGGAGGCCGACGGCCTCTGGGCCTATGCCCGGGCCTGGCTCTTCGAGGCGCTCCGCAAAGATGCCGGTGCAAACCGCCATCCGCTCTCGCCTGGATAGATGATGAGCGATAGGAAGCATGAGACGCGCGCCGTGTTCACCGCCACCCTGGCCCTGACCACGCCGG
>JAKLHY010000282.1:0-276 GCA_022709905.1 Verrucomicrobiota bacterium | reverse complement strand
TACCTGGACCAAGCCTGCCAGGACAAGCCCGAGCTGCGCCAACGGGTCGAAGCGTTGCTGCGAGCTCACGATCAGGCCAGCCGTTTCCTGGAGGCTGACGGCCACCAGAAAGACCACTTGCTCGAGGGTCCCGGCCGGATGATCGGCCGCTATCGGCTGCTGGAAGAGATCGGCGAAGGCGCATTCGGCCGGGTTTACATGGCCGAGCAGACCGAACCGCTGCGTCGCAAGGTGGCTCTCAAGATCATCAAGGCGGGCATGGACACCCGCGAGGTC
>JAKLHY010000281.1 GCA_022709905.1 Verrucomicrobiota bacterium | reverse complement strand
AGCCGCCGATCGACCAGCATCCCGAATGGCCCGGCTTCACGCTAGCCGACATCTCCGATCCGCCGGCCGGCAGCGCCAGCGGCACCGGGCTGCTCGGCCAATACTACCGGGGCAAGGGCTTCCGCGAACTCCTGCTGAGCCGCACCGATGCCACGGTCGCCTTTGACTGGAGCAGCGGCTCGCCCGACCCCGCCGTACCGGACAACAATTTTTCGGTGCGCTGGTCAGGCTGGATACAAGCGCCGAGCAGCGGCCAGTTCACCTTCTTCGTCACCGCCGATGACGGGCTGCGGCTATGGATAGACGGCGAACTCGTCATCGACTTCTGGAGCGACCAGGGCTACACCGAGCGCACCGGCACAGTCCGCCTTCAAGCAGACCACAAGCACGACATCCGGCTGGAGTATTACGAGCACGCCGGTGCCGCCGCCTGCAAACTGGAATGGGCCGGCCCGGGTGTCACGCGGGCGATCGTCCCCAGCGCCCGCCTCTATCCACGCGATGTGCATACCTTGCATCTGGACGCCAGCTACCCGAAGTGGCTGTCCGACGGCTGGGCGA
>JAKLHY010000280.1 GCA_022709905.1 Verrucomicrobiota bacterium | reverse complement strand
GCGGCAGCTACGGCAACAGCCCTCGCCTGATCCCTGAGTCGCGGATGAAGGACTACAAACGTCCGAGCCCGAGCATCCCGCGATCCGTCGGGCACCACAAGGAATGGATCGAGGCCTGCAAAGGCGGCAAGCCCGCAGGCTCGAATTTCGACTACGCCGGCCCGATGACCGAGATGATCCTGCTGGGCAATATCGCGGTGCGGATGAGCCTCAAAGGCCAGGAGAAGGGCGTTCGTCTGGCGTACGACGGGCCGAGCATGAAGGTCACGAATCTGCCCGAGGCCAACGAGTTCATGAGGCGTGACTACAGAGACGGCTGGAGCCTGTAAGCGGAAGCGGTGGGGCGAGCCCCACCCTACCTCTCGATGCTCCGCGTCAGCCGGGATGAGGCGACAGCCGTAGGGTGGGGCTTGCCCCACCCTGGTCCATATTGTCGGAGGAAGCGGCGGGGCAAGCCCCACCCTACTTGGCGGCTAACGAGTAAGGAGTCCTGCAATGGCAGCGATCTGGCAAGACGTGCGATACGGGGTTCGGATGATGGGTCGAAACCCTGGTTTCACCG
>JAKLHY010000028.1:21984-89652 GCA_022709905.1 Verrucomicrobiota bacterium | reverse complement strand
ATGCGCTCGGCGAAATTCGACTCGGATTTCAGCTTGCCGGGCCAATCGGCGTTCCGGTACTGCCCAAAACGATCCACGAAAGGCATGGCCACCTGGTCCTCGCGCGCTCCTCCGCCATACAAACGGAAATTGTTGAAGATCAGAGTGTGCTCGGTTGTCGGACGAGCGAGGAATACTTGAAACGCCGTAACGCGTGTGAGATCGAGGACTGCTCCCCCACCCTTGGGGCCCGTGATGGGAAGCCCGCGCATTCCCCAAAGCGCATCCTCACCCTTCCGGTTGAACCGAATGCGGAATGTGGTCCATCTTCCTGGCGGTATACTCGTGCCGAGTTGGTTGCAATGGTTCGCTCCATCGGCGCCCTCATTGTCCACGCGCATGTTCACCAATTGCGCGATGGATTCGGGATTATAAATATCCACAGCAAGACCGGTGTAGCCGCTCCAGTCCCAGACGCCCATCTTGGGCCGGAAATAAACGTTGGGCCAATCGGCCACGCCGAAACGCACATTCAGCCCTTTATGCGGATCCGATCGGATCGGCTCCACCTCGACGGTATGGCGGACCAGGATATCGGGGATGCCTTTGTCCAGCGGCACGACGATCTTCTCGTCGGGTTGCTGAGCGGCAACAACCACCGTCGCAGCCAGGAGTGCGAAGCCCAACGTGATAGCTATGGTGCGTAATCCTTCCATGTGCACGGAGAACTGAACAGAGCATGGCGTGACGCGAAGGAAGACCGATGCGGCCTGGCAAAGGGGATTCATAGGCATTTGCTTTTTCAATCGGACGGGAGTGTGCCAGCCCGAGTGGGGTCATACAACGCGAAACAGGGCAGGATTGTCTTCTGCCAGAGGCTTGGTCGGTCTTCGGAAACGCTCAAGTCGCGAATTCCATCACTCCATTTTCAATGATTGGAACCATGCACGACGTCATTGGACACAGTGAGCCGTGAGATAAGACTACAATCCTGTGGCAATCCCAAGCAGCCGGAATGTCAAAGGTTTATCAGCGCGTCCGGGCGCCTTGGGTTGGACAACCCATTTCAAATCCGCGCCTCACCGCTCTTGAATGAATTCGAATTCTTCATCCGGAAACGCCGGCGGCAGGTGAAACTGATGCATCAACTCCTTGAAACCCAGCTCCAACAACGCCGGCTTCGCCGCCTGGGCTGCCAGTTCGTTGGCGCGCCTCTGCAACGCGGCGACTTTGTCAGGATATTGCGCGGCGAGGTTGTTCTTTTCGGACGGATCTTGCGGAATGTTGTAAAGCTCGATGGAGGCCGGTAGGATGGCACGCCAGACAAGTTTCCATTCGCCCTGCCGGACCGCCGCACGGAACGGCTCGACATTGTAAACGATCTCGCTGCGCGGAGATGGTTTGCCTTCGCTGATGGCGGGCCAGACATCGAGGCCATCGAGCGGCTTGCATTTTGCGGTGGACGCTCCGGCAAGCGCGGCCAGGGTCGGATACCAGTCCACCGCGTGAATCATCTCGTTGACCGCGGCACCCGACGCGACATGGCCAGGCCAGTTCACCAACGACACGACGCGCGTGCCGCCCTCGTAGTTCATGCCTTTGCCTTCGCGATAAGGACCGTTGTCGCATGGAATTTTGGCCTTCGACACATCGGCCATGGCGCCGGCGAACATGGCGTTTCGCGTGCCGCCATTGTCGCTCATGAACACGATCAGCGTGTTGTCGCGCAACCGCTTTTGGTCCAGCGTGGCCAGTACCCGGCCAATCTGTTCATCCATCACCGTGATGGCGGCGGCGTAGGCCCGGCGGTTCGGGTCGGGAATGTTCTTGTAAGTATCGAGATACTCCTGCGGCGCCTGATACGGCGTGTGCGGAGCGTTAAAGGCGAGATAGAGATAAAACGGCCTGGCCGGAGACTGTTCGCTAATGAATTTGACTGCGTCGTTGCCGAACAAGGTTGTTGAATAGCCCTTCTGCTTGAGGAGTTTGTTGTTTCGGTACCAGTCCACCTTCCCTTCGCATTCGTGGGTAAAGTAGTCAATTTCGCCAATGAGCGGGCCGTATTGATGATCGAAGCCGCGCTGGTTTGGCCAGTACTTTTTATCGGCGTGGCCTAAGTGCCATTTCCCGATGATCGCCGTGGTGTAGCCTGCCTCTCTGAGCGCTTGCGGCAGGAGCCACTCGTCAGTCGGTATGCCATAAGCGCCGCCGGTGGGGATGACTCCGGTCTGCAAGCCGTATCGCAGCGGATAACGTCCGGTCATCAAGGCGGCGCGCGTGGGCGTGCACATCGGTTGCGCATAGAACTGTTCTAGCCTCGTCCCGCCCGCCGCAAGCTTGTCCAGGTTGGGCGTCCGGATGTCCGAACCGTGAAAACCAACGTCCCTCCAGCCCAGATCATCGGCGACAATGAAGAGGATGTTGGGTTTCTGTCCCGCCGCGAGCGCGGAAGCAGACAAGGCGATTGCCGTCAGACAGACGGGAATCAGATGCAAAATCTTTTTCATGGCGGCACCGAGCGTGGTTTTATTCTGATTCATTTAGTTGAATTCCGAGAGGCGAGCAAATCACAGCCCAAAAACTACTGCAAAGCGCTTCCTGCGTCAAATGAACTGATAAGCATTGGGTTTATGGCTGACGCTGGATAAGGGAGAATCGCTTTTACGCCGGGTTTAATTAGGCTGAGTTTTTGCCGCTCCAGGCGGGTGCAAGCTCTTTTTTGTTTTTTAGTCTGGCGATGAGGAACTTCCTCGTAGGTTTTGTTATTCAGCCAGTGATCAATCGATCCATCCTGTTTCCCCTTGAATGCTCCCTTCTGGCCAGACACACTTCAGCCACGTCGAAAACCCACATTCTGAGCGGCAAGATATGCACGAGGTTTCAGAGATAAGGATCCGCGGCGCGCGGCAACACAACCTGAAGGTCCACGACCTCTCGTTCCCTAAGAACAGCCTCGTCGTCTTCACCGGCGTGAGCGGTTCCGGTAAATCCTCCCTCGCCTTCGATACCCTCTATGCAGAGGGGCAGAGGCGATATATCGAAACCCTTTCCTCCTACGCGCGCCAATTCCTCGGCCAGAGGGAAAAGCCCCCTTTCGACAGGATCGACGGCCTGGTGCCTACCGTGGCCATCGAACAGAAGAAAGCCTCCGCAAACCCCCGATCCACGGTGGGGACCATGACGGAGATCTGGGACCACATGCGCGTGCTCTGGGCGCGAGTGGGAACGGCCAGGTGCCCGCGATGCGACGTGGAGATCGAGCCGCTGTCGCCGCAGGAGGTCGTGGAGGCGCTGGCCCGCATCGATGCCCAGGTCTTCATCCTCGCTCCCCTCGTGGAGGGCCGCAAGGGCTCCTTCGGGGGGGAGATCGCGGATCTGATGAGACGCGGTTTTATGAGGGTGATGCTGAACGGCGAGATGGCGCGGGTCGATGATCTGGCTCTCTCGCCAAGGAGGAAGAACACGATCGAGATCGTGGTGGACCGGATCAATCCGGCGCAAACCGACCGTCGCCGGCTGGCTGACACGGTTGAGACCACCCTCAGGGAGGGGAACGGATTCCTTGTGGCGCGAAGGGCGGAGGGGAAGGCGCCAGACGAGAGGTTCAGCGGCCGGAGGAGCTGCAAGAGGTGCGGCGCTGGTTTCGTCGAGCTCACCCCCCAGACCTTCTCCTTCAACAGCCCCCTCGGCATGTGTCCGGCGTGCGGGGGCCTGGGCCGGAGGGTCGAGATGGATCCTGATCTCGTGGTGCCCGACCCGTCGCTCTCGATCCGCGCGGGCGCCATCGAGCCTTGGGCGAAGGTCATGGGCAAAGCGGGTAGCTGGAGCAGCAGGATTGTGGGCGCGGTGGCCGCAACCTTCGGCATAGATCTCGACAGACCCTGGAAGAAACTCCCCGAAAAACACCGGCAGATCATGCTGCGTGGAATTGGGGACCGCGAGGTCAGGGTGAGCTACGTGGGGCGGCGCGGATCCGGGACCTTCAACATGCCCTGGGAGGGCGCCCTAAACTCGATGATGAGAAGGTTCACCGAGACGAAATCCGCGATGATGCGCGAATACTACATGAAATACTTCTCCGAAGCCGAGTGCAGCGAATGCGGCGGCGCCCGGCTCAGACCCGAAGCCGTCTCGGTCTTCGTCGGCGGGAAAAGCATCGTGGAGGTGGCGTCTCTTTCCGTGGCCGATGCGTCGGCGTTTTTCGCAGGCCTCAAGCTGCCGGGTTCGAAGGGAATCGTGGCGGCGGAAGTGTTGAAGGAGATCGGGGCGCGGCTCCAGTTCCTCGAATCTGTGGGTCTCTCCTACCTGTCCCTGGACCGGCAGGGTCCTTCGCTCTCGGGCGGCGAGGCGCAGCGCATACGGCTGGCAAGCCAGCTCGGCGGCGAGTTGTCCGGAATCCTCTACGTGCTCGACGAGCCTTCGGTGGGCCTCCACGGCCGCGACAACGCCCGCCTGATCGAGACGCTCAGGAAACTCAGGGACCGTGGGAACAGCGTGCTGGTCGTCGAGCACGACGCGGGCATCATCCGGGCCGCCGACTGGGTGGTCGATCTCGGTCCGGGAGCGGGTGAAGGCGGCGGTCGGATCGTCTTCTCGGGCCCATCGCGCGAGCTTCTCCGCGCGGACACCCTGACCGGTCGCTACCTCTCCGGTCGGGAAAAGATCCCCGCCCGGGTCCAAAGACGGCGGTCTTCGGGCATCCTGAAGGTCATCGGAGCCGCCGAGAACAATCTCGACCGGATCGACGTCTCGATCCCCCTGGGCGTCTTCACCGCTGTGACCGGCGTTTCGGGTGCCGGCAAGAGCTCCCTGGTCATCGGCATCCTGAAGCCGGCCCTGTCCGCGCTCCTTCACAACTCGAAACAGAAACCCGGACGCTTCGACCGCCTCGAGGGTGCCGAGTTGCTCGACAAGGTTATCCACGTGGACCAGAGCCCCATCGGCAGGACCCCACGTTCCAATCCTGCGACCTACACGGGCGCCTTTGAGCTGATCCGGGAGCTCTTTTCCTGCTTGCCCGAATCCCGAATGTTCGGATTTGGGCCGGGCCGCTTCTCCTTCAACGTCGCCGGGGGCAGATGCGAAGCCTGCGGCGGCGACGGAATCAAGCGCGTGCAGATGCACTTCCTGCCCGACGTCTGGCTCCCCTGCGAGGTTTGCGGGGGCAAGCGCTACAACGAGGCGACGCTGCGAGTCAGGTACCGGAACCTGAACATCGCAGACGTGCTCGACCTGACCATCGCCCAGGCGCTCGAGGTGTTCGGCGCCCACCCGGAACTCAAACGCCTCCTCGAAACGCTCCGGGACGTCGGGATGGATTACGTCAAGCTGGGCCAGCCGGCGTCCACCCTCTCGGGCGGCGAAGCGCAAAGGGTCAAGCTGAGCCGAGAGCTCGGCCGGACCGACACCGGACGCACCCTCTACATCCTGGACGAGCCGACCACCGGCCTGCACTTCGACGACCTCAGGAAATTACTGGCCGTTCTTGACCGACTCGTGGACGCCGGGAATACCGTCCTCGTCATTGAACACAACTTGGACGTGATCCTCCACGCCGATCATGTGATTGACCTGGGGCCCGAGGGCGGAGCGGACGGAGGCAGAATCGTAGCTGAGGGCACCCCGGAGGAAGTCGCACGAAGCGCGGCATCGCACACGGGCATGCTGATATGCTCGGCCCTGCCGGGAAATTCAGGAACGTCCATTTGAACCCGGGCTAAGGGTCCGTCAAAAAATAAGCTATACATTCGCGGCGAGGGATTGTTCGCTCCGACGAGGCGCGAGCGACGCGCATACCCCCAGTGGGTCTGAAAGGAGCGAGCAACGACGTCGGAGTGAAGAAGCACCGCCGCCCGGAGGGTTGCACTGAAATTGGCCCGGGGCTTCGTTACTCGGTCGGTCGAGTATCGCTGCGGATACACTCCTTCCCTCGTGCCTTGCCCGAGGCCAATTTGAGTGCAACGAATGTATAGCTTATTTTTTGACGGACCCTAAGCTGTGATAAGGCCCGATAATAGGTGAGTCCTGCAAGCGGCAGTAATTGCTTGCAGGAAAGAAACCGGGCGCAAAAAGGCCAGCAAAGCATCTCTGCAACGTTAACGTAATTCGCTTCTCTTTGGCGATCAGTAGCTTCTCCAGGCGACAGTCGATCATACACTCACTGGATGGCGTGGCCGCTCTTGGTAGCCTGTGTTTCCCGTGGATACAGCCTCAGGTTCCGGCCCTGGAGGATTCGCACCGGCCCGATTAATCCTGAGGGCTGAAGCCGCAGCCCTTTGACGGCGCGCGTCCGGAGGATGTTGCTTCGGCAATATTGCTGGTCCGGCGGAAGGTAGGCGTCGCCGGCAATCCGGTTAGCCCAGGTGTTTGCCACCTCGACCACCAGCTCGTTTCTGCCGGGAACGGCCACGCCAGTCACATCCAGAAGATAGGGCGGTTTCCAAAGAACTCCGAGATTCCGGCCATTCAACGTGACCCTGGCCACATGCTGGACCACCCCCAGGTCGAGTTCCACACTTGAACCTGCTTCCAGGAGTTCGAGCGGCAGTTCGAAGATCTTCCGATAAACCGCCCGCCCGGAAAAATGCCGGATCCCGTCCTCGGCCGCGTCGGTCCACGATATCAGCTGGTCAAAGACCTTATGGGACGGAGCGCCCCAGCCTCTTGGGAAATGGACCGACCACGCGCCCTCGAGCGCCCACGGATCGGGCAGGGACGCGACCTCGATTTTCCGTGAGCGGCCCCGCGTGTCAAAGACGGTGTGGGTTCCCGGCTCCCATACTTTCAGATACGGCAGTCCGGCGGCGTCCAGGCGCAACTCGGCGGGGGGATGCAACACTCCCAGTGCCCATCGGTCGCCGGATCAAACGCCACCCCGCTCGACACTGAGGCTACGCGCACGCCGAATATCTCCTCCGGACCGAAGAAGACCACCTTGGACAGCCCGGCGAACGGGCTGATGCCGTCGAGGTAATTGGGTTGATTTTGGTTGGATTGGATGGCCAGCCGCACATAGCGGACGGCTTGGGCGGTGACCTCGATCTCCTGACCGTATTCGCGCTCCTCGTTCTCGGGGGCCGCGTGGAGGGTGAACTTGCCGCAGGCACGGTAGGCGACGTTGTCGGCGGAGATCTCAACGGTGAAGTCTTTGATGCCGTAATTGAGGTTTCCCCGCGCGTGGTCGTTGTAGTTCCAGAGCCGGATTTTGCTGAGGTCGCGGACCGTGGCGAGATCGAAGGTGATCTGCTGCTGTTCGGGACCGTTGTTCCCATCGGACAGCCACATGGGCCCGCCCGGTGTGGCAGCATGCGGAAGCAGATGGGGGCGCATCCTGGGCAAGGCACTCTCGGTCGTGAATTCGATGCGGGTGAAGTGAACCGGAGGGGCGGGCTTGCGGAAGACCACAAAAACGGATTCCGCTGGCGCCAGGTGCAGGTGCAGGCGCGTCCGGCCCTTGGCCGGTTCAAAGGCTGGCAGAGGACGTATCTCGCCGGTTTCCGGATGCCACAATTCCGGCTGTTTGTTTCCGACGCGGAAGGTGCATGCCACGTCTTCCCATCGCTCGTTGAGGTTGCAAACGAAATAGACGTCCTCGCCCGCCATTCGGCGGTGAAGGTAATCCAGCCGCGTCCGGCCGTCTGATCCCTGATAGCTGAAGTCCTCCGGGATTCCGGCCTTGCGTAGCAGCGTGGGAAGGGAACGGTTCCAAACGATCCGCCCCTTGCCGTGGCGGTATTCTTGGATCTGCGCCCCGTCACAAGGACCCCAAACCTGGTCCGCCAGGGCGGCAACCTGGCCGTCGCGCCGGGGATAATCCACCAGGGTGCCGGTGCGCGAAGGCTTGGGGCCCACCACTGTGGCGCCCGCCTTGACGAGCGCCGCGATCTTCCGAAGCACATCGAGGTCCATGTCGCTTTGATGGGGCAGGACCAGGAGTGCGTAGCTCATGCCATCGGGCAGCACCAGCCGTCCGTTCTTGACCGTCATGCGGTTCAGGATGACATCACTGTTGACCGCGTCGTAGTCATACCCGATGCCGGGGGAGAATCCCAGGTGTTTCGAGGAGACAAAATTCGGCGCCTTGTCGCCGTAGTAATAGCAGACATCCGCAACGAAGTGGCCTTGCTGGAGCATGTGGCTGCAGCGGGAGAGATAATCGACAAAGGGCCGGGCCATCGGCCACCAGACCTCGTTGGGGTTGATGTGGGTGCCGGCGTGGTAGGCCAAGCCCGGCAGGCCCGCAGCGTCCGGACTGTGGGTGAAGGTGTGAAACGTAAAACGGTTGAGGCCTTCCCCGAGGGCAATGTCGGCCAGCTGCTTGTTGAAATAGGGTCCATCCTGCCAGTGCCGCCACGAGGTGAACGACTCGGCGTCGACGATCTTGATCCCATAGATGTGCGCGGCCGAGGCCACTTCCTTGATCACCCGGATGTTCCGGTGCTTGGGCCAGAACTCGCCGCGGAGGATGTCCACCGATCCCAGCGCCTTGAGGGCTTCCACCGGACAGGAGCTCCAAATCGGGACGCCGGGGCCGCCGGCTTCGGCGCACAGCTCCAGCCCGTGCTGGTTGAGCAAGCGTTTTCCCGCCCGGTAATGGTTTTCGATGAACATATCGCTGACCGTCTTTTTCCAGTCGTATAAAAACCGCCGGGTGACGTCCTCGCTTTCCACAGTCCATCCTTTCAAGGCGGGCAGATAAGGCAGCGGATCGTACCCGTGCTGCCGGGTGAACTCGGCCGGCAGCCGGCCTGTCCAGGCGGTTTCGTCCCCCAGCTCCATGCTGTCGACCTCGAGGTATTTCAGAGAGGTTTTCCCGAGCTTCCCGAGCTTGGATTCGAGCCGGTCGAGGATGTATTGGAAATGGAACCGGGTCGCGTCGGGATTCAGGAAATCAATCATCGGCCCTTCGGAATTGGGAGACGGCACGACCAGGGGATGCCCGGTGTTGGTCATGACATAACGGAGGATCACCCATTTCCCGGCAGGCACATTCCAGGTCAGATGCCCCCTGGCATCCAGGCGCTCGGTCAGACGGACAATTGCGGCCCGGGGAATTCGCTTCGAGGTGCCTGTCACCGGCACGGCAAGGACCGCCACATCCTTAGAATAAACAGGGCGCCCGGTGGCGTCCTTGGGACAGGGCGCTGGGACCTCGGGGAAAGGCAGCTCCTGCGTCAAGGCCTTGGGGCCCTCGACGGCCAACTCGGAGTGGAACAGCCCCATGCCGGAATCGGGGGGGGTTATCCAGGCGCCCCCGGCGTTCCAGCCACTGGCGGCGATCATGCCCAGCCGCAGCCCCAGCCGATCGGCCTGCTGGATGGCGTGGCGGATGGCCTGGAGCGATTCCTCCCCCAGAAACGCCGGGCCGGCGGGGACCTGGTGGTCCGGATCCATGATGGAGCGGACATCCCAAATGTCGGCCCCGCTCATACCCTTGTCCTTCATCTCCTCCAACTCGTAGGTGATGCGATCGAGGCTGACCGTTCCATTGAGCCAAGGCCAGAAGGCGCCCGGCCGGGCGGAGAGTGGCGGATTCCGGAAATCGGCTTCGGATAGGAGCTCCGGACGGGGGGTGGCGGAAGCAACCAATCCCGAGGCGAGCGCTGCCACGAGCGACACGATGAATCGGAGTATTGTCATGCGGGAATGATGGCAGGCCGACCACGAAGGTGACAAGCTTTGAGGGCCATGGGGCCGGCTCGGATAGGACGCGCACGGGTGAGATTAGACAAGCATCTGCCGAAACAGGATGGTGGCGGCAATTCGCCCGGTATTTTTGATTTGAATCCCCTGCCCGGTTTTTGCTCTTATAATCACTTTCTGATCTCGCCCCGAGGGTGAAACCATGGAAAATAACAATGCCAACCCGTTTTCAAGGAAGATCCTCACCGAGGATGTGCTTAAAGAATGGCAGAATCTGCTCGACGAAGGGGCCCAAATTCTTGGCGTTCCCGCGGGACTGATTACCCGCGTCGATGAAAAAGAAATCGAAATACTTCTTTCCAGCAAAACCGAAGGCAATCCTTACCCGGCGGATTTCACTTCCAAGTATCCGGATTCCGGGTGGTATTGCGAATATACGCTGAAAAGCCGTGGGCTCAATCTGATACCCAACGCCTTCAAAGATCCCGAATGGAAAGACAATAGCGCCGCGGTCGGGCTGCACATCATCTCCTATGTGGGCATGCCCATCGAGCGTCCCGACGGCGGCCAGTTCGGCACAGTCTGTTTTCTGGACAACAAGGAGAACCCCCATAACGACCTGCACATCAAGCTGGTCAAGCAGATCAAACGGATGGTGGAATTGTCCCTTCGCATTGTCCTTGCCAAAGAGGAAATAAACCGCCGGGACCGCCTGATCGACGACCTGAGCAAGATCTACCCGATCTGCAGCTACTGCAAGAAAGTCCGCGAAGAAACAGGCCGGTGGGTTTCGGTGGAAAAATACGTCCGGGATATTTCCGGCGCCGAGGCTACCCACAGCATCTGCCCGGAATGCTACCAGAGCGAGTTAAACTTGTTGTAAGCCGGCTGGAACTTGTTGACTCAAGCTCGGGTTCGACTCCGTGCCATTTTCACTGGGCCACGACTGAATTTAATGCTGTGGGCGACCCAGCAAGTCTGCTTACGAGCGCCAAAGACTGCCAAACCCACTGATTGACACCCACGATCAAATCCTGGCACCATCGCGGCATGTTTGGGGAGTCGGAACACCAATTCTCACTCACCCGCGAAGCGCTGAGCACGTTGCTCGGACAAAAGCAAATTCCTATTAGTTACGCCACACTTCTACTATATTCCTCGGCATGAGTGATGCTCCGCGCATGATGGCGGTTTCAGAGGATTTAGGCGCAGCCCGGCGCGAAATCGAGCGACTTTCCCGCGAGGTGGCCAGACTTCAGCAGGAGCTGGATGCCGCGAAGCAAAGCGCCGAGGGCCGAGGCCGCGCGGCTGGCACGCAGCATGAGAGCACCGATTACACGAGGGTGTCGCACGAGCTTCGGGAGAGTGAGCAGCGTGTCCGTGAGCTTTTCAATCTGCTTCCCGCGTCCATCAGTTTCACCCGGAAGTCGGATCACGTGTTCCTTGAGGTCAACCGGGGTTTCGAGTTGGGTTCGGGCTTGCGACGCGAGGATGTGATCGGGCGTTCCGCGCGCGATCTCGACCTCTGGGCCAATGCCGAGGAGCGCGACAAGCTGCTCCGCCTGCTCGACACCCAGGGCGATATCCGCAACCACGAAATGCGGTAAGGACAGCGAGCGGGCAGGAGCTCCAGATGTCGTTCAGCGCCTCAAGTGTCAGCGTCGGCGGTGAGCCGGGCTGGCTGAGCGTGCTGACCGACATCACGGCCCTGCGGGAGGCCGAGAAAGCGGTCTGCGAAAATGAGAGACGCCTCAAGCTCCTGGTAAAGAACTCCTCGGATATCCTGTGCGTCGTGAATGCGGATGGCGTCCTCGTGTCGCTCCGCGGTCCCATCCAGCGGATTCTCGGCTACGAACCTGATGAGCTCATCGGGCGTAGCGCGTTCGAACTCATCCATCCCGAAGACCTCCCCGCAGTCCGGCAGGTTCTGGAGGAACTTGTCCGGACTCCCGGTGCAGCCCGGCGTTCGGAGTACCGCTACCGGCACAGGCAGGGAAAGTGGGTGCCCATGCAGGCTTGGGGCACCAACAGGCTCGACGAACAAGGCATCGAAGGCATCGTGCTCAACGTCCGCGACATCACCGAACGACTGGAGGCGGAGCGGGAGCACGGCCGGCTTCAGGAACAACTCCAGCAGGCCATGAAGATGGAGGCCATTGGCCGGTTGGCAGGCGGCGTGGCGCACGACTTCAACAACCTGCTTACCGCCATCAGCGGCAACCTCGAGCTGGCGAAGCTCGACCTGGATCCTTCCGATCCGCTCCACCAGTATCTGGTCGAAGCCTCGAGCGCCGCCAGAAGCGCGGCAGAGCTGACACGCCAGCTTTTGACCTTCTCACGGCGCCAGATCGTCGAGCCCAGGATCGTCAATCTCAACGAGCTGCTCGGAGATCTGCGCAAGATGCTCACCCGCCTGATTGGCGAGGACATCAGCCTCGATACGACGCTGGCGGCCGATCTTGGCTCGGTCAGGGTCGATCCCGGGCAGTTCCAGCAGCTCGTCGTCAACCTCTGCGTCAATGCGCGCGATGCGATGCCTGACGGCGGGAAGCTGGAAATCGAAACGGGGAACGTCGACATCGACCAGTCGTTCTGCCATTTGCATCCGGACGCGCGCCCCGGAAGGCACGTGCGGATCACGGTGAGCGACACCGGGCACGGCATGAGCGAAGAGGTGAGGCAGCGTATTTTCGAACCGTTCTTCACCACCAAGGAAGAGGGCCGTGGCACGGGCCTTGGGCTCGCGATGGTATTCGGCGTGGTCAAGCAGGCAGGTGGGGTGATCGATGTATACTCGGAGGTCGGGATGGGCACGACGTTCCGCATCTACCTGCCGCGCGTCGAAGAACTGGCTGAGCATCTGGCGCGGGTGCCTTTCGGAGCCAACCTGCCGCGCGGCCATGAGGTCGTGCTGCTCGTCGAGGACAACGCGAGCGTGCGCGAGATCTCCGCGGCGATGCTCAAGCGGCTGGGCTACCGCGTTCTGACCGCGGCGAACGGGGATGAGGCAATTCTGATAGCCGAGAAGCGCGGCGAGCCGGTCGGCCTTCTACTTACCGACGTCGTGATGCCGGGCATGAACGGCCGCGAGCTGGCCGAGCGCTTGCAGAAGTGCCACCCAAAGATCCAGGTGCTGTTCACCTCTGGATACACGGAGGACATGATCGTGCGCCGCGGAGTCAAGGACGAGGTCATGCACTACATTGGAAAACCGTATTCCATGCAGACACTGGCCGAGAAGGTTCGTCTGGTGCTGGATGCCAAGCCGGCTTAATTCCATCCATGCCATTACGTGTCCATTATCATTCTTCGACTGCGTTAATGTGCTGATAATCACTGGTAGCATTTCTGGTCGCGTAATCGCAAGATCAACACTTTCTTGTATAGCCCGGTGCGTGACAAACAGGCTCCCACTCTCTAATCCGAGACGTAATTGAACTGCATTCGCCAAACCGAACCCGTCAGCCGCGGAACACGCCAGAGTGAACAGCATTCCGCTCAGCGCATAAAGGACTCCTGCAAGTCGCAGACACATGTGCAGACTTTTTTGGCAAGCAGCCGGATTATCGCCCTCGGACGCCGCTTTCAGCGCGAGGCATCCTCCATTTGTTTAGGCTTTCGACTTGCTCCGGGCGGTTTTGCTAGCGCCGTTAGAGTTCGGTTCTTTGTCCTTCGGCTTTTCCGCGGCTTGAGAAATGAACTTTTCGACCCCAATGAATCGCAGCGTGTCGATGAATTCCTGAACCGCCCGTTCGAACTCGCCGGTGTTGTTCTGGATAATGCGCAGCAGGCAGCCGCTGCGGGCGGAAAAGGCCGCCGCATAGGCGCGGTTGATCACCTTGTGCTCGAGAATATCGTCGTTGGCCTCGATGGTTCGCATCGGACGCGATTTGTCGAGCTTTCGGCGTCCCCGAATCTCGGCCTCGTGGGCGTCCACAAGAATAATCGCGCTGGGCGACATTCGCTCCAGCATCCGAGGCGTTAATCCGGGCAGGTAGCTACCCGAACCGGTCTTGATGGCGCAATGCGTGTCCAACAGGATGTTTTCGGGCCTCTCGGAGATCCGCTTGGTGACACGCCACTGCATCTCTTCCTGAATATCAGGATTCAGATTGCGCATGTCGTCGCGGTGAGACACCAAGCCGGCCTCGCGGCACAGGTTCAGCATCTCGGTCCCGAAAGACAGGATGCTGTATTTCATCTCTTTCTCGACACGTTTCCAGGCTTCATACAGCAGCGTGGACTTGCCGGCGCCAGGGACTCCCGCCACAATGATGATTTTACCCATAGTAACCTCCGGAATCAGATCGATGGCTTTCAACTAAATGGCTTAAACACAGGGACGCAAAGCAGTATCCACGATCCGAAGGCAGAATGCAACACCGGTCGAGCGCCCTTGAACCGCCGCAATTAAAACGACTGAACCGTGAATAGACATCGACGCGAATATCGGGCATCGCCGAGCCCGGCAGGGCGGTAGAACATAGCCCAGCGATTCATCGCTGGGAGGGGGCCAAACGACCGGAGCACGAGTCCCAGCAGGGACGCAAGAGATCCTGTGAATGGCATAGGTCAAGGATTGCATTCAGCCCACAAGTTAAACCCGGAATTTTCTTTCGCCCCTGGCGGGGCTTTTTTTGGGGGGGGCATGGGACGTCGCCGGATCCCACCGTTGAAACGGTGGGCTATGATCGGTCGTCCCTGACGGGACGAATTATGCCGCACGCGGCGCGAGGTTATTAGACTGGGCATCCCTGACGGGACTGGCTTTTGTGGCAATGATGCAGTGTCTTCGGTTTGGAGACTCCCAACCGAATCACGGCCGGCCAAACACGAAGGACCTGAAGGGTTGGGAACATCGATAGAATGTCTGAGATCTTGCGACAACCGGCATGGCGGGATCAATCCCGCGCTCCATTCCAGCCGGCGCGCGGAATTCATTCCGCAGAGCGTTTCTGCCGGCAGGAAAGCTCCGGTTTTATTCGCGTCTATTGACGTTTATTCGCGGTTCTGTTTTTTCGGAGCATCTTATGTGCGGTTTTGGGAGCGCTCGGGGTCGCAAGAGGACTTGAACCGCGAGGCAAAACGGGGTAATGGATTTGGACGCGGTCGATCTCACCTCCTGGGGAGTCGTCTGTCTTTGAAACTTGAACTAACGATTATGAAAATGAATTATCCGTGCCATCGGTTTCTTTCAGTGCTCGGCCTGACAACGGCGTTCTTTTCGGCGGCTTTCACCTTGGGAGCGGCCACTCCGCGACTCCTGGTGGTTTCCGCGACCAAGGGGTTTGCCCATGATGTCATTCCCGCTGTCGATAAAATGCTGGGGGACCTGTCTCAGAAAAGCGGACGGTTCACGGTCGATTATGTCCGCACCGATCAGGACATGGCCGACAAGATGAGCACGGCCGCCCTGAAAAATTACGATGGCGTGATCTTCAACAACACCACCGGCGACCTTCCCCTGCCCGATCGGGACGCCTTTCTCGCGTGGCTGAAATCCGGCAAGGGATTTGTCGGTCTCCACGCGGCCACCGATACTTTTCCGGGATTTCCCGCTTACATTGACATGATCGGCGGCCAGTTCAAAACCCATGATGCCCAGGTCGAAGTCAAAGTCCTGGTCCAGGATCGTTTTCATCCCGCCACGCGGCATTTTGACAGCCATTTCCGCGTTTATGACGAGATTTATCAGATGCAAAAATTCAATCGCAGCCAGGTGCGCGGCCTCCTCACGCTCGATAAACACCCCAATACCGGAGTCCCTGGGGATTATCCCATCGCCTGGTGCAAGGCCTACGAGGATGGCCGCGTGTTTTATACCTCGCTCGGTCATCGGACGGATGTGGTCCAGCGCCCGGATTTCCAGGAACACGTGCTGATGGGCATCCTTTGGGCCACTGGCGAGGAACCCGGCGACGCCACGCCGCAAAGCACCGAGGCCAAGGTTTCCGATGACGAGGCCAAGCAAGGCTTTCAATCCCTCTTTAATGGGCGGGATTTGACCGGTTGGCGATTGCGTAATCCCGACGGGCGCCCGAGTTGGAGGGTGGAAAACGGCATGCTGGTCAACCAGGTGACTGAGAAAGAACACGGCACCGATCTTGTCACCGAGGAAAAATATCGCGATTATGTCGCGCGCTACGAATACATGATCCCCAAGGGCGCCAACAGCGGCTTCTATTTGCGGGGCCGCTATGAAATCCAAATCCATGATCCGTTTCCCGCCTGCAAGACCAGCATTTCGAGTGATGGATCCTTTTACAACCTGGCGGCGCCGGCCCGATTCGCCTCCCTGAAACCGGGAGAGTGGAACCAGGTGGAAGTCACGCTGCAAGGCAACCGCGCCACAGTGATTCTCAATGGAGTGAAGATCCATGACAACGTGCTTTTAGATCGGCCCACAGGCGGCGAATTGGACAACAAACTGGCCGACCCCGGGCCGTTTATGCTGCAGGGTGACCACGGTTCGGTCGCCTTCCGCAATTTTCGCGTCAAACTCCTCCCATAAACACGCTCCAACCTCGCGCCTCAGCCTTTATCCCTGCATGAACAAAGAGATCGTCTCCGATTGGAAGCGGCGGGATTTCCTGCGCCGCAGTTCGTTGGCCACCGTCCTGATGCTCTCGGGAGCCGTCGAACTGCGGCCGGCGGAGACCGCGGCCTCTGCCCCGGACTCAGAGGAAGGCGACAAGTCGGGCCCGCCGATTTCTTGTGGAGTGATCGGACTGGGCCTTTGGGGACGGGAATTATTGGGGCATCTGGGCCGATTGCCCGAGGCATCGGTCGCCGCCATCTGCGACACCTACGCGCCCTTTCTGAAGCGGGGCGCGCAACGGGCGCCGAAGGCCACTCTCGAGGAGGATTATCGAAAAATCCTCGAAAACAAAGAGGTGCAGGCGGTATGTGTCGCCACCCCCACCCATCAGCACCGGGAAATTGCCATCGCCGCGCTCCAGGCGGGAAAACATGTTTATTGTGAAGCGCCTCTCGCGCACACCTTGGATGACGCCAAGGCCATCGTCAAAGCCGCCAAAGCTGCGGGGCGACAGGTCTTCCAAGCCGGCCTGTTGTCCCGCTCGAACCCGATCCATAATCATGTCGTTGGCTTCGTCCACACCGGCGCCTTGGGCAAGCTGGTCCTGGCCCGAGCTCAGTTCCATAGAAAACAGAGCTGGCGCGCCGCAGCCCCCAAACCCGAGCGCGAAAAGGAACTCAACTGGCGGCTCGACAAACGGAACTCTCTCGGACTGGCCGGGGAAATTGGCATGCACGCCATCGACACCGCCACTTGGTTCCACAAAGCCATGCCCATCGCCGTCCACGGTTTTAGCAGCCTGCTGAAATGGGACGACGGACGCGATGTGCCCGATACCATTCAGGCCATCCTCGAATTCCCCGGCGGATTCCGGCTGGTCTACGACGCGACTCTCGCCAGTTCTTTCGAGGGAAATTTCGAGGTCCACTCAGGCGCCGATAGCACGATCTACCTTCGGGACAATCGGGCCTGGATGATCAAGGAAACGGACGCTCCCCTGCTGGGCTGGGAAGTCCATGCCCGCCGAGAGGATTTTCAGCCTTCCCAGGAGGCCGGACTGGCCCTCGTCGCCAATTCCACCAAACTCCTGTCCCAAGGCAAAGAACCGGCCGAGCAAAACACCGCGAGCGAGCCGCCGCTTTATCATGCCTGCCGCGAGTTTCTCGCCTGCATAAAAAACCAGCGGGTGCCGAAGGCCGGTTTTGAAGCCGCTTATACGGCCAATGTCCTGGCCATCAAGACCGCCGAGGCCGTTCACGGCAATTGCAGGATCGATCTGCCGCCCGAGTTGTTCACGGTTTGACATTTTTGTGAGGATTCCTCGCCCGAAGAGCAGGTAGGCCTGGGCACTGGTTTAGGGTTGGCCACGGTCTACGGCGTCATCCAGCAAAACCGGGGTTTCATCAACGTTTACAGCGAACCAGACCGCGGAACCACCATCCAGATCCACCTGCCGCGCTATACGGGCTGCCCCCAGTGCCGCCAGGGAAGATACAGCCACGGCACGGAAGCGGGGAAACGAGACGATCCTGTTGGTCGAAGACGACCCGTCCAGTCTGCAGGTGAGCCGGCGGATGCTCGAAAACCTGGGCTACAAGGCCTTCGTCGCGGCAACGCCCAACGAGGCCATTCACAAGGCGGCGGAGCACGCGGGAGAGGTTCACCTGCTGTTAACCGACGTGGTTATGCCGAAAATGAACGGCCGTGACCTGGCCCAGAACCTTCTCAGTCAAAATCCCTCGCCGCAGCACCCCTTGTAATTTTCAAACAGGCTTTAAGCGCGTCGCCCGCCTCGCCTGGCTTTGTGGGGCGAAAGCTGGTTGGCGCGGCGGCGGCGCGCCAGATCGGGCCTTTGACGGGCTAATTCCAGAAACCGCTGCTCCTGCGACAACTGGATATAGTTCTTGTAGCGAATTGGAGAAATCCGGTTTTCGCCGACCGCCTTCAGGATGGCGCACCCTTTTTCCACCGTATGACTGCAATCCCTGAACTGACAATTTCCCAGAAGCGCCACGATCTCCGGAAAAGTCCGCCGCATGCCCTCGTCCGCCAGCCAGACCTGGAATTCGCGCAGACCGGGCGTGTCAATCACACAACCGCCGCCGGGGAGAAGGATCAACTCGCGCCAAGTGGTCGTGTGTCGTCCTTTGGCGTCACTGGCCCTGACCTCGGTGGTGGCCTGCACTTCCCGGCCATAAAGCCGGTTGATCAGGGTGGACTTGCCCACGCCGGAGGCGCCAATGAAGACCACCGTGTCTCCCGGTCCAATCGAGGAACGCAGGTTTCGCAGCCCCTCGCCGGTCTCGGCGCTCACCGCCACCAACGGCACCTCGCCGCAAACCTCCCGCGTCTCACGGATCACGTCCTCCACGCAATCGCACAGATCGCTTTTGTTCAAAACCACTATCGGACGGATGCCTCCCTCGAGCACCATCACGAGGTAGCGTTGCAGCAAATACGTGACGACCGGCGCGTCCAGGGAGAAGACAACGAACGCGGTATCCACATTCGAAGCCAGCACCTGTTCTTCCAGCTCGCGACCCGGCACCCGGCGTGACAAGCAAGTGCGACGCTCAAGGGCCCGGTGAATCAGGACCTTTTGTTCCGACAATAAAAGTTGGACCGCCACCCAATCGCCGACCTTGGGCAAGTCGGTCAATGCCCCGGAGCCATGAAGAAACTTGCCGCTGATTTGGGCGATGTATTCTCCCTGGGCTGTCAGCACCCGGTAAAAGTGCTTTTCTTCGCCCGTCACGCGGCCGGGGACAAGACCCTTTTGCAGATCCTTTTGACACCGGCGCGCCAAAACTTCGTTCCAGCCTACTTCTGACAGCAGGTTCGGAGGATGCGCCTGCGAATTGGATGTCATCACTCTCCGGAAGACGGGGCAAACAGCACACAGACCGGCTTGCCCACGGAAACGGTCTGGCCGGTGGCTGTAAGATCTCCTGTCATAAGATCGATGCGATAGAGGCGGAGGGAATCCGAGTCCTGGTTGGCCACACACAGCCATTCGCCGGTCAGATCGATCGCGAAATTCCTGGGTGTCCGACCCCCGGAAGATACATGTTTTCTTAAAGCCAGCATGCCGGTCCGAGGTTGAATCGAATACACCACGATGCTGTCATGGCCGCGGTTCGATCCATAGAGAAACCGGCCCGAGGGATGGACTGCAATCTCGGCCGTGCTGTTGCCCCTCTTCCAGCCATCCGGAAGGGTTGTCACGGTTTGAATCTCGCGCAGACCCGCCTGTTTGATGTCGTAATCGAAAGCGGTGATGGTGGAATTGAGCTCGTTAATGACATACAGCCACCGCGCCGATGGATGGATGGCCAGATGGCGGGGACCGGCTCCCGGGGCTAATGGCGCGCAGGAAACACGTTCTCCGATGGCGGAGCCGATCGAGGCCGGCTCCGGGCTGCCAGCCAGCAAGCCTCTGCGGGCGTCATATCGGTAGATCATGATTCGGTCGAGCCCAAGATCGGGGACAAAGGCAAAGCGGTTGGGGGGATCGAGGTAGATCCCATGGGCATGCGGGGCCGCCTGGCGCTGTCGATTGACACTCGATCCCTGATGTTGCACGACCCCCAATGGCGGCAAGATCTGGCCATTGCGATCCAGGGGAAGCACGGTCACACTCCCCCCGCCATAGTTGGCCACCAGGACATGCCGGCCCCGGCGGTCTACTGTCAAATGGCACGGTCCGGCGCCGCCGGTCGGCTGCTGGTTGAGCTGGACGAGTTCGGAACCTCCTTGTTTCACGGCATACGCCGTCACCGCACCCGATTTTTGGCCCTTGAAATCCGAGACCTCATTGACGGCATAGAGCCATTTTCCCGATGGATGCAGGGCGAGGAACGAGGGGCTTGGCGTCTCGGCGACACATTGCGGGGAGGTCATCTCGCCTGTGGCCGGATTAAACTCGAGGCGATAAATGCCCCGGCTGGCCCCGCCCGTATAGGTCCCAATGTACATATTCTGGTTCAAATTCGGGCGCAGTTTTTCGGCGCGGACAGCCATGGTTCCCGAGCTCAGCAGACCCAGCACCGCCAAGGCAATGCCGGTCAGTATTGGAATGCCGTTCGGATGATTATGCATTTTTTTCAGGGGAGCTCTTTCTCCCGGGTTCAACCATCAGTTTCTGCAAATCAGCCATTGCCTTGGCCTGGGCGGAACCTTCAATGGCTTTTTCCGCAATGTCCTGCACTTTCTGATAGGCGGCTTCCAACTGCTTGCTCAGCCGCGCGATTTGCTCGGCCTGTTCTTTCGCGGTTTGTTCCAGGGACTGAATGCGGGTGTTCAAAACGTTTCGCTGGCCCTCGAAATCTTTGCGGAGCAGTTCTTCACGATTCTTCGCTTCGGCGGACAGGCGCTCGGTCGTCTCCTTGACCGCCTTGTTTACCGCCGATTCCAGTTCTTTGGGGACTGCGGCAGCCCGGGCTTTCAAATCGTTCAGTTCTTTTTCCTTCTCGGCCATCGATTTCTCGCGTTCGGCTAATTCGCGGGTGAGCGCTTCGCGCTTGGTTTGGATCTCTTTTTCCAGGCGGGCCCGTTCATCGTTGGTCTGGTCCTTCAGCAGTTGTTGTTCCCTTTTGAGCTGATAAGCATACTCCTCGCGCTCGCGTTCGCGGGCTTTTTTCTCGACGACATCGCGTTCCTTGAGTTCCTGTTCACGCGCCTTCTTGTCTTTTTCCCATTCCATTCGGGTCAAGGCAATTTCCTTGACCAAGGCCTCGCGTTCTTCGCCCAGTTCCTCCTCGTATTCGCGGCGTTTCTGGTGCTGGGCTTCGATCAGGGCGGCCAGGGTTGAGGCCTCTTTTTCGATCCCGTAGAGCTCCTGCAATTCGGATCGCTTCACTTCGATCGCCCGCTGGACACTCCCAAAACGGGCGGCCTCCTGGGCAAGCTTTTCGGCCATCTCGACCAGCATTTTGCTCACCTCGGCCTTGAGATTGCCAATGCCTTGTTCCACGCCTTCGGGCGAAAGTGCCTCAGCCACTTTGACGGCTTCGGCCGCTTTCTTCTGCTCCAGCTTCTTCTCGGGATTCAGCGCCGCCTCCTGTTGCGCTTGCAGTTGTTTCACGGTCTTTTCGTACGCATCCAAGATCTCCTGCTTCGTATTGCGGTCCGAGAGCTTTCGGGGAGGGATCGTTTTTTCAGACATGGTTGTTAAATGGTATGCAGATGGTTAACGGCCAGGAGATAGGGTAAATCCCCTTGCCCCGAATTGAAAGGCTTTTTTCCATTGTGGCAGGAATCTCGGCGTTCTGCGGGATCTGTGTCAAAACAAATTCCGATTTTCCTCAGACCCTTAGGGAACGTGGAGGGCGTAGAGACGATTCATCGTCGCGACATAAAGCACGCCATTCGCCGCCACTGGAGTCGCGCTGATGGGCGATCCCATCTGCGCCTCGTGCAAAAGACGCTTTTCCCGGGAAGCCCCAAAAACGAACAGTTCGCCCCGTTTGGAGGCAAAGTAAACCTTGCCATCCGCCACTAAAGGCGACGCCCAGATTTCCCCCTTGGCATCGTGAGTCCACAGGGCCCGGCCGGTTTGGGCATCCACACAATGAATCCGGCGCCCGCAGTCCCCGACGTAGACCAGGCCATCCGCGACCGCCGGAGTGGCCATGCAATGCTGTTCCAGGGAGTAAGACCAGACCTCGGCGGTCGGCGTGACATCTCCGGCGCCGCTGACATCGATGCACTTGAGCCAGGCCTGGTTCTTGCCCCACCAAAGATCGCCCCCCACGGTCACATAAAGCCGGTTTTGATGAAAGACCGGCATGCTTTTAATGTTACTGGGGCTCTCCCGGCGATTCCCATTGAATCGATGAACATCCTGTTTGGGCGCGGCGGGGTCGCAATCGAATTGCCAGACTTTTTGAAGGGCAGTCACACGGTCAGAAGCGGGAGATCCATTTGTCGCCAGCGCCTCAAATCCATACACCACGCCATCTCCACCGCCAAAGAAGACCCGCGTTTGTTCTTTCACCTTTGCCATCGCGGGCGACGACCAGGTGGCGTGGAAGATCCGGGGACCTATGCCCTCCCTGTCTTGGGCCACCCACCGTCCGGTGGCCTTGTCCAGAACCACCAGGCTGGGGGCTTCCGGAGCCCGGATGCGTTTGTGGGTGTTGTCCACTCCGTTCCCGGTGTTCAAATACAGGAATGGCCCGTCAATGAGGATCGAAGAATGCGCTGAATCGTGCGAATAAATGCCCGCGCCGCTGACCAGGTCGAACATCCAAATCACATCCGCGTCGCTCGGGGCAGGTTCCATCGGGACGGCCCCACGCAAGGCCATGTGCGTCTTTTCGTCCACGTAAGGACCGTCATTGCCGTCGGCCAGACCGTCCAGATCCAGGCACATCACCTCGCCTCGGTTGTTGAGCATATAAACCCGATCCCCTTCGATGGTCGGAGGAGAACACATACCGGCGCGGGGCCAATCCAGAAAGATATCGCCCTCCCGCTTGGGCACCACCGATTGCCAGAGAAAGTGTCCGTCTTTTTCGTTGAGGCAAAGCAAAACTCCCCGGTCTCCCTGGTGACGAGGATCGCGGGGATCGTCATTGTTCGTGCCGATGAAGATCCGGCCCCGGGCCACGACCGGCGTGCCGTGGGTTTCTGTTCCCAATGGCACCGACCACTTGACATGCTGGCCGGTGGCCAAGTCAAAGACCGCCGGAAGGTTTGTCTCGGTGGAAACCATGTTTCGGGTCCAGGCCTCCCCCCATTGAGGCTGGTCCCGAGCGATCCCTTGGACGCCAACCATCAGGAGTCCTCCCACGACGAAAAAGCCAATTAAACTCGATGGACGGCGCAGACAATCCAAACTGAGGTAAAACACCGGTTTCATGTGAGTTCTATCTTACCCGAACTTCGAGCCGTGCGCCAGTATGGGAACGATACGGCCAGCAATTCTTTCGATGAACCTCCACGCTTCGCTGAATTTGAGATTTGAGATTTCAAATTCCAGATGGCATTGCCCAGCAGGAGGTGCATGGGCGCAGTGCGCGAAAAAACCGCCGGGGAACTCCTATTTTGGCCCGGAGCGCGGCTGTGTCCAGAGGACCAACCGCAACGCCTAAGCCCCTCTTGAAATGGCCATGGGCTGCGGGTAGGGCGCGCCTTGTTTTCGATTGAAGGACTCTGGAAACCGGCTTAGGGTCCGTGCAAAAATAAATTCCGATTTTGCTGCTGAGGACTTGGCTCGCTGGCGAGGCTCGACGAGGATACACTCCCGCCCACGCGCCTCGCATCTGACCCGGCGGCGCTCCCGCCAAAATCGGAACTTATTTTTGTACGAACCCTTAGGCGGGCGACGGCTCCAAATCGCGGATCAGGCTCATCAAGCGGCGGCCGTATTCCACAAAGGTCTGGAACTGGACTTCCTCGCTGGACTTGACCGAGGCATCGTGGAAGACGGTGGCGAGGTGAGGCTCGATCGACAGACCGGCCGAATAACCACGGGCCAGCAAATCCTTGAGGATCGGCCGGACCTTGCCATCGCCCTCACCGGGGTAGGTATAATCGGCATCGTTACGCGCGGGATTCCAGACGGCGTCTTTCACATGCACATGCGCCACAAAGTCCCGCACCTGGGAGTAGAATTCCCAGGCATCCTGGCGGGGCCAGGGCTTGGGTTTGGCCCGATCGAAATTGAACACCGGATTGCCCGTGTCAAAGACCACCTTGAGCCCGGGGGCGTTTTCCAGCAGACGCAGCATGAAGGGCCATCCCATCCCCCCGTAGTTCATGCAGTTTTCATGGACCGGTTGGATGCCGGAATCCAGGAACATGCGGGTCATTTCGCGGACCCGTCGGAACCGTTCGGATTCCATTTGATCCTCATGATCCCGAATTGCGTAGCTCATGATCCGGATGAACCGGGTGCCCAACCGCTGCATCCGTGGAATGGCCCGGCGCACCTCTTCGAGAGTCAGATCGAACGGCTGATCGATTTTCTTGGCCCAATTCCCGATCGTCGATCCAAAGCAATAGACTTCAATGCCGGCATCCCGCAATTTGCCAGCGGCCAGGTCAAAGGCCGGTTCGGGAATATCATGGAGATTGGCGGCAGGATAACCTTCGACGAGCACGTTGCGGGCCTCGATGTGGCGCCAACCGAGCTCGCGGGTGGCCTTGATTTGAGTGTCGATGGCGGCTCCGGCCTCATCGGCGATACCCATGTAGATCATAGCGTTAGTTCAAGGATTCTGAAGCGGGTTAGCGGTGAAAAGACCGGGTGAAGTCTTCTCCCTGGACTTCGACCACCTTCTTTTCGAATCGCGACTCCGCGATCAACTGGTTTAGTTTCTTTTCATACGCCGAGCCATCCAGGGGCAGGCTGATGGTGGCATCCATCAACGAGGAATACAGGATGGCATTGGCCAACTCGACCGAATAAATCCCCTCGGCCGCGGGCGCAATCAACGGTTTTCCTTCCAGGATGGCCTCCACGAAATTCTGGGTGATTTCCTCATGTTTCGCGCCGCTGCCATCAAAGGGGATGTCGGCCTGCCAGACGTCGGGTCGGGCAAAACCGGTCCGGGCGGTCCGGCTGAATTCCCGCATCGGAATCTCATTGCGCGCAAAGGAGATCTTTCCGTTCTCGAGCACGAGGCGTCCTCGGTCGCCGCAAATTTCGAAGCGATTGGTGCCGGGCGCCTCGCCGGTCGAGGTGATAAACACACCTGTGGCGCCGTTGGGATACTCCAGATAGGCCGTCACATTGTCTTCGACTTCGATTTGGTGATACCGGCCCAATTGGCAGAAACCGCGGACCCGCGAAGGCCGCCCGCCAATCCACTGCAGCAAGTCCAGATTGTGCGGGCATTGGTTGAGCAACGCTCCCCCACCCTCGCCCTTCCACGTCGCCCTCCATCCGCCGCTGGCATAATAGGCCTCGGTTCGATACCAATCGGTGATGATCCAACTCAGGCGGAAGATCTCGCCGAGTTCGCCCTGACTGACCAATTGTTTGAGCTTCTTGTATCTCGCATCGGTCCGCAGCTGAAACATGGCGGCAAAGACCTGTCCCGGTTTTCGGTGCGCCGCCAGGAGGCGTTCGCAATCGGCCTTGTGCACAGAGATCGGTTTTTCGACCAGGACATGCAATCCGTTTTCGAGGGCGTCGATTCCGAGCGTCGTGTGCAGATAGTGCGGTGTGGCGATGATGATGGCGTCGATCGTCCCGGAACGGATCATCTCCTCGGCCTTGAGAAAGGTCTTGAGGCCGGGAAAACGCTCGAGGCTGGCCGGCACGGCGTCACTAACCGCCGTCAGAACCGCTCCCTTGATTCTTCCCGCCAGGAGATAATCGGCGTGAAACCGCCCCATATTGCCCAGACCGACAATGCCAAAACGAACTGTATTCATGTTCCGTGCTGAGAGAATGACTGGACCCGGCCGTCGAGGCTGGTCATCTTCATCCCGTCTTGCCAGCCCGTCGGGACAACGAGAAGTATCAGCCTCATACGCTCCAGCTGGCAAGCCATTTCTCGGCGGATCCAGGAGTTCCCATTTTGGTCAGGGGCTCATGCTGCATCCGTCAAATCATCTTGAGGCTGAACACAATCTTTTATAGGTTTTCAAAAGATCATCCGAACCTGCTAAAGATGGTCCTGATCACTCTATGCCCTTGAAACTCCGCTGTGCAACAGCCGCCGACAGCCCGGCGTGGATCGACCTTGCGTTGGCCGCTTTGGGACCCGATTATCCTTCCCCATTGATTTACCAGCCTGAATGGGTGGCGTCTCAACTGAATCCCGATGAGGGAACCCCCACCTGGATCGCGGAAATGGACGGACGCATCCAATGCAGCGTCAGTCTCCTGTCCCATTCCGCCAACAATCCAAATCCGATTTTCAACCTCGGACGCCACCTCAACCGTCCTGAAAGCTTTACCGATGGATCGGCCGAAGCGCTCCTGCGGATGATCGCGGATCTGGCGGCCCAGCATGGACAATGGACCGTGGGCCGAATCCAGGCCACGGATAACGCGCTGCAGATCCTGTTCGAACAACTTGGATTCTTTTGTGTCGGTTACCAGCCATCGAAACATGCGCTTCCGCAAGCGGGGGGAACGCTTTTTTATGTGCGGCCCGGCCACCCGGAGATTCAGGCCCGATTGCCGATCTCGGAGTCCCTGCCCCAGGTCAGTGAACTGGCCCATTACGTCCTCGAAAGCCTCGGCGTGCCGCCGCCTCATTTCGTTCGGGATGGCGCCACGGGTTATCCGCTTCAGTCCAACCTGCGAGTGCATGAAGCCAGCTTCGAGGATTTTGACCTTTGGCGCCAGCAAGCCCAGGCCGCCAACCCGCCGATTGAAGTGTCGACCGGCTACAACCTGGGCTGGGGATTTTTACGGCTGCCGCCGGAGTCCACCCCGCGGCTGCTTCTTGGCCAGCGCGAAGATCGGGTTGTGGCGGGCCTGGCGTTCAGTTACGACGCCACCGATCACTGCCTGAAAATCATTGATTCCTTTGCCATCGACGATCTTTCGACGGGCGCCATGCTTCTGGAAACCATCCGGCTGAGCCTGGAGCAGTCGCAAGCGCGCTATCTCGAAATGGATGTGTTGATGACCTCCCCTCGCCTGCTTAAAACGGCCGAGCAATTGGGCTTTATTCCAGTCGCCTATCTGCCGGCCTTTTTTGTCCGACAGAACCGCTGCGAGGACGTCGTCAAAATGGTCAAACTCAACCAAGCTTACCTTTCGGAAACCGCCCCGCTGACTGCCCAGGCGCGGCGGTTGGCGGATATTGTCGATAACAACTTCCAAGACCTCAAGATCGGCATCTCGGTCATCAATATGCTCCGAAGCCTGCCCATTTTTGAGGGCCTCGGCGACGGAGAACTGCGGAAGATCGCGCGTCTTTTTGAACAGAAGCTATTCCGGCAGGGAGAAATGGTGTTCCGGCAGAGCGACCTGGGAACCGAGGCTTACATCGTCCTGCGAGGCCAGGTCGATATCTACCTGGACACCCTGACACAGCCCGCGGCGACCTTGAATCCAGGACAGATCTTTGGCGAACTGGCCTTTCTGGATGGCTCGCCCAGGACCGCGTCAGCCATCGCGCGGCAGGCCACGATCCTCCTGGTGGTCAAGCGCAATGATTTCCAGCAATTGGCCCAACGCGAACCTCACCTCGGCATGGTCATCATGCGCAATGTGGCGCTCGATTTATCCGGCAAACTCCGGCACGCGAACCTTGCGGTCAAGCATACCTCTTGACCCGGGAGACCGTCACGGTCCTGCCGGTCCGTTTCGCCCGCAACAGCCTTAGCGCGGATCCACGATCTGATCGCGCAACCGTCCGAGGATCTGACCTGGTATTCGCGGGTCGCAGGAGTCGCTCCGGGGCTTTTCCTGTCCCACATGGAGATCGCAAAACACAACGTTGGCCACCGATCCATGACGGAAATGAACCGTGGGTTCATACAGGGAAAAATAATAAAACTCCTCCAGCATCGGATGGTTTGGCGAAGCGGGAGGCTGGAAGGCATTGACTTGGGCAGTATCAGCAAAAAGGGCAGTGCCGCTCGGATTTTTCAACGAGAGCGTGTCAAACGGCGGTTCGCGGGTGGGCGGGGAAAGCAGGAGGTTGTAACCATACCCATAGGCGGCCCCCCGCGCCTTCAGCTTGAAGGCAGACATCGAGTGCCGAAGCGCCGGACAGATCGCGATGGCCTCGCTCCCGCTCAGATAGCCATGCAACACCCCCTGACTCGGATCAAATGCCCGATCGCCTTCGGACCCGCGGGCCAGCCAGCCAAACCAGTATACGTCTCCCCCGTTGGTGGAAATCCCGCGGTAACGGAAGGTCAGACCCGAGTGGTCATCCCAATAGAGCTGCGCGGCAAGCCCCAGTTGTCGCAGGTTGCTGACACACCGGGTTCTTTGGGCTAATTGCCGGCTCCGCGATAGCACCGGCATGAGCAAGGCCGCCAGTAATCCGATCACAACGATGACCATCAACAGTTCGATCAAAGTAAAGCCGGCCCGTGAAAAAATCCGGCCCCGGGCATCGGACGCAATCAGATTCCGCACCCTCCCAATACGCCGCACCAAAGGCGGCCTGGATAACGGAATCTTGAAGCGCTCCGTCATGGCTTTGATTCCTTTTCGGACCGCACCCGGTAAAATCCAGCCCGGTCAAACGGCAAAGGATCGACCAGTTCCAAGAAAGCGCCGGCGCCCGCCTGAGATGGACCCGTGGCCTCCCACAGCCGCAGGTCTTGAGAACGTTCAAGAGTGTAGCGCCAATGCGGCAGACTCGCGAACCGCACATGGCACCCGTTTTCGCCACAACTCAGCTCCAGCTGGCGGACCGGGGGATCGGGGATTCGGAGGCTCACGTTGTCGATCCATCCGTTGGCGAGTATCGATCCTTCAGCTCCTAAGTCGCTATAACTGCTGATCGCCAGGGCGTCGGCCCGGAAATCGGTGAACCTGCCGCTCAATCGCAGTTCGAGAACCGGCGCCACGGCAATACCATCCCTTGTCAACGTGGTGGATAACACCTCGGATTCGGCCGAGTAACGCATGAGAACGCGATATACAACGCCCGGGACCAACTCCAGGAGCAGATAGTCCTGGTTACCGCCATAATTAAACGCCCCGTTCGTATCCACAATTGTCGGCCATACCGTAGCCCCAAAGCCGGTGTCCGGGAAGTAATCGAATTCAATCAGGTTGGGCGAATCCGTGCCGGTCCCACGTCGAAAGGCCGGATGGATGGCCTGGTTGATGTTGAGGAAACCGACAGCCAGTTCGAAGGCAAAGGGTTTGCCCGGCCCGACGCCCGCCAGCACGTTTTCCAACTCCAGGTCAAAGCCAAGCTCAAAACTGTCCGTCCGACCGAGCACCGTCATGAGCGGCAGGTAAAAATAACTGTTCGAATGCGATGAATCCCAAGTCACAGCCATTCTGCCGGCAACCGATTCCCAGGAAAACAGCGAGCTGTCGCCGTGGTATTTCCAGCCTTGCCGAACTGGGTCGTTGGTAAAATCGTGTTGGAGCCATTGCTCGGCCCGCAGGAGCCACAGGCTCGCGATGAACACAGTCCATTGGAGGATTCGCTGTTTCATGGTCGTCTTCGATTCGCCTTTCGAGGCCCACAGTCACCCGCGCCACCGGTTCACTGGAGTCGGCAGGCAAGCTTCCGAAGGCCGGGCCTGTTGATCCGGCCTTGTGGGCTTTCGACGCTCTGCGCCTCCCGATCCCAGCAGCCCTTTCCAGGCCAGCAAGAGCCCCCCCCCGAACAACAGCCACCCAGTACCGGGCTCCGGAATGAGGGTCACCGCGGTAAAACCTTCCAGGTCAATGTGTCCGCTGAGCACCTCAATTCGCAGGTAAGAAATCGCGTCCAGGAAGACGGGTGATCCTTGTTCATCGACGGCCCAATCCAGGTCGAAACCCGAACCGCCCGCCGAACCCGCATAGAGAGCCCGCAACTCAGACAGATTCCGCCCAGCAAAATCGCCGGAGCCCAATCGCGGATCGACCGGAATCCCGAAGCTTCCGGAGCCATCGGTGGGGTAATAGCTGTCGATCACGGGCGCGAGAGCGGATTTCAACGCGTAATAGTCCCGGTTGTTGGCGCTCACAAGCACTTGAATACCGCCCGGTTTGGCCTGCCCGAACAAAGTGCCATCCGTAATGCCGCCGCCGCTAAAGTTGCCGTTGGTGATGACAAATCCGGCATTGCCATATACGAGGAAATCAAGGCCATACAGATGCTCTTTCTGGTCGAGATTGACCACCGGTTCTTCGAACCGCACTGTCAGGCTTCCCCCTTCGCCAATGCTGACCAACTGGGAATTCAGATACGGGGGACTGAAAGGATCCACGGGTCCGCCAAAGGCTCCAGGGGTTTCCCGAGAGGGCGCGCCCAAAACCGCGAATGCATTGGTGAAACTCTTGAGATTCGCTGGCAACGAGCCGGTCTGATAACTCACCACCTGGTCGGCATACGGTCCGGCAGCCAGTTTGGGCGACAGCCCAAATGCTACGAGCGCGATGCCGCCGATCAGATTCATCTTCTTCATGTCAATCCGTTTCCACATCCCCGTGGGGGGATGATGCCAGATAACACCCTGGCATCCGTTCACGTTTCCCGGGCTCTCTCCCGCTCTTGCACGGGCGAGCCTCACGCAAGACCAGCGCGGGACATGAAGACAAAAAAACCTCCATGCCCCGTCAAATTACGGAGAATGAAGGCCATCCCTCGTTGCCACCGAAAACCGATCGGCGGTCTGGTCTCATCCTTCTCTTTGACGGAGAAGCGGCGGCGCCGGTTATTTCGGGAATCAAGGCCGAAATCCAACAGGCCGCCAGACGAGCACAGGCAAACCGGTATCCTGACTCCGAGCTTCAAGCCTCACTTCCCCTTCCCGGCCTTAACCAGTGGTCATGGAAGTTTGTAGCCCGTCACAGTGGCGCAACCGTCCTCGATTCTCACGAGGTTCCCAGACATTTGCCTGTGTTTCAAACCCCTGCCAAAGCAAGGGCCGTTTTCAAAGAGCAATCCGATCTGACAATAATCCTTCGAACAAAGCAATGATTTTCAGTTGCCGTCTCCTGCGCCGGAATTCGTTTTGGCGACTAGGCCTTGTGGAGGTCGACGAGGTCGTCGATCAAGGCCAGGAGGTTTGTGGCGCCACGGCTGATTCCGGTCAGGGACGCCTCGTGTTCCTCCCGGAAAGACGGGCTTTGGCCAATGGCCTGGGCATACTCGAGAATGCCATGGAGGGGCGTACGGAACTCGCGGCTGAGGGATGTGAGGAAGGAGTTTCTGGCGCGACTGGCGACTTCGGCAGTTTCCTTGGCCTGCTGCAATTCCCAGGTGTCCTGTTCGCGTTTCACGGCCAAGCCGATGCTCTGGGCAAAGGTGTTCAGGATCGCCAGGTCGCTCACGGTCCATTCAGGTGGTGGATCGCTTCCATGCACCTGAAGGTAACCCCACCACTTTGTCCCCGACAGAATCGGCACCAGCAGGAGCGAGCGATATCCCCACTCGCTGCAAGCCCGGATTTGCGCTTCGGTCGAGAGCGGCGTGGGACAAGAGACCATCTGGCCGCTCGCCAGCAGCGGCTGCCAGTCCTCCAATCCCGGTCTGTTCCAATCGATGCCCGAACTCAGGCCGTCCGTGTTTACTCCCTGATCCTTGCGCCATTCCATCCAAGGCCGTGTTTTGAGGGATGGTTCAGCGGAGGGATCCAGCACGCAGACAACGCGCACCGATTCGCAAGGCAGCGCCTGGGCCAGAATGTCGATCGCAACGCCCAACGCCGAGGCCGTTTCCTGAGTCGATAGGAGCAATTGGATGGCCTGGGCGGCCCTGGAGACCGTCTGTTGGGATTCCATCAAGCGACGGATGTTTTGTTCCAGTTCGGCGTTGCGTTCCCGGACCAGTTTCTCCAGACGCTGATTGTTCGCCTGAAGCTCACGGCCGAGTTCCTCGGTGGCGATGGCATCCGCGGCGCGCGAAAGAAATGTGGTCAGCAAAATGGTGTTGATGTCCCATGCGGCGATCCGGCTCAGATCCAGCAGGCCGGCAAACATGCCCAGGACACGTTGACCGGCTCGCAGGGCGCCAAGAACGAGGATGCTGTTGGCGTTGATCCCGTTGAAAACCGCGGGGCGGGGGTGCTTCAGCGCCCAGCCGAATTCGCCCGACTCCAGGCATTGCCCGACTCGCACGTCGAGCCAGGCTTGTTTCCCGGCCTCGAGCGGGGTCACCCGGGAAAAGGTCAGGTCGACCGGATCGGGGAAATAGAAACCGGCTGCCTGCATGGGGAGGAAAGACTCCAGATGTTCCAAGGTGATCTCGAGCATGCGATCACGCCCGGAGACGAGCCGGATTTCGCGCTGGTAAGATTCCAATCGCAGGACGTTTGAAACGACATGCTCCAAGGCCGTTTGAATATCACGGCCCGAAGGGTCCGGCGGAAGGGCCTTGGTAGAATCCTCGCTCATGGCAGTTCAGGGTTGCAGAAAATCCCTCAGGGATTCCTGTTGCCGGTCGAGTTCGTCCAGCAGTGATTCTATTCGGTCATCCGACAGACGGCAGCGTTCCCAGCAGGCGGCCGACAGGGGCGAGACAAATAACTCCCCGCTGCAGCCAAAACCCAGGGCGTGGGTGAGAAAATCTCCGACGTGAACGATGGCTTCGTCGCTTCCGCATTCCCCGGAAGGCCCGGGCTGGTGATGTTTTCCCACCATGTCCGCGAGCGACGACGGCAGCCTCCATCGGAGCAGTAACTCGCGTCCGAGATCGGCGTGGTCAAATCCGAGTATTTCCCGTTCGGCTTCGTGATCAAGCTGGCCGGTGAGCCGGCATCTGTGACCGATCTCAGCGCTTTGTTGCGGCGCCTTCAAATACATGATCAGCCGTCCAACGTCGTGAAGAAGTCCGCCCACAAAAACGCGTTCGGGTGTCGGATCGTGGAGTTCTCGGGCTAAAAGCGCGCAAGCTGTTCCACAGGCGACGCTATGTTCCCAAAACGACTCGACACTCACCAGGTCGGACGGCACCCGGTCAAAGAGGCGGATCACGGTGGTCGCCAGGGCCAACTCGCGGATCTGGCGCAATCCCAGCCGCTGCATCGCTTCCTCGATGGTGTCGGCAGGCAGCGGTAAGCCGTAAAAAGCGCTGTTGGCAAGTTTCAACAGACGGGAAGCTAATCCCAGGTCTCGCGAAATGATCCTTCCAATGGCCTCAATCGAGGCGTTCGGATCCTCCACAGCCCGGCTCAATTCCTGGTAGAGCACGGGCAAAGACGGAAGTGTCCCCACTTCGTCTATGAAGCTGCTGGCCGTTGGGTGCATGAGGTTGTGATCCGAGGGACGGTGCTGAGTTCACCGGACGCCATTCGACGGGCGAGCCGTTGGATGGCCAGTTCCTTGAGGATGAGGACTGCGGTACTCTCTTCGCGAACATGGCGGAACTTCTCCTGGATTTGTTGCTCGGCCAGGCGCCGGGCCATGGCTGAATCCACGGCCACCTCTTTCCGCCCGGGTGCCCGCGGGAGATCGGATACCGTGACGGATTCAACCCCCCACATTTTCAGGAGAGCAATATGTTGGCTGTTAAGAATGGTTCTCGCGCTGATCAGCAGGGCGCCGTTGAGATTTCGCACATCGGCGGCAATCTCCATGCCGGGGGAGAGACGGGTGGCTGGCAATACGGCCATACGCATTTTCCTTGTGCTCCGAATTTTAGGCGAACAACATCCCTTTCGCAAGCCGAATCTAAAAAAAACGCGAATCAGGATTGGATGCTTTTCTGTTTGCATTTGACTTGAAAAGACTATGCTCCGGAGGTGGCTGAGGTTGACCGAACCGCGGTAACTTACCGTTATGAGCTGTGGCGAGCCGTCACGGGAGGAATCCTGGAAACGGCCGGCTCGACGTTTCTATTGTTGATTGCGGTGCGCTGGTATGAATCGGGCGCATCGGCCAAGGCATTATTGGCTTCGGGGAGCAGTGTGGGATTACTGCTGACTCCCCTGGTGGTTCAGTGGGTGGAATCTTCGCAGTGCACCCCCTCGCGGTTCATTTCGCGGGCGTTTGGCCTGGGCGCTTTAATCTGCGCGGTCATGGCCGCGCTGCCCAGCCCCGGCGTCTTTATCGTCGGCGGAGTGGCCGCGTCCTCGCTGATGAGCGCGGTGGTGCCGTTATTCACTCAAATTTATCAGGAGAACTATCCCCAACACCGCCGTGGACGGTTATTTGCGCGGACCGTGATGATCCGGATCGCGACTGCGGCGGTCTTCAGCGATCTGGGGGGGCGTTTGTTGTCGGCGCACATTGGCTGGTTCCGAGGGTTGCTGCTCATCTTCGGAGCCGCGTTTGCGCTGTCAGCCGGGTGGGTGGCGCGGTATCCAACGATGCCTTTGAAGGGATCCGGCGGCCGGAATCCTCTGCGGGCCTGGCATTATCTGAGAGAAGACCGTGTATTCCGGCAAACGCTCATCTGCTGGATGCTGATGGGTTTTGCCAATCTGATGATGTATCCGATGCGGGTCGAGTATCTGGCCAATCCAAGGTATGGGCTCGCGCTGTCGGTCAGCATGATCGCGTTATTGACAGGGGTGATCCCCAACCTGGCGCGATTGGTCTTGAGCCCGATATGGGGCTGGCTGTTTGACCACATGAATTTCTTCGTATTGCGCGTGGTTTTGAACGCGGGATTTGCGGCTGGCATCCTGACCTTTTTCCTGAGTCAAACCACGTGGGGACTGATCCTGGGCGGGGTGGTATTCGGCGTTTCATTGGCGGGCGGCGATGTCGCGTGGAGCTTGTGGGTGACCAAGTTTGCGCCGGCGGGGCGCGTGGCCGATTACATGGCAATTCACACCTTTTTCACCGGGGTTCGAGGGGTGATCGCGCCCATGGTCGCTTTTCATGCTCTGAGTGTCATTACGATCGGCGCCCTGGGATGGATCAGCGCCGGCATGATCGTGATTGCCTCCTTGATGTTGCTGCCCGAAGCGCGCCATCGCCGGGATCCATCCCTGGCCCAGCCGGTCTGAGGGCCTGTTCAAAATTAACTTCGGGTTTTGGGCGGCAGTTGGGCGGGCTGACGAGGCACAATGCAACACTTGACATCCTCGAAAAGGTTTCTAGCCTGCAAACCAGGCTTGAGGCCCTGAAGCATGAGCGTGGTGACTTTGTTGACCGATTTTGGACATCGCGATTGGTTTGTGGCCGCGATGAAAGGTGTGATCTACGGAATTCATCCCCGCGCCAGAATCGTGGATATCACTCATGAAATTGATCCGGGCCAGGTGTCCTCGGCCGCGTTCGCGCTGAAATGCAGTTATGATTGTTTTCCAGCCGGAACCATTCATGTCGCGGTGGTCGATCCCGGCGTGGGCGGCCCAAGAGCCGCCATCCTTGTCCGGACGAAACGCTACTTTTTTGTCGGCCCGGACAACGGGATCCTATCGCTGGCTCTGGAAAATGAAAAAATCCTGGAAATCCGGCGGTTGGAAAACGCCCGTTATTTCAGGCAACCCGTCAGCGCGACCTTTCATGGGCGGGATGTTTTTGCGCCGTCGGCCGCCCATTTGGGTCGTGGGATCCCTCCCAGCCGGTTTGGCCCTCGCCAGGGGGGTTACCAGCGGTTGCCGTGGCTTTCGCCGGTAAACAAGAAAGGAATCCTCCATGGGACCACGGTCTATGTGGATCGTTTTGGCAATGTGATTACGAATCTGCCGGCGTCATGGGTCCCGGCCGCGAGGAAATATTCCCTGCGCGTCCCTGGAATCCGAAAACCCATTCCAGTGCTCTCGTTTTATGAAGCGGCGCCGCTGGGCAGTCCGCTGGTTTTGGCCGGATCCCATGGATATCTTGAAATCGCGGTAAATGGCGGTTCAGCGGCCCGGGAGTTGAAGATTGGAGCTCAGACCTCTGTGATGCTGCGCCTGGACCATTAATAAGTTCATGAGTTCGCGATAACCGATTCGGGAGACCCGGCCTCCAACAGCCTGGAGGCCGCGTGCCCTCACGGGGCGGCGCTTCTGACCGGCTATATAAAACCGAGCTTGAATTGGGCGCCGCCGAGGGGCAAGTCATTGACGACGCCGGAACCGCGGTTTAACTTCGTCCAATGAATGACGAGTCGGTCATGAGACCCGTGCAGGATCCATGTCTGGAAGTCAGGACACCTCCGCCTCCCGCGCGAGTGGATGCCCTGTCGCGTGAAATCCTGGCCCTGAAAAAGAAAGTCAACGCGGTGATCCTTGCGCACAACTACCAGGTGCCCGAGATCCAGGATCTGGCTGATTACGTGGGGGATTCCCTCGGCTTATCGCGTCAGGCCGCTCAGACCCATGCGGAAGTGATCGTTTTTTGCGGAGTCCATTTTATGGCGGAAACCGCGAAAATACTGAATCCAGGCAAGCTGGTGATTCTACCGGACAAAGAAGCGGGATGTTCTCTGGAAGAGAGTTGTCCTCCCGACAAGCTGGCGGCATTGCAGGCGACGCGTCCCGATTTTTACACGATCGCTTACATCAATTGCAGCGCGGCGGTCAAAGCCCTGAGCGATGTCATTTGCACAAGCGGCAACGCCGTCAAGGTGGTCGAGTCAGCGCCGCCAGACAAGGAATTGTTGTTTGTGCCGGACGAAAACCTTGGGGCCTGGGTGCAGGAACAGACGGGCCGGAGAATGACCCTGTGGGCGGGCAACTGTTATGCCCACGTCGAGTTTACTCACGCCAGCCTCATGAAGATTCGCCAGGAATATCCCGAGGCCCCGATTGTCGCCCATCCGGAGTGCACCAAAGCCGTGCGCCTGTTGGCCGACGAAATCTGTTCGACAGAAAAAATGGTGACTTACTGTCGGCAGTCGTCCGCGCGCTCGTTTATCATCGCGACCGAATCCGGCATGCTTCACCGGCTGAAGAAAGAATGCCCGGGCAAGCAGTTCATTGCGGCCCCGACCGAAAACTGCCGGTGCAACGAGTGCAAATACATGAAGTTAAACACTCTGGATAAGTTGTATGACTGCCTGCGCACGCTTCAGCCCCGGGTCGAGATCCCGACCGATATCATGAATCGGGCGCGAAAACCGATCGATCGCATGTTGCAGATCGGCCGCTAACCGAACCTTCATTCCCGACTATGGGTAATTTTTCTTCAGGCAATGTGCCGTCGTATGCCGGCATCCCATCTTCAGCCGTCGTCGCAATCCGCTTCAGCGTCATCACAGTGGCACTTTCAATCCTTCGGCTTGCGCGAGTTTTTTCTGGTTCGCGTCGAAAGTGAGAAAGTGTGTCGCCTTCATCTTCAAGGCACTTGCCACATGGAGAATATCGAATCCGCGATGACCTCCTGTGAGTGTTCGTGTGCCCGAGATTCGCTTGGCCTCATCGACCACGTCAGCGAGATTCGAGATGATGACAATCAAGCGGCCTTGGGCTATCTCGGCCTCGAAATAGGCCCAATACCGAGCAAAGGCACCGGGCGGGATCACTTTTCGGAACTCCGAGAACCTCAAGGCATTCCCAAACTCGAAATGCGTCAGGCTATTCAGATGGAGCGCCATCGTATTCTGAGAAGCCCACGCCACAGCGGTGGGGCTGTGAGCATCGCCTCCGTAAAGAGAAAAGAGGAAAGTGGTGTCGCAGGCGATTACCATCTCCCACCTGCCTCCGCCAAAATTTGAGTCGACTGCTCAGCACTCAGAACGTGATCCTGACTGCGATCCCGCAGCACCTCTGGACTGGAAGCCCAGTGCGAAAAACGCCTTCGAACCGCGTAAACGGCGGGCGGCCAACAGGGCCTTTCCTTGTGCGAGCGATGAGAGAGTCGGCAGATCCTGCCGAGCACAGGCCCGGCTTGTCTCCTTGGACAATTCGATTAGAGTGCGGGCATGCTTTGGGATCGATCACAGGATGAACTGGCCCAGCGAATATGGGATGGGGAGCGGATTGACGCCTCGGACGCGATGCGTCTTTATCGATTGCCCCTGGAAGAATTGGGTTTGTTGGCTCATCGACGGCGCCAACTGGCCAAGGAACGGGACTATGACGGCCAGGGCAACCGGGTGGTGACTTACCACATCGATCGCAACATCAATTACACGAACGTCTGCAATGTGGCCTGCAAGTTCTGCGCGTTTTTTCGCATCTCAAAAGCCCCCGACGCTTATGTCATCACCTGGGAGGAACTGGATCGGAAGATTGAGGAAACCCTGGCCGCAGGGGGGCGGCAGATCCTGCTTCAAGGCGGACACCACCCCACCCTGCCGCTCTCGTGGTACCTGGAGATGTTGTCCCACATAAAAAACCGGTTCCCCGAGGTCAACGTGCATGGCTTCAGCCCCCCGGAATTCATCCATTTTCGGGATCTGTTCCAGATGCCGGTCGAGGAGATCCTGAGGCAGTTTCGCGAGGCCGGGCTGGGTTCGATCCCGGGGGGAGGAGCGGAGATCCTGGTCGACCGGGTTCGAAAGCAGGTATCGCCGCGCAAAGCCACGGCCGGGGAATGGATCGAGGTCATGGATACGGCCCATCGATTGGGTTTCATTTCAAGCGCCACCATGATGTTTGGTCATGTGGAAACAGTCGAGGACCGGCTTGAGCATCTGGAAAGACTGCGTCAACAGCAGGATAAAACCCACGGATTTACGGCCTTCATTGCCTGGACGTTTCAATCGGCCAACACCCGCTTAAGGAGTTCAACGGCGGGCGCGCAGGATTATCTCAGGACACAGGCCTTAAGCCGGATCTACCTCGATAATTTCGCCAATGTCCAGAGTTCCTGGGTCACGCAAGGGCCGGACATTGGACAAGTGGGGCTTCAGTTCGGCGCCAACGATCTGGGGAGCATCATGATTGAGGAGAATGTGGTCTCCCAGGCGGGCGCAAGTTTTCACATGGAAGTCGCCGACATGCAGCGCCTGATCCGGGATCTGGGCTACGAACCCCGGGAACGCGATCAGTGGTATCGGCTGGTATCGGCCTGAGCCGGAGGGATGGCTGAGAATACGCGATCCAATCAAGGATTGCCCCCATAACACAGCGGCCTGAAGCATCGCGTTGCGCGGTCTGAGCGGCAATCGGGACTTTTTTTTGACGACCCAGGGGCTTTTCAGTAGTCTGACCCGGCCATGACAGAACCGCAGAGCACCGCCAATGCCAATTCGGGCCCCGGCTCGCCGCATTCAGCCACTCCGACTCGCTTCCAACCGTTCGTGCCGGCCGAATCGCGGATGGCGGAATTCAATCTTGTCCCTATTTTGGTGGGGACGCTGCTGGGGATGGTTTTTGGGGCTTCATCGCTCTATCTGGTTTTGAAAGTTGGGATGACGGTGAGCGCGTCCATCCCTGTGGCGGTGATTTCGATCACGTTGTTTCGACTATCGGGCAGTTTGGGATGGCGCCAGGCGACCATCCTTGAGAATAACATCGTGCAGACGGCGGGATCGGCGGGGGAATCCATTGCCTTTGGGGTGGGCGTTACCATGCCGGCCATCCTGATTCTTGGGTTCGATCTCGAGATCGTGCGGGTGACTCTTGTGGCTGTGCTGGGAGGATTGCTCGGCATTCTCATGATGATCCCCCTGCGACAAGCCCTGATCGTCCAGCAACATGGCGCCTTGAAGTATCCGGAGGGAACGGCTTGCGCTGAAATTCTAAAGGCCGCGGCCCTATCGCATCCGGGAGACATGGCGGCGAAAAACGGGGCAGTCACAGAATCGGGATCCGATTCAGCGCGACGCGGCGCAAGCACGATCTTTTCCGGGTTCGGGATTGGTTTGCTCTACAAGACCGTGATGGTGGCTTTCAAGGGTTGGCGCGACGTTCCCGAAAAGGTCTTCGGAGCGCCCTTCAACGCCGGCTCTGTTGCGGCGGAGATCTCGCCCGAACTCCTGGGGGTCGGCTACATTATCGGTCCTCGTCTGGCGGGAATCATGTGTGGCGGCGGTGTCCTGGCCTATCTGGTTCTCATCCCGGTGATCAAATTTTTCGGGAATGGCCTGAGTCAGGTGCTGCCCCCTGGCACGATTCCGATCAGCGAGATGGGGCCTCAGGAAATACGGGGGGCTTACATTCTGTATATCGGGGCGGGCGCGGTCGCCGCGGGGGGCATCATCAGCCTGGTGCGATCCTTGCCGATCATCTGGCATAGCCTTCAAGGCAGTCTTCGCCTGGCCAGTCCTCGACATGTGGGGAGTTCGACAGTCTTACGGACGGACCGCGATTTATCTCTGAAAACCGTCCTGATTGGGATTGTGGTTTTGCTCACGGCGATTGTATTGGCCACCCCTTTGAAAATGAACGCCCTGGGCGCCCTTTTAATTGTGCTCTTTGGTTTCCTTTTCGCCACGGTATCGTCGCGTCTGACAGGCGAGATCGGTTCGTCGTCCAATCCGATTTCCGGCATGACAGTGGCGACCCTCCTATTAACGTGCCTGGTGTTTCTGGTTCTGGGTTGGACCCAGCCTTCCCACTACGTAACGGCCCTCTCGGTCGGGGCAATTGTATGCATTGCGTCCTCGAATGCGGGGACAACATCCCAGGATCTCAAGACGGGCTTTTTGGTGGGCGCCACGCCGCGGTTTCAGCAGATTGCGATTCTGCTGGGCGCCTTGGGATCGGCGCTCATCCTGGGGCCCATCCTTCTTCAGCTCAATCAGACCGCGACCATCTATGTGCCCGCCATTTCCTGCGAGAAAATTACCCGGCCGATCTCGAGGATTCCTGCGAGCCTACAATCGGGTCTGACGGAGGCGCCCGCCGGCGAGTATCTCCCCCCGGGAGGGCCTTATCGGGTTTGGAGAATCGACAGTGCATCGGCCTTGCCGGAGGGATTGTCTTTGCCCTCCGGGAGTTACCTGGTCAATGGCCAGGGAAACGTTCAATGGAGAATTCGGCATAATTTCTCCCCGGATCTCATCGCGGCGGGTTCTGAACTTGAAGGCGAGGAAAAACTGACCGGTCCCCAAGGACAGACCGATCCGAAAAGTTACCGTGTCTGGCGGAAAACCGGTCTGGAAGGCGCGCCACCCGGAAAATACCTGGTGAACGACCAGGGCCGCGTGATTTACCTGGTGGATCCCGGGATCAACGGCGTCCACAAACAACGGCCGGACGGGTCCGAAGTGCGGAAGTTCGACGCGCCCAAGGCCACCTTGATGTCTTACATTATCAAAGGGATTCTGAGCCGGGAGCTGCCGTGGGGCTTGGTCTTGATTGGCGTCATGATTGCGGTAGTGCTCGAGATGGCCGGCATTCCGTCGCTCGCCTTTGCGGTAGGGGTTTACCTGCCATTATCATCCTCCAGCCCGATCCTGGTGGGCGGCCTGGTTCGCTGGAGTGTCGACCGTTACCTGCGTCACAAACACCGTCACCAATCACTCACCGAAGAACAACTCAATGCCGAGGGCGATAAAAGTCCCGGGGTGCTCCTGGCGTCGGGTTACATCGCCGGCGGGGCCTTGGCGGGGATCCTTATTGCCTTCATGGCCGGTTTCCTGGGGGACCTCGACACCCGGGTCACGCAATGGGCGCAAGCTCACAATCCGTTCTATGCCGGGCCCTGGGCGAATATCTTGGCCCTGATTCCCTTTGGCTTTCTGGTGCTGGGGCTTTACCTGACAGGCCGGGAACGACTGTTCGGTCCGGCTCGACTAGGCCGAACCCCGGCGTCTCGATGAAGCCCAACTAACTCATTGCCTTTTTGATACTCAATGTCTCGAATACCCGCGGATCAAAGCGATGCAAAGCTCCTGTGACCTGTCATCAACACCCATGAAACACTCACCCATCTGTCCCTGGTTAATCCTGCTTATGATACAATCTCTGCCGGTCTGGTCCGATGAAGGCATGTGGCTCTTCAACGATCCTCCCCGCCAATTGCTCAGGGAAAGACACCAGTTCGATCCCTCCGCGGAATGGCTGGAGCATCTGCAACTGTCGTCGGTGCGATTCAACAGCGGCGGCTCGGGTTCGCTGGTGTCGGAGGATGGCCTGATCCTGTCGAACCACCATGTGGGCGCGGATGCCTTGCACAAATTCGGGGACGCAACGCATGATTATTTGCGTGACGGTTTTTATGCCCGTCGCCCCGAGGAGGAAAAGCGTTGCCTGGACCTCGAACTGAACGTGTTGATGAGCATTGAAAACGTGACAGATCGAGTCAATGCCGCCGTCAAACCGGGGCTCAGCGCGGAGGAGGCGTTTGCGGCGCGACGGGCCGTCATGGCGGCCATCGAGAAAGAGTCGCTGGAACGAACCGGGTGGAGGAGCGATGTGGTCACCCTTTACCACGGCGGTCAGTATCATCTGTATCGTTACAAGAAGTATACCGATGTCCGGCTGGTGTTTGCCCCGGAACAACAGATCGCGTTCTTTGGCGGTGATCCCGATAATTTCGAGTATCCCCGGTTTAATTTGGATATTTGTCTGTTTCGGGCCTATGAAAACGGGAAACCGGCCAAGATCCGGCATTACCTCAAGTGGAGCGCGGGCGGTCCCCGGGAAAACGAACTGGTTTTTGTCTCGGGAAATCCCGGCCGCACCAGCCGGCTGCTGACCGTGAGTGAACTCACCGATCTGCGCGACCGCCAGTTCCCTTATGTATTGAGCCGGCTTCATCGTTTGGAGGTGCTGCTATCGGCCTACAGCGCCCGCAGCGAGGAAAACGCCCGCCGGGCGAAAGACCTTCTTTTTGGGGTGGAAAACGGCCGCAAGGCCCGTGAGGGCATGTTCGCCTGTCTTCAGGATCCCCGGTTCATCGAGGCCAAGAAAACGGCCGAACAACAATCCCGGAATGCGTTGCGCGCCCAGCCGGAATTTCGGGATCACGCCTCGGCCTGGGACCAGATCGATGCGGCTCAACAGATCATTGCCAGGGAGGGTTTGCGCCATGCGCTCCTCGAGTCCGGACATGGATTCAACAGCACCCTGTTCGGCATCGCCCGAACCTTGCTGCGCGGCGCCGAGGAAAAAAACAAATCCAATGGCGAACGCCTTCGGGAGTACCGCGATTCCAATCGCGAATCGCTCGAGTTCGAGCTGTTTTCGGAGGAACCGCTCTACGACGATTTGGAGACGCTGAAGCTGGCCGACTCCCTGAGTTGGTTATCGAGTCAGTTGGGGGCCGATCATTCGCTGGTGCGGCAGGTCTTGAACGGAATATCGCCAAGAGAAAGGGCCTTCGAGTTGGTGCGACAGACCCGAGTCAAGGACGTTGCCTTCCGCCGTCAGCTCTGGCAGGGAGATGCCGCCGCAGTCTCAGCCGCTCGCGATCCGATGATCGAACTGGCCCGTCTGGCCGATGAGCAAGCGCGCTCGGTGCGAAAAACCCTTGAGACCCAGGAAGAGATCAAGCGCCAGGCCTACGGGCGGATCGTTCAAGCCCGGTTCGCTCTGGAGAAAGGCCAGTTTTATCCGGATGCCACCTTCACTTTGCGCCTGGCTTTTGGCGCCGTCAAAGGCTACACGCAGGAAAAACAATCCATTCCTTTTCAGACCACCTTTCAGGGCTTATTTGAGCGCTCGAACGAACATCAGGGAAAACCGCCCTTCGACCTTCCCCCCCGCTGGCTGGCCAAAAAGTCCAGCATCGACCTGACGACTCCGTTCAACTTTGTCTCAACGGCGGACATCATCGGAGGCAACTCCGGCAGCCCTGTGGTCAACCGGCAGGGCGAGTTTGTCGGGATCATCTTCGACGGAAACATCCAGTCTTTGGTTCTGGATTTTGCCTATACAGACCAACAGGCCCGAGCGGTGTCGGTCCACAGTCAAGCCATTCTCCACGCCCTGCGAAAAGTCTACGAGGCGACACCTCTGGCCGATGAACTCGAGTCCGGGCGGGCTGCCTGGACGGCCCAAGGGCGATAGGATTTATTCAGGCGTGTTTAAGTAGCCCAACCTTTGGGAATACCCCTATAGACCAGCCTTTTCCGGCGACCTTCTCCATCAAAGCGGCGTCACGCCTCGATCTGACACTGCTTTGGCACGGGGTGGGCCTGAAAACCGGGGCTCGGCTGAGACCCCTGTTGGCATCGGCATTCCAGTTCACAGTTCATCCGTACCTTTGAAAGGGAGTCCGCGTTCGCCGTGGAACAACGGGCCCAATCGGGAGTGGCAAAGGCATTATTTCACGAGGAACCTTTGGTTTCCTGCCGAAGCGACCCGGCCTCGGTCCCCGCCGGTCGCTTCCGAGCCTGTCTCGACGACACTCAGGACCCGATCCGGGTTGAACCTTTCCATTTTGTAATCTTCGCGCAAGGTTTCCGCAATCCAGGTGTGGTTCTTTACTCCAGGTTTTAAAGACACAGAAAAACACGAACCATGAAACAGGGAAATCTGACTATGAAGAATCCAGCAAAAAATCGAGTGCTAACCTGGACGCTGGCGGCCGTGGCCGGCTTGCTGTTATACAGTTTCAGTGGCAACGCCCTGGACCGTCCGGAAAAGACCCAGAGCAGCAAGAAAAGCAAGGCTGAGGTCCAAGTGGAAACGTCTCCACCCGCCCGCGGCAACACCGCGGTGCATAGCTACGCTCCGGTGATCCAGAAAACGGCGCCGGGGGTGGTCAATATCTTCACCAGCCGCGTGGTCAAAGCCGACCCCCGGCGCTCGATGCCGTTCTGGGGAGGCGATCCGATGTTCCGATATTTCTTCGGCCCCGAGGATAACAACCCATCCCAACCTCGAGCCCGGAAGGAACGTAGCCTGGGCTCGGGCGTCATCATGACCAAGGACGGGTACATTCTGACCAATGACCATGTTGTGGACGGGGCCGACGAGGTGAAAGTCGCTTTGGCTAATCACAATAAAAAGGAATTCACCGCCAAAATCGTGGGGCGCGATCCCCGCACCGATATCGCGCTCCTGAAGGTCGAGACCGAGGATCTGCCCGCGGTGACCGTGGCCGACAGCGACGCGGTCGAGGTCGGCGACGTCGTTCTGGCCATTGGCAATCCGTTCGGGCTGGGGCAAACCGTGACGATGGGGATCGTGAGCGCGGTGGGGCGGAACAATGTGGGCATTGAGGACTACGAGGACTTCATTCAAACCGACGCCGCGATCAATCCCGGCAATTCGGGCGGGGCGCTCATCGACGCCCAAGGCAGAGTCATCGGGATTAACACCGCAATCCTGAGCCGGACCGGAGGCAATCAAGGCATCGGTTTCGCCGTGCCGATCAATCTGGCGAGAAACATCATGGACCGCCTTTTGCAGGACGGAAAAGTCACCCGAGGTTACATGGGCGTGATGATCCAGGAACTGAACCCTGACCTGGCGAAGGAGTTCAAGTCGGAAACCTCTCAAGGCGCGCTGGTCAGTGATGTCACCGAGGACAGCCCGGCCGCCAAAGCGGGGATCAAGACCGGGGATATCATCGTCAAGCTCGATGATAAACCGATCAAATCCAGCCATCAATTGCGCATGACGGTCGCCCAAAAGGCCCCGGGAACCACCGTCCAGGTTCAGGTCCTCCGCGATGGACAAACCAAGAACCTCCGCGTCACCCTGGCCGAAATGCCGGACCAGGACGATGGAAAGGGATCGGCACTCCACTCGGATCGCGAGTCCAGCGATGGCCTGGATGGAGTCGGCGTGACGGATCTGGATTCGGCCATGCGACGTCAGCTCCGGTTGCCGTCAAATCTCCAGGGCGCGTTCGTCACCGAAGTCGAGCCGGAATCGGCGGCATACGAGGCCGGTCTCAGGCGCGGGGATGTGATCCTTGAAATCAACCGCAAAGCCGTCCGCAACGCGGCTGACGCGGTCGAGGCCACCAAGAATCTTAAGGGCAAAAAGATCACCCTGAGAATCTGGAGCCAAGGGGGGAGTCGATACATAGTGGTTGACGAATCCGAACGTTAGGAATCGATTCGGCTCCCTCGCCGGGCTGCAGCCGGTCTTGATCCGGTCTGCAGCCCGGTTCTCGTATCATGAATAATCTGGCGCCCGATTCGGTTATGGTCGATCATGACTCCATGCGTCTGCTGGTGGTTGAGGATGATCAAAAGATCGCGTCCTTCCTGGTGAAAGGCCTTCGGCAAAATGGCCATGCGGTGGATCATGCCGCCGATGGGGAAGCCGGCCTGGCGCTGGCCTTGGCGACTCCCTATGACGCGGCGATCGTTGACATCATGCTGCCCAAGCTCGATGGTTTGGCGTTGGTGCAAGAACTCCGCTCCCGCAAGCTCGGCCTGCCCGTAATTATTCTGAGCGCGCGAGCGTCGGTCGATGACCGGATCAAGGGCCTCCAAGCCGGAGGCGATGATTACCTGGTGAAGCCGTTTTCGTTCAGTGAATTGCTGGCCCGGCTTCAAGCCTTGATTCGCCGGGCCACACAAACCACGACGGAGCCAACCCAATTGACTGTTGGGGATTTGAGCTTGAATCTGATCACGCGCGAAGTCACTCGCGGCGGCCAAAAGATCGACCTCCAAGCCCGCGAATTCGCCCTGCTGGAGTATCTGATGCGCCATGCGGGCAAATGTGTGTCAAAAGCGTTGATCATGGAACATATCTGGGATTACAGCTTTGATCCGCAAACGAACGTGGTGGATGTCCTTGTCTGCCGGTTGCGCAACAAGATCGACCGGGATTTCGACCGCAAAATGATCCACACCCTGCGCGGGGTTGGTTATGTCCTCCGAGCCTCCTAATCCGATTCCCGCCAATTCCGAATCCATCCAATCGCCCCGGAACAGCCCGGGGGCTGATTGCGGATCCAACGTCCATCCCCCCCGCCATACCCGAACGGAGGACTCCTTCCTATCCGGGTTTCGGCGGCGTAATTTCAGCATCCGACTCAATCTTTGGTATGCCGCGTTTTTCACCCTGGCGGCCGCCAGCCTTTTTTTTGTGGCCTACTACGTCCTGGCCACCTCGATTCGGCTGCGCGAAAGAGATATTTTGAAGGCCAAACTCGAGGAATACCGCGCCTGGTATGAAGCTGGCGGATTGGAGGGGCTTCGGCAACGGTTTCTGCACCAACAAAACACGGACCAATATGCCTTCTTTGTGAGGGTGGTTGGGGCCAGTCGCAACGCGCTGTTTCTGAGCGTGCCCCAAGCCTGGGAAGGACTCGATCTCAAACGGATCGAGATCGGGCCTCGATCCGCGGGGGATCAATGGGTGACGCTTCCGGGCAATGAGCGTCAGGCAGGCTGGATCTTCACGGAATCCCTGCTGAGCGGCGGGCGGGTGTTGCAGGTCGGGAAGTCAGTGGATGCCTCGGAGCCGCTGTTGAGGCGTCTGCGCCTGGCCTTCGGTCTGGTCCTCCTGGCCGTGGTGATTCTTGGATTTTGCGGCGGGGCACTGCTCACCCATCGCGCCCTTCAACCGGTGCGCCAACTGGGAGACACCGCGCGACGGATCATTGAAACCGGCCAGATGAACGCCCGAGTGCCCACACGCCCATCCCAGGATGAATTCGACGACCTGGTCCAGTTGATCAACCGAATGCTTGCCAGGAACGAAGCATTGATCCGGAGCATGCGAGAGGCCTTGGACAATGTGGCCCATGATCTTCGCACACCGCTGGCCCGGCTCCGGGGAACAGCCGAAGTCGCCCTGCAGAATCCCTCCAATCCTGAAGCGATGCGGGAAGCCCTTGCCGATGCCTTGGAGGAATCCGAGCAGGTGCTTACGATGCTGAAAATGCTGATGGACATCTCGGAGGCCGAGGCCGGAACCTTGAAATTGAACCGGGATTCCTGTTTCCTGGATCAATTAGTCGAGTCCGTGGCTGATCTTTACCAAATTATTGCCGAAGAAAAGCAGATCCAGCTCACGTTCAATGTTCCCTCGGGTCTCGAAGTGCTGGCCGACCGAGTTCGATTGCAGCAAGCCTTGGGCAACCTGGTGGACAATGCGATTAAGTACAATACGGCGGGCGGCTGGGTGAGGATCCAGGCTCAAGAGGAATCGAACCAGGCAAAAATTACTGTCGAGGACAACGGAATGGGCGTTCCCCCGGAAGATCTCCCGAGAATCTGGGACCGCCTGTTTCGTGGGGACAAAAGCCGGTCACAGAAGGGCCTGGGCCTTGGGCTGAGCCTAGTGAAAGCCATTGTGGAGGCCCACCACGGCCAAATCACCGTCCAAAGCCATCCGGGCAAGGGTTCGCAGTTTGTCTTGCTCCTTCCCCTCTACTCGAACGATACCCGATCGGACTCCACGTCTACGCACGGGTCTTCTTCGTGAGGATTATCGTCTTATCGTTTTACGGCACTCCAAGCTTCAAGCGTTTGGTTTTGGATCAATCCATGCTCGCCCTGGGAGTTGAGGGCGTTTTTACCATAGGCCCAACGCAGCACATTGGTGCCCGCCTCGATGCGGAATGACATGGGTTGCCTTTCGACCTGCCCGGAAATCTTCGCCTGTTCTTTGCCCGTGATATAAAACGGCAGGATTGTCCACGATAATGACATCCTGGTCCTGGGCGCGGATAAACAGACTCGCCGAATTGCCGACAATGCCATAGGCTCGGAGCGTTCATGCCTCCGGAACTGGTGACGGCAGTCACTTCATCCCGGAAAGCCGTCAGCGATCTGGCGGTGGGAAACGTGCTGGGCGCGAACGTTGCCAATCTCAGCCTGATCATAGGAACGGCGGCGGTGATTCAGAGCGTCGCAATGGATCGTGTGACGCAATTGTTCAATTTGCCAGCAATGCTTGTGATGATCACAGTCCTCTTTTGGATGCTGCGGACCGGTTTCCGGGTGAGCCGGCGCGAAGGCGGGGTGCTGCTGGCGATGTATGGAGCTTACCTTGTGGCTGTCGTCGGGATCACAATTGCGACGGCAAGATAGCCGTTGGGGCGGCATCGCCCTTCGCTGGCACTCCCGAATCCCGCTGGAGATGGACGGTCTGTGTCGGAAAGGCGAACTCGATGCCTTCGGCGCCGAAACGTTGTTTGATCTTCAGGTTCAAGTCCTGCATGCCCGCCAGAAAATCCTTGTATACCGTGCTTTTCCACCAGTAAATGACGAGCAAGTTCAGCGAAAAATCGTTGAACTTGTCGAAACTGATCCACACGTCGTGCGTCATCGGGTGGGAGCGATAAACCTCCTCCAGGATGGCGACGGCCCGCAGCACTTTGTCCGGCGGCGTGTCGTAGGTGATGCCAATGTTCATCACCGACTTGATATTGGGGCGCGCGGTAATGTTGGTGATAGTGGCGTTGCCCATGGTTTTGTTTGGCACGGTGACCAGGTGGCCATCGAGATTGCGCACGCAGGTGCTGCGGAAACCGATGGTTTCCACCGTGCCATCCACCTGATCGAGCTTGATGCGGTCGCCGACCTTGAACGGCTTGTCCACCAGGACCGCCACCGCGCCGAAAAGATTGGCCAAGGTGTCCTGTGCCGCAAGGCCCATCGCCAGCCCGCCGATCGAGAGCGAGGCGATCAGACCCGTGACATTCAGTCCGAGATTCTGCGAGGTGACCAAAACGGCCACGATCACGACGAATACCTTCAGGGTCTTGCTGATCAGCGGCAGCAGTTGGCGGCTGAACTGCTCGTTCTCCGGGGTTGTGGTGCGCTCTTTCCAGACACGCACCCACGCGTCAACGGCCTTGAGCAGCACGTAGGTGATGGAAACCGCGACGATGGTTTTTAGAGCCTTGGAAAAGAAGTCTTCGAGGACGGCGGGCCAGGCGTAAACCTGCATCCCGATGTGGAGGAGAATCACGAACGACACGATCCGCACCGGCCCACGCAGCAAATCGACGAGCACATCGTCGAACGTTGTGGCAGTCCGCGCCGCCCATTTCTTCACCCGGCTGCTGATAAACGCGTCCAGCATCCTCGAGACGTAGAACGCGAGAAAGATGTAAATCAGCGAACTCAGGTATTGCCACAAAGGAATGTCCGCGAATGGCGCCCATTGGAGCGGCGCGAGGCGGTCCAGCCCAAACGTCAACCATGCTTTTTGCGGCGTGTCGGCAATGACCTCGCTTTCGAAATCAACCGGCAGGCGAGCTTTGATGTCTGGCTGGGCCTGCGTCCCGAAGACGAAAAAGAGCAGGTGGATCAGGATTAGGACCGACAGCGCGAAGGGCTTCTTGGAGGCGGAAAACTTCATGGTTATCAAAAGGGTCATCATGGTCTCCCAGCCTCGATGGGCCGGGTTTAACTTACTCTAGCGATTGCCATGCCAGCGATGCCATGCCACGCTCCGGGCCGAATTCCAGCGGTTGGCGCGCTGTGTGGGTGCAGGGTTGACGCGGGAAGTGACGGGCGGGAGGCCACCTATGGCTACCGACTGGCCACTTGGGAACCCTCGGAATCACTGCCGGGAAGCCGCAGTCCTCAGCCCCCTTTTGCCGCTTCCGCTTCGGCGAGTTTGCGGATGTGCTCCCGGAAATCCTCATCCTCGCCCTTGAGCAGTTCGGGCAGGGCGCCGCGAAAGTCCTTTCGGCGGCACCATTCTCGCATGTAGTCCTCCCACGATTGCCAGAGGCGCTTGGTCTGCTTGTCCATCTTCTCCTCGTAGACCAGCAGGTAGGCGCGCTCGAAAAGGGAAACCAGGATGCTGAAGATAGCCAGCTTGCGTTCGCTCTGCTCGTCGGTCAGGGGCTCGAGTGTGGCCTGTTTGCGGAGCAATTGCAGGTCCGGGTTCGCGAGCACCAGTTTGAGAAACGCGGTGTATTCGTCGGAAAGCCGTTGGTAGATTTCTTCCTCCTCGTTCTGCCGCTGCCGCCGTTGCTCGATCATGAACACCAGGATGGCCAGCGGCAGACCGAAGATGGTCACCACATAACTCAGCGCTTCCGACCATTCAAACCAAGTCATTGTTGAGAATCCGGTTGGGGGGGTTGATCCGTAGTTTCGCCCGCGGGCCGCGCGCCGAAGTGGGTGAGTTTCTCTCGCATGGTGGTGCGCGTCACGCCGAGCCAGCGCGCGGCCTTGGCTTGATTGCCTTGGGCCAGTTGAATAGCGCGGGTGAACAACTCGCGCTCCAGATCTTCAATCATCAGGGCTCGCGCGCATTCGATATCGCCCGACTGCGCGCGGGCGAGCAGGTCGTTGAAATAACTTGCGATAGTTTGATCGGCGGCGACTGCCGGTTTGCGGCCGCGCGCGGAAGCTTGTTGAACGTGATCCATTCCAACGGGATAGCCGCGGGCCAGGAGCAACGATTGGCGCACCGCATTCTCCAACTCGCGAACGTTGCCGGGCCAGTTCCGGCTTTGGAAAAACGCAATGGCCTCCGGCAAGATCGCGGGCGAGTTCTGGTCCAATTCGGCGGCGGAGCGTTGGAGAAAATATTTCACCAGGTCGGGAATATCCTCGGCGCGCTGGCTTAACGGCGGCAAGCTGATGGTGACCGCGCTCAACCGGTAGAACAAATCCTCGCGGAATTGGTGCTCCTCCATCGCTTTCTCGAGGTCACGATGCGTCGCGGCCAGCACGCGCGCGTCCACCGGAATTCTCTCATTGCCGCCGACGCGCTGGATGTATTTCTCCTGCAATACGCGCAGCAGCTTGATCTGGGTGCCCGGCGTCATGTCGCCAATCTCATCCAGAAAGATCGTCCCGCCATGCGCCTGCTCGAACCGGCCGAGGCGGCGGGCCTGCGCCCCGGTGAACGCGCCGCGTTCATGTCCGAACAGTTCGCTCTCGAGGAGGGTTTCCGGAATGGCGGCGCAATTGACGGCGATGAACGGCTGGGCGGCGCGCGCGCTGTGCTGATAAAGGGCGCGCGCGACCAACTCCTTGCCCGTGCCGGTTTCGCCGCGGATCAGCACGGTGACGTTGCTGGCGGCGACGCGGCCAATTTCCTTGTACACAGTCTGCATGGCGCGGCTGTTGCCGATGATGGCCGTCCGCGCGGATTGCGCCGCGCCGACTTCGATGGGCTCGGAAGCCAGCCGGTTGCAGGCGACGGCTTTCGCCACGAGATCGAGCAGTTCGGCCACATCGAACGGCTTGAGCACATAGTCGAAAGCGCCACGTTTGGTCGCCTCGATCGCGGTTTCCGTCGTTCCGAACGCGGTCACCAGAACGATGGGAAGCTTGGGCTTGGCCGGGTGCAACCGGCCCACCAGCTCCAGACCGGACAATCCGGGCATCTTCAAGTCGGTGATGACCACATCAAAAGCCTGCGCCAACGCCTGCGCCAAACCGTCGTCGCCGCGCGTGGCCGTGGCGACGTGATAGCCTTCGGACTGCAATTCTTTCTTCAACCCCGCCACGATGCCGGGGTCGTCTTCAATCAGCAGAATTTTGGGCTGCGGGTTCATGGCTGGCTACAGGCTCCGAGTGGGGCAGCAGGATGGCAAAGGTCGTGCCGCGATTCACATCGTCGCGGCACTCCAACGCGCCACCGTGCTTTTCCAGAATGCGGCACGAGATGGCCAGGCCCAGGCCAGTGCCTTCCTCCTTGGTCGTGAAGAACGGGTCAAACATCCGCTTTCGCACTTCCGGTGGGATACCCTTGCCGGTGTCGCTTACCTCGATAATGACCACAGGGCGGGTGCGGCCCGCAAGGCGTTCCCGGCCGGTGCGGGAACGGAGCGTAATCGTGCCGCCGCTCTCCATGCTCTCGGCCGCGTTTTGAATCAGGTTGATCAACACCTGTTCCATCTGATGCGGGTCAACCCGCACCCAAAGGTCCGGCACGGATTCCAGGTTCAGCCGAATGGAAGTCTTTTCCAATTGAGGACCGAAGAGCGATTGCATTCGGGCGAGCAAACTGTCGGCGGAGACCGTGTGGAGCCTGGGTTCGGTGGGGCGGGCAAACTGCAAGAACTCCTGCACGATGCGCTCGAGGCGCTGGATTTCGTGGCCGATCACCAGAGCGTCCTCCTGTTCGGACGAGTTCGCGGCCAGACTCTTCTTCAAGCTGTGCAGGCGGACGTTGATGGCTGTGAGCGGATTCCGGATTTCGTGGGCCACGCCGGCGGCCAGCGTGCCGAGCGACGCCAGTTTCTCATGCCGCGCCGCGCGAGCGCGGCTTTGAATGACCTGGGCGCGGAGTGGGGCGATGCGGGCACGGTAAATCAGCCGCGTGGCGGTGAAACCGAGGATCACCAGCAGCATGACCGACGCGGCCAACAGCCATTGCAGGACTTCCACGGAACGATGCGATTGCATGACGAACTGGTTCAGCGCTTCACGCTCCGCCACCTTCAGCTTCCCGGTGAGAGCCAGAAGCTGCGCGTCACGTTCGTCCAACCGCTCCAGCAGCGGCCTCGGCGGCGCCCCTGAATCGGTTTGCCCCTCCGCCTGAAACAAATCGCGCGTCCTTGTGAGATACTGCTCGAAGGCGCCTTCGATCTGGTGCAGCAGGTCCACCTCGAGTGCGGTCGTCACAAAGCCTTTCTGCGTCTTGAGCCAGAGTTTCAATTCCTCGCCCATTTTCTCAAAGGCCGTCCGGTCCGCCGGATTCTTGTGCAAATCGAAACGCTGCACCGCTTCGTTCAATTCCGCGACGGTGGTCAAGATGCGTTCCGCCAGGTGAAAACTCTCGGTCTGCACCGTGCCGAAGTTCCGCCACAGCAGACGAAGTTCCTGCCAGGCGGAATAGCCGGCCCAGCCGACCAACCCGGCCACCACCACCACGGCCACAACAAACCCGAAAATTTGCGGCTTAACATTCATTAGGTGAGCAGTGATCGGCCAGCCTTGGATTCCCCACCGACCACGGGGCGCGGATGGTTTGCCGCTGCGCGTTGCATAAGCGCCTGCAAACGAGCAGGCCGCATCGGCAATACTCCCCTGGCACATCGCCAGCTAGAGGGATTCCTGTTCGCGCGCTTCATGCGTACATGATGAAGCAAACGAAGCGGACGCGCGACTATAATAAAACTGATCAATACCGCCAGTGACCGGTCCCGCGGCCCGATCAGCCCGTGGGACAACCTCAGATCGGGAAGAAACCACCTGCTACGAACGATAGGCAAGCGTGGCTGTCGGGAGGACCGAGGCATACCGGCTTGGGATTGACGATTCCTGAAACCGGATCTATCCCGCGTTCGACAAGGCACTGGCTGCTGGAAAGCGCACATTTATGAAAAAGACAATACTGGTGGTGGACGATGAGAGTTCGATCCGTGACGCATTGAGCAAAGTCCTGCGCGCGGAGGGTTACGAGGTCGTCTCGGCCGAAAACGGGCAGGAAGCCATTGAGGAATTCGGAGAAAAGAAGATTGACCTTTTTCTCCTGGACCTCGGCCTGCCGGTGAAAGACGGCTGGCGCACTTTGGAATGGCTGGCACAAGTCAATCCGCTCCTGCCTGTGATCGTTATCACAGGGCGGTTCGAGCAACGGGAACTGGCGGAGCAGGCGGGCGCGGATGCCCTGATGGAGAAGCCGCTCAACGTGCTGCGCCTGCTGCAAACAATCCGCGAGTTGATCAATGAGCCGATGGAGCGCCGCTCCAAACGCGCGAAGAACCGCGCGTCGGGCTTTCGCTACGTGTCGTGCGACCATGAGCTGTTTCGCGAGATGCTGAAGGCACGATTCACCACTCCCTCACCGTGCTCCGAAACAAAAACCCGATGACCTTCCGACGCAATGACCGCGAACCCAACCCCCAAACCGAATCCAACCGGGAAGCGAACGCGCGACGCGCCGTGTCCGGCAAAAAACACTGAAACCATGAGAAAGAAAATCCTCGTGCTCGACGATGGCCCGCAAATCCGTGAGGCGTTGCGCAAGGCCTTGCGCGATATGGAAAAGCAGTTGGAGATGACCCGGGAGCCAGTACAAGGAAGCCCCGAGGAAATTCCATGAATTCAACGCCGATGCCGGCCCTTTGCCGAAATCTAATTTTGACCCGAGACTACGCACCCGATGTCGTCTGCCCCGCTTCGTCCACCATCGCGAACAAGCCGTGACCTTGTTGGCAGGCAACCTTGGGAACAATCCAACCCTGACTTTTACACCGGCCCGCAACTGGATGCTGTCCGCAGAACACTTGAAGAGTTCTCGGCGAAGCGTGGATCGCCGCTGCTCATGAGTGGATTCCCACTCGCCACCGGGTGGCGGATAACCACCAGCGCCTCCGCTTTCAACCCGTTGCCATTCAGCACAAAGGCAGGATAAACGCACGCTGGCACGACGCCAGCTATTGGCCATTGGCATAGGCCGTTGCCGAGGAAGGCAGCGCCCGGCGAAACACCGGGTCGACGGCAAGAGCAACTTGCCACTCGGCGGAATTCCGAGCCGCTGCCCCAACGCCTTGGCCTGGCAGCGAGCTTGATAAAAGAGAGCTTTGAGGCAGAGCTTCCTTCACCGCCGGAACTCCGCCCCGAAACCGAAACCACAGAAAGATGATCGCATGAAAAAAGAAAAAGCGAATAACAAACCGGCGAACGAATCCCGAACCAAATCCGTTCACATCGAATTCTCCCATCCGACTGCCGCGACGGTCAGGATCGCGGGGAGTTTCAACGACTGGCGGCCCGAGGCGACACCGATGATTCCGCTCGGCGAGGGCCGGTGGGTGAAGGATTTGGCCTTGCCACCCGGCACTTATGAATACTGCGTGGTGGTGGACGGGGACTATCAGCCCGATCCGCATGCCCGGCAAACCACCCCCAATCCATTTGGCGGTGTCAACTCCGTCTTGAGCGTGCAAGCCCCGGCTTGAACACCGGATCCGGTGCGGATCAGCGCCGCTTCCTCGTAGACGGCGAGTGGCGCGACGACCCGGAATGCTCCCTGCGCGTGCCAACCCCCTATGGCAGTCATAACGCCGCGCGACAGGTCGTCTAAACACGACCTGCTGTTTGACGGGGGAAATGGAATTGGTAGAATGCCTCGTTTGGCCTGGATACCGCGGCGCAGAACCCGACGATAGAACCATGAAGACCAGCTCGACCAAACCGATGAGATCGCCGATGCGCGGTTTGCGCCGAATACTTGTCCCGACCGATTTTTCGGACAAGGCGGCGCGGGAATTGCGCGTGGGCCTCATCGTGATGGCCATGCAAGGCCGCACCGGTTTGAAGCGGGCCTTGCTGGGCAGCACCGCCGGTCGCGTCGTGCGCCACGCGCCATGTCCGGTGCTGGTCGTGCGCTAAGGAGCTATCATGAACCAAACCAAACACAGCATGAAGGAATTCACTTTCAATTGTTCCATCTGTGGACAGCCCATTCTGGCGAGCAAGGATTGGGCAGGCCGTCAGATGAATTGCCCGTCGTGCAACACACGCATCACCATCACAGTCACAGCCAAGCCCAAGAAACGAACACGCCTTGCGTCGCCGGCCAAGACCCGCGCCAAGCCGGCGGTCCCCTCCAAACGCCCGCCGGGTTTCCTATAAATGAACGCAACCCTGTCTGTTCCAAACAAGGAGTCCCACCCCATTTCCTTGGGGAATAACGTGGAGATGAACGCGCCTTGGCATCAGCTTGAGACCCAGGAAGCCTCGCGGCGTCTGTCCGTGGACTTCCATCAGGGCCTGTCCGCCGAAGAAGCCAGGCGCCGCCAGGCTGAGTTTGGTTTGAACCAGATGACGGCTCGGCGCGGCACGCCGGCGTGGGTGAAGTTTCTTCAGCAATTCAACCAGGCGCTGGTCTATATCCTGCTCGCGGCCACGGTTGTTTCCGCGGCGTTGGGCGAATGGGTGGACGCGGCGGTGATCTTTGGCGTGGTGTTCATCAACGCGGTCGTGGGATTCCTCCAGGAATCCAAGGCCGAACGCGCCATTGAGGCATTGGCTAAGATGGTGCGGACCGAGGCGACCGTGCGGCGCGAGGGCGGCAAGCGGCGCGTGCCCTCGGCCGAGCTCGTGCCGGGGGACGTGGTATTGCTGCAATCGGGCGACAGCGTTCCCGCCGATTTGCGCTTTTTCGAGGTGCGCAGCCTTCAGGTCGAGGAGGCCGCCCTCACCGGCGAGTCGGTTCCCGTGCAGAAGAGCGTTCAGCCGCTGTCTGCCGACACCGTGCTGGGTGACCGGAAGAATCTAGGATTCGCCGGCACGCTGATCACCTGCGGTCAGGCGGCAGGCGTGGTCATCGCGACGGGCGATCGCACGGAAATGGGCCGTATCGCCACTATGATTCACGAGGCAGTGGACCTTTCGACGCCGCTCACGCGAAAGATTGCCCAATTCAGCCGACTGTTGCTTTATGTCATTCTCGGCCTCGCGGCCTTGACATTCCTCGTTGGGGTGCTGCGCGGCGAGAGAGCGGCGGACATGTTCATGGCGGCGGTCGCGCTGGCTGTGGGCGCGATTCCCGAGGGCCTGCCGGCCGCGGTCACCATCACGCTGGCCATCGGGGTGGCGCGGATGGCCCGGCGCCACGCCATTATTCGCAAGATGCCCGCCGTCGAAACCCTGGGCAGCACCACTGTGATTTGCTCGGACAAGACTGGCACGCTGACGGAGAACCAGATGACCGTGAGCCGCATCTGGGCCGGAGCCAGGATTTGGGAAGTGACCGGCGGCGGCTACGAACCAAACGGGGACATCCGATGCGATGCCCAGAAGGCGGATTTGGCCGCGGATCCGGCGCTCAACGAAACGCTCCTGGCCGGCCTGCTGTGCAATGATTCCCAACTCGTCCGCAGAGACGGCCGCCTTGTAGTCGAGGGCGATCCCACAGAGGCCGCCCTCATCGTCGCGGCCCAGAAGGCCCGGCTTGAAGCCAAGGAAAGCGGCGAACATCTCCCGCGCCTGGACGTGATCCCCTTCGAGTCCGAGCATATGTATATGGCCACGCTCCACCGGAACGCCGAGCGTCAGGTCATTTATATGAAAGGCTCGCTGGAACGTCTCCTCGAACGCTGCGATAAAATCCTCGAGGCCGACGGCGCCGAAACCGTGTTGGATGCGACCCTTGTCACGCAAGCCGGCGAGGCGATGGCGGCGGAGGGCCTGCGCGTGCTGGCCTTTGCGCGCCGGTTTATGCCTGAAAGCCCCGCCAAACTGACTCACGATGACGTGGCAGGCGGATTCACTATGCTTGGCTTGCAGGGGATGATCGATCCGCCGCGCTCCGAGGCCATTCGGGCCGTGGACCAATGCCAGAGCGCCGGCATTGAGGTGAAAATGATCACCGGCGACCACAAGGGCACGGCCGTGGCCATCGGCAGGCAACTCGGCCTGCGCGGCGGCAAGGGCAGCGACGGCCAACCGGTGGCCATCACCGGAAAGGAGTTGGAACAAATCCCCGACGACCAATTGCCCGCCACGGCGGAGCGCGCGGCGGTTTTCGCGCGGGTCGCGCCCGAGCAAAAACTGCGCCTGGTGAAGGCGCTGCAAAGCCGAGGCCACATCGTCGCGATGACCGGCGACGGCGTAAACGACGCGCCCGCGCTCAAGCAAGCCGATATCGGCGTGGCGATGGGCATTACGGGCACAGACGTGTCGAAGGGCGCGGCGGACATGATTCTGGCCGATGACAACTTCGCCTCGATCGAAGCGGCGGTTGAGGAAGGCCGGAACGTGTTCGACAACCTGACCAAGTTCATCGCCTGGACCATGCCGACGAACGGCGGCGAAGGATTATTGATTCTTGCGGCTATCGTCATGGGCACAGCGCTGCCGGTCATGCCGGTGCAGTTGCTGTGGATCAACATGAGCACCGCGCTGCTGCTCGGGTTGATGCTGGTTTTCGAGCCGAAAGAAAAAGGCATCATGACCCGTCCGCCGCGCGAACCCGCGCAGCCCATCCTCACACCGCAGTTGATGCTTCGCATCGGGCTCGTGTCCCTGTTCATGGTTGCGGGCGGGTTTGCGCTGTTCCTTTGGGAAAGAAGCCAGGGCGCGGCGCTGCCCGAGGCGCGGACGGCCGTGGTGAATGTCATCGTGATGGTGGAGACCTTTTATCTCTTGAACTGCCGTTCGCTCACGCGCCCGTTCTTTTCGCTGGGCGTTTTCTCAAACCTTTGGGTGGTCGGCGGCGTAATGGCCATGATGGCCGCCCAGCTGTTGTTCACCTACGCGCCGTTCATGAACAAGCTGTTTCACAGCGCGCCCATCAGTCCAACGGCATGGGTCAAGATTGTTGGCGTGGGCTTGATCGTCTTTATCGCGGTCGAACTCAAAAAATGGTTCGACGCCCAAAGGCAGAAGGGCAAGAGCCGAGAAACCGCCGGCTGAAGCAGGACGGCAGACCGCACCCGCATTTGGATTCCGGCACGCATAACAGAACGGCCGATGAACGCGCACATGATCTTTGACCTGTCCCGGCTCAGTCTGGTAGTCTCGAGTGCATTCCGAATAAACCTATAAAGTGCAAATACGCAAGAAAAGGCTTACAATGAACCGCCGCAATTTTCTCCAAACCAGCGGTCTCGGACTCGCCGCCGTGCTAACGGAATTCCCAGGCTTCGCCGCCGATCTCGCCGACCAGAAACTCCGGGTGGGTCTGATCGGAAGCGGGTGGTATGGCAAGATCGACCTGCTGCGCCTGATCCAGGTCGCCCCGGTCGAAGTGGTGTCGCTTTGCGACGTGGACAAGAAGATGCTGGCCGAGGCGGCCGACATTGTGGCGCAACGCCAGCTTTCGAAGAAAACCCCGCGCACCTACAACGATTACCGCGACATGCTCAAGGAAAAGGACCTTGACCTGGTGCTGATCGGCACGCCCGACCACTGGCACGCCCTGCCGATGATCGCGGCGGTCCAAGCCGGGGCGCATGTGTACGTGCAGAAACCGATTGGAGTGGATGTCGTCGAGTGCCAGGCCATGCTGGCAGCGGCGCGCAAACACCAGCGCGTGGTCCAGGTAGGCACGCAACGGCGCAGCACGCCACACCTGTTCGAAGCCCGCGAACTGATCCGGGAAGGCCGTTTGGGCCGGATCGGGCTGGTCGAGACCTATTGCTACGGCCGGCGCGGCCTGAGCAATCCCCCGGACGAAGCCCCCCCGGAAAACCTCGACTACGAGATGTGGACCGGACCGGCGCCGATGCGCCCCTTCAACCGGACCCTGCATCCCGGCAGCTGGCGTAATTACATGGAATACGGCAACGGCACGATTGGCGACATGGGCATTCACATGATTGACATGGTGCGCTGGATGATGGATCTGGGCTGGCCCAAGCGGATCTCCTCGACGGGCGGCAATTACTTCCACAAAGAAGGCAAGCCCAACATCTCCGACATGCAGAACGCGACGTTCGACTACGGCGATCTCCAGGTCACCTGGCAGCATCGGCACTTCGGGGAAACGCCGGATCCGAAGTATTGGTGGGGCGCAAATTTCTACGGGGAAAAGGCCACGCTCAAGGCTAGCGTGTTCCGGTTCGATTTCGTCCCGCTGGATGGGGGCACTCCCATTCAACGCGAATGGAATGATCCCAAAGCCAAATACCCGGTCGACAGCGACAAGTTCCCCGAAGACAAAACCGAGAAGCGCATCGAGTATCACGTCGCGCCAGCCATCCGCGAGCACATGAAAGACCTGGTGCAATGCATCGCCAATCGGGGGCGGCCCCGGGCTGATATCGCCGAGGGCAGCACCTCCACCGCCATGTGCGTGCTTGCGAACCTGTCGCTGCAATTGCAGCGCAGCCTGGCGTGGGACGAGGCCAAGGGAAGGGTCACCGGCGACGAAGAGGCCAATCGACTCCTGGCCCGACCTTACCGGGCGCCCTGGCAGCATCCCACCCCAGATAAGGTCTGAAACCCAGCCCATCATGAACAGGCCCGATCCGGCACGGCGATGATCCTATGGCGCGCCCTGCTATGATCGAACCCCCTTGCGCGAACGACAAATGGAGGGTCCTGGTCAATCCGGTCGCGGGCCATCAAATGGACCCTGAGGCGTGGGAGAAGATTGCCCGCCTGCTGGATCAATACGAAATCCCGCGCCAGCATTGCTTCACGGAATATCCGCGACATTCCGTTCAACTCATTCATGATGACCTCCGGCGGGGATTTCGGAAATTCGTGATGGCTGGCGGCGATGGTTTTTTGAACGAAGCCGTGAACGCCATCTTCACCCAGGCGGCTGTGGATCCGGCCCAGGTCACCTTGGCTTTGATCCCGGTAGGCACCGGCAACGACTGGGCGAAGACATTCAACATTCCCGCCGATCATGAGGCCGCCATCCAGATCCTGCGGAAAGGCAAAACGCTGAAGCACGACGTCGGACGTGTTTTTTACCAGGTCAAGGATGAGGAAAAGTCATCTTATTTCCTCAACATGTGCGGGATCGGTTTTGATGCGGAAGTGAACAAAAAGGTGGGAGCCGACCGTGAACGAGGCCACCTGGGGCCGATGAAATACCGTTATCATATCTTCACGACTCTCCTGAGTTACACGCCAACCCGGATCACGCTCGTCGTCGATGAACAACGGACCGAACACGAGACCTTGAGTCTGGCGGTCGGCATTGCGCAGTATAACGGAGGCGGGATGAGGCAACTGCCTGTGGCGGTGCCGGACGATGGCCTCTTCGACCTGAGCTTGATCAAGCCAATCGGTCTATTGAAGGCCTTGCGCTCGGTAAACCAACTGTATGATGGCTCTTTTATTGAATTGCCCGAGGTCTCCACTTACCGGGGCAAAAGGATTCAGGTCCTATCCGAACCGCGCTGCTGGCTTGAAGCCGATGGCGAACCCCTGGGACAATCGCCTTTTCGCTTCGAGATCATCCCGCGGGCGCTTCAGGTCGTGATCGGCTGAGTTGGTTTGCCGCCGCCTCTCGCACAGGCCTTTCACAGAATTGTAACTCGGCCGCCATGCGGCCGTCACTCATTCTCCATAGGATCGTGTTCCGAATTACGAATACCGTGATAACGATCATTGGGAATATGCAATATGGATAACATTTGTTTCACGCCAATTCTGGCTAATGCGCTTCAGTTTGCTTTTGAAAAGGCGACGACGGAGGGAAAAATCACCATTATCATGCTCGTGATCGTATCGCTGTTCAGCTGGACGGTCATGATCACCAAGGCCCGTCAGTTGATACGGGCGCGAACCATGGGTCGAAAGTTCTTCCATGCCTACCGGGCCACGCGCGATCCTTTTGAGCTCTACCAGAAAAAACAGGAATTCCCCGGGGCGCCGGCCTACGAGGTTTTCTGTGCCGGTGGAGACGAATTGGATTACCACCTGAAGAACAATCCCATTCAAGTGGCGGGAAAAACGCGGATCAGTTCGACATCCTTCGAATCGGTCAAAGTGGCCTTGGAACGGGCGGTCAGCGCTCAATCCCTTTCATTGGAGAAAGGCATGATCATTCTCTCCACCGCCGTGGCCGGGGGCCCTTTTATTGGGCTGTTGGGCACGGTATGGGGCGTGATGGAGACCTTCTCGGGCATCGCAAAAGTGCAGGCGGCCAGCCTGATTGCCATGGCGCCCGGCGTGGCCGGCGCCCTGATTGCGACCGTGGTCGGGCTGTTTGTCGCCATCCCCGCGATGTTCGCCTACAACTACATGATCACGACCATCCGGGCGATCACCCAGGAATTGGACAATTTCACCGCCGAATACTACGCCTCCTTGGAGCATAACTACGTGGACAACCGTCCGATCGCGGACGAGATTGCCGACGCCCTGCGGAAAATGCGGGCTGAAGAATCCGACGAATCCGTGTATGCGGCGCTGGGCAATTTCACGCGAACCCCCGTGCCTGCGAACGCATGAAAAAGTATTCCGCCAGCAAACACCATACCCTGTCGGAGCTCAACATCACCCCGCTCCTGGATTTGGCTTTCGTCCTGCTGGTCATCTTCATCATCACCACGGCGCCGCCCGTCAACGACATCAACATCTCGCTGCCTTCGGCTTCCAGCCGCCCGAAGGAAGCGCCGCCGAAAGCCAACTACGTCACGGTCGATAGCGCCGGCAAGGTTTACCTTAACACCGTCGAAATGAATGAGGACCAACTGCTGAAAACGCTGGTCGAATTTCGCAAGCAGGATCCCGACCTTAACATTGTCGTCCGCGGGGACTCCCGCATTCAATACAACAAGATTGTCGGGGTTTTGGACGTGCTGGTTTCAGCCAATGTAACCAAGGTCGGCCTGGCCACGGAAACGATCGGACAGTAGCCCTCTTGAAGGGGGTCTTGAGCCGAGATTGCCGAAGCACCCAGAGCCCAAGGTCCCCGCCCTTATGCCACCCCTCAGGAAACCACAAAAGGATAGGACCAGCTTTGTTATCGCCGTCGTCATGCACGCGGTGTTGATCGGCGCGGTTGGATTCTGGATGGCCCGGACGGGCCGGCTGGAAAAACTCGCGGAGGCTGTTCTGCAATACGTCCGATCCGATAAGATGGAAGAGATCAAGGCCGAACAAAAACCGATTCAAACCCGCGCTCAGCCCGCAAAGTTGCCCCCGATCAACCAGGGAGTTCCCCCACCCCCCGGCGGAGGCGGCACGCGACGGGCGGTGGCCGGCGATGCTCCGGCCGCCGCGGGGGAAACGTTCTTTCAAGACACGCGACAGCAGGTCGGCGGCCCGTCCACCGCCGGATCAGGAGGATCCGCCCCCGCCACGAATGCCCCCCCGCCCAAACCGCCCCCTCGAACCGTCGCGCCCCGATTGTTCTTTGATGCCGCCGCCAAAACCAATGTCGGCACCGTCGCGAAGTTGCTGCAGGAACGCGCGTCCGCGGCGGCGGTTCAAGACGCCTTCGGTTCCGAGCAGATCTCCCGTTCCGGGACAAGCAGCGCGGCGGATGTGGTGACCAAGATCACCGGGGCGACCGTTGTGGAAGGCCGCCATGCTGTGATTCGGGGTCTGGCCGACCGCTATAACATGACCACGCTCAACGGCGCGGAAGTCCCGAGTTCGGATCCTTACCGGAAATCGGTCCAGGTCGATATCTTCAGCGCGGAAGTGATCGAGAAAGTGGTCACGACAAAGACCTTTACCCCGGATCAACCGGGCAGCGCCACCGGCGGCAAGATCGATATTGTGACCAAAAGCTTCCCCGCCCGGCCGTTCCTCAACCTGTCTCTGGAAACCGGTTTCAATCCGAACGCCAATCTCAATGACGATTTCCTGGTTGCCCCGGGAAGCAAGATTGACTTGTTCGGACTCGGAAATCGTCCGGACGATTTGCCCGGGCTCCTTAAAAAGTATCCCATCGGCTCTCAATATCCCGAGGTGCCCAGTTTCCAAAATTCGTCGCGGAATGAAACGCAAGCCCGCGCCGAAGAACGACGTCAGCAGGCAAACCTGGCCTCGGACATGCTGCGAGCCCTCGGGCCCGCCGGTTTCCAGGCCCATCGCGAAAAGGCGCCTCTGAATACCAAATACGCCTTCTCAGCCGGCGAAACCGCATACTTGTTCGACAAGCCGCTGGGGATCTTTGTCGCGGGCCGTTTCGCCAAGAAATTCGGCATGTACGACCAAGGCATTCAGGGCCGATACACCTCGGATCTGACGACCAATCGCATCATGAGCGACACCCGGGCCATCATGGAAACCGACTTTGGCGGCAGTGTAAACCTGGCTTACCAGGTCGCTCCCGATCAGGAACTGGGGTTCAATTTCCTGTTCAACAGAAATATACAGGACGAGGCCCGCCAACAAACCAGCGCCTATATCAATCCCGCCTCCCCGATGAGCGGTTTTGACCTGGTGCAATTGCAGAACCATTACACCGAGCGCGAACTCCAGGTCTACCAGGCCCGAGGCAAACACCTGATCACGCCCCTGGCTGAAACCCAGTTGGATTGGATGCTCTCCTTCTCCACCACCCGCCAGGATGAGCCGGATTATCGTTTCTACCATGTGCTGATCGATGCGGAAGGACGCAATAATTTCGCCAGCAATCAGCCCCAACCCGACCGGCCGGCGCGTTATTTTCGCGAACTCAACGAACAAAATCTGAACTTCAAAATTGATGACACCACGCCCTTCCTCCTCTGGGGCCGGCTGCCCGGCAGCTTCAAGTTCGGATTCTACAGCAGCAGCTCGGAACGCGACTTCTTTGAACGCACCTATCTCTATCGCGACGACGCGCGATCCGGCAATCGCTATGTGGTCGGTCCGCCCAATGGGTTTCTGACCGAGAACGACCTCGGCTACACGACAGTCAACATCGGGACTTCGACCTCGGGCGTTGGCCGGACCAATTTCAACTTTGGTCGTTACCTGACCACCGCCCCTGGCGGGAACAACCAGTATAACGGCACGCTCGATGTTTACGCCGGTTACCTCATGGGAGAGGTGCCTCTGACCGGCAAACTCAAAGCCATCGGCGGCGCCCGATACGAAACCACCGACCTTCTGATGACCGGCTTTGACGGGGTCAAAGACAGTGCCGCGACCAACGAGCAGGTCGATCTCCTGCCCGCCGCCAGTCTGGTTTACAGCTTCAAAACCAACATCAACCTGCGCCTGAGCTGGGGCCAGACCATCGCCCGCCCCACCTTCCGCGAGATTGCCCCCTACCGCAGCTACGACGCCACAGGCGATGAGATTTTCCAGGGTAATCCCAATCTGAAGATCAGCTCGATCGACAACTACGACGTCCGCTGGGAATGGTTCCCCAGGCCCGATGAGGTGATCTCGGTCGGCCTCTTCTATAAACATATCACCGATCCCATCGAGAAATACTCCGATAGCCTCGAAGGCGGCGAATACGCCTACAAAAACTTTCCCGAGGCCGACCTGTCCGGAATCGAATTCGAGGCGCGCAAAGGCCTGGGATTCCTGGACTCGGATTTGGAACGTTTTTCGATCGGGATGAACTTCGCTCTGATCCAGTCGGAGGTCCCGCTCAGCAAAGAGGAGATCGAAAACAAGGGTAAATACGCCACCTCCACCCGGCCTTTGTTCGATCAATCGCCCTATGTCATTAATCTCGATCTGACTTACGACAACAAGAGGTCGGGCACCATGGCCACCTTGCTGGCCAATCTCACGGGCGAGAGGCTTTATATCGTCAATGGCGCCGGCGAGGATGTTTACGAACATCCCGCGCCAACCCTGGACTTCGTGATTTCACAGAAATTGAACCGTTATTTGCGGCTCAAATTCACGGCCAGGAATCTGCTGGCCTATGACTTTAAACGCACCATGGGCTCCGACAGCGACGGTCCCGTCTACTCCCAATACAACTGGGGCCGAACCTTCACGCTCGCCTTGTCCGCCGAATTCTGAATCCTCCCCTTATCTCCGTCGCGCGCACGGAGGAGGCTTCGCAGACCTCGTCAGAACTCCCGGCAATCGCAGGGGGCTCGGCCAAGAACCAAAGCGCCCGATACACCGCGCCGGCCGGCGCCCTTGACGATTCGCGCCTGCCATTTGCCATCGTCACGGAGAGTTCACTTGACCTCCACGAATCCGTCACCTGTGCCTGATCCAATCGTGACCTGTTAAGTGCAAACTAAAAGCAATCCAAACTCATTGTGACTATGCAGAAAAAATCCATACTCGGCTGCTGCGCGTTAGCCGCGGCCATGACTATCTCACCGCACCTCGCTGGAGGTGTGGTTCAAGTGACCGATCCGTTGCCGGCCGGGACGAATTATTGGTCCCGGACCAACACCTATGTCCTCAACGGGCTCTGCCACCTGCTGGGCGGCTCCTCCCTCTTCATCGAGCCGGGCACCGTCATCAAGGGCAAAAACCTCGGCGCCGCCGCCGTCCAAAAAGGCGGCCTGGTCGTCTGCCAAAACGCAAAAATCTACGCCGAAGGCTCCCCCAACAACCCCATCATCTTCACCGCCGAAAATGACGATGTCTTCGATCCCACCGACATCGACCTCTACCAGCGCGGACTCTGGGGCGGCGTCATCCTCCTCGGCAACGCCCGCGTCAACTCGGCCATCGACGCCGCCGGCAATGTCGCCAATCCCAAATACGAGGTCTATGAAGGCCTGCCCGATGTCCAGGTCGGCGGACAATGGGTCCATCGCTTCGGAGGCAGCAACGACGACGACAGCTCCGGCGTCCTGCGTTATGTCTCCATCCGGCATGGCGGCGCCGCCATCGAGGCCAACAAGGAAGTCAACGCCCTGACCTTCGGCGCCGTCGGCCGCGGCACCACCATCGAGTTTGTCGAGGCTTACGCCACCGCCGACGACGGCTTCGAGTTCTGGGGCGGCACCGTCAATACCCGCTACCTGGTCAGCGCTTTCAACGACGACGACGCCTTTGACACCGACCAGGGCCACAGCGGCAAACACCAGTTCCTGTTTGCCATCCAGGCCCCCGACAAACGCAATTTCGGTTCCGAGCTCAACGGGGAACCCAGCGGCCTGACCGGAGCCGCCCCTTTGCAGCCCTACTCCAATTTCCAGTTGTATAACGCGACGGTTATCGGCGCCGGGGTGGGCAACGGCGGCACCGGCGGCAACAACGATGCCCTCATGATCCGGGAATACGCCGCCCCCCGCATCCATAACAGCATCTACACCGACTTCGGCCGACGGGGCGTCAACCTCGATCCCAAGTCCGGCGTGATGTTGACGGACGGCCTTTTGACTATCACCGACAACATCTGGTGGGGCTTCTCCGCGGGCAGCCAAATGAACAACAGCATTACCAATCTGGCCGTGGACAGCCGGGCCGAGGTGCTGTGGACCGAGGCCAACCTGAGCAATCGGGTGGTGGACCCGATGCTGGCCGGCATCAGCCGGACCAACAACGGCGCGCTGGATCCCCGATTGCAGGCCGGCAGCCCGGCCCTATCCGGCGCCAAAACCCCGTCCAACGACGGGTTCCTCATCCCCACCTCCTACCTCGGCGCCTTTGGCTCTCAGGATCTGTGGATTGCCAAATGGACGGCTTTGTATCAGTACGGCATCGTTGTTCCTGGCGGAGCTGACGCTCCCAACACCGTTCAAGTGACCGATCCGTTGCCGGCCGGGACGAATTATTGGTCCCGGACCAACACCTATATCCTCAACGGCCTCTGCCACCTGCTGGGCGGCTCCTCCCTCTTCATCGAGCCGGGCACCGTCATCAAGGGCAAAAACCTCGGCGCCGCCGCCGTCCAAAAGGGCGGCCTGGTCGTCTGCCAAAACGCAAAAATCTACGCCGAAGGCTCCCCCAACAACACCATCATCTTCACCGCCGAAAATGACGATGTCTTCGATCCCACCGACATCGACCTCTACCAGCGCGGACTCTGGGGCG
>JAKLHY010000028.1:0-21885 GCA_022709905.1 Verrucomicrobiota bacterium | reverse complement strand
AACAACGGCGCGCTGGATCCCCGATTGCAGGCCGGCAGCCCGGCCCTATCCGGCGCCAAAACCCCGTCCAACGACGGCTTCCTCATCCCCACCTCCTACCTCGGCGCGTTTGCGTCCGAGAATTGGGCTTCCGACTGGACCGCCCTCGGCGATTATGCCGTGCTGAGCGCGCGTGGAGCTCGCACTCCGACCGCAAAACCCGGAACTCCTGACCTCAAGCCCAATCCACCGGTATTGATCGTCAAAAAATCAACGGACAATCTGCTGATCCGGTTTGAGTCCCAGGAAGGCTATTCATACCAACTTCAGTCGGCGCTGGAAATGGGGGGCCATCCGGTGTCCTGGACCAACACGGGGACTCCTGTGGCCGGCACCGGCGGTGTTTTAACCCTCACCAACAGCATCCCCAATGATCCGCCGCTGTCGTTCTATCGGATCGTGATTCCGTAAACGGTGACTTGCCGGCATCCGCCGGCGAACCTGCTCGCCGCCTCGCGGGAGAGTTGCAGCCAAGGCAACTCTCCCTTTGTTTTTGCCTCGCTGATGCTCGCAGATTATTTCCGCGAGAAATCCGCAAGAACCGCCGGTTTACCGGGTCTCGGAAAGCGGACTGACCGGGGGTAAAGGCTTGACGGTTCCATTGGATTCGAGGGTCAAAGGAGCCTGGCGATTGTATTGATCCGCGGATATCCCACGGGCCACGCGCCGGTTGAGCCTGGCTTGTTCCTCGAGCTTCTTGGTCTGAAGACGCAAGGCATTGAGATCATTGAACTGGTGTTCGATCTCGTTTTTTTCCACTTGAACACTCCGGGATTCCTGAAGGGCATGATCGCGTTGCGCGGTCACGGATAACAGGCTGGCCTTGAGCTCGATTAGGTTTGTCTCCAAGAGCCTGAGATGTTCCAGCCGACGGCTTGAGTTGTCCAATTCGCCCTCCACTTCATTCAGGCGCAATGCTTTGGACTCGAGTTCGGCGTGGACAGCTTGCGATTCCTTTTGCGCGGCATGGAACAGCTTTGAAACCTGGGCAAGGCGGTTGGAAAAGGCGGCGGTTTCCTTCGTGCATTTCTCGATCCGGACCTGCAAATTGGTCTGGGCATCCACGGCAAGCGCCTGGTTCATGACTAAACGGGTTTCCAGCTCGACCACCTTATTCGAGAGAGTCACAATTTCCCGGGCACTTTCTTCGGCCTGCTGGCGGGCTTTGCCACGATGGAGGTAACTGCTGGCAAGAAGCATCGTGCAGAAAATGGAAAGGATAATGAGGGCGTTTTTCATGGGGATTAAGAATAAAAAGGCCGTTGATTACCGGTTCGAACCGGTGTGGATGGCCGACAACTCAGAAGCACCGCGGGTCTCCGCCGAGAAAAATTTCAGCAGATAATCATGGAATCGTTGCCGGCTGCTGGCGCTCATGGTGCGTTCAATGACGCCATTGATCCCTTTCAGGCGAAGTCTGACCTCGCGGGCGTTGGCGATGGCCACCAGCACCTCGGGATTAACCCGGTATAAGGCTGAGCTGAATCCCTTGCGACCCACAAAGGCGGTGCCGGATTGACCCGGGCTGAAGCCATATCGCGCCCCGTCGACCAGCAAGACCAGGGACTCACCCGTTTGGAGGGTGAAATCGGGAGGAGCGAGCAGCTCCGTATAAAGGAAATACTCGTGTTGGAGCTGTCGAACCGGCGTGATATTGACGTTGGTGATCGGGACGACCGTGAAATTCGTCAGATAATTCAGCACCTGGTTGGTTTCCATTGTGACGATTTGATTGGTCATGAGCGAGATGGAAACATTGTTCGAGAGGGTCGTGATCTGATTATTCCATGTCCTGACATACTGGCTGTTTGCGCTAGTCTGAATCGGAGAAACGGTCGCGCTTTGATTCCTGGCAATCGAAACGGTTAGGTTGGTCGTGATCGACGGCACGGAGTTTGTGATGTAGAGGGGGGGCGACGAATCGACGACAGCCGAGGCGTCTTCCGTGCCGGTTACCGGTCCATCAGCGGCCGAAAAAACCGGCGCCGGGGGGGCCAAATTCGTCATTCCGGTCACCAGGTAATTCGTGGAAATCAGGAGGGTCTGGTTGGTGAGGACGGTCACGATGGCATTTGTGATCCAGTTAACCGTGATGTTCGTCGTGCCGTTGACCGTCCGAGTCTCACGGCGCGCATTGAGACACACGACGGTTTTTTGAAGAATGGCGTCAGACACATTGTTGTCAACCATTTGATCCACTTTGATGTCATCAAAGAGGTCGTGTTTGGAAACACCAGTCCTGTGGGTGGCACAACCCACGAGCAGAATCCCGAATAGAAAGGTCGTTATGAATCTCATCCCCTTTTCTATGCTGCGATTGGGCGCGCAAAGTCAAAAGGCGAGTGATCCCTCGGCTCATTTTTAACATGGCCGTCACCTGTTGCTGACATCCGCGTAACAATGGCCAGTTCTATCGCCACTATGCTTCGATGAGGGGTTTGTGGAGATCCACCGGAAATCAAGCTCGCCGTCCGGTTCGGTTTGAATCGCGGTTTGGTTTGGCTGTTCGACCTCGATGGCCAGCCAACGGGGACGATCGGCCTTAGGGTCCGTGCAAAAATAACTTCCGATTTTGGCGGGTGCGCCGCCGGGTCAGATACTAGGCGCGTGGGCGGGAGTGTATCCTCGGTGATACTCGACCGTCCACGCAACAACGCAGATGACCCGGCGCCGCCCCGCCCCGGAGGGCTGCGAGGCTTTGGCTCGCTGGCTTTGTTTCTCCTCGGTCAGAGACCGCTACGGGTATCTTCCCTCGTCGAGCCTCGCCAGTGAGCCAAATCCTCTGCAGCAAAATCGGAATTTATTTTTGCACGGACCCTTAGTAGAAGCTCAAGGCGAGCTTATAGATGTGATGCCCGGCTTGTTCGCAGGATTCGATGGCGTCATCAAAGGCCTTCAACAATTCCTGCCGGGCAATTTCTTTCAAGGGCCCTTTGGCAGAGCCGGTTTCCGTCGCAGTCATCTCGTCCCTCGCCTTGTCCATGGCCCCGCGAACCTCGACCAAGGAGTTTGTCAGGACTTGGTAGGTCGTAAGATCAGTGACATCGCGAAGTTGGCTCACCAATTGCGACACCTTGTCGACGGCCTTTTCCAACAATTCCATCGGCAAGGCAAGATCCAGATCATCCAGGTAGAGCTCCAAGGCTTCGAGGCGATGGGCGAGGACGTCCATGGACCGCCGGATCCGAACCAGGGTTTCTGTGAGGGTAATCAGATCCTGCCGGTGCCAACCGGTGGTGACAACGGAAGGAATTTGGAGCTTGATCTCATCGGAGGTCGGCAAAACGACCGATGCGGCAACGGAAGAACGCGGTCGATTTGACTGGTGAAGCCATTCCGTCAGGTTCCGCATCTGCAATTGAATGACGCCAATGCAACCCTCCAACAGCGGGAAACAAGGATCGTCTTTATGGATCAAACAGTAGTTCATAATCCAATGGCCAAATGTGAGGGGAACCGGATTTCATCTCTTAATAACATAAGCCGTCTGGCCTGAACGCCAAGTAACAATCGAGTGACAAATATCTGGAAAAACCATCCTGGAGGCTCCGCGGATGGCAACTCCCGAAGGCTGAACACGAAGCTCCTGACGCGCGTTTGGCCTGTCATGATTCGCGCTCGACATTTGATTGTCGGAACGACATTCTCCGGGGCTTGATTTAAGGCGCCGTCATCGACGGCGCCCCGCCCTGGCATGACGATCATCACAAGCGGCAACATGAAGATCCGGAGTTCCGGACGCTTAAAAGCCCACCTGGGCTCCTGCGTCGGACTTGCGATTCTGGCTCCGAAACATCACATCGGGGGATTGCATCATATCCTCTTGCCGGAACCGGTTTGCGACGTGCCTTCCAGTCATCTCGCCAGCTATGCCAGCACCGGGATTCCCCTGTTCCTCAGCGCGCTGGCCAAAAAAGGGATTCACCCAAAAGACATGTCGGCCTATCTCACGGGCGGCGCACTGGTCGCTCCCTCATCGCATGCGGATTTGCAGATGAACATCGGGGGCCGGACCCTCGACATTGCCTTGAGACACCTGAAACAGCGTGGCATTGCCATCAAATTCCTGGAGGCCAGCGGGATCGTCGGTTTTAGCATGGTGTTGGATGTGGACCGAGCCACCTGCACGGTCGAGCCTGTCCTCGCGGAGCACGGCAAATCCAGCGGCCACGGAATGCCGATGCCGACGCTGATCGAGATTGGCAGGATTATTGAAAGTCTCCAAACCGTTCCCCAGATCGCCTTGGGGATCGCAAGCATGATTTCAAATGATGACATCGATTTTTCGGCGATCAGTTCTGAAATCCGGAAAGACCAGGTGCTCACGGCTGAAGTCTTGCGATTGTGTCGCCGGCTGAACCGGACCTCTTCCGTGAGAGTCGACACGATAGATGAAGCCTTGCTGATTCTGGGAAGCAGGCAGTTGTTACGGCTGTTGATCACCGCGCAGACCAGTCGATGGCTGTCCAACGCGCGGCCGGGTTATTCACTGACCCGGGGGGGGCTGTTCTACCACGCGTTGGCGACCGCGCGACTGAGCGAAAAGTTGGCCGCCATCACAGGGGCTGTTCGCCCTGATCTGGCCTACACATCGGGCCTCCTCCACGACATTGGAAAAGTCGTGCTCGACCAGTTTGTCGCCAACGACCGGCCTTTCTTCTATCGGATGCTGCGAACACAAAACGATGACTTGATCGTGCTGGAACAAAAGACGTTTGGCATTGCCCATAATCTTGCCGGATTCCATCTGGCGGAGCGCTGGAGGTTGCCCGACGCCATTAAGGACGTCGCGCTTTTTCATCATCATCCAGACAAAACCTCCCACAACAGGGAACTGGTCCATATTGTGTGTCTGGCCAACACCATGGTCCAGAGGTTCCTCCCTGGCTACGTCCTCGAAGACAATCAGACCACTGCCTTTGAGGAATGTCTGCGGTTCCTCGGCCTCACTTCGGAACAAGTCCAGGAATCCCTCAGCGTCCTGACCGACATATTCCAGGATGGCTGACCCCCGTTCGTGCCACGGATCGGATGATCGCGCCATGTCAACCAGGTGCTGGCCAATATCCACGAAGACTGCCTTAGAGAAGGCCCCGCCTGAGCGATGAGGCTCGATCCAGCATCCTTCAGGGCCTTCGTTTTTGGCTTTCCATCATTAGCGTTCATGAGTGTTCATGAGTGGTTAAGTTGTTTGAGGCGCGGTTTTTGGAGCGGCGTTCTGGCTTGACGGCTGAACGGCAGGGGAGTCTTTTATCGCAAACGTGATACTCAAACGTCATACTGACATGAAAAACCTCATCCTGTCCGGCCTCGGCTTGTTCGCCGCCAGCGCCCTCGCCCTCTGCCACGCGGCCCATCCTCTCCCTCGAAGCGCGCCCGAGGCTCAAGGGGTTTCCTCACCCGCCTTGCAGGCACTGGTCCGCGGTCTGGATCAACAGATTGAAGGCATGCACAGCCTGATGGTGGTGCGCCACGGACGGGTGATTGCCGAGGGTTGGTGGACGCCCTACGCCCCCGAACAGAATCATGTGCTGTATTCGCTCAGCAAAAGTTTCACATCGACCGCGGTGGGCTTCGCGGTCGCCGAAGGCAAGCTCAGCATCGATGACGAGGTGATCAAGTTCTTCCCCCAGGATGCGCCCACTGACGCCAGCAACAACCTCAAGGCGATGCGCGTCCGGGATCTCCTGACGATGGCGACCGGCCACCAGGACGAACCGCCGACCGCACCCGATGCCGTTTCCGCGAAGTCGTTCCTTGCCCAGGCGGTCCCCCATCTGCCGGGCACGCACTTCAAGTACAATACCGCCGCCACCTTCATGCAATCCGCCCTCGTGCAGAAGGTCACCGGCCAGACGGCGCTCGATTATCTGCGGCCGCGACTGTTCGAACCCCTGGGCATCGCCCAACCGGTTTGGGACACCAACTTTGAAGGCATTTCGCTGGGGGGATACGGCCTGCGCGTAACCACGGAAGACATCGCCAAATTCGGCCAGTTCTATTTGCAGAAGGGCCAATGGAACGGCAAACAATTGCTGCCCGCCGAGTGGATCGCAATGGCGACCTCGAAGCAGGTATCGAACGGCAGCAATCCCAAGAGTGACTGGAACCAGGGCTACGGGTTTCAGTTCTGGCGGTGCCGTCACAACGCCTTTCGCGGGGACGGCGCCTTCGGCCAATACTGTGTCGTCATGCCGGATCAGGACGCGGTCATTGCCATCACCAGCGGCATCCGCGATATGCAGGCCGTGCTGGATCTTCTGTGGGACAAGTTCCTCCCGGCGTGCCAACCCAAAAAACTCCGCTCGAATCCCGCCGCGCGCGATCAGTTGAACGAGACCCTGGCGAGTCTCCGGCTGGCGCCCGCTCCAGGCTCGGACAGTTCCGATCTGGCCGCCAAAATCCTGAATCGCGGATTTGTCTTTTCGCCCAATGACCAAAAGCTCGAACGCCTCTCGCTCACTTCATCCGACGGAGGCAAAAACTTGACGCTTCTTTTGCGCCTCGATGGCAAGGAAATCAGTCTTCCCGCCGGCTTTCGGCAGTGGAACAAGGGCCGGGCCGCATTCCCCGGAGGGCGGCTCGCGCAATTTCCCGACGAACCGATCGCCGGCACATATGCCTGGCCATCGGACAACACCCTGGCCCTCAAGATCTGCGCCTATCAGACGCCGTTCAACCTGACCTACCGGCTGAAATTCGAGGGCGATCAGGTCACGTTGGATGCGGAAGCCAATGTGTCCTTCGGACCGACAAAACAACCCACCCTGGTGGGACGGCTGGCTCCCGATGCGAATTCGAACTAAGGGTTCGTGCAAAAATAAATTCCGATTTTGCTGCTGAGGATTTGGCTCGTTGGCGAGGCTCGACGAGGGAAGATACCTGCAGCGGTCTCTGACCGAGGAGTCACGAAGCCAGCGAGCCAAAGCCTCGCAGCCCTCCGGGGCGGGGCGCCGCCGGGTCATCTGCGTTGTTGCGTGGACGCTCGAGTATCGCAGAGGATACACTCCCGCCCACGCGCCTCGCATCTGACCCGGCGGCGCTCCCGCCAAAATCGGAAGTTATTTTTGCACGGACCCTATAGTTTTTGGAATTCGCGGATCCTGTCTACCGCCCGGCCTGGCGTTGAAGGTCACGGCCTGTGCCGCAGGATTACGGCCACAGTGCGTTGAGATGCCTGACGGTTTCATCCACCAGAACCTGCCCCCCTTCGGGACTGACGAGATAATTCTCCGCGCTGTAGCCGCCGCCCTTCACCGCGCGCTCGGTCGGCAGGTAACCGCAATCCTGTCCGGCGAGCTGCACTAAAAGAGTCAATACAGCTTTGCTGCGGGCCTTCATGCGGATTCCGTAGTCGAGGAACAACTCGAATGGATTCGTCGCCATCGCCACATCCCCTAACCTCAGGAGGTGGACTTCGACGGGGCGAACTGGATCCGCCTCGATGAAAGCCGGGGATGGCGGGAATTTCTCCGGCAGGTCTACGCTGACCACCTCGTGCCGAAAGACCATCGAGGTTTTGATGTCCTGCTGGGCCGCCGGCAGCACGTCTTCGACGGCATTGGCAATCCGGCGCGCAATCTCCTGCCGACGTGTCAAGCCGCGTCGCTGCGCCATGATTTCCTCCGCGCGCCCACGGAACAGCAAATGCGGCGACTGATCGCCCGCGGCGGCGCATTGGGCGAGGATGAACACGTCCGAACCTGCGCGCTGACGGATGAGTTCACGAGTTTCGTGCCAGAAATCAGCGGAGATTTCCTGCAGGTGCTCCGTCTCTTGAGAGGTGCAGGCGATGTTCAGGATCATGCCGGTCAGTTTTCTGGCCGAATTCCAGAAGAATAGCAGTTCTACTCCATCGTCACGATAACCCTCGACGTGGGAGAAATTCGCCGCATCGGTCTTGCCATACATCGCGGATTTGCCGTCGAAGTAAGTGGCGCGCCGGTTGGTTCCCACCGAGGCGAAACCGAGGCCCCAACTCATTCCTGCCGGCTTCCGGTTCCGCCAGGCCTCAACCACGGCTTGCGCCACCCGATCGAGAAAGAATTCGGCGTACTCGGCAGGCTTCATCACCCCGGCGTCCCCACTGACGTCGTAAGGTTTGTAGGCGGTTTCGACCAGTCCCGGCGCGGTGTGGGTATGGGTGGCGTTGAGCACGAGTTTACGGACGTCAAAATCCGGCAGGCGCCCTTCGAGTTTCTCGCGCAGCTTTGCCGTGATCGCCTTCGGGATCCCAATGACGTCGCAGGAAACCAGGATGGCCTGGTCCCGCGGCTCCGAGTCGCCACGGGCCTCGAGAGCAAGCACGGTAACGGTGAGCGGATCACGGGTTGTGCGGGCAATTCGCTTCTCATACTGGCCGACTAAATTGACGGCCTTAGGGGGTGTGATGTTGGTGGTTGCCCAACCCACCATCAACGGTCGTTCCTGGTTCAAACCGGCTCGATCCAGCGATCCACCCAACCGGTTCGTGGGTTCAGAATCGCGGGCAAGGACAAGTTCGGCCAAGAACCAGCAGGCTGCGATCACAAGGAACCCGAGGTATCTTGTGTTGGGGTGAATCAGAGTTTGCATGGGTCGGGATAATGGCTGAGAGGATCGATGCGCATTACAGCCTCCAAGGGGCACGCATGGGGCGATCCAGCAGGGTGTTGGCCTCGGCATCGTGGAGGAACTGCTCCTTTTCCGGGTCCCAGCACAGCTTCCGCTGCAACCTGGCCGCAATGAGCTGGAGATTGCACAGAGTGTCGGTCCGGACGGCAATATCGATCGGGGAGGCGGGCTTGCTGCGGCCCTTGATCGCGTCAATAAAATTGGCTCCATGGTTATCGCTCTTGAACAGGTGCAACTCATTAGGACCGAGCTTGGTTTCGAGCAACGAGGCAGGCTGGGCGTCCAACGCTTGACGATCCACATGCACCCATCCTTCGGTGCCCAGGAACATCACGCCGTGGCCATGGCCGCCCTTTTGCAGCGGGTGTTTCTTGCTGGTGGCATCGTCCATATGGACCAGAGTGACCCCATTGGCATAGTGGTTCTCGACTTGCCAGCTCACAGCGCAATCCGTCAACATGCCTTTGGGAAACACTCCCGCGCCTTCAATTTCACTCGGCCCGCTCAACTCGGTATTGTTACCCCACTGGGCGATATCCAGGTGATGCACCCCCCAGTTGCCGATCATGCCCATGCAATAATCCGAAATGCTGTACCAGACACTCCAACCGTCCTGTTGCGTGTAAGGCCGGCAGCGATGGTAGCAGTAAGGCGCCATCGGCGCGGGTCCCAACCAGAGGTCATAGTCCAACTCCTTGGGCACGGGTTCGGGCGGCTGGATCGGGCATGACGAAACGCTGCCCGGAACGCCCACGAGGATGGTCCTTAATTGGCCAATCTTCCCGTTGCGCACCCATTCGCAGGCCTGCCTGAACTGACCTTGGGATCGCTGTTGCGTGCCAAATTGGAATACGACACCGCTTTTTTTCACCGCTTTCTCGACTTCGTGAGCGGCGCGAAAACTCCAGCCCATCGGTTTTTCCTGGTACATGTGCTTGCCCTGCCGGGCGGCTTCAATGGCGACCAATGGATGCCAGTGATCCGGGGTGGTGATTTGGACCGCGTCAATCTCCGGACGCGCCATAAGTTCCCGAAAATCCCGGTAGACGGCGCAGTCTGAATTTCCGTAATGAGTGTCCACGACCTGTTTGCCTTTGATGCGTTGTGTGGCATTCACGTCGCACACAGCCACCACCTGAACTTCCGGGTTGGTCAGAAAGGCCCGCATATCGCCAATGCCCTGGATGCCCAGGCCGATCACTCCCATCGCAACCCGTTTCGAGGGGGCCACGAAGCCAGCCTTACCCGCGGCTCGTGCTGGGGTGTATTGCCAGACACCAACAACACCGGCGGCGAAGGCACTTTTCAAAAAGTCACGACGAGATCTCGATTGGTTCATAAGCCGAATTGGGTTGAATCGATGGGAACTTTATCACGCCAATTCACGACTGGCTATTGCTTTGAGCATCGAAAACACTGGTCGGCTTGGTCTCCGAATGAGGTTGAGCCCGGTTCTTGATCCGCCTTTCATTCACACCGTAGCGCCACGATCGGATCCACTTTTGCTGCCCCTCGGGCTGGGAGAAAGCTGGCCAGCAGGGCGACGCCCAGGAGAACACCGAACACGGAGGCGAACGTGGCCGGATCTAGGGGTCGAATCTCATACAGCAGGCTGGTCAGCAGGTGGGTCAAACCACCGGCGGCGGCCAACCCGATCGCCACCCCCAACAAGGCCAACTTGAGACTGCCGCCCACCACTTGAAGGATCACTTGACGTTGCTCCGCCCCCAACGCCATGCGTACGCCGATCTCGTGTGTGCGCTGCGCAATGGAATACGAAATCAGCCCGTAAATGCCAACCGCCGCCAGCGCCAGGGCGATGCCGGCAAAGACTCCCAGCAACCAGCAGGTCACTCGCTGAGCCATCACCGATTCGGCCATGCATTGCTCCAGGCTCTTGCAGTCGTAAAGAGGTTGGTTCGGATCCAGGTCCCGCACTTGCTGTCGCACGGCCGCCAGCAGGCTCAGGGGATCGGATTCAGTGCGGAGCATCAAGACGGCGCCGCTCATAGACGGGAGATGCACCGCCGGTTTGGGCCTCTCGTCCAACGCGTGAAGTCGATAGTCCTCCACCACTCCGACGACCGTTAGCCACGGGTCCTTGGTTTCCAGGGGAAAGACGCGAAATCGCTTGCCGACGGTGCTTTCACCCGGCCAGTGACGCTCCGCCAGGGTCCGGTTGATGACGGCAACCCTGGCCGATTTCGCGCCTTCTTCCGGGGAGAAGAACCGACCTTCACGCAACCGGGCGCCGAGTGTCTGGAAGTAATCAGAACTCACGGAAAAGACATCGGTGAAGGCCTCCTGTCCCGGGGCGGGCAGCGGCCGTCCCTCGACGAAGAAAGGGCAGGTCCAGCTGCTGCGCTCTAGCGGCATGGGGAAGGCCACGGCCACGGACACCGCACCGGGCAGATTCCGTAGGCGCGTGAAGAGTTCCCGCCAGAAAGCGGCCTCGCGTTCCGGGTCTTCGGTCCCGGCACCCCCCCGATGGAGTTTCGCCGTGAGCACGTGCTCGGGATTGAATCCCGGGTCGTGCGTCATGAGGCGATAGAGACTCTGCAGCAGCAATCCGCAGCCCACCAACAGGACGGAAGCCAACGCCACCTGAACAACCACCAGCGTTCTTTGAAGTCGCTGGCGAGACAGACCCGTGCTGGAACGGATCGTGCCTACTTTGAGCATCTCGTGCACGTCCGGTTTCGAGGCCCGAAGAGCGGGCGACAAGCCGAAAAGCACGGCCGTGACCAGTGAGACGACCAATGTGAATCCGAGCACTCGGCCATCCAGGGTGAAGCCGCCCAGAGTGATCTCTTCGATCTGGGGCAGCATCGCGCTAAGACCTCGGCATCCCCACACTCCCAAACACAAACCGGCTGCGCCCCCGGCGACTGCCAGCATTGCACTCTCGACCAGCAGCTGCCGAATCAAACGGGTCCGACCGGCGCCCAAGGCCAGGCGCACAGCCATCTCTCTGGTTCGCCCGGCACTGCGGGCCAGTAAAATACTCGCCAGGTTGCCGCAAGCGATCAGCAGAACGAAGCCCGCCGCACCCGATAGCATGAAGAGAATCGTCTTAATCATCTGGTCGGCCTCGGGGTGGCGCGGACTGGAAATCACAGCTCGCCGGCCGGTATTGGTGTCGGGGTACTGCTTCTCCAACCGTTGCGCGATGACGTCCAACTCGGCTTGGGCTTGCGCCCGAGTGACTCCTGGCTTCAGCCGTCCCTTGACGAATAGGGCGTTCCTCGTGCCCCGACTCATGAGACCCGGCTTCATGGGCCCCAAGGGAACAAACGCCTGCGCCTCCTCGTAGGCCACCACACCCGGTGGCAACACCCCCACCACCAGGTGCCCGCGTCCATCAAGCGGGATGGTGCTCCCAATCACAGCGGGGTCGGCTCCAAATCGCCGTTCCCACAAACGATGGCTCAGCAAGAGCACGGCGCTCCCGCCGGGCTCATCCTCCTCCGCGAGGAAATCCCGACCCAGCGCTGGCTTTACCCCTAGGGTGCGGAAGAAATTCGCGGTGATCCGCAGACCCGGCACCCGTTCAGGCTCGTCCGCGCCGGTGAGATTGAAGGTCGCCAATTGGTAGGCGGCCATATCTGCGAACACCGTCGTCTGCTGTTGCCAATCGAGAAAATCGGGGTAGGCCACGACGCTGGGAGACTCCTGGCGAGCGGCCTCCAGGATTTCCACCAGACGGTCAGATTCGGGATAGGGCAGCGGGCGTAACAGAACCGCGTTGACCGCCGTGAACATCGTCGTGTTGGCGCCGATACCCAGAGCGAGCGCGAGCACCGAAGCAACCGTAAGGCCAGGGCTTTTGCGCAATTGGCGGAAGGCGAAGTGGAGATCGTTCATATCACGATTTGTGCGGTTGATGGATGTGGTTAGCATCGGACGTACCAACAAGGAGCCATCGTTCTCAACCTCTTCCGGGACAAGCGCCGTTAAGAACATCGGCGATGGATCGTTCAGAAGCCTAGTTTCGGCGCTGGGACGAATCCGTCCCGCAAATGGGAATCGTGGTCACGGCTCGCTCTATCGAGATTGTCTATCGACAATATTCTCGCGTGCGCCAGAAGAACGACTCCGCCGGCGAGGCGAGCGGCACATTGCCTTTGGCGACTTCGGCAATAACCCAATGTGACGCGTCAAATTATGGTTTTGCCGGAGTCAGGAGGCGATAATAACGGCCGGGGTGGGTTCTCGCATCCCGCACGGTTTCGTTTCGGTTTACGGGCTGCGCAAAGACGTCTGCAAGCCTGGACCAGGTTGCGTCTGGCAATGCGTCTGTATATTCAACCGTGTAGGATTTGTTGGCAATCGCCTGGAAGGTCAGGATCACTTCGTTGGCGTCGGTTAAGGCCACGGAATCGATTTTGAGCAGGCTATGCGGATCGGCGGGATCGGTGCCCGCGATGTATTCCTGCCAGTCGAACATGCGATCGCCATCCCCGTCCAGGCCTAGAGTCCCGGGATCCTCTCCACCTGGGGAACCGCCCGGTTCGGAGCTGATCCGCCAATCGCCGCCCTGGTTTGAATTGGGAACCGTGGCAGCATCAACCGGGACCATGGAAAAGCCGAATCCATCGGCCATTACGGGCCAGGGAGGATTATTACCGAAGGTGATTTCAATCGCGGTTTGACCAAAGGGCGTGGAGAGGCGGAGGTTCTCGCCGCCATTATTGAGTTTGCCCGTATAAGTGCCATTCACATGGATCCCGGGATACCGCTCCGCCAACGCGGCCGAATTGCGGGCCAGCAGGAAAAACTGGTTGGGACCGAGGACGGTATGGTTTGTGAACCTGAACTCAATTCCCATCGTGAATTCAAACAAGCTCAGGTCCAGCGGTTTTGCGCCCACGTTCTTCAGTTCCAGGAACTCGAGATCGTCGCTCTCCCAGACACCCGCCGGGACTGGATTGTACATGATCTCGGAGAAGACCAGTGGGGTCAAATCCTGGGGAGTGGAGAAAAAGGCGGATGTGAGGCCGCTCCAACTGGCACCGTTCTTAAGCCGGGCTTTGAGGAGAGTCGGAGCGCGCAGAATCAGGGGACTGGAGTAAGGCCTGGCGGAACCTGCCACCGCTCCGCCGGGAGCGCGCGGATCGGCGCCATCGGTCGTCACATAGAGGGTGCCGCCACCACCGGTGACGATAACCGCGAAGCCATCCGGCGCCTCGCCTCCGTTTTGGTTGAAGGCGGGCGGACGGAGGTAATTGCTGTCGATCCAATCGGCCCGTTGATTGAGCCAGGACTTCATCTGCTGCAATCGGCGGCTCCATTCAGCGGCATTAGGCATGCCGTTAAGCAAGGATTTCTCCGGGGTGATCTCGGAAGCCTGCCGATCGATGATGGTGTTCATGGTCGCGTTGCTGAAAGGGCCACGACGCAAATCGCACCAACGATCGATATAGAGCTGCATGAAGTCAGGGTCCTGAAAAAGACGGGCGTACCAAAGCTGATCGGAACGATGCAGCAATGCTCCCGTCGGCCCCCCGGAAATGTAGTAGGCGCTCCAATTATAGTCCCAACCGGGCCCCATGCGCAGCTTTCCGTCCTCTCCTTTCCAGGGGAACATGCTCAGGAGCAAACCATCCCCGTTTCGTGTCAGGACATTCAGAATGAAGTAATCGACGAAATCCAGTGGATCGAGATACCGGCGATAACCGTCCGTGGAATCCCGCCACAGGCGGTCGTTGTAGAGAACATTCTCGAACTGTGTAAACCAGCCTTCGATGGCGGCGCGTTGGGCGGGATGGATGACATAGCCATTGGGATTATCGAAATTGATGAAGGCATTCCACTGCTGGGGCAGGTCGTCGCCGGGAACGGGATGGTAAGCCTGGTTGGGTTCGGTTTGCAGGATGCGGTTGGGACCCGCGGTATGAAAAAACCAGGGGCGCGTGGCTCCGTTGGCCGCGGGCCAGCCCGTGTCCGGTTCCGGGTCCATCCGGTTGATATTGAGCAGCCATCCGCCTGTGGAACCGTCCGTGGAGAGGCGTTGGAAATCGAGTCGGTCCTTGCCGCGCGCCACCTTTTCGATGATGGCATAAACGCCGCGCCGATCCGACAAACTGAGATCGCCTCCGTCTTCGTTAATGAAGGCCTCGACCCAACGGAACCGCACGGCGTAGCGCCCCATAGTCCGGTTCAGTTCGTAAGCAAACGTGTTAAACAGCAGGGCTGGGTCTCGGTTCTGTTCCGGATCCGGAAAATAGAGCACCCAATCGGCATGCTTGGGCATGTCCAAAGGCGAGACCTCCACCTCCTCGCCCTCTTCATCCCAAGCCTCAACGCTGTAAGGTTTCTGCCGCCATTCGGTCGAATAAGCGCCCCGCCCGCGAATCCCGATCAACGCCACCATCTGAGGAGCTTGGATCATCGAAGCCCGACCGTTCTCAGGGGCGAACGTAGCCCAAACCGCGGTCTGGCGCGGCACCTGTTTGATGCCGGCGCCGGTGGCATTCCATCCTTTTTGTCGAATCCCACCCGCGCCAAAGTTTTCGATCACCATCAGGGGCAGGCTCGAGCTGTAGGAAGCCAGGTCGGGCGCGAGCTTAATGAAGCTGGCGCCGGCAATGCCGCTGACCAAGCCGTTAAGGATCGCCACGGCACGAATATGGGTTGTTCTCGAGACCTGAATCGGCGCCTGGTATCGAGTGCCTGTGTTCAGCCCGGGCGCGGAACCATCCGTCGTAAACCGGATATCCGAATCAGGATCGGGAGCGGTTAATATCAGACTGAAGTCTCCCGTAAACGTGCCGCTCGCGTGGGAAAACACGACGGACAGGGGCGGAGGCGGGGCTTCGTTATTAGCGGCTCCGGGGGTCGGCACTCGCATATAGCGAACGAGAGCGGGATCGTCCGCCAGAATGCCGTATGAAATATCCGGGCGCTGAGCGGGAAAAGCTGGCGAAAAGGCGTGAAGAACCCTCGGACCTGGCCCCACCAAAGCGAGATACTCCCCGTCGTTGTTAAGTTGAAAATTCGTGTGGAGCGGCCTGCCGGGCTGTTGCCGGTTCTTGCCCGAGGCAAAAACCAGTTGGTAACCGCCCGCCGGAAGGTTCGTGGCCGGCAAGGCCCATCGAGGGGGATTTCCCGCGTCGTCCGTAAGATAATACCCAGCGAGAGGGACGCTGTCACCCGTCGGATTATGGATCTCAATCCATCCGGAGAAATGACCGTCCTCGTCCGGCAGCGTGGATTGATCATCGGCCATGAACTCGGAGATCACCAGGTGATCTGCCGGTTTGACCACGTGGATTTCGGCCGAGGTTTGATTCGTGCCAAATTCACTGAAGGCCGTGAGAAGATAGGTGGCCGATGATTCAGGTTGAATCTGGACCGAACCGGCTCCCGCCACCGTTCGAGAGGTCACATCCCCTACCCCGGGTGAAATCGACAAGGTCGTTGCATAACGGGTTTGCCAGGAGAACGTCAGGCTCTGTCCCGCCGCCACGTAAGCTCGGTCAGAGGCGAATCGTTCTATGATGGGGGCCGGATTCACCTGGAGCGTGACTTGGGCTTTGGCGCTGCCCGCGGTGTTTCTGGCTATCAGGGTGTAGGTGCTGGTCGCCGAAGGGAACACAACTAGATTCGATCGCGTGGTCACATCCGTGTCATTCAGAGTCATGGTATCGGCATCCCGGACTTCCCAGGTCAGGGTGGCGGAACCCGGAGTGAAGACCGTATCCGGGTGGGCGATCAAAGAGAGAATCTGCGGCGGGCGCACCACATCCTTGAAAGCGTCGGCGTGTCTGAGGATGACATCCTCGGAAACCAAACCGCTATAAATGGTCAACCGATGGAGGGTGCCCACCATCACTTCGCCCCCTTGGGGATTGGCCCCCAGCCAGCCCCGCCCGCTGGGCATGCCAAAACTGGAACTGACTCCGGCACAGGTTCCCGAGAGGTGGCCATCGAGAAAGAGCCTCATGGTATGCGTGGTCGAATTCCAGGCATAAGCCACATGAGTGGGTTTGACCGGACAAGGAACGCCCGGCGTAAACGCGTAGTCCTTGATCCCCAATTGCGTGAAACCGAGCTGGCCGGTGTTATCGTAGAGATCATATCGGAGATTGCTATCCGCGTTCGCCCCAACGGCCAAATACGCGCTATTGTTCGCGTTCGGATCTCCTTCAAGAATGAATTCAAAGGTCGCATCTCCGGGATTGGACCCAAAATCAAAGGCCACCCGATTTGAACCGGTGAGAATAACGGAGGCGGTGAGGGAAATCAGAGGTCTCAGACCCCCCATGGCATCCTCTTGGATCGAAGCATCGTAAGCCTCCAGGGAAGCCCAGGTTGTTCCACCGAGATTGAGCGAGATCCAAACCAGGGCGCTCACGAGCCATTTCAAGAGCCCGCGGCAATGGATCGAGGCAGGCTTCGATGTCTGGGAAACGGCAACACTGAGAACAGGTCCAGGAACGGAATTGCCGCTGAGTTCGCGACGCAAAAAAGCAAGACTGGGACTGAAATTATTAGTCATGAGCAACAGGCGGCAGGCCATCCTGCCGCTTCCGGGTTCAAACCCAAACATGGATGAGCAGGAGATGCAATTCGGAATCTGCAGCCCTGGGAAGCCTGAAAGAATTTGCTGAAACTTATGTTGTCCTGTAAACTAATCACCGATTCTGAGCGCTGTTGGTTGGACCGCCCGGTTTGACGGGTGGCAACAGTGGGCTTTGGATCCAAGAAAGAGGCCAATTCATATGTTACATCATCAATGGTTCCCCAATGAGCTAACCGTGAGGAAATCCCATCCCCGTCCCAGCCGTTTCTTTATGATAGCGGCTATTGGACTTTTATGTGGGATGAACCTTGCCCAGGCCGCTTCGGCGAAGCTGGATCAGGCCCTGACGGCTTACGACGCGGCGATCCAGGCCGACACCTCGGTGACGGCTCTCGCCAAACTCACCTCGCCGGTCACCCTCGACGGAACGGCGGGTTCGCCCTTCGATTTCGGGGCTACGTCCGGTGACACGACCATGGAATTCATTCTCCAGGGGGATTCCACCCTGACCGGTGATTCAGGATTTCTGGCGGTTGGAGAAAACAGCGCCAGCAGCCTTCGATATGAGCAGTGGCAAAACACGCGCCAAATGGGCTTCACCCAGGGCGGTGTGGCGGATTACATGTTTACCCCGGCCGTATCATCCCCCACAACACCCACCCATGTGACCTACGTGTGGAATGCAGTTGAACTGACCATGAATTTATATGTCAACGGTAACCTGGCGGGCACGGTTACCGGAGTCAGCGATATCTTTGCCATGCCGACCGGCGCGGGTTTTCTGGGCGCCAATCCCACCGGGACCGAGGCTGTGGTGGGAACCATCCACCGGGTTACGGTCTATTCGGGAATCGTGCCGGAGGCACAAATCAAGAGCCACGCCGATGCCTTCGTCAACGTGGCGCTGCCCAGGATCACCTCCTTCACGGCCACTCCAGATTTGATCCAGCCCCAAGGCTCGGCCACCCTGAAGTGGGAAGTGCAAAACGCCGACGCGGTGTTCCTGAACTCCGTCAAGGTGACGGCCACGACTCAAACCGTTTCCCCGGCGGTCACAACCACCTACACCCTCGTCGCATCCAATGAGGTCACGACCGCCACCGCCAAGGTCAAGGTCCTGGTGGATCCGCGACTGGACGTATACGATGCGGCGATTGCGGCAGATCAAGCCAGCGGTTTGACGCCCCTCGCATCATTGAACAACACCGTGACTCTAACGGGAACGGCAGGTGAACCCTTTGACTTCGGCGCCAGCTCAGGGGATGTGACCATGGAATTCATTCTGGAAGGCGACCCCGAATTGACCGGGGACTCGGGCTTTTTGGCCGTCGGGGAAATGACCAGCAGCAGCCTGCGCTATGAACAGTGGCAGAACACCTACCAAATGGGCTTCACTCAAGGCGGCGTCGCGGACTACATGTTCGTTCCCGGTGTTCCATCCCCCACCATCGCCACCCATGTCGCTTATGTTTGGGACGCGGCCGCCTACTCGATGAAGATCTATGTCAACGGTGTCGCGTCCGGCACCATCAATGGCGTGAGCGACGCGTTCGTGATGCCGTCCGGACAGGGTTACCTCGGGGCCAATCCTACCGGGGGCGAGGCAATCGTCGGCCGAATCTTCCGGGTGGTGGTCTACCAGGGAATCGTGCCTGAAGCCACGATTCAAAAACATGCCACCGCGTTTACCAGCGTGCTGCGTCCGCCCATCATTACCTCATTCACCGCCACGCCCATCGAGATCGTCGGGCAAGGATCATCAGTCCTGAAGTGGCAGGTTCAGGACGCGACAGGGGTGTTCCTGAACGGCGTTGATGTGACCGCGGTGACGAATCAAACGGTTTCTCCCGCGGTGACCACCGCCTACACGCTGGTTGCGTCGAACAACGTGGCAACCGTCAGCACCAAGCTGACGGTCCTGGTCACGCCGGTGCTGAGCGCGTATGATGCCGCGATCGCCGCTGATACGGCAGGCGGTTTAACCCCCCTGGCCACCCTGACCAACATCGTGACCCTGACGGGTTCCGGCGGCGTGCCGTTCGACTTCGGATTCTCCGCGGGTGATGTGACGATGGAATTCATTCTCGAGGGCGATCCGACCATCGGGGCCGACGGTTACCTTGCGGTCGGGGAAAACTCGACCAGCAACCTGCGTTACGCGCAGTGGTCGAATACGCGTCAGCTGGGCTTTACCCAGCTCGGTGTGGCGGATTACCTGTTCACGCCAGCCGTTGCCTCCCCCACCATTCCCACCCATGTCGTGTTTGTGTGGAATGCGACCGATCTGTCGATGACCCTCTATACCAACGGTGCCCTGGCCGGCACAACCCCCGGGGTGAGTGATGGCTTCGCGATGCCCACCGGGGCTGGATTCCTCGGCGCTAACGCCACAGGAGGCGAAGCCATGGTCGGCAGAATTCTGCGCATCGTGGTTTACCCCGGCATGGTGCCCGAGGCCACGATTCAAAAACATGCCACCGCGTTTGTCGGCGCCGGACGAGGACCTTCCCTGTCGATCGCAATCACCGACTCCAAAGCGGCCGTCACCCTGCAAGGCATTGCCGGCATGCATTACCGGGTCGAGTATCGCCAGTCGTTATCCGCATCCGATCCCTGGCAGCTGCTGCAAGACATTCCCTCGTTGAGCGGCACCAGCATCACGGTGTTGGATCCCACGCCCATCACCGGTCTGACCCAGCGATTCTACCGAGCGTCCACAGCCCCATAGGCCCACGGCCATTCGACTCAAACGCTCCCAGAATTCCGAGATCCCTCGACGCCCCGCTTCGAGGGATCTCTGTTTCAATTATCGGGTTCAGTCAGGACGATCAAGGGATTTCATATGTGCGTCTCTTGCGCCGATTCCATACAAGACACCAGCTCATCATGAGACAACAGATTCCCCGCAATATGTCCCCCGATGCCGAGTTCAGCAAGCCTTGCGCCAGAAAAGCTCGCCACTCGACCTTGTTCCAATAGAATTGCCCTGAATGAAAGTGAGTCTCCGACGCTGTCCAATTTCCCATGCAAATCTCGCATGCCTCGGGTTGATGTTTCTCGGGCTGACCGCCGTTCATGCCTACGATATTGCCAATGCCCAAACTGGCCGGGAGCCGATCCGTGACGAGCCGGGCTTGGATTCTGACCCTGCCGGCGTGGCTGGCATGCCTTTGGTCTTCGAACTGGACCTCAACCAATCACGGCAAGTCCGGGTAACGGGCCCGTCCGGTTCCGTCGAGCGCAGGATTCGCCTGCTGGCGGTCCGCGAGTTTTTTTGGCCCAATTATCACATTCCAGACCTGCCTGAGCACCGCGTGTTCCGCTCGGCGGAAGTCGATATTGATGTATCGGGAACGCCTGCGACACTTGTGGCCCAGCCTTTCGAGATGCCCAAGATCGTCAACGGCCTCAGGCTGCATATCGAAACAACCCGTGCCTGGGCGACCGGGCCCCAGCTCGATCCAATGCCCGAAGTCAAAGGCGCCGTGCGGTTTTCATGCGTATCCGCGGGCGCATCCTGGGGGCCCATCGAACTGCGCTTTCCCCTCCGCAATTATCGCTGGCGCGCCAATACCTACGGCAACACGTGGCTGGCCCTTGTTCCTTATAATAAACATTACTACCATCGGGGGGACGATTTCGGCGCCATTCCCGATCGAATCGAGGTACTCGCCAGCCTGGGAGGTGTGGTCACCCGATCCCCCCTTCCGGAGGGTGACGCACAATCGAACGGCCTTGAAATCCGGTGCCCATCCGGTCTCGAGATCAGCCACTATCACATGAACATTGAGACCATACCCCCTCGTCTGACCACAAACACCCTGGTGAGAACCGGCGATGCGCTCGGGCGAACCGGCATGACCTGGGACGGACGCAAGTCGCAGCATAACGATCCCCACCTGCATTGGGGGCTGTCTGTCCGAGGCAAGCCTTTGGCCTCCTACCCATTCCTGGTCGAGGCATACCTGCGCGATTACGCCGATCCGCTCCTGGTCGTGGCCGGCGGATACCATTACGCGACGCCTGGTGAGACTGTGGAATTCGATGCCTCCCGGAGCATTGCCCGACCCGGGCGCCGCATCGTCCGATACCAGTGGCACTTGCATGATGGGCGTCAAGTCTCGGGACCTCGAGCCCTCCTGAAAGCCGATCGCCCCGGCCTGTTTAGCGAGGAACTCCGCCTGTTTGCCGACGACGGAAGTGAAGACAGAGACTACGCCCAACTCCGAGTCTGGAACACCGATCCCGGCGCCCGATTCGCGGCAGGATGGTTTTACCATTGGCCTGTGCGCGAGGCGCATCCCGGCACCCCGATCCTTTTCTGGAATCGTCTCTTTGGGACCACTGCCCCCGTGGAGATCGATTTCGGGGATGGCTCCCCGCGCGCCAAAATCGATCAGGAGACTTCCCACACCTATCAAAATCCTGGCATCTACACAGCCGCGCTCCGCAGTCTGGGACCCGATCGCGAACCAGTGGAAGTCCGGATGCGCGTCGTCATCGAAACCCCTGGGAAAACCCAGTAGCCTGTCGGATCGCGGAAAACGATCAATGGCCTGCCAGTTTTACGGGGGCCGGGCTTTCCTTGATCAGCCTGAGGGCTTCCTCCACAAAGATTTGACCGGTGCGTTCCCCTAGCCTGGATTTCCACGGAAAACCTTTTGGCTAAGCGAAACTTAAGCTCAGTGCGCATTGTGCTGTAGATTTTC
>JAKLHY010000279.1 GCA_022709905.1 Verrucomicrobiota bacterium | reverse complement strand
ATCCGGCGCTACACCGGGCACGCCAACGGCGCTATCTACGGCTCGCCCGAGAAGCGCCGCGACGGCACCACCGGCCTGGAGAATCTCTTCCTGTGCGGCACCGACCAGGGCTTCCTCGGCATCGTCGGATCGCTGCTCAGCGGTGTCTCGATCGCCAACGCGCACCTCCTGCGCTGAGAGCGGATAGTTCCGGCTCTTCCGGCAACGGTGCACTTCAGCCAGATCCCTGGCGTAGAACGCCTGATATGGCATGGCGAAACATCGCCTGCGGCGCCTCCCTGTGGGCTTTCGGTCTGGCGCCCTGAAAGGGCATCATTCGTCAGCCCAGGGCAACGCCCTGGGAAATCGGGCATGACGCATTGCAGGCTGAAAGTCTGCGACAAAACGCCGCACGCAACGACGCGATCGTTCATACGGGCCGCCCCGCTGGCCCGAATCGCAGCCAGCGCCAGAGGCGCCCCGGCAACGCGCCGAGGCTGTCCAGCACGGCGTACACCACCGGGATCACCACCAGGGTCAGCACCGTGCCGACCAGCAGCCCGAAGGCCGCCACGATGCCCAGC
>JAKLHY010000278.1 GCA_022709905.1 Verrucomicrobiota bacterium | reverse complement strand
CGCAGCTTCCATTCCTCCAGTGCGCTGCAAAGGATTGAATGTCGATCGGAATTATGTTTCAGTCTTCGAAAATGAGCCGTTACGATTACCTGGCCTCCGATTCCTCACTCCGAACGATCCTCGAGTCCCATAACGCAGATGAGTTGAAAAAAATGGTCGCGCTGCTCCCTGGCGTCAAACTGAAAGCTCCACGAAAGGCGGATCTCGTCGAAGTGCTCGTGCGCGCACTCCTGGGTGGCGGAATCGTTGGGCTCTGGGCACGACTGAAGGCGCTGGAGCAATCTGCCGTCGCCGAAGCGGTTTATTCGGATGATGGAATGTTCGATTCCGGCGCGTTTCATGCCAAGTACGGCGCGCTGCCGGTGTTCACAATCAAGCAGGAAAACCACTGGCAAAGCGATCCCACCCTGCTGGGACTGTTCATCCCTCCGATCTCGTTCCAAGGGCGTGGGGTGCCCGCTGATCTGCGGGAGAAATTGCGGGCGTTTGTGCCCGAGCCAGCGGAAGCCAAACTGAGCACTCTCGAACAGATCCCGAACAATCCACCCCGGAAATGGACCTCG
>JAKLHY010000277.1 GCA_022709905.1 Verrucomicrobiota bacterium | reverse complement strand
CAACGATTGCGTTTACTGCGGTTTTCGAATCTCTAACCAGGAATGCCACCGCAGCACCCTCTCCAAAGCAGACCTGATCGCCGAAACCCAGGCCCTGGTGGAAACCGGACACAAGCGTTTGATAATGGTTTATGGCGAACACCCCATGTATAGCCCGGATTTCATAGCCGATACCGTGCAAACAGTTTACGACACCAAATATAAAAAAGGCGAAATTCGCAGAGTGAACATCAATGCCGCTCCCTTGGACATTGAAGGATTCAGAACTGTAAAGTCCGTTGGTATCGGCACCTACCAGATTTTTCAGGAAACCTATCATGATGCGACCTACCAGAAGCTTCACCCCAGGGGTCCCAAAAGTAGCTTCCTTTGGAGATTGGATGGTCTGGACAGAGCCATGCAGGCCGGAATCGACGATCTGGGCATTGGCGCTTTGATGGGGCTTTATGACTGGCGCTTCGAAGTGATGGGACTGCTTTATCACACCATCCACCTGGAGCAACGCTTTGGAGTAGGCCCGCACACAATTTCCTTCCCACGCATCGAACCGGCAATCGGGACCGA
>JAKLHY010000276.1 GCA_022709905.1 Verrucomicrobiota bacterium | reverse complement strand
CGCGGTCGCGGTCAGCGGCCAGGCGAGAGATCGCCCGGTCACCGGCCAAGGCTATCTGGAAATGACCCGGTATCCGTAATCATTTCCACGCCAAACCGGCTTGAATGGACTCCTCACGGCTCCCGCGCCACCCGGAACCCCAGGTCGTCGCTGAGCGGATCGGCTCCTGCCCGCCACTGGCCGCCCCGAATCGCCACGGCTTCCGGCAGGCGCGTTGCGCAGCGCCGTTCCTGACCCTCGTATTCCGCGCGATATTCGGAGCAGGTCCATTCCCGGCTTTGGCCGCCAGGGTCGTACACGCCGAGTCCGGCCCGGGTGGCATATTCCCATTCCGCCTCGGTAGGCAGCCGATAGGCATGGCCGGTTTGGCGCGCGAGCCAGGCGGCGTAGTCCATCGCCTCGCGCCAGGTAACCCGCGCCGGGCTGTCGCGTCCCGCGCCCGGCGCCGGCTCTGGCGCTGTGCGACCGTTCGCTTCGGCAAAACGACGGTAGGCGGCCAGGCTGATCTCATGGCGACTGATCGAGAACCCGGCATCCCGCGCCACAACCAGATCCGGCTCCAGC
>JAKLHY010000275.1 GCA_022709905.1 Verrucomicrobiota bacterium | reverse complement strand
GCGAGCGAACCAAACGCTGTTCGGGTCCACCGGGGCATTGATGACAGCATGTTGGCGAGAGGGGTTCTGTAGCAACACGGGAGATCCCGTCCAGTGCGACGCCCAGCGGCGGAGCAACCAGCCACCCGCGAGGGCAGGGCAGGGCTGGATGGGAAGTCGGAGAGGCCCGTATTACCGGAGAAGCCGGGTAACGCCGGTGGGGGGAAGGGGCCTTGGTTCAAGAGCAATGCAAGAAGAAGCAAAGGCAAGGAGATTGGCGTGAGCCTAAGAACTCCGGAAAGTGTCTGGCAGCTTCAGGAGGCGTTGCAGGCTAAAGCGAAGAGAGAGCCGGCCTGCCGGTTTCACAGTCTCTACGACAAGCTGTATCGGAAGGACGTGCTGCTGCACGCCTGGCGGTGCTGCCGTGCCAACGGTGGCGCACCGGGAGTGGACGGAGTGACCTTCCAACAGATTGAGCAAGGGGGAGTGAACGGGTGGCTGGAAGAACTGGCTAAGGAATTGCAGGGCAAAACCTATCGGCCAGAGGCCGTGCGGCGGGTTTGGATCCCCAAGCCCGGAACCGACAAGCA
>JAKLHY010000274.1 GCA_022709905.1 Verrucomicrobiota bacterium | reverse complement strand
CAAGATCATCCAAACCATGGGCCTCACCCGGGAAACGGTCTATATCGGCAACATCCTGAAGTGCCGGCCCGACACTCCCGGTAAGGCGTCGGGCAACCGCAAACCCACCCCGGCGGAGATGCAGACGTGCATACCCTACCTCCACGAGCAGATTGACTTGATACGGCCCAAGGTCATCGTGGCCCTGGGCGCGACGGCCGTGGAAGGGTTGCTGGGCAAAACCCTTGCCATCACCCGCCTCCGCGGCCAATGGCGCACCTACCGTGGCATCCCCCTCATGCCCACCTACCACCCGGCCTACCTGCTGCGAAACCAGGCCCTTGCCGAGAAGCGCCGGGTCTGGGAAGACATGTTGCAGGTCATGGAGAAGCTTGATTTGCCAATCAGCGAGAAGCAGCGCCGGTTCTTCCTGAAAGGCTGAAAAGTCGTCTCCCCGGGCAGGTGAGTTCAAGACCTGCGCCGCAAGCCGGGTGTATCCGTCCACGCGCGCTGGCTGCCGCCCCTCCCCCAGAGCTGGAGCACATCCCATGCCCAAGCCATCTGCGGCGATGGGACGGTGCCAATCCGGCGG
>JAKLHY010000273.1 GCA_022709905.1 Verrucomicrobiota bacterium | reverse complement strand
GAATTCACCCTGAAGTATACATCACCGTCAATATAGTCCGTCAAAAAGCGCATGGCCAGCTCACAGGTCAGCACCTTGATGCCAAGCGGGAGGTTTGTCAGTTCCGCATCCGTCAGAAAGCCGTTCGTCTCTTCAACAAACCCTTTGGTAAACGCCCTGGCTTTGTCCATATCCAAGGCAATTTTTGATATATCCGGCTCATCCTCGGCCGCGGTGGACGCGCCGAAGCGCACCGCGTCGCCGTAATCATATAGAGAGGATCCGGCCATCACCGTATCCAGGTCGATCACGCAGATGGCCTCGCCCGTCGTATTGTCAAGCATCACATTGTTGGACTTGGTGTCGTTATGCGTTACCCGGTAGGGGATGACCCCCTCATCCAGCATCTTCACGATACTGCCCATCATCCGGCGGCGCTCAAACATAAATTCAATTTCATCATTCAGATGCTTCACCCGGCCCGCCCTGTCTTCATCCACAGATCGGACGAAGGCATAGAAGCGCTTGAGCGTATGGTGAAAATTGGGGATCGGACAGAACAGATCCTGAGCCGGGAAATCATACAGCAATCT
>JAKLHY010000272.1 GCA_022709905.1 Verrucomicrobiota bacterium | reverse complement strand
CGGATTCCGATCAATTCGGACACCTATTCCAAAATACTCGGACAGTGTTCCGGGGTATTCGGACGGTTGTCGGAGCGTAGCGACGCTCTGCACTGATGGTTAAAGCGGTGTCCGAATTAGGTCAAGGTTATCTCTTTGCCCGAGGTCTGTTTTTCGGAGCCACAGGCGACGAGTTTTCCCACACTGATGCGGGCTGAGTCTTTGCCTGAAGCGAGCAGGGTAGGCCATCCCCCAATGGGGTAGCGCCGCTGCAGGCCGAGCGCAGCGGGCGTCTAGCCAGCGGCCTGCAGCGTAGCGCCTGGGTCCCGTTGGGGGGTGGCCTGGCCTGCGGCCCAACACCCGGGAGGCAACTTGGCTTAATCCGAAGGAGTCTTTTCCTGGGCACTGAGGCCAGCCTTGGTTTTGCGCAGCGATTCGCCTTTGAGTTCGAGCCGGTAGGCGTTATGCACCAAGCGGTCGAGGATGGCGTCGGCCACGGTCGCGTCGTTGATCAACTCGTGCCACTGGTTGACCGGGAACTGGCTGGTCATGAGGGTGGCGCCCAGCCCGTGCCGGTCGTCGAGGATTTCCAG
>JAKLHY010000271.1 GCA_022709905.1 Verrucomicrobiota bacterium | reverse complement strand
TGCTACGGGCTGGCCAGCACGACGGAGCAGGCCGAACAGCTCAAGGGTTGGATCGAGCCAGACCTGTTGGTCCTCGATGACCTGTTCCTGGCCCGGCGCATTGCCGACGTGAGCGCCTAGTTGCTGCAGGCCATCGTGCACCAGCGCTACAAGCTGCGCCGCGCCATCGTCATCCTGGCCTGGACGATGGCTTTCGCCGGCATCGGCCTCATGCTGGGGGCCTCGTTCTTCGGACTGGCCGGCGCCTTTCTTGCCGATCCGGGCGCCCGGCCGGCGACCTGGGCCGGCTGGAACATCCTGTTCTTCGCCTTCGTCGTCGGCCTGCCGTGCGCACTGGCGACTCTGGGCCTGCTGCTCGGCACGACCGGCCGCCTGCCGGGCACCCGGCGCACCTGAGCGAAATCAAGGTCAAGGCGGCGCCGGCTTCGCATACTGGCCGGCAACAGGAGACCGCCATGAAATTTCCGGATTTTTTTGCCCGCATTCCCGCCATCACCCTGCGCGACCCGCTGGCTGAACTGCTCGGCGCGGCCGAGGGCGGGCTGATCGCATACAGCTACGCCGACGCCGTG
>JAKLHY010000270.1 GCA_022709905.1 Verrucomicrobiota bacterium | reverse complement strand
CCCCCAATTTGCTAACTTGGCTCCGTCAAACTGCTTCCACAGGAGAACCTATGTACAAGAACATCATGGTCGCCATCGACGACAGCGAAACCTCGCGTTGCGCGCTGAACGAAGCGCTCCAGATCGCCAGGGCCGCCAATGCGAAACTGTTCATTACCCACGTCACCGACGAGGCGCTGCTCAACATGCACGGCCACGTGCTTTCCCACATGGCCGATGCCGACAGTGCCACCAACGCGCTCACCAAGGCCGGCCAGAAGCTGCTCGACGATGCCTTGGCAATGGCCACGGGCATCGATGCGCATACCTTGCTGCTGCACGGCAACAGCCGCCGTGTTTCCGAAACGCTGGCCGACAAGGCGAAGGAACTCGACGTTGACCTGATCATCATCGGTCGCCACGGCCGGCGCGGTCTGGCCACCCTGATTCTTGGCTCGGTCGCCGAACAACTGGCTAAAATGGCCGATGCCTCCGTACTTCTCGTCAGGAACCACTAAATGCCAGCAGCCGCGCCCGACACCAGCAAGGACGAACCCCTCCGCAACGACATCCGCCGGCTCGGCCGCATCCTCG
>JAKLHY010000027.1 GCA_022709905.1 Verrucomicrobiota bacterium | reverse complement strand
TGCCCGATCAAGCAAACCGAATGCCCGGTCGTAGCCACCGAGTGCCCGAAGCTTCAGACTCAATGCCCGAAAGTCGTCACCGAGTGTCCCAAGGAGCCCACGACCTGCTTCGTCGAACTGACCATCTGCCCGACGGCGGATACCATCACTAAGTGCCCCTCGGCCGGCATCGCCACCCAGTGCCCGATCAAGCAAACCGAATGCCCGGCAGTCACCACCGAATGCCCGAAGCTCCAGACCCAATGCCCGAAGGTCGTGACGGAGTGCCCGAAGGAGCTGACAACCTGCGTCATCGAACCGACCAGATGCCCTACCGCAATTACGATGACGAGGTGTCCACTCACCCAAACCGAATGCCCGGTCGTAGCGACCGAGTGCCCAAAAATTGCGACGGAATGCCCGAAAAGTGAAACCACGATCTGCCCAAAACTCTTAACGCAGTGTCCTGTTCAAGTGACAACATGTCCTTTCAGGCCTACGACGTGTTTCCAAAGTCCCCTCTGTATTATCGGAAAATAGACATCAGAATGGCTGATAGGATTTTCCGCTGCCAAGATTGGTGACGTGCCAAGTTAGAACCATTAATTTTGAATGTGGGAGGGGGAGGTGTTCGTGTTTAGCGGATGAGGCAGGATGGCTCCGGGATTTGGGACCTTAGGAACGATAGGAAGGGCTTGAGCTTGGTGGTAAACCTTGCATTTGTCGCAGTAGTAATACTTCCCGGCAATCGTCCCGACAGAACTCAATGCGGAAACCGTGCCAGCCGCGGCATTCGTGTGTGGAACGGTCTGAGCGGGAGGATGGACTTTCCCGCAGTGCGGACACACTTGACCTTCACTCGCCGCTTTCTCTTTTCCCGTGCTCTTCAGTCCGGCTAAAGACTCCTGGACGGTGAAGGAATAAAGCGGAGAACCGCCTTCAGCGATCTTTTGGGCCAATAAAAGGTTAGGCATGGTCCATGCAAGGCCTAGGCCTAATCCAAACTGCCAAGCGAGTATCCACCTCCTTCTCATTCGCCAATTCAGAGAGGCATTCATAACCATGGTTACTATAATCCATCGACTGAAAATGGAAACCGAGATTGTGTTTTGGCGGTCGACCCAGCTTCGATCATTTCCTGGCTCATGGTTTGGTCTGTTTCATGGGTCCCTTCCCCTCAAAGAATCGATCGATCAGGGAAAATGCCTTATCGAACAACATTCGTTGACTGGGGTCCGGCACCACCTTTTCACTAAAACCCATCGCCTGGTCACTGTAACGTTCGGCAGAAAAGACCAATAACACTCGGCGCTTGCCGTTATCCAAAACAACCTCGCCCGACGGCCACGCGCTCCTGGCCTGACCGACCTCGGAAGCTTCACGGGCAATTCCACAAGCAGCCAAGGTTTTTGCCAGGACCTCCCAATCCAATTTCTGGGAAAACATGATGAGCCAGCGCGGACATTCAGCCTCCGGTCCGCCCATGAGCTTTCTTAGCAATTCCAGTTGTTCTGTGCCCCTGACAATGAGCGCCAGGCCGGTCTTTGATTGCGGTTGCTGACTCAAATGCTCATAAAGCCCGGGATAATGCCCCGAGCCGGTCACATAAAATCCCGAAAAAACGCCGGTGCGTAGCACCCATTGGATAAAAACATCGTAGCGCTGATCGTAAGGAGCCTGGCTGGTAAACGCCCGCAGAACATAGGATTCATCGGTGGCATCGGCCGCAAAGAAAAGCGCCTGCAGTGGCCGAATTGGATTCGGGAAGGTTGCACTTGAGTTCTCGATCACCCGTGTCACCCCGCGGATCAGGTAAATGGCCACGAGGATGCTTGCGATCGCATACAGCCAACCCTGGGGCTGCCGGATACGCCCAAACACCCATACCAACAGCACAGCCGCCAAAACCAAGCTACCCCGCCGAAGAAAAGTCCCCAGAAAAGTGTCCGCGTGGTTCAACCAGTGCCCCGCATTAAGCAAATACTCATACTTTCCCGGATAGAATATTTCGAAATTCGAGAAAATGGTGCTGTCGGCAAAGGCCAGCACCCGGCCCTGGCCGAAATACGATGCCACTGAGACACAAAACCGTCCCGAGGTCATAGCGGGATGGTCGTGAGGCGGTGGATAAAAATTATTTACGGAATAAATGGCGCGGACGGACTTGGCATGATCCAGCCACATCACGGGCCGTGCAAAAAGCGAAGTCGGTTGGATGGATGTCGGACCTCGGAACTTGAAAAACGTCATGCCATGAAGTAAAGGAGATCGAAGCCGTCCCACATCAAGTAATTGAAAGAAGTCCTCGTCGAGATCAAATAACACATCATCCCGGAAGATGAACCCAAACGGTTCACAGATGGGATTAAGGTGCGATGTGGATCCAAAGACATTGGTGTGGTCCCCGATCAGGAGCAGCCCGCCACCGCGCTGGACAAACTCCGTGATCACCTGTCGTTCCTCATCCGTGAAGGGCACATCGGGCAGATAAATGATCAGGATGCTCACTCCGTCCAAATCCGATGCCTTCAAGCGGGTCTTGAGTTCGCGCACATCGTAAAACGCCTCATACCACCGTTTTAAGCAGGCGTAGTTGTAGCCCGAGTCGGCCCCATACCATTCGCGATCGTAGGGACGGTCCGTGCGCGACCATTGGGTATGAAAGGTATTAATCAGCACCTTGCCTGATTTGAGGGTTCCCTGGGGCTTCCAAAAGGCTGTCAGGAGCAACATGCCCAGGATGGGCCACCACCCCCAACTCACCCACCGATTTGGAGAAGCTGCTGGGGCATATCGCGGTGGAACCGATGGCAGCAAAACGTTCATCAACGGCCAAATGCCAAGGAACAACGGGAGATAAGTCCAACCAATCATTCCTGACTTCAGAAAAGGTCCCCAAGGCAATTCCTCGCTCTCGTAACTCACAAAATCGCATAGGCCAACAAACAATGCTGTCGACACAACCCACCGTATCAGACTGAGGGCGAGAAGAAGCCCGACAATCCCAACCAGTCGGCGTAACACGGTCCGCAAATCGGACAAGGTCAGAAAAAGGTATGCTCCGAAGATCGCGGCCATGACAACCGGCAACGCGAGGGCGAGGTTATCAAGCGAAACGGCAAAACTCAATGGACCCACCATCGTGGTCAAGTGCGTTTCTCCCCCAAAAGATGCCACAGGTATTCCCAGTGCCCGAAGCAACCATCCGCCGAGGATTGATAGACCCGGCAATCCGCCCTTCCACCGCATGGCCGCGTAAAGCATCAACTCCTGAGCTGCGATTCCCAAGATCAACGATCCTGCATTCGCCCATCCCATATTCCAAACGAGCTCCGGGACCCTCGGCCGATCCTTGGAAAGCCGATGGCGAAAAAAGAGCAGATCCGCAGCCATTCCTCCAACCCAGCATGCGGCTGCCATCACTGGATGAGCCATTCCCAGTGTTATGGCATACGTCTTCGCAAGAACCGACAGGAATATCATGGGCCTTGCCCTCCCAACGTATAGTCCAGCAGGGATCGCATGAACTGGATATTGGCGGGATCATAATTCTCGAATCCCTCCAGATTCCGGTTATGCAGAAATTCCGAGTCGCTGATCAACACCAGGCGTCCGCGACCCACCGGTACCATGACGATCAAAGGCCATTCGTCGTAGAGACAAATCACCGAGGCATCCGGATGCGTCATTTCCAAGGGCCAGGCGCTGACAAAGGAGATGCGCTGCCCAAAGGCCGTCCGGTCAAAAAAACGCCCCAGAGGCAAACCTCGGATTTCCAATTGCAGCGGGCTCAGGAAGGAACGCATCTGTTTGTGATGTGGATATCCGCATCCGAGCAATATCGTCCCTCCCCGCTCCATGAACCGATTCAGGTCGCGTCGTTCCGACAGTGAAAACGGACGACGAGGGGCGTTCACCACCATGAATGCCGCGGCATCGAGCATTTCAGGATTCCATTCGTTGATGACCACCGGCAACTGGCCGTGACGCGCCAGATTAATCGATACGCCGTGCAGACCGGAATTCATGCTCGAATGCTTCGAGGCAAAAGGCTCATGGGCAAAATCGAGGATGGCCATCCGCCGACGGCTGTATTCGGTGTCCCACGCCAGCCATCCAGAAGGCTGATGGACCACCAGAGAAAACAACACCGAAGCCGGCATCACCCATCCGACGGCCCGAGACGATTTGAATACAAAAACCAGCGCGCCGAACGCGATCAACATCAACGCGGCCATCCCTCGACAAGGCCACCCCGCCATGGCCAGCCAGCTCGGGGACTCCCCAAACCACGAAAGCACCGACCGCAGGATCTCGTAGGAACGCGACAAGTTGTTATTAAAGAAACTTGTGGTGTCCCCAAAAACAAGGACCTTTCCTCTGCCGTATCGTTCTCCGGCGACCAGGACAAGATCGCCCAACCGTTCCTGAGACTGATACTTGAAATCCCCAATATACCCCCGGCTTTCGTCCGATCCGCTCGTGCCCCAATCCGAGTAACCATATCGCCCCAGGATGAATGGCTGGGCCGGCGCGCGCAATCGGAGTGACGCCCCCACCAGAATCGCAGGCCGATTCTCAGCCGAATCCCGCAGACCTCCAAAAGGCGTTCCCTGAAGAAACTCATAGGAATGAAACCAGCCTTGCGGGAAGAACTGAGCCGAGTCGTGATTCAAGCTGATGTGGCAGGGTGCCAGGAGATCGTTGATGTGATTGCGCCCGTTCTTGATGAAGGTATGATCGCCCAAGACCCAGAGATTGCCGCCGGCCGCAACAAACGCCCAAAGACGACGAAACACTTCCGGCGGAAGAGGCTTATCCAGATTCGTCAAAACCACCACCTGATCTTGATCCAACGCCTCCGGAATATCCCGCACCACCTCGGCCTTGCACCCAAACAAACCGGCATAATCGGGCAGCAACCCATACATCCCTCCCGCCGCCTGTCCAAACCGCGTATAGTCCGGTTTGGTAAAACTAACCACGCCCTGCTCAACAAAAATCAAACGGCGCGGCATCGGCCGGCGCCACGCCGTAGGGGGCATGCTGAGCAAAAGCATGATCAAGGCAATCGCTGGAATTCCCATGTGCCACGGGTGTTCTCTCAGCCAACGCCACGCACTCCGGCCGTCCGGTCTCTCGATGGCCGATTCCGGTTGCGCCAGCCAGGTTTCATAATGAAGCACCAGGTAAGTCACCAGCCAGGCGGCGTAAATCAACACGGGATAGGTCACCACAGCTAGACCCCGCAACTTGTCGAAGAGCTGCCGATACCCAAAGATATCCCGATACTTCAGCTCCCATACCAGGCTCACCCCAAAATCCACCCGTCGCACCAGAACAAGCGCCAACAAGCCTCCCAACAGCAAAATCACCCCCAAAAAACAGACGGTGCGCCACTTCGAAATCCGCGTCCGATCCCATCCAAATATTGATAAGCAAAGAAATAAAAGGGCTCCCCCCGTATTCTGATAGATCGGCCCCAAGTTATAGGAACTGCCCGTAATCCAGCTGGAAATCCGGCAGCTCAGGCCCGCAATTGCTTCAACGACCGGATATCCCAACGGCGAAAGAAACAGATAAAAATGGAGAAGAGCGTAACCACACACACCCGCCGTCGCCGCCGAGGGCACTCGCTGCACGCGGCGCCAAATCCAATGATGCGCGCATAGCAACAGCCCCATGTCGGCCACGGCTGGCAGCGAAAACATCCCCTGCACCGCCATCACGCCCAACAAGACCAGGCCGCTCCCCAATAGCCGGCGGGAAGGACGCAGACAAATTGCCAGCGCCAGAAAACCATAAACGATCAGAAGCCGAGCGTAGGGCGGCAAATAACCGGCCGCGTTGAAAATGAATCCCAGCGGCGCCAAGTAGAGGAGCGGATACCCGATCATCGGCGGCCGATCGAGGGAAGCGTCTTCGCCGGGATTCAAGTATTTCCAGCATCCCAGTAAAGACAGCTTCATACCCGGCCTTCGGTTACTGCTGGGCGGTCAACAGCTGTATTTCGCCTCCATCAAGCCAAATGCCGCGGCAGCTTGGGCACACATCCATCACCACCACTCGGTTCCGGCGGCTCATCACGCGCAGCAAGCGATCCCCATCCCGGGGGCATTCAGATGGTTTCGAGTTGTGGGAAGGATACACCGTCTGGGTTTCCAGAGACCGAAGCTCAGAGGGCTCGATCCCTAAGAGGGTCCGAAGCTCGTTCTCGTCAAACCAGAGACCGCAACATCGGGGACACCGGTCCACCTCCGTTTCGCGAATCTTGACCCGCTCCAAGGACTCATCCGCGCACTTCGGGCATTTCATAGAATGCCTTATTCATGGCCAAAATCGACAAGAAAGGCAAGCGAAAGCGCGTCACTTTGGATTTGAGTTTTCAGATCGGCCAGCCGACATTGAACCGAACTTTTCTATGCAACCACAATCGCAAAATCGTTCCGGGCGTCGTCGGCTCCTTCGAATCCTGTCCGTGGGTCTGCTCCTCGTCCTATTGCTCGTTATGGCGCGCGCCTGGTACGCGCTGCGCGATCGCGAGCCCTCAGCCGACCTGGTCCTCAATCTGGGTCTCGACACCCAACAAACCACCCGCCCAATTCTCCGAGCCGGTTTTGCGCGTGTGACCATCAACCCGGATCTTTCCAATCCAACACGCCCCGTCTGGCTCGCCGGATTCGACCAGCATCGGGCTGCGACGGCCATCCACGATGACCTGTGGGCCATCGCCTGTGTCATTGACGACGGACATCACCGCCTCGGCATTGTCGCACTGGACGCCATCGGGCTGTTCCACGATGACGTGGTGAAAATCCGGCGGCGCCTTGATCCGGCCTGGAATCTCGGCTACACAACCGTGTGCGCCACCCACAACCACTCCACTCCGGACTTGATGGGCCTTTGGGGTCCTAACCTCTGGCATTCCGGAGTCGATCCCCGTTATCGCGAACAAGTCATCACCGCGTCCGTTCAGGCGCTGCAACAGGCCGTCGAACGGCTCGAACCCGCAGAAGTCGTCTTCCGCGAAATCATCACCCCTCCGGACGGGCTCGTAACCGATACGCGCAAACCACACGTATACGACTCCAACCTGCGTCTCATGCATTTTACGCGCCCCGATAGCGGAGCCACCCTTGGCACCCTGACCACCTGGGGGAATCACCCCGAGACGGTCTGGTCACGCAACACCGAGATCACCTCCGATTACTGCGGTTATCTTCGAGATGCCCTCGAAAAAGGGATTGTTCTTGAAGGCAAAACCGTTGATCCCGGTATGGGGGGGATTCACCTGTTCATCAACGGCGCCGTGGGAGGGTTGATGAGCACCACCCCCAGCGTCACCGTCGAGGATCCCTATACAAAACAGCAGTTCAAGGAACCCAACCACGATAAGGCCAGAGCCGTTGGACGCCAACTCGCCCACCGCATTCTCCCCGAGTTACGCCAAAATAAAAAGGCCCCGGCCTCCGCCGTGTCGCTCAGCATCCAGGCGCGCACAGTTGAACTCCCCCTCGATAATTGGGGTTTCCTGCTCGCCTCGATTCTCGGGTTGATGGACCGCGGACATTCCAGCTGGATGAAGTTGCGCACCGAAGTGGCCTTGATCGGTTTGGGTGATGCCAGCATCGCCTGTATTCCCGGAGAGATTTACCCCGAACTTGTCAACGGGGGCGTTGAACGCGCCCCTGGCGCTGACTTCGACCTGGAACCTGTCGAGATCCCACCGCTCCGCGAACTGATGCCGGGATCGGTCCGATTCGTCTTTGGCCTGGCCAATGATGAAATCGGCTACATCATCCCCAAGAGCGAGTGGGATCGCAAACCGCCCTACCTCTACAACGCCCAACGGGGAGTCTACGGCGAAGTCAATTCCGTGGGACCGGAAACCGCGCGTCTTATCCACGAGACTTTCCGCGCCATGTGCCTCGAAAACTCCAGACGCCATCAGGCGCTTTCCTTATCCAGATCCCGCCAACCCTGATTCAAGGAACTGCATCCTTGATTCCCACCCGGCCCCGTCCATCCAGCCTGCTCGACGAACAACACACAAGTCGGCTTGGCGGTTGAACAATAGTAATGCGTTTGCGATTGAGCCTGAAAACAGCCTGTGGACTACTGTAAAAGTATCGCTGCTTTGTAGTTTTTCCTTACATTTGGCCTATCATCAGTCAAGATACTCGTGCCGAATGGCCTGCAAATGGCATCTCCATTCTTGTTCAGGAATGCTGTCGTAAAAGTTTACAAAACCACAAAGAAAGGTCCCGGCAGACCTGGCCAGATTCAGTTTTATAACAAATTGGCTATCAAGAGATAAAAGCCGACATTGCGCTAGCTTGCCGTGGCACGGCATGTATAATGCTGCTCTTCGCCTAATCTCCTTTGAGTCGGGTGCTCGAGAAGGAATCCCGTTAAACACAAACCGAATGCCTATGAAAACACTAACAGCATTATCCGTAGTGGCTATAGCAACAGCCTTGAATGCTTCCGCAGGAATAGTCTTCACAACCGACTTTGAGTCAGGAGTTCCGCCAGAATTCGGCGGAGCAGGCTCTTTGACATCCACAGAGGGATATTCTGCCTATGGTTTTGAAGAGTATTATCTGAGGAACGACTCGGCTGGCGCCCCAACGTCTTTGGCTATTGCCGGATTGCCAGATCACAGCTATGTCGACATCTGGTTCGATGCCGCCATCATCGATTCGTGGGATGGTGATACGATAGCTGGCGGGACGGTACCCCCTGATTATTTCAATGTGTCAATCGATGGCCTACTGGCATTCTCTGAGACGTTCGACAATTTTGACTGGAACGATCAAAGCTGGAAAGGAGCACCGATTGTCTACAGGGCGGACCCATCCTTAGCTCAGAATACTGGTTGGCTTGATTCTGCCTATCCCTTTATCATGTCTGTACCGCACTCAGGTGACACCTTGCTAGTGGAGTGGTTTGCCAGCGGTGGCGGTTGGCAGGCTGGTGCAGACGAAAGCTGGGCGATAGATAATATCAAGGTCAGTGTCCAGACCACCAGCATTCCCGATGGGGGCGGTTCTCTTGGTCTTCTGGGGCTAGCCTTCTTCGGCTTGGCGGTTTTGAAGAAGCGTTAACCCGCAATTGCGTTCGATAAATTGGCCTGGCTCAAGGTCCGGACATGGATCCGGACCTTTTTTGTGAATGGATCGTTCTTAATTAGCTTTCTCGATGGAAATCAGTTCCACGTCAAAAACCAAGGTGCTGTTGGGTCCAATTTTCTCACTGGCCCCGCGCGGACCGTAGGCCAGTTTCGATGGGATAAACAGCTTCCACTTGTCCCCTTCCTTCATCAACTGCAACGCCTCGGTCCATCCCGGGATGACTTCGTTCAGCGGAAACGTCACGGGCTCACCGCGATCCACAGAACTGTCGAAGACCGTCCCATCGATCAAAGTTCCATGATAATGCACTTTGACAGTATCGGTTGCCTTGGGGGACTTGCCTGAGCCCGTCTTGATCACCTTATATTGCAGCCCGGTGGACGTGCTCTTGACGCCTTCTTTCTTGCCATTCTCGGCCAGGAACACGTCGCCGGCCTTCAGATTCTTCTCGCCCAACTCCTTTTGCTTGAGCTCCATCTTGGATTGGAGCTCGGTTTGAAACTGCTTCAAGGTTTCACGGATTTCCGCCTCGGTAAGAGTGGATTTTCCCGCCATGGCATCACTGATGCCGGCGGCCAGGGCCTTGGCATCCAGATCAAGCTCCTGCTGCTTAAAACTGGATCCAATGTTCGAACCAATGCTGTAGCTGATTCGCTGTTTGGATTGACTCAGATCCAGCTTCTCCTCGGCTTGAGCAGCGCAGACGGCAAAACCCAGACCCATGATGATGGCAATGTATTTATTCATTCAGTTTTTGTTCGGCGCCACGGATGATTGGCGGCAGCCGGGGCAGGAGCTTCGGCCAGGACCCCGTCGGCGTCAAGTTGTTATCCGCCGAGGACGCGTGGACACGTTCCAGGACTTGCGTCCCAATCCTTGATCAGGCGCCCCAGGAGGCATGGGCCGGTTTGCCCGCCCATGCACCAGCCGATCAAACCCTTGGGGCAGGGAATACTCCATTGGCCAGATCGAAAGCCGGGGGGAGTAACCAGCCTGAGGGTCAGCCCCTTCCAAGGAAAAGGGCAGGCGATGGAGCCAACGGTTCAGGAAGGCCTGCATCTGCTCGGGTTCCAGTGGATCACAGAGGGTTTGGAGCCGGGTCGGATTGGCACACCGCCAGAAGCCGTTGCTTGGGCTTCAAAAGCAATCCCTTCCTTTTCGAGCTGGCGTTTGGCCCATTCATGGCCGTTGAGGTAAAGGCGATCTAGACATTCGACACTCAGCGTGACATGTTCATCGAGGATCGCTTTGACGGTGGGCCGAGGTTGTCGTTGAGTTTTCATGGTTTTGTCGCCCGAAAACTTATCCCCTCTGCCCACCGGACTGAAGAGTGGTGTTTTGGTATTCCCTCCGCAATATTTCGACAAAAGGCCATCCTCAGGGTAGGATTTCATCGACGGGATTAGGTCCTAAAAACAGGTGGCCACTCTGGTCCTCCCCTAGAAACCACCCTCCCACCTCGAATCCTCGATTGGGCCATTGTACTACAATCCCTCTGAATGAGACTCGTTTTCCAAGGTCCGGATGATAGAAACTCCCGCTCACCCATCCATTTCTCTCCGACACACTGGCACTCATCCGGGTATCGTTTCCCGCAATCACCAGGGAACCTTCCTCCACATCAACCGCATACCGCAGCGGTTGACTCAGATTGCCTCCGGCCAGTTCAATAACTCCTTGGTCCCAATTCCAGGCTGAACCCGTCGCAAGAGACGCCTCGTAACGCGCGCCACTCATCACCGCCCGCACAGCAAAGCCTCGAGGATAGAGATCCGGATTCGATGAGGTCGAGGGCGGTTTGATCCAGAGGATCGGACCGTCGACCCGCACCTGCTCGGGCGCTCCGGCATTGCGCAGGAATCGAACCCATCCAAACAACAGCCCTTTTCCATCATACAAAGACGCATAGACCGGCCAAAGCCCATCAAAGGATACTCCGCTGGCTATATCAAAAGCTGTGCCATCTCCCAAGTTGCCCGACAGATCGAGGTCGCCCGAGGGATCCACCTCGATCGTTGCGATCCCGTCTCCATCCGGTGTCGTTTGAAGAGAGGAATTGTTCTGGGGTTGCAGGGATGGTCCGCCAGGAATGACCGCTGTATAACGGCCCGCCCATGTTTCCGCGGCTTGCCCAAGAAAAGCCAGAAGATGCATGCTGGTCCCACCCGCCTTTACCGTCCCGCTTAATACGCCCTTGGGATTGCCAAGGTCCAACTGCATACTCAGATCCAACGGCGGCAACGATCCGCGACGCTCCACTGTAATCCTGGCCGCGCCCTTAATGTCAAAAAGAACCTGCCGCAGATACAGGCTTTGGCCTCCCAGCATCAGAACGCCGCTGGCCTGCCCGTTCCGGTTGATGCTCAACTCGATGGCCCCGCAGTTATCCGGAGTCATCCCGGATCCAACGGTCCCCCCAGGCTCCGATGGATTAATCATGGGCGTCTGATTCCCACTGCTGGAAGAAGCTGGCGCAAACAAACCCCGATAGATCCCCGCCAATGGAATAAATGGATTCGGAATAAATAGGGCCTCCAACAACATGCCCTCCTCCATGCGGAATGTCAGAGCGGCCTCGGCCGAGGCCATCCCTCCTCTCCATCCGGCAAATACGTAACCCCGGGACGCAACCGCCGTCACCGTGTAAAAACGGCCCTCCTGCAGCATCTGGCCCGAGCGCAGTCCCGTGACCTTTCCCCCATCCGCGGGATTCGCCACAATCTCGATCGGCGATGTCACCTCATAAACCACTTTGATCGATTCGATTCGTTCATTGCCCGCCCAATCCCGGCAAAGGGCTTCCAGCACATTCGTGCCCGGCGCCAAGTCCACTTCGGCCGTCCACTGACTCGATCCCTCCATCCTTTCCATATCTGTGTAGTCCGACTCCGGATCGGAACGAATGCCAACCGAGTCCACCCCCACATTGTCGCGCGCGGTCACCGTCACCATAATCCGGTCGCTTGTCGTCTTCAGATTCGCTTTGGGAACCACAAATCCCATCGTTGGCTTGGTGAAATCCGCGCGCCCCGAGAGCGTGACATTCGCCAAATCAAAGGTCTCCTCCTCGCCCTCTTTCCCCATCGTAACGGTCGATAAATCAGTTTTTCCCTTATAATAAACTGTGGCCGATTTATCCAGAAAACCGAATGTAAAATAGAAATCCATCTGCTCCTCGAAAGGGCCCGCCATGTCCCAATGATCCATGGCAAACGTCGGAACGGACTCCGTGACCGTATAGACCATGTCAATCGTGTCGCCGCGACGAGTGAAAGAGGCCCGTCCCAACTCGATGATCTCGCCCGTCACAAAATCCTCAAAGTCGAAAAAGTAAATCCACTTATTATTTGTCTTGACATCGGCTTGACCCAAAGTAGCTGAAAAAGTGACCAGACTCTCCCACGTATTGAGGAAAAACTCGAAGTAAGTGTAGTCGTCGATCTCCTCCTCCGACAATCCTTCCAGGGTCAGCGATGCGGTCAGGGTAAAGACATCCTTCTGTTGTTTCTCGAAACGCGCCACCGCGCAGTCGCATGGAATCTGGACGGCTTTTTCCTCGTAGGATTCGTAGACATTGACGTAATCGGCGGCCGCCAGGCTCAGAGCGAAGCCCCAGAAGATGAACAGAATCGCAATGTGTCTCATAAAAGCGCTTTCTCCCGGAAGAACTCCCGGGATATCTCCGGACGCGGCTCGCGCCTTTCAACAGTCAACAAGCAGGTTCGTGGACCGCGACTGTGAAACGGATCATGGATCGGCCAAATCCACCGATCGATATTCAAGCAAACAACATGCCAGAGGCTCTTGCCTGGAAGCGTCAGGGCGCGGTTTTTTGTCTGGACTGGGCGACGCCGCCTTTGGCAATTCGAGCGACCCGTTGATCTTTGGTTTGCGAGGCGATGTCCTGCAGCGCCTGCATAGATTCAGGGGTGCGCGCTTTAAGCAGGGAAAGGGCCGCCACCATGCGCTCGTAATCGGTTGCTCCGCTGAGAGCGGAGGTCTTGAGCTCCGGAACGGCGATTTGATTGAAATACTGGCTGACTTCGGGTTGCTCCTGAGGGTTTAACCGCTCGGATAGCAGCTCAAGACCGGCCAGGCGGGTGTCGTTGTTCACCTCACGCTGAACCATGCCCATCACAGAATTGACATCGACTTGCTCCTGATTGCCCAACGCCTGATACAACCGCATACGCACGGAATTGTCGGATTCTTGCTGCAATAACGCCATGATCTCGGGCGCCGATTGGCCGCGTTCTCCGCTGTTGCTGATGGCCCAGGCAGCGCCGGCACGCACCTCCGGATCGGCGTCACGCGTATACTGCATGAGAAATGTCGTGGTTTGGCCCTCGGCATTGCCGATCGATTCCACAGCAGCCACACGTGCCGCCTGCGGAATACCAGTCTGGGCAAGATATTGCTGATAAAAAGCTTGTGTTTCGGAGAAAGGACGCTGGCCGATGCCTTGCATGATTTGGCTGATAACCTCGCTGTCTTGCATGCCTTTTGCCGCTGTCATTAGAACCTTCAAAGCCGCCGGATCGTTAATCGTTCCCAGCGCCATTGCGGCATTTCCTCGCATGTCCGCGTCCCGCTTCTCATCCTGAAGTATGCCGGTCAGAACCTCAATCGCTTCAGCATCCCCTCGCCGAGCCCAACCGTTAATCGCAGCTCCGGCAACGAGGGGGTCCTTATCATTGATTAACTCCTTCAAAAGCAATTTGGCCTCCGGATGGGGCGATATCCCCAAAGCATCCGCTATAATGGCCCGGAGTCTGGGCTCGCCATCCTTCAACGCCACTTTTAGGTCACGAATGGCTTCATCGGTGCCGAGCTTGGCCAATTCACTCGCGGCCTCGCGACGCAATTTCATTGGCTGAGAAGGATCAAGCAGAATCGCACTCCAGTTCTGGCCCGTAACATCCCCAACAGCCTTGTGCCGCGTCAAATCCCTTCCGCTCCCCCTCGTTTCTGACGACGCGCCCGTGACAGAGCTTGTTGATCCATCGTCTCGAACCCCTTGTTTTGAGGAATTACGCAAGACTAAACCGGCTATGGCTGCGATGAGAATAACCGCGACGACCAACAAAGCCGGCATTAGCGCCTTGCCCTGATCGGATTTTGTCGCCATCGGTAGTGCGGCTTTTGGAGAAGGTCGCATGAAAAGTGCCCTCTAAGAACAACTTGGGGGCAGCCTCAACAGGACTGCCCCCAAGCCGTGTTAAATTTGTTTAGATAAACAACTCGTGATCAGTTATTCGATCAAACCGGCCGGCGCGTAAACCAGGTTATCCCACCAGGTGAAGTCGCCATCCGCGAGGTCGCCGTAGCTTTCCACAGACTGGCCACCGATCTTGCCGGTCAGCTTGTAACCGTAGAGGCACACATCGCATTCCTGGGTCACCCAGGAGCTGACGGTCAGCTTGCCATAGCAGCTGCTCACCGAGAACTTGAAGCCCTTCGTGGCGTCCCAAGATCCGGAACCGGTCACGATGTCTTTGATGCCGCTGTCGAAGGTCACGTAACCGATGATGTCATACTTCATCGACAACAGGGTGTCGCAGTTGTACTTCATCGAGGTCGGATAAACATCGATATTCAGGAAGGCTTTGCAAAGATTCTCGCCGCGGTCGCTCTCACCGTAGAACGCAACGTTCTCGTTGATCTTGGCGGTGTCCTTGTTGACCTTGATGGAACCACTCAGAACGCCTTCCATACGCACAACGTCAGAAGCGCCGGTCGGAGGTTCGCAGGGGCCGCCGCCAATCGAGCAGGTCGTCACCGTGTAGGTGCCCTTCACAGAGCCACCCACCGGGATGATGACGCAAGGCCCAACGGTGCAAGCGCCACCCGCGCCCACGCCGGTCAGGTTGGAGGAGATGGCCTTGTAGGTCAGTTTCACGGTCGCCGGCTTGCCCTTGATGGACGCGCCCCCACTGATTGAACCGGAAACGGAGAACTGAATATAGGCATCCTCATCATTGTCGAACAGCCAGAAAGCTATTCCACGAATCTTACCACCGGGGTCCTGAGCGAGGTATTGTTCAAAATCGGCCAATCCGTCGACATTCTCGACGTAATAGTAATCGGTGACATCGTGCACTTGCTCCGCAACAAATGTCATCGCGTCTTCAGCAACGGTCCCCATATCTTTGATTATGGAGTTCGCTTGAGCGTAGCTGGAGGTCGCGAAACCCATGAGGGTCAGTGCAGACACCAAACATGCTAATTTCTTCATATTCATTAATCCTTTGATTGTTCGTTTTAAATCGTTTGTGGCCCCAATTCTAAAAGCAGACCGCCACAATGCAAGCACTTTTTAACTTTTTTTTCAGCCCTCTAATGGATTCCAATCCAACAAATTGCCGCCACAAAACCGGGCTGATTACCTATCTTTTTTGCACGATTTCCCCCGAAGGAGTCAATCTTAATTCCTCGAAATCCGAGTCCCGGCAGATGATCGGTTTCACCGGAATAAATCCTTATCAGCCAATCAAAAACTCGTTTTCAATTAAGAATTTCCACTCAAATCCCCGTCCAAACCGGGAAACAGATTGGCTTGGATGGTGTCTAATGTCAGGTCTATGCACGGCTTAGCGAGGATAATTACAATGGCTTCGGCCTTATTGCCAAACGTTGGAATCCGATGGTTTGGGCGTTCGCTTCCGCTTTTGCTTTTCATCGCGGCTGGATGCGGTCGCGAGCATTACCGGCAATCCGCGGACAAGGAGGCTTATCGGGCCATTGCGCAGAAATCCTCGCAGTTTTCGGACATGGACCGGCAGTTTACGATTGATCAAACGAATCAGATTTCCCTCGAGAACCTGGAGTTGATCAAGGAACCCGATGAGGCGCTGGGTTCTGACGCCTCGACAGAGGTGGGAGCGGGGATCCTGACTCTCAACAAGGCCCTGGACTTGGCGGTTAAACACAGCCGCATCTACCAGAACAACAAAGAGCGGCTTTATTTGCAGGCCTTGTCTCTGACACTTGCCCGCCATCGCTACACCCCCATTTTCTCGGCGGGCGCCAGGGGCAATTACCAGGCCGAGGCCAGTGAAACACACGAGGTCATCGACCAAGTCACGGGACAGGGAACCCTCGGCGCCGAGTGGCTTGCGCGCACGGGTGCGCGTTTATCAGCCGCTTTTACCACGGATTTCCTCCGGGTCCTGGCGGGAGATCCCAAAACCGTCACGTCCTCTCAGATTGGGCTTGAGTTGATCCAACCCTTGCTGCGGGGGGCCGGTTACAAGGTGGCCATGGAAAACCTGACCCAAGCTGAGCGGGACTTGGTTTATCAATTGCGCGAGTTTATTTTGTTCCGGCGCGAGTTCAGCGTTCAGATCGCCACCACCTACTTTAATGTCCTGGAAAACCGGGATCGCGCGCGCAACAGCTATCGAGGACTGCTGAGCTTCCGCAAGAGCGCGGAGCGAACCCTGGCATTTGCCCGGGAAGGTAAAACCAAACAATCCGAAGTGGGCCGGATTGAGCAGGAGAAGCTTTCCAGCGAGGGCCAGTGGATCGATGCCATTCGCTCTTACCTTCAAAGCCTGGATCAATTTAAAATCCTGTTGGGCCTGTCGACCGAAGCTAAAATTGTCGTGGATGATCGCGAACTCCAGGGTCTTCAGATTGAACATCCCGACGTCAAAGTGGAGGATGCCATCCTGGTCGCCCTGGGCACGCGTCTGGATCTGGCCACCGTCCGGAATCAACTGGAAGACGCCCAGCGCCGTCTCTATGTGGCGGCCAACAGCCTCAAGCCCCAACTCGATGCCACGGCCTCCGCAACCCTCAACAGCCCCCAAAAAGAGGGCGGTCAGCTCGCCTTGCCCGAGGTGGATCGCTATCGGTGGAATGCTGGCTTGAACCTCGATCTGGGTCTGGATCGCAAGTCCGAACGCAACGCCTACCGCAGCGCCTTGATCGCCCAGGAACAGGCCAAACGACAGCTGGAACAGCGCGAGGACGAAATCCGCCTGCAGGTTCGCAATGGCTGGCGCGTTCTGGACCAGGCCAAGCGCACCTACGAAATCAGCGTCATCGGCGTGAAACTGAATGAACGACGCGTGGAAGAACAGGAGTTGCTGGCGGAACTGGGGCGGGCGGACACGAAGGACCTGGTGGACGCTCAAAACGATTTGATCTCATCCAAAAACCAACTCACTCAAGCGCTGGTCGGGCATACCATTGCCCGCCTGCAGTTCTGGAATAATCTCGGCATGTTATACATTAAAGACAGCGGACAGTGGGAAGAAAGGAAAATGGTCAGGTAAAATGAAAACGAGGTTTTGGCAGAAAAAACGGTGGTGGCTGACAGGAGCGCTCTTCCTGCTCGTTCTGCTCGGATTTCTGGTCCTGAAGCGGGAACCCACCGCGGGAAACGGAACGACCTTTGTCGTCCGACGAGGCCCCTTGAACATCTCCGTGCTGGAAGGCGGCAGCGTCCAGGCCCTGGAATCCCAGGAGATCAAGTGCGAGGTCCGCGTCGGTTATCAGGGCACCAAAATCCTCAAGATCGTTGAGGAAGGCTACCAGGTGACGGAGGACGATGTGCGTACCAACAGAATCCTGGTCGAGCTGGACTCATCGGAAATCAAGAATCGCATCACCCAGCAGGACATCACCTTCGAGTCCACCCGGGCATCCCTGGTCGAAGCGCAGCAGGCTTACGACATCCAAGTGATCCAGAACTTCGGTGAAATCAAGGCGGCCGAACAGAAAGTCCGGTTTGCCCGGCTGGATCTGGACCGATTGCTGGGGGATTCCACGACGACCGAAATCGTGGACAAGTTGGGACTGTCTCTGGACCTCTCCCACGATAGCGCCAACTCGGCGGAGGCGTTCTCACCGAGCCTGAGGATTCTGGCAAGCATGGCCACGAACACCGAGGCCCATTTGATCGCGAGCCGGGCCGGTTCCGCACCTGCCGAACCCGCCAACGGAGGCGCCCGCCCGGCCGGCATGCCGCCTGCAACGCTCGCCCAAGGCCCGGAAGCCAGCGTCCTCACTGTCATGGCTTCGCTCTCCAATGGCTCCGATGTCGCCTCGGACGCTCCAGGCCTTCCCCGTCGCAAAGCGGACATCGACTTCAGCCAGTATGCCAAAATTGACCGGCTTGGCGATGGCGAGGCCAAGCAGAAACTGCGCAAATTCGACGATGATTTCCAGCTGGCCCTGAAAGAGCTCGGCAAGGCCACCAGCGATTATGAGGGTACTCTGCGGCTCTTCGAAAAAGAATATGTGACCAAGACCGAGCTGACGAACAGCGCCCTGCTGCTCGAAAACAACCGGCTCAAGGTTCAGACCGCCGAGACGGCTCGGGCCCTCTATACCAAATACGAATTCCTCAAGGCCTGTGAGGAGGCCGTCTCCAAATTCGAGGATGCCTTGCGCGAACTGGACCGAACCCGAAAGAGCGCCGTTTCCAAGCTGGCCCAGGCCGAGGCCCGCCTCAAGTCCGCCCAGGGCCGATACAACCTCGAAGACCGGCAACGCAAAGAGCTCTACGAACAACTGGATAAGTGCATTATTCCCGCGGAAAAACAAGGCCTTGTCGTCTATGGCGGGGCCGACGAAGACCGTTATTGGGGCGGCGAGGAGCGCATCCGCGAAGGGGCCACCGTCCGCGAACGCCAGTCCATCATCACCATCCCCGATATGACGAAGATGGGAGTGCGCGTGAAAATCCACGAAACCTACATCAAGAGAATCAAGAAAGGTCAGAAGGCCACCATCACCGTCGATGCCTATGCCGATCAAGTGCTGAAAGGCGAGGTCACCAAAGTCGGGTTGCTTCCCGATTCCGGGAACCGCTGGATGAATCCTGACCTGAAAGTCTACCTCACCACCATCTCGGTCGAAGGAGTCCACGACTGGCTCAAACCCGGCATGAGCGCCAAAGTCGAAATCCAGGTCGATCACCTCGATGACGTCGTATTCGTCCCCATCCAGGCCGTCTTCCCCGAGGAAGGCCAACAGGTCTGCTACCTCGATCGCGGCGCCAAACGCGAACGCCGTGTGGTGAGCGTCGGCGAATCCAACGATGAATTCATCGAAATTAAAACCGGTCTGAAGGAAGGCGAGCGCATCTGCCTGCGAGCCCCGCCCTCCGTCGTAACCCCGGGAACCGAAAACGGAAAAAACCAGGATCGCAAAGAGGAAACACCGCCTCCCAGAACGCCGCAGCCGCCAGCCGAACATCCAACGGCCGTCCAGTCCGCACCGGCGACCAAACCCTCCTGATCTCCCCATGGCTGCTCCCTCGATCGTGCAATTGGACGACGTCCGCCAATGAAACCTTCACGCCCCAGCCTTCGCCTCCAGATCCAACGTCTCCGGCGCACCATTCGCCTCGGCATCAAAAGCATTTGGCTCCACCGTCTGCGGTCCCTCCTGACGGCGCTGGGCATCGTGTTTGGCGTCAGTTCGGTCATCGCGATGCTCGCCATCGGAGAGGGCGCCAGCCACGAAGCCCAGGAACAGATTAAGAACCTCGGCAGCCAGAATATTATCCTCCACAGCGTCAAGCCCCCCGAGGAACAAAAGGTCTCCGACCGGGCCAGCCAAAGTTACGTGCTGCAATACGGACTGACTTACCTCGACGTCCAACGCATCCGATCCACCATCCCGGGCGTCAGTGTCATTGTCCCGGGCCGGATCATTCGGGATTATGTCTGGAACATCAACCGGCGCGTCGATTGCGAACTGCTCGGAACAGTCCCCTGGTACCCGGACATGCGCAATCACCGGGTCGCCCGGGGCCGATTCTTCACCGAGGCCGAAATGGAGATCGGCGCCAATGTCTGCGTGCTGGGCGCTGAAATGGTCGACCGGCTTTTTCCCCTGGAAATCCCGTTGGGACGCGATGTTCGGGTTGGCAGCAGTTATTACCGCGTCATTGGCGTCATGGAACCGCGCGCCTTGATCGCCAAGGACAACGAAGTCCAAACGCCCGCCAAAGATCAGGCGGCGTTTCGCATGTTCATTCCCCTCGAAACCACCAAGAAACGCTTCGGCGAAACCCTTGTCCGCCGACGCAGCGGCAGCATTGAAGCCGAACGGGTTGAACTTCATGAAGTCACCGTCAAGGTGAACCAACAGGCGGAGGTCATGGATGTCGCCCAGGCCATCAAGGAGCTGATGCAGCGCAATCATAAAAAAATGGACTACGAAATGACAGTGCCTCTGGAATTGTTGAAACGCGCTGAGCGCACCAAGCAGATTTTTAATATCGTCCTGGGATCCATCGCCGCGATTTCCCTTCTGGTCGGCGGGATTGGCATTATGAACATCATGCTGGCCAGCGTCACCGAGCGGACACGCGAGATCGGCATTCGCCGCGCCCTCGGCGCCAAACGCCGCGACATCACCCTGCAATTCCTCGTGGAAACTGTCATGCTCGCGGGAGCGGGCGGTTTGCTGGGCGTGCTGCTCGGCATGGCCATCCCCTGGTTCGTCACCCGCTTCGCCGACATGGTCACGATCATCAAGTTCTGGTCTCCCCTCCTTGCCTTCTCCATTTCCGCTGCCGTGGGCGTCATTTTTGGCCTGTACCCCGCCCTCCGCGCCGCCCGCATGGATCCCGTCGAAGCCCTGCGCCACGAGTAATACTCGGGGGCAACGGCCTCCCGAATCCTGCGAGGGAAATTCGCGAATTGCGGATTGCGGATTGCGGATTGAATGGAAGCGAAAGCGATCACCCGCCGCGGAGAAGGGACGGATGGCTCAGGAACTTTCTCCTGCCCCCCACAAACCGAGATGTGCTTCCGCTAAACCGGAAGTGATTCCGGCAATGCCCCTAAATCATCGTGTTGTGGGGAATGATGCCGTTCTTTGGGATAATGACGATGCCGTCCCGGATGAAATACATGGGATGATCAAAGGACTCCGGCTTGCCCGTCGGCGTAATGGTGCAATTGTTGCCAATCCGGGCGTTCTTGTCGATAATGGTATTCTCGATCTGAGTGTTGCATCCCACCCCCATGCGCGGCCGGCCGGAGGCTTCATTTTGCAGAATGGAGTCCTCAGACTCGTAATAATCGCTCCCCATCAAAACCGTCCGGCTTAACCGGCTTCCCCGGTCCACCAGCGAACGCAGCCCGACAATGCTGTTCGAAATCGTGGCGTGATTGATGATGCACCCTTCGGAAATGATCGCATGATCGATCTGAGCGCCATTAATCTTGGAAGGCGGCAGAAAGCGGGGACGGGAGTAAATCGGGGCGGTCATGTCGAAGAAATTGAACCTCGGCAATTCCGCCGTCAAATCCAGGTTAGCCTCAAAAAAGTTACGGATCGTCCCGATATCCTCCCAATATCCCTGAAAAACGTAAGCCCCAACCCGGTAGGAGTTGATCGAGGCCGGAATAATGTGCTTCCCGAAATCCGCCATCGAACTATCCAGCAACGTTTTTAAGACTTCCCTGTTGAAGACATAGATGCCCATCGATGCCAGGTAATACTCGCCCTCGCCCTGGATGTTCAATTGCGGAAACCATTCCGCGTGAAGCCGCAAACTGTCCAGCACCGCCGGATCCTGCGGTTTCTCGACGAACCGGTTGATCCGCCGATCTTGATCAATCTGCATGATCCCCAATGCGCCTGTCTCCTCGCGGGTCACCGGTAACGTGGCCACCGTTAAGTCCGAGTAGGATTCCACATGCTGGGCCAAAATGCGGCGGTAATCCATCCGATACAATTGATCCCCGCAAAGGATAATGGCGTATTTGAAATCGTTATTGAGAAAATGGATCAGGTTCTTGCGCACGGCATCGGCTGTGCCTTGATACCACGAGGTGTTGGCCAGGGTCTGCTCGGCGGCCAGGATTTCCACAAAACCGCTCGTGAAATGGTCAAATTTGTAAGACTGGGATATGTGCCGATGCAGCGAGGCCGAATTAAACTGCGTCAGCAAATAGATCCGCTGGATCCCGGAGTTGATGCAGTTGGAAATCGGCACGTCCACCAGGCGGTACTTCCCCGCCAGCGGCACCGCGGGCTTGGCCCGTTCCGAGGTCAGGGGAAAAAGGCGGGTCCCTTGACCTCCGCCCAGAATGATGCCCAAGAGATGCTTGGGATCAGAGGTATATGGTTTTGCCAGCGACATAACCGATCTCTTTCTTCGTTTTTGCTCTGCCATACTTATACCCTCCCGCCGAAGGTGAGAGCAAGCGGCTTTCATGAGAAAAGTCCTCGGCAGGCTGCCGTCATCTTGGAAGGGAATTACAGGGGCCAGATTTCGTCGCGAAGTGATCAACCTCAAAACCGCACGTAAGATGCTCCAAAAAAAACAGAACCGCGAATGAAAGAGGAGGTGCCCGATGGGCTGAATCCCAGACATTCCATCGATGTTCCCCACCCTTAAGGTTCTTCGGTTTTGGCCTGCCATTACTGGCGTTGATTGGCGTCTATTCGCGGTTCAGTCGTTTGATTTGCGGTTCAAGGTCAACCAACTGATGTTGACGTCTCTGTTGCTTTGTCAACATAATCCGCTCTCAAGTGGATCCCATGTCCTTTCTAGCCGATAGCGAAGTTGTCACCCGGGCGCTGGCCGCCTACTGCCAGGAGTCTGTGGCAGGCCAAGGCCGGGTCATAAACCAGGAGCCTCTGGAACAAATCATCGAAAAACTCGATTTGAACCGCTATGCCCGGGACGGCGGTTTGACAGGTCCGGAGTTGGCCGCATTCCTGGACCGATATCTCACGTTCACGACTCGATTGCATCACCCGGCCTATATGGCGCATCAGGTGGCGGTTCCTTGCCCCACGGCGGCGCTGGGAAGCCTGATCGACGGCCTGACCAACAACGCCATGGCAATTTATGAGATGGGGCCGGGCGCGGCCAGCATCGAGTTTTGGGTGCTCAATTGGATGTTGCAGAAGGTAGGATGGCAGCCCGCGGCCTTCGACCGCCAGAAACGCGCGCGAGATCCATCCTATGCTGGAGGCGTGTTAACGCATGGCGGATCGCTGGCCAACTTGACGGCGATGCTCGCCGCGCGCCATCGAGCCGTGCCTGACGTGTGGGCTCACGGCATTCCGCAAAACCTGGTTTTGCTGGCTCCGGCTGGGGCTCATTATTCGATCGCACGCGCGGCGGGGATCCTGGGCCTGGGCCAAAACGCGGTGCGCCATCTCGAGGTGGATGCCCTTGGCAGAATCATTCCGGAGAAACTCGCGCTGACATACGATCGAATCCGCCAGGAAGACAAAAGACCCATGGCGCTCGTGGCCAGCGCCTGCAGCACGGCGGTGGGCATTTACGATCCGCTGGAAGAAATCGGAGAGTTTTGCCGTCAGCAACACCTGTGGTTGCACGTGGATGGAGCCCATGGCGCCAGCGCCCTGTTGTCGCCCAAGCATCAATACCGGTTAAAAGGCATTGAACTGGCGGACTCCCTGACCTGGGATGCCCATAAAATGCTTCAAACACCGGTCTTATGCGCCGCCCTGCTGGTCCGCGATCACCGCACTCTGGATCAGACCTTTGAACAGGACGCCAGCTATCTGTTTCACGACAAGGAGCGACCGGGCGTCGATTTTGCCCATCGCACGATCGAATGCACCAAGGCGGGTTTGGGATTGAAATTCTTCATGGTCCTGGGCGCGCTGGGCGAGGCCGGACTGGGGGCCTTTGTGGAACGTCAATATGAGTTGGCGGAACAGGCTTACGAATACATCCAACGGCAGCCCGGTTTTGAATGCGCCGTGCAGCCGCAAAGCAACATCCTCTGTTTTCGCCGGGCGGGCGACGACGACCTTCAACTTCGGATTCGCGATCGTTTGAATGCCCAAGGCAGTTTCTATCTGTCCTCCACCTTTTTCGGGGGCAAGCGTTACTTGCGCATGGCCCTCATGAATCCTCACACCCGGCTCGAGGATATTCAGAAGCTGCTGGTAACAATCCAATCGATGTAGCAAAACGGCACGAAACCGAGGCAGTCCGAATCCAGGCTTCAATTCGGCGGGCAAAAGGCGCAACTTGTGGGGATCAAACCATGAAAACCGAAAGCGCCTTTCTGCGATGGATCTTCGTTGTCATCATCACGGCTTCATCCTGGCTCGCCTGCCCAGCCGCCACGCCGCCGATCGTGACTCGTCCGAATCGGGCTCATTACGCGCGGCCCTTCGAGCCGCCCACGCGTCCGGCGTTTCTCCCGTTGCCTCCCGGCGCCGTCGAGCCCGCCGGCTGGTTGCGGGACTGGTGTCTCGCCGCCCGGGACGGATTCACCGGCCACATGGACGATTACGACGACGAGTTCAAGCGGGCCTGGGCTCAAGACCACAAGATGACCGGTGAAGGGCTCTTCTGGTACAAGGGTGGCTGGCCCTACGAAGGAGGGGGTTACTGGTTCGACGGCCTGGCCCGCCTGGGTTTCGCCTTGCACGATGAATCCTTGATTGGACAGGCGAAAAGACGCCTTTACGCGGTAGCCGATCACATGAACACCAACGGTTTTCTCTTTCTTTGGTGGCTGGATCGCAACTCTCCCGACGATCGGAAAGCGGTCCGGGCCGCCCTGGAAGGCTGGCCGCTTTGGGCCTGCGGATTGCTGGGACGCGCCATGTCCGGTTACTACGCCGGATCCGGCGACAGACACATCCTGGAAGCCCTCGAGAAAGCCTATGGCTCGGATCCGGAGGGTCTCCGATGGATCACGGGCAACCTGTCGAATCCCTGGCCCGCTTTTGATGCCTACTGCTGGAGCGGCAACACCGGAATCGCCGCCGCCTTGGACGCCATGTTCAAACAGGAAGGAGGCGCGCTTCTGCCGAATTTGAGCCGCTACCGCACGGCGCCCGACTTGAACCCGGGCTCCACCGTCGACAACGCACACGTCGTCGAATTCATCGAGAGCACTACGCCCTGGCTTGTCGGATACCTGTGGACAGGCGATGTGCGATACCTGAAGGCTGCCGTCGGCTGGCACGATCTGATCGAGCGGGTGGCGATGCAGCCTTACGGGGTGCCGGTCGCCGACGAGTGGTATGGTCCGACCGGAGCGTTTCGCGGCAGCGAAACCTGCGATGTCGCGGGTTACGTGTGGAGCCAGGTCTGCCTGCTTGCCGTGACCGGTGAAGGCCGGATGGGCGACCGCCTCGAACGAGCCTTCTTCAACGCGGGACCCGCAACCGTCTCACGGGATTTCAAAACCCACGTCTATTTCCAGAGCCCCAATCGGTTCACCAACCTTTCCCCAGACTTCCCTCACGGTCCGATGGCCTCTGGCGGCGCGTACCAGCGCAAACACAGCCCGCTCTGCTGCACCGCCGCTCTCAACCGCATTGTGCCCTGGTTCGTCACGCACATGTGGATGGGCACCTATGACAACGGCCTTGCGGCCGCCTGCTACGGCCCCTGCAAAATCACCGCGCTGGTGGCCGATCGCGTGCCGATTACCATCGACTGCAAGACCGACTATCCCTTCAACGAGACCATCGAGATGTCCGTACAACCCGCTCGCGAAGCAGCGTTCCCGATCGACTTCCGCATCCCAGGCTGGTGCACGGCTCCGTCTCTGAGCGTGAACACAACTCCTATCCCGGTCGGACATGGGCCTATGGGATTCGTCCGGGTCCACCGAACCTGGAAAGGAGGCGACAGGATTCTCTTGCGACTGCCGATGACTCCTCGGGTGCAAAAGGGACGCGACACCGCATCCGGCCCCCCTTACGACGGAACTCACCGCGTCACACGCGTCGCAATTCCCGACGAAACCAGCACTCGAGGGGCGCCTTATGCCTCCGTTTCATACGGTCCTTTGCTGTTCGCCCTCCCCATTCCCGACACGATCGATGCCAACACCCCTGATCCCAATGCCCGGTGGAACTACGCCCTCGACATCCAAGAGCCCGGATGGGCCGTCGAGCGAAATCCCATGCCCCCCCAATGGGATTGGCCATTGGCCTCCCCGCTGAAACTGCGCGTCAACGCATGCGAAACAGCGTGGCGCCCGAATCCCAAAAATCCCCGACTGCCCCTTCTGCCAGTCTCGCGATCGAAACCGATCAAGTCCGTCACTCTCATCCCGTATGGCTGCGCCAAGTTTCGAGTCTCCATGTTTCCCGTGACATCGGAGCCCGAAGTCCAATCCTCAGCCGTCCGCAAAATCCTGTTCCTCGGCAACAGCATCACCTTGCACGGCCCCAAAGCGGACATCGGCTGGACGGGGAACTGGGGCATGGCCGCCAGTTCCGAAGGCAACGATTATGTCCATCTCGTCGCATCGGCCGTCGCTCAGCATACCGGTTTCGAGCCTCGGATCCTGGTCAAGAACATTGCGGATTTCGAGCGTTCCTATGCAACCTATGATGTGGAGGAACAAATGAAGGATTTTTTCGCGTTCGATCCCGACCTCGTGATTTTGGCGATCGGTGAAAATGTGCCCGCGCTGGAATCCGAGGACGCAAGATCGCAATTCAAAACCGGCGTCCTGAGAATCTTGAGTGGATTGCTCGCCAAACGCCATCCCCTCATCGTAGTGCGCAGTTCATTCTGGGCGGATCCGGTGAAGGACGACGCGATCAAACAGGCCGCCCAGGAAGCGGACGTCATCTTTGTGAATGCCGGCCCGCTCGGGCGCGAGACCGCCAATATCGCTCGGTCGGAACGATCCTTCACCCATGCCGGGGTGGGCGCTCATCCAGGCGATCGGGGAATGAAAGCCATGGCCGATGCCATAATTCAGGCGATCGTGCAAAGAGATGCCGTCCCTCGATAAAAGGGATCGACTTTCGCGGGCTGGGATGCAACTTCGGAGACGTCCCCGCGCCTCGAGAAACCCCGAAACCCGATTTGACCGCGGCGTTACTGGGCCGGCCTCAGGATGACCTGGCGGAGGTTTACCACTCCGGATCCCGGCTTCGACTTCGCCTTCACTGCGATGGTAGTCGCCCCCGAGATCGTGATCTGAATGGTTCCCGGCTGTTCGGTTCTGAACTCGTTCCAGCCCCCCGTGGAAGGGACTGTCGTGATAAATTCCTCCGTCCCGACCACGAGCGCGCATTCACTGCCCGCTGAGCTGTCATCGCAGGCAAACTCCGCCTCGACATCATAGGCGCCAGCCTTCGCAATCAGGACAGGCCATTGAACATAATCGCTGACGTCAGTCCAAAATCCGATGTTCGACGGGCCATTGGCCTTGGATTCGAGCCGGATATGGCTCCCTACCAGTTCAGCATCGGCTGCCTTCAGCACGATCGCGCCATCCGCGTTAGGCTTGATATGGGTGCTTGTCGCGAGCACGTCCGGAGCGCCCGTGATCTCGAGAACCACCACAGTGGCGTTGGCATCCGGCATGGTCCGCGGCAGCTGCAAGACGAGACCGTCATCGGTCTTCTTGGAGGGCAGGGTCTGGTTGCGAGCCGCCAACAAGTAGGCCCGGTTGAGCGGATTGGCGATCGGCACCACGAGAGAACCCGACTCGGGCCAGTCGAAAACATGCAGGTAGAGCTTCCCCGGTTTCTGCGTTGCTTTTCCCCAGGTCAGTTTCTTGAAGGGACTCGCGGTGGTGCCGTAGATGGCTTCGCTATTGACCTTCATCCACGCTCCCATTTCGGTCAACCGTTGGACACTCGCCTCGGGGAACAACCCCTCGCTCGTCGGGCCAATGTTGAGAAGGTAATTGCCCCCTTTGCTGGCGCAGTCGATGAGATTGCGGAGCAGCGTCTGGGTCGGCTTCCAATTCTGATCATGTTTGTTGTAGCCCCAGTGGTTGTTCATCGTCATGCAGGACTCCCAATCCACGCCCGGACCAAAGCCTGTCGGCGGGATCTCCTGCTCTGGCGTCCCATAATCCCCGACGCCTTTGCCTTGGTCCATGCCTTGCATGCCGGAACGGCCTTTGCCCACCCGGTTGTTTACAATAATGTTCGGCTGAAGTCCCCGAACGTAATTATAAAGATCCACACCCCGCTCGTGAGTCCAGGGGCTCTCCCATTCGCCGTCAAACCACAGAATGCCCAAAGGCCCGTAACCGGTGATCAGTTCCTTCAACTGGCCTTTCATGAATTCAACATACCGGTCCATGTTCGGCGGCGTGGAGGGCGCTTGGTCGTGCCAGGCGCGGCGCGTCCCCCAGTCCGGGTGATGCCAGTCCATGATCGAATGATAAAAACAGAAGACGATGCCCTCGGCTTTGCAGGCCTCGGCAAGTTCCTTGAGCGGATCCCGCTGGAACGGGGTGCTTTTGATGCACCAGTCGGTCAACTGCGAGCGGAATAGCCCGAAGCCATCATGATGCTTGCTGGTAATCACCATGTATTTCATGCCCGCCTCCTTGGCCATGCGAGCCCAAGCCCGGGCGTCGAATTTCACCGGGTTGAATTGCGCCGCATACTTCTCATATTCACTGACAGGCATTTTGGTCTCTTCGAGGAACCACTCGCCATAATTGCGATTGGTTTTCCACTCGCCGGCCGGCACCGAATACACCCCCCAGTGAATGAACATCCCGAACCGGGCCTCGCGAAACCACGCCATGCGCGCATCGCGCTCCGCCGTGGTTTCCTGGGTGTAGTCCTTGGACTGAACGTCTGCCGAAGACAGGGCCCAAGCTGACAAACAGACGATCGCACTGATTTGGCCAATGATGGTTTTCATGGATTTGACCGCTGACGTACCACAGGGGCCCGGCTCCGTCAATTCCATACAATGCGACCATCCGAGTCACTTGATGAGGACGGGCACCAAGAGCAATGCGGATGCTGGCCCTCGTCACCTCCCCCCGCCTGCTGCTCCTTCATTTTGAGGATGATACCCGCCGAACGCAACCCATGCTGTTGCGGGGACAGTTGGAGCGTTCGGAAAAACTCAAGGTTGATGAACGAATTGTCATCTTCGGTTCAGAATCAAATCACGGTCCTCTGGTTTCATTGGAGTTGAATTGATGGCGAACGATCAATGTTCAAGAGTGAAAACCAGGAATATCCAGATGTCATGAACGACCGTGCAACGTATGTATTGCAGAATTTCCCTCGAGGCGCGAGGGAGGAACGTGGAGCCTCACCGGACCACCCCGCCCGCAACGAGCCGGGTATCGAAGAATATCGTTCGCGATTTGCGTCCAGGCTGAAAGCCGAACGTTACGCGCTGCGTTTTGAGCATGGCTCGCGCAAACGTATCAACACCTCCGAACGCAAAGCGCTGGCGGGGATCCTGTCGCGACTGGGACGCAGCGGCTCAATCCTGGATGTCCCCTGTGGGGCCGGCCGTTTTTTGGACCTCTTGGATCGGCACAGTGATGTGGTGATAGAGGCTGATGTCTCGGCGGAAATGATGGCCTATTCCCGCGAGCGCAATCGGCAACTCAGTGGAACGTGCCGATTCATCCAGGCGGACGCCTCGTCTCTGCCGCTGCAGGATAACTCGGTCGATCGGGTCTTCTGCAACCGGCTGCTTCATCATTTGGAGTCCGCGTCCGAAAGAGCGTTGGTCCTCAAGGAACTTTATCGAATCGTCCGGAAAGACCTGATCGTTTCCTTTTTCGATTATCGGTCTTTCGGGCCGCTGCGCCAGTGTCTGAAAAGACTCAAAGGACGCAAGTCCAACTACCGGAACCATCCCTCGCGCATCGAGTTCTTCCATGAGGCCGAACGGCAGGGGTTCCGGCTCCAGTATGTGGCTCCGGTTGGCCTTCCTTGGAACGCGGAAAAGTACGTCGTTCTAGCCAAGGATAAGCCAGGGAACTGAATCCGAAATTGTCCAAAGCTTTCGGATTCCGAATCATCTTCGGTCAAGCGTGAGCCGGCAAGCGCACGCGCACGGTCGTAAGCTGACCGGGTTGAGAGGCAAACTCAATGGTCCCGCCATGAGCTTCGACAACCCATTGAGCGATGGCCAACCCAAGACCGCAGCCTTCGACCGCACTCCCGTGGGCGGGATCTCCTCGAAAAAAACGGTCGAAAACATGCAGCAGTTTCTCGGAAGCGATCCCGGGGCCAGTATTCGCAATGGTCAGTTGTGCGGCATCGCCGTCGTGTCTCAGGGCTATGTCCACCCGCCCGCGCAGCTCGTTGTACTTAACCGCATTATCCATCAGGTTTAACAGCAGCTGCCGAAGCCGATGCCGATCGCCCCGGACACTCACTTCCTCGCAGGCCGTGAGGGCAACGGAGATCATTCTTGGGCGGGCAAGCACTTGGGCGTCGGCATAACTTTCCCGGACCAGTTCATCCAATCGCACCGGATCGCTGGCGAGGGGGAGCAAACCCGCGTCGGCCTTGGCCAGAAACGTTAGACTCTCGACAATGTGGGTCAGGCGCTGGACCTCGTCGAGCAGGCTGCCCAACGTTTCCCGCTGCGTCTTCGTCAGGGTATCGGAGGCCATGGCGGTTTCCAATTCCCCTTGCATGATGGTGAGCGGGGTTTTCAGTTCGTGCGAGGCATGCAGCGTGAAATCGCGGGCCTGTTCAAACGATGCCTGCAGGCGGGCCGTCATGGCATTGAAGACCTCGATGAGCCGGTCAATCTCGTCACCCGTTCCCACGGGTGGCAGACGCTGGTCCAGGCGATTGAGATGAAGGTTTTCGGCCACTTCGGTCAGGCGCAGGATGGGGCGTAAAGAACGCCGGAGCATCCACCCGCCCCCCAGCAGCAAAAGCAGCGAAGCCGGCAAACCATAGTAAAGCAGGAACTCGCCCGTCTCCTCCAAAGCGGAATCCAAGGGCAAGCCGCTGCGCATGCGTTGCCGGGTTTCCCGCAACTCGTAATGAAACACGGCGGCCATCAGCGCCAGGGAAAAGACCAGAATGGCCGAAAACCAAAGAATGATGCGGTTGCTGATGCTCATGGAGCCTTGATCAGATAACCCACGCCCCGGATCGTGTGCAGCAATTTCAGCTCGGACTTGGTGTCGATCTTCTCCCGCAGCCGCATGATATAAACGTCGACCAGGTTCGTTCCAGGATCGAAATCATAATCCCAAACGCTCTCGACAATCGCCATGCGTCCGCGGGGCCGGCCGGGCGATCGCATCAAAAACTCCAAGAGCCTGAACTCGCGGGACGACAGGTCGATTGCCCGATCGCCACGGCGAACTTCGCGGGAGACTGTATCCAGGGTGAGATCGCCCACTCGCAACACCACCGCTCTGGGTTCGCCGCTCCGCCGGGCCAGGGCGCGAATGCGGGCAATCAACTCCGCCAACGCGAACGGTTTGCCGAGGTAATCGTCCGCACCGGCGTTCAATCCTTCCACGCGTTCATTCACCGCGCCTCGAGCCGTTAACAGCAGCACCGGAGTATGCAGCCCGCGTTCACGCATCTGCCGCACGATGCTGATTCCATCCCGGCCCGGCAGCATGATGTCCAGCACCACGGCGTCGAAAGGGGTTTTCTCCACCGCGCTCAGCACCTCATCCCCATTCTTGAGCACGTCCACGGCGAAATCCTCCGCTTGAAGGGCCTTGCGGATGAACGCCGAGGTTTTCTGCTCATCCTCAACCACCAGCACACGCATACGTCCAGCATCCTACACGTACGCCAAGCCGCTCCAAGCGCAAACTGCCCCCCATCCCGCGCTTCCCAATAAGCCCCGCCATCCGCCGGAGTTCGCCAAGAACTCGACCCATGCCAACCCGGGCCTTGACGGCGCGGCTCCCCAGATTAGAGTGCGACATGGCTCTAACCCAACCATCCAAAGCTGGCTTTCTTTTTCGGTCCCTGATTCTCCTGGCGTTCATTAGCGCGCTGGCCCTCCCCTCCCCGGCGCCGGCACAAGAAAAACCTAAAGCCGTTGCGCCCCCCGAACCTCCGGGCATGACATCCATCTTTAATGGCCGCGATTTGTCCGGCTGGGAAGGCGATCTCCGGCTGTGGTCGGTCCAGAACCAGGTGATTCGGGGCGCCACAACCACGGAAAATCCCGCTAAAGGCAATACCTTTCTAATCTGGAAAGACGGCGTCGTTAAGGACTTCGATCTGCGTCTTTCTTTCCGATGCAGCACCGTCAACAACTCGGGAATCCAATACCGCAGCAAGCGCAAACCTTTCAAAAATAGCGATGCAAACCGATGGGGCGTCATGGGTTATCAGGCGGAAGTCCGAAACAGTATAAGCCTCCCCAACGTCGCCGGATTCATTTACGACGAAGGTGGCAAGCGCGGCCGCATGTGCCTGGTCGGAGAGAAGGTCGTCTGGGAAAATGGACAGAAGACGGTCGTCGGAACTCTTTGTTCTGCTGAAGACTACAAAACCGCATTTCAACTCGATGACTGGAACGAATACGTGATCATCGCCCAGGGCAACCATCTGAGGCATTTCATCAACGGTCTCCAGGTCATCGATTTTGTGGACAAACAGCCCGACCTCGCCCCAACCGAGGGCATCATCGGCCTGCAACTGCATGCCGGCCAACCCATGTGGTGCGAGTTTAAAAATATCCGGCTCAAGCCACTTCCGTAGCGCGTCGAATCCTCCGACAGCCATCAACAGTTCCGGCTTCTGATCGAGTGCTTGCCTCAAGACCATCCACAGCTGCAATCAATGTCTTTCGATCCACGGTTTCCCCCAGCTTATTGCTTTGCATGTTTCCGGAGTTCGTGTAGAAATGAACAACGCGTCGGCTTCCGACGGACTGACTTGCGGGCTTCTTCAGGCCAAATCCCGCGGTAGGTTCCTGACAATCCTGCCGCGTCGTCTTTGCGCGGGCGGTACAGCGCTGATCAGCCATATCATGTTGAACCCTCGGATCATACAGGGCGGAATGGGCGTGGCCGTATCCGGTTGGATGCTGGCGCGCGCGGTATCCCGGTTGGGCCAGCTTGGCGTTGTATCGGGAACAGCGCTGGCGGTGGTTTTGGCCCGCCGCCTCCAACAGGGGGATCCGGAGGGACATCTGCGTCGCGCCATCAGCCAATTCCCGTATCCGAGCATTTCCGATCGTATCCTGGCCGAATATTTCATCGAGGGAGGCAAGGCGCCGAACGTTCCTTTTAAGACGATTCCAATGCCGACGCTCCATCCCCGGTCGTCACTGGTGGATCTGACGGTTCTGGCCAATTTTGTCGAAGTGTTCCTGGCCAAGGAAGGTCACTCCGGTGTGGTGGGAATCAACTATCTGGAGAAGATCCAACTGCCCACCCTTTATTCCTTGTATGGCGCCATGTTGGCGGGGGTGGATTACGTGTTGATGGGAGCCGGCATTCCGCGGGCGATTCCTGGGGTGCTGGACCGGCTTGCCGAGGGCCTGCCCGCCGACCTGCCCATCGACGTCGCGGACGCGGCCAGTGGAGAGTTTACATCGAGCTTTGATCCCGTGGCCTTTGCCAGCGGCAAGCCGTCCCCGCTCAAGCGCCCCCTCTTCCTGGCCATCGTTTCCTCGGCCACGCTCGCCATTGCCTTGGCGCGCAAATCCAACGGACGCGTGGATGGCTTTGTGGTGGAAGGACCGTCGGCAGGCGGGCACAACGCCCCTCCCCGTGGCCCGTTGCATCTGAGTTCACTGGGTGAACCTGTCTACGGCGTTCGCGACGTGCCTGAACTCGATAAAATCCAGGCGTTAGGTTTGCCCTTCTGGCTGGCGGGTTCCTATGGCCGGCCGGGCAAACTGGCCGAAGCCCTCGCTCAGGGCGCCGCCGGCGTGCAAGTGGGAACCGCTTTCGCTTTCTGCGAGGAATCCGGCATTTCCCCGGAACTCAAACAGCAGGCCCTCAAACAAAGCCGATCCGGCCAGGCCCGATCGTTCGCCGATCCACTGGCATCCCCCGCGGGATTTCCATTCAAAATCGCCCCCCTCGAGAACACCCTTTCCGAGAAATCGGCCTATGACACCCGCCACCGGGTTTGCGATCTGGGATATTTGCGGCGCCTGTATCGCAAACCCGACGGAACTGTGGGTTATCGTTGCCCCGCCGAACCGGTCGATGTTTTCCTGCGCAAAGGCGGAATTCTCGAGGACACAGTCGGCCGCAAGTGCATTTGCAATGGCCTGCCCGCCACTGTCGGCCTGGGCCAACTCCGATCCGGATCAACACCCGAACTCCCTTTGCTGACGGCCGGGGACGACTGGGCCAGCGTCGCCGAGTTTCTCAAGCCGGGATGTGACACCTACACCGCGGCCGATGTCGTGGAACGTCTTCTGGCGCCCCCCTGAACTTCCAGCTCAGACCGTGTAATGGGCCGCGCTCCGTGGCGAGGATTTCGGCCGGAGCACAATCGAGGGAAAGCGCTTTGAGCCTTGGAGTGCAACCCACGGCCAATGAACATTATCGCTTCAATTCAATCCCCAATCCGTCTGTGCCGTCTTGCTTAGGAATTGAATGGCGGACAACGCCGGGTTGTTGCGCTATTCTAAATGGCGATTCATGAGTGCTGACTCCGACATCTCATCCGACCGACGCGAACGCGACCTTTTCCTGGGCGCCATAGAAAAAGCTCCCGCCGAGCGAACGGCCTTCCTGGATGCCATGTGCGGTGAGGATCGCGATCTCCGCCAGCGCATTGAGGATCTCCTGAGTGAACATCAAGGATTAGGCCAGTTTTTGGAAACGCCGGCTTTGGCCCATCCATCGTCTTCGACGCCGGCTCTGGAGAAAACGGTGCACGTTCCCGGCGGGATCATCTGCCCCTCGGAAATGCCGGGAGAAAAAATCGGGCGCTACAAGCTCCTTCAGAAAATCGGAGAAGGCGGTTGCGGTGTGGTTTACATGGCCGAACAGGAGGAACCGGTGCGCCGCCGGGTGGCCTTGAAAGTCATCAAGCTGGGGATGGACACCCGGAGCATCATTGCCCGTTTCGAGGCGGAGCGCCAGGCGCTGGCCCTGATGGATCATCCCCATATCGCCCGCGTCTTCGATGCCGGCGCCACGGAAACGGGCCGGCCGTTTTTTGTCATGGAACTGGTCCGCGGCATTCGGATCACGGATTACTGCGACCAGAACAATCTCTCGGCCGACCAGCGCCTGGATCTCTTTGTCCAGGTGTGCCATGCCATCCAGCACGCCCACCAAAAAGGGATCATCCATCGCGACATCAAGCCCTCCAATATCCTGGTCACCCTCCACGATGGCACGCCGGTGCCCAAAGTCATCGATTTCGGCATCGCCAAAGCCACTGAACAACGGCTGACGGATAAAACCCTCTTCACTGAATTCCAGGCTTTCATCGGAACCCCGGCTTACATGAGCCCCGAGCAGGCCGAAATGAGCGGATTGGACATCGACACCCGCAGCGATATTTACGCGCTGGGCGTCCTGTTATATGAACTATTGACCGGCCGGACTCCATTCGACGCCAGAGATCTCGCCCGCGCCGGCCTGGACGAATGCCGCCGCACAATCCGGGAACAGGAACCCGCGCGCCCTTCCACCCGCCTGGCGACATTGACCCATGCCGAGCTGAATACGACCGCGCAGCAGCGGCGGACCGATGCCGGACGCCTGATCCACCTGGTCCGGGGCGATCTGGATTGGATCGTGATGAAGTGTCTCGAAAAAGACCGGAGTCGCCGTTACGAGACCGCCAACGCCCTGGCCACCGATATCCAGCGTTACCTCAGTAACGAACCGGTCATGGCCCGGCCGCCCAGCAATCTCTATCGGCTCCAAAAACTGCTGCGACGCCATCGCGGCGCGTTTGCCGCCACCGCTGGAATCGCGGCCGTCCTGGTGGCGGGAGCGGGCATCAGTTCCTGGCAAGCAATCCTGGCCACACGGGCCGAGCAACGCGCCCTCATCGCCAAACAACAGGCGGAACAAGACAAGGCCTCCGCCCGACTCAACGAATACGTCGCGGACATCAACCTTGCCCAGCAATCGCTGGCCGCCGGCAACTACGGTCGCGCCGTCCAGTTGCTCCACAAACACCGGCCCCAGACTGGCGAACCCGATCTGCGGGGATTCGAGTGGCGCTATCTCTGGCAAGTCTCCCGAGGGGATGAACACACCGCCTTTCCCGACCAACGGGAACCGGTCCAATGCGTCGCCCTTTCGCCTGAGGGCGAGCTTTTGGCGGTGGGCTCACGGAATCAAACCCGAATCTACAAGGTCTCGAATCAGACACTGGTAACCACCCTGCCCCACGGAACCACCTCGGCCGCCTTTCTGCCCGATGGCGAAAAACTGGTCACCGCCGGCGGTCCGGTCGTTCGCGTTTGGAACACCGCCGATTGGACGGAACACACCACACTCGCTGGCGGCGCCGGGGCCATCGCCCTCTCAAGCGACGGCACTCTCCTCGCCACAGAGGCGCGCCGACGGGGGCCGGGCAGCGTCCGGATCTGGAATACCGGCGCCTGGAAAGAAGTGCGAGGGCTGGAAAGGGCTTTTGGGCCTCTGGCTTTTTCCCCCAACGGCCAAACCCTTGCAACGGGCACTGACGATGGCATCCGTCTCTGGTCCTTGAATCCGGCGCAAAATGATGTGTTGCTGGAGGGAAGCACCAACCTCTTTCCGGGAGGCCCGTGGTTCAGAGCCGATCGTGGACTGGCCTTTTCCCCGGACGGCCGATCAATCGTCGCCGCCCGAAACGCCCTATCGGAACGCGGCGTATTCGTGTTGAGCGTATGGGACACCTCCACCGGCCAGGAAATTGCCACCATCCCGGAAAGCCCCGATCAGATTGAACACACCGGGATCATCTCGAGCCTGACTTTCTCGCCGGACGGCCGCACCCTGGCGACCGCCAGTTTCGACTACTCAATCCGCTTGTGGAATTTCGCCGAACGCAAACGACGCGCCACTTTTCAGGGGCATTTGAACGAAGTCTGGACCACGGCCTTTTCCGCCGACGGTCAGAGCCTGGTCAGCGGCGCCAAGGATGGAGGTGTGAAATTATGGGCGATTGAGCGACCGCCCATGGACGATGTTTTGCCGGGGCATTGGGAACCGCTCGCCTTTTCCTCTGACAGCCGGGTCCTGGCCGCCATGAGTCGAACGGGCGGTGTGTCGTTGATTAACGTGGCCACTCGTGCCCCGGAAGCGCGGTTTGCCGCCGACGATCCCTCTTTCGGCTCCAGGCTATTCCCGCCTCCCGGAAGAGACCCGCGAGGCCCCGACCGCAGCCCTGGCCCCAGGGAACCGGGCCCGAGGGATTCGAAACCCCCGAATCAAGCCGGAGGCGGCTGGTGGTTCGGCCCCCCGACTCCGGCAAACATCAGCCACGACCTGAGCACACTGGCGTTCGGCCTAAACGATGGCAGCGTCAGGATTTGGAACACTCAGACGGGATCGTCCACGATCACCAAGATCATCGATGGTCATATCGACTCCCTGGCGCTCTCGCCCGATGGCCGGAACCTGATCGTTGGCCGGAGAGACCAGTTGCGATGGGTGCGCCTGGCCCCTGAGACCCACCAAGTGCTGAACCTGCAGGCCCAACGCCCGTTGTTTTCCGCCAACGGCCGCCTCCTGGCCGCCTGGTCCGGCACAAACGAGGTCCAATTCTGGGATGTGCCCAGCCGATCTTTAAAAACCAACTGGGCCCTGGGAACCACCGTCCTCGTGACGGCGCTCTCGCCCGATGGCGCCATCCTCGCCGGAACGGGCGATCTCAGCGATCCGGAGAATGCCATCCGACTTTACGATACCGCCACAGGCAAGCTGATCGGTTCGTGCATCGGCCACAAACAAACGGTTTGGTCCGTGGCTTTTTCCCCTGACGGCAAAACCCTCGCCAGCGCGAGTGACGACAGCACCCTGAAGCTCTGGAACGTCGCCACCCAGCAGGAATTGTTGACCGTGCGACGCCTGGGAGGCGGCCTGAGGAATCTCGTGTTCTCGCCGGACGGACAATTCCTCGCAGGAACCGGCAGCCCGTTTTCCTCGTTCGCCGGCGTCCGATTCTATCGCGCTCCGCTGATGCTCGACATCGATCGCTTTCCGATTGAAAAAACCTCCCAACACGCCGCCACCCCATGAGCCCCCCCGCCGGTTAACACTCGATCAACACATCCGGAATTGTTAACTCATATCATGTCGCATCCAGGACATCGCGCACCTTTTCCGCCAGGGTCTGCACAGTAAAGGGCTTTTGCAGAAAGAACACTCCATCGTCCAACACGCCGTGGTGGGCGATGACATTTGCGGTGTAGCCCGACATGAAAAGGCATTTCATGGCGGACGCCCTCGTGGCAACCATCTTTTCATGAAGCTCCTTGCCGTTCATCCCGGGCATGATGACGTCGGTGATCATCAGATCAATCGGCTCGGGATACTGTTCCACCAGCGAGAGCGCTTCCTCGGGCGAGTGAGCGGCGAGCACCTTGTAGCCCTGCTGGAGCAGAACCCGCTGGCCGAGTTTCAGGATCTGTTCCTCGTCCTCCACCAGCAGGACCGTTTCGGTCCCTCGAAGATCCCGTTGTTCTTTGTTCGGCGGGTAAACCACGGCTTCGGCCTCGATCCGGGGGAGGTAGACCTTGAACGTCGTCCCCCGACCGACCTCGCTATAGACACTGATCATGCCTCCATTCTGTTTTACCACTCCGTAAACCGTGGCCAAGCCAAGACCGGTTCCTCGCTTCACGCCCTTTGTGGTGAAAAACGGCTCGAACAAATGAGCCAGGACGTCCTTGTCCATCCCCGCCCCCGAATCGCTGATCGCCAACATGACGTAGTCTCCCGCCTGACAATCCGCATGGGTTTGAGCGTAAGCGCTGTCGAACGTCACATTGGCGGTCTGCATGGTCACCTTGCCCACGCCCGTTATGGCGTCGCGAGCGTTGACGATCAGATTGGCCAGAACCTGGTCGAGCTGGGTCGAGTCCATAAAAACAGGCCAGAGACCGGGTCCGGGACACCACACGAGTTCAATATTCTCGCCAATCAGACGTTGAAGCATCTTCAGAGTACCGGCAATGGTTTGGTTCAGATCCAGGATTTTGGGACTGGCGGTTTGTTTTCTGGCAAAGGCGAGCAGTTGGCGGGTCAGATCGGCAGATCGCTCGGCGGCTTTCTGGATCTCGATGAGGTCCTCGTGCAGCTGGCTGCCAGCCGGAACCTGTTCCATCGCAAGAGCCGCGTTGCCAAGAATTGCCTGCAGCATATTGTTAAAATCGTGGGCTACACCGCCCGCGAGCCGGCCGACAGACTCGATCTTCTGCGATTGCAGCAGCTGGGCTTGCAGCTTTTCCTTGTCCTGCTCGGCACGCTTGTGATCCGTGACGTCGTGAAAAACCATAATCCCCGCCGTGATGCAACCCTCGCGATCCCGGATCGGAGCGGCATTCGCTGTAAACCAACGGTTTTCACCCTGAGCGTTTCGAATGACAAACTCCTCGTTGCGCGTCACCTCACCCGTCCGAATCGCCCGGGCAAGCGGCACATCCGCGGCCGCGTAAGGCGACGCGTCAGACCGAAGGATTTGCCATTGGCTGATGTGACGGTCGAGTTTGTTTTCTGCGGGCGCCCCCCCCGACTCTCCCAGCATGGTCAGGGCGGCGGGATTGGCCCACCGGACGTGAACCCCGGGAGCATCCGCAATCAGCACGCCCGAAGGCGACTCGGCAATCGAAGTCTCCAGAAAGGCCAGTGCATTCTGTGTTTCCGCAGTGCGTTCGCGGACCTGGCGCCGAAGGGCCGCCACCCAGGCCAATGCGGCCAAAGACATCCCCACAGCTATCCCCAGGAGCCATAGAATTCGACCTGCGGTCCACCAGGATGGCCGCCTGAGCACCACCCAATCGTCGGGAGATCTCAATAGCAAACGGAATCCGCGCGGCTCGCCCAAAGTGTCCACTTCGGTCAGGCAAATTCCGGTCAGCTTCATCAGGAAACCTCGCGAAATATCCCGCCCGGACGACCCGGTCAGCGGACCCGCATGCCAGGCTTCGAACAATTGATCTCCGGATTGCAGGATGATCACCCGGCCCCCGTCTCGCGGATAATCGCTCACCACAACCCCTTCCACCTGGATGAGCTCAAAATCGTGATGTCCGCCCGCCGCCGACGCCGCCGATGTCCGCTTGGGGAGTGGAACAGCGGCTACCCTGAGTTTCCGAATCGTGGCATCCTCGATCCTCTCGGAGTAGTCTCCTCTGCCCGGAAAACCGACGACTTCCACTTCCTCACCTACGCTGATTCCCTTGGGGAACCGATCGGCCGTTTTCACGCAGATGCTGGCAGATTCATCCCGTATCAAAATCCCCAGCTCTTCCAAGACACCGGTCACCACTCCTCGCACGCGGAACCTATGCCCATACCGAGTGGTTTGAGCCGTTTCCATGAGTCCCTGAATCTTGCGTAAAGGCGGTTCAGTCGATGGCGAGGGACGCACGTTAGTGATCTGTTGTATCCCGGGAACCAGCAGTTGAAATCGAGCCGGTTGACGGCGGACGTTCGGCTCAACATCCAAGGTCCCCGTAATCCGGACCTTCGCATCGAGCCATCCAGCCGTGTCTCCCGAGGCTCGACCGCCGGGCATCCGCGCATCAACCCTCTTATCGCTGACCCCGAGTCTGATCCAAAGATAGTGGGGATCCTCCCAGACCCGCCGGACAATGCCTTCCACCGCGATCCACTGCCCGTCGTAAACTCCCGACAGCAAATCTCCATGGGTTAAAAAGATGGGGTCGGGAAGAACTCCTTGCCCCAAGACCTTGACACTCGTTTGGACCACGGCCGGTAAAAAGGTCCCCCGGCTTGTGAAGCCTTCCACCTCCACTTCCTGGCCCGCTGCGATCGCCGAATGCTCTCTCGGCAACACAATGAACCCCCCTCCGGAAGCATCCTGAAGACAAAACTGCTCCTCCGCGGGATCCACCACCGTCACGATGCCCCGAAGATACACCGGCCAGGCGCGTTCCGCCTCATCAGGCGGCAATGTCCTCAGGGTTTCCATATCGGTAATGACTTGAACTTCCTGGGCCGCGCCCCCCTCGAGAGTCGCATACTGGCGCAAGATGGCATCTTCCAGGACGGGACGCGACTCCAGCCACCCTAAAAAACCTGCCACCTCGGTTTCAAAGCCCATTCGCGCGCGATGCATCGCATTTGTGGCAACCAGGATCTGTCCCGTCGAGTCCGTCAGACGCCAGCACCCCTCTTCAAGGGCCGGTTCCAAACGGCCCCGAACGCAGACCGCGTGGTCCGGAAATTGATTGGTTCTGAGCGCCAGCAAACTGGCCACAGGTTGTCGGGACACTCGTGACAAGCGAGGTTCGGTGGGTTGCATTAAGATGGTTAGGTCGCGAAAATCGTTCGCCAGCAAGATCACCCCCTCCAGTTCTCCACTGGCCTGCATCGTAGTTGAACATACCGCCCGCACCCGGACTTCCGCATCTAATAGATTAACCGGCTTTAAATCAGGAGGAATCCGCGCAAAGCGGATTTCGACTTTCTGCCCGCTCGATCGCAACCAGCAGATGAGCGAGCCGCCTTCGACAACCGCCCATTGGATCACGCCATGGACCTCCAGCCATCGGGCGTCATCGCGTCCGCTCAGGATCTCGTCCAGTCCGGTGATTTTCGGCGACAAGGCGGCCTGGGATCGGGTTGATGTCCGAAACACCGGCCGCGAGATCACGCGGTTATAGGCCCCGGGCGAGGTGACACCCTCGATCTCCATCCATTCCCCCACCGCCACCGGCATGAGCGGCGTCAAGGCCGCCACAAAAATGCCGTCCGTCTCGTCCTGCACGAACAGATCAAGGGTCATCGGATTCCAGTGCGTGACCATGGCGTTCACACGCACAGGTTGCGACCGGATCGCCTGTTCCCGCGACAGTCTCTTGACCTCCGACACCGTGCGCAGGACACCGGCTTTGTCCTCCGGCTCAGCCCCCCATCCCACGGACATGAACCCCAGGATCGCCAGCAATCCCATGCCCAAAGCACTCAGGCCAACCCGCCACCACCGGGAGGTATCCCACTTTGAATCACAACAACAAACGGTCTTCAGGCATCCCCCATATTGAGTGCCAGCACTCAGACAAATTCGTGCTGCACAGGCCGGAGAACCAGCACCGGACAAGGCGCATGACGAACCACACGCTCCACCGTGCTGCCCAGCAAGATATGCGCCAGGCTCGAATGGCCATGAGCCGCAATCAGAATCATGTCGACTTCGCTTTCCTTCGCCGTGTCGATGATTTCAAGATAGGGCCGGCCACAGCGAACCATGGATTCGGCGCTCAAACCGGCTCCCACTTCCTCCTTGAGCCATTCGCCGATTCGTTGGGCGGCGCTTTCCCTCATGTCGGTCTCGACTTGTGACAACTCAACCAGCCCGAAATCTGATCCCACAAAGTTAAACTCGACCACATGCAGAAGAATCACGGACGCACGAAAGTGCGCGGCAAACGCGGTGGCGTACTTCAAGGCTTTGCGGGACGGATCAGAGAAGTCAACCGGGACCAGGATTTTTCCAAGCCGGATGGGAGCAAAGGCGGATTTTGGCGTCTCAGGCTCAACGGCTGCGGGCGGAACCGACTGTGGATTCTGCTCAGCTTCGGGAGAAGGGATGGTATTCATAGGATTACCTCATGGGTTTTCAGGATCATCGATGGCATCCTCGTCCTGAGGGTAAACGTTGGGATCCACCTGACCGCGGCGGATAAGTTCGAGCAAATCCCGGATGATCGTGCGTCGGGCCACGCGAAATTGCCGGGCCAGGGCGGAAATATTGGGGCGACCGGTGGTTCTCCGGAGGATTTTGAGGATTTCATTTTGCCGGCTGAGCCGGTCGGAAGACCGGCTGAAGAGGGCCTCGGCATCGACGCGCTTTGCCCGTTCCAGGGCTTCGAACTGGCGCACCACCTCCGCTTCTCCGCATTCCTGAAGCGCAATGGCCACCGTGCGGCGCAGGTCATCCATGTCAACCGGCTTGGTCAGGCAATAATGGGCGCGGCGCGGTCCTTGCAGCACCTCGATCTGTTGGTGGACCTCGAGCGCGCCTGAGACCACCACGACAGGCACAAACGGCAGGAGGTCGCGAAACAAGGGAAGATAATCCAAACCCAGTTCGCCTTTCGATAAGATATGATCCAGGATGATCAAATCGGGCGGTCTCTTGCTCAGTGAGGGCATGACCTCACCGCAAGTTTTCACTCGCGCCAAGTCGTATTCAGACAATGCCTCCTCATAGATCTCATACTGCCAGTCATCGTCCTCGATGATGAGAATGCGGGGTTTCCTGGCAGATTCGGTCATGCCTTAATAAAAACCCATAATCCCCGAGTAATCAAGTCGCTGGAATGGGGGATTATCGGGGCGCCACCCCGCCTTTCGCGGTTCGATATTCCTGCTGGGCCTGGGGGAGCCAGGTCTTGAGCTGTTGCACCCGGGTTTCATCGAGCGGATGCGTGCGGAGAAACCAGGGAGTCGCTCCGCCCGAGCGCCGGTTGAAATCCGCGAATCGTTCCCAGAACGCGATGGACTCCTGCGGATCATATCCGGCGCGGGCCATGTAGATCAGCCCGATCTGGTCGGCTTCGGATTCCTGCTTTCGGCTGTGCGGCAAGGCAATGCCCAATTGAGATCCCAATCCATACAAGGTGCTTGCCACAGCTTGCGCGCGTGAATCCGCGCCCGCCATTCCCACCCCCAAAACCTCTCCGCCCGACTGGAGCAGGACCGCCTGGCTCATGCGCTCCGCTCCATGATGAGCCGCCGCGTGCGCGACCTCGTGCCCGATCACGGTTGCCAATCCGGCCTCATTCTTCGCGATCGGCATGATTCCCGTGTGCACCCCCACTTTCCCCCCCGGCAAACAAAAGGCGTTCGGCTCTTTGTTTTCAAAGACCACGAACTCCCACTGGGCGTTGGGAAGATCGGGGCGCGCCACCGCCGCGATGCGTTTTCCCACCCGCTCCACCATCTGGATCAGGTTTTGATCCCGGCTGATCGGGGTTTCCTTCTTCATCTTCTCAAACTCGGTCAAGCCGAGTTTCATCTCCTCATCCGCGGAAACAAAATTGATCTGCTGCCGCCCCGTCACGGGAACTGTGCTGCAACCGGTCCCAATCCCCACGCATATGGCCATCGATAACAGCCATAAAACGAGTGTTCGCTTGTTTGTTGTCATGAGGTCAATGTAGTCATTCTTTCGTTTTCGACAAGCCAGGCCCTCCATGCCATAGTGCGGACGTCCTTTTCTCCGGCACCCGAATGCCGGGCCTCGGGAAAAGGCCAAGTCGTCGCATGCCAAAACGGATTGAGCTTTCTTACGGCCGAGGCAAGACCCAGTTGGATCTGCCCGAAAATTACGCCACCGTGATCGAACCCACGCCCCAAAAAGTCCTGAGAGACGAACATCAGGCCGTCCTTGACGCCTTGGATCATCCTGTCGGAGCCCCCCCTTTGCGGGAATGGATTCAACCTGGACACCAGGTCTGCATCGTCTTCACCGATATCACCCGCGCCACTCCCAATCATCGCCTGATCCCCTGGCTGCTGGATTACCTCTCTTTTGTGCCTCGAAATCAAGTCACCCTCTTGAACGCTGTCGGAACGCACCGTCCCAACACGCCGGATGAACTGGCCGTCCTGCTGAGTCCCGGCGTCGCCCAAAACTACCGGGTGATCAACCACCCTTGCGAAGATCCGGATCAACTGCTGAAGATCGGTCAGATGCGAGATGGGGCTCCGGCCCTGTTGAACCGCCATCTGGTGGAAGCCGACGTGCGGATTATCACCGGCTTTATTGAACCCCATTTTTTTGCCGGATTCAGCGGCGGTCCCAAGGGAATTCTCCCGGGCGTTGCCGGCCTCGAAAGTGTTCTCAGCAATCATGGACCTCACAACATCGGCCATCCGAAAGCCGCCTTTGGCATCACCACCGGTAATCCGCTGTGGGAAGAGATCCAAGAGATCGCTCTCCGGGTGGGCCCCAGTTTTTTGTTGAATGTGACCTTGGATCATGAACGGCGGCTCACGGGTGTGTTCGCGGGAGACTTGATCGAGGCGCACCGGGTTGGCTGCGAGTTCGTTCGTGAGTCGGCGATGCAACGGGTGGAAGAACCCTTTGACATTGTCGTGACAACCAACAGTGGTTACCCCCTGGACCTGAATCTATACCAGGGCGTCAAGGGCCTGTCGGCGGGCGCGCGCATTCTGAAACCGGGCGGATTGCTGATCCTGGCCTGCGAATGCAGCGAAGGCATCCCCGCAAACAGCCCCTATGACCGTCTCCTGAGGAGCGCGCGAAATCCAGCCGAACTCCTCGAGCGCATCCAGTCCCCGGGCTTTTCCTGGCCCGAGCAATGGCAGGTCCAAATCCAGGCCGGCATTCAGGCAAAGGCCCGGGTCCAACTGTTCAGCCGGTTAAGCGATGCCGACACGCGGGCCGCCCACTTCGAGCCTTGTCGCGACATCAGCCGGGCCGTCGAGGCGGAGTTGCATCACCTGGGCGCCACCGGCCGGGTCGCCATCCTGCCCCAAGGTCCGCTCACCATTCCCTACCTGGCAGATTAAAACGATCGCCCGGCAGGGATTTCGGAAAATCGGATTCCGCGATCCCCATCAAAATCACAAAGCGTTCTGTTCCTTTCAGGCCTGCTTACATCTCATCAACCGAGTAGGGCTGGACCGCCGGGCCGGCCGTTGTTCGCATGGCGCGCATGGCCGTCGCACCCTACCTGATGGCCTCAGGACAGGGCCTCCCCGTTGACCGGACGACTTCAGTGCCGTCGCTGAGCACATACCGCTCTTGCCGAAACGTGAACATCCGGCCGCCGATTTCTTCCTCGCGTTCTCCCCCGGAAACACCAAGGCCTGACTTGACCAAAGCCCGGTATTCCTCCCAATCGGATCCCGTCAAAGTGGTCTTCTGTCCTTTGGGCTGGCCATCGGCGAGAACCACCACAGTCCCGTCAGATAGCTGGTAACGATTCCTTTCAAAGGTGAACGTTGTTCCATAAATGAAGGTGTCCGTTTTGCCAAGGGACTCCCCTTGCTTCAAACCAACGAGCCGCCACAACTCCCGGCTCTGATCTTCACTGAGCCAGGCTGCGTTACCCACCAAAGCCGGGTCCGCATCCCCCTCCACCGTGACAATTCTGCCGTCAGACAAATGATAACGGCAGGTCAACATCCGTTGCAGAAAACTGTTGAATTCGGTATCAAGAACGTGAATCACTTCCCGACGGCTTTCGTTACGCAACACCGCAATTTGAGCCTCGTCCTCTGCCGACGGGCCCGGCGGTTCCGCGCCGCCTTCTCGGCTGGTGTGTATGCGACCGTCGGCAAGCCGGTACTGGTAAACAAATGTCCGAGATAAGGGATGACCATTCACCTCTTTATCGGAGACCTCCACCAACTCGCGGGCATTCTTCTGGCGCAGCAGATCCACTTCCGCCAGGTCGCGCTGCATTTGCTCGATCCCGCCCGGGGGCATCTCTTCGGGGGGTACCGTCACCACGGTCATCCGGGCCACGGTACGGTCTCCGACCCCGTCTGATTCTCCGGCACGCTTGCCGGTTCGATAATCTCCGGTCCTTTGAAAAAGTGATAGGATCCATCCGTGGCTTGCCCCTCGAAAAGAAAATCATAAAGCCGAACTCCCACCGATGAGCCCACCGTGGCAATACCAGCCAAGGCAACCAGCAGGACCCATAAACGCAACCGTTTCGTGGTTCGCCCCATCTGCTGTCTGCGGCAGGTTTCCTCAAGAATGCGCTGACGCAGTTCCTGGCGATGCTGCTCCGAAAAATCCACAGCGGGAACAACCCCCTGGAGATAATGTTCCATCGATTCCAAATCACGGTTCATAGCTTGTTTCCATTAATGCGGCACAATTCCTTGAGACCTCAGAATCTCCTGTAACCGGGCCAATCCCCGGTGCAGCTGGGACTTGATCGTGCCTTCTCTTTGACAGAGGATTTCGGCGAGCTCGGCAAGCGGCTTGTCTTCGAAATAACGCAGAATGATCACGGCGGGGTATTTGGATTGAAGCTCCCCCAGCGCCCAATGCAGCACCTGGTGATCTTCCGCCGTCGACATGTTGTCAAGAGCCGACGGCGCATCACAGGGCCTGTCGTTGTTGGATGCATCCAGAGGAGTCACTCGGGAACGTTTCCGCCGGCGGTAGTACATCCTGATTTCTTTCGTGGCGATTCGATACAGCCACGCCCGAAACGGAATCCGCCGCCAACGAAACCGTCCCAAATGACGAAACGCAACAAGAAACACATTCGATGTCAAATCTTCACTCCAGTCATGGTCGAGGGTGGAGTGGCAGATGTAGCTGAAGATTCCGCCGTAATATCGGTCATAAAGTCTTCCGGCGGCCTCAGGATCCTTCTGGGCCTGTGAAATCAGCACCTGCTCCTCATTCACTCCCTCGCCTTGGGATATCAAATCCAACGTTAGAGTCCCTGAACTCACGAATTTGTTATGCACAGATCAAGTTCGTTAGAGTGTCGATTGCTCTTCATCTCTATAATGCCGCAAACGGTTTTGGGTTGCACTGATTACTTGGAGCCTGTTTGAAAGTTGCGAGGAGTGCCGCGGCCAGGGATTTTTCCCGAGGGTAATTTGGCATTCAGGGATCACCAACTCAACCTTTCCAGGCTTCCAGGATCTGAGGCCTCGTTAGACGGCTTGAAAAATTCCAGAAGTCTGAGAGAGTCAAGACATCATGCATGCTCAAAACACGCTCCGAGTGTCCATTTTTCTGGGAGTTCTCCTGACGAGTTGCAGCCCCGTTCTGGCGACAGTCCACACCTATCTCACCCCCGCGGGGGAAACCTTGTCCACTGAATACACGGTAACCGCTGAAGGAAAAAGCGTGGATACCTATGCGGCCCGGGTGCTCGATCCGCCGTTTGCCGGGAAGGAATGGGACTTTGGCGGGCCCTATGCCTTCGCCAATTTTGACATGGAAGGTTCCACCACCGTTAAGATCCAGTCAAAACGATCGCTGCGAAATACCGTCGTCCGCCCACAGTATCCGGATGTGCAACTGAAAGTGGAGGATGACAACAATCTCACTTTGACTCTGGGCTCACCCCGCAAGATCAGCATCGAGCCCGAGGGTAAGAAGAGCCCCTTGCTGCTGTTCGCCAATCCCCTCGAAAAAAACGCGCCCAATCCCGAAACACCCGGGGTGATTTACTTCAAGCCAGGCGTCCATGCGGCAGGCAAAATCTCCGTCGGCGACAATCAAACCGTTTACCTGGCCGGCGGCGCCATCGTCAAAGGCGCCATCGACGCCCAAGGCGCCAACATTCGCATCCTGGGACGCGGCATCCTGGATGGATCCGACTACGAATGGCGCAAAGGCCCCTATCACGTGACGATCGGCATTACCGGCACCAACGTCGAGATCAACGGCATCACCATCCGCGGTTCCTCCCACTGGACCATCGTGCCCCGCAGCAGCCGCCAGGTGGTGGTGCGCAATGTGAAACTGTGCGGCTCGCGCGTCCAGAACGACGACGGCATCAATCCCTGCAACTCCCAGGACGTGTTTATCTCCGATTGCTTCATCCGCAGCGATGATGATTGCATCGCCATGAAAGGCCTGGACCTCAAAACGCCCAATAACAATGTCGAAAACATCGTCGTCGAAAATTGCACGCTCTGGTGCGATCGGGCGCGCATCTTCCTCCTCGGCCACGAAAGCCGGGCCGCCTTCATGCGCAATATCCGGCTCCATAACCTTGACATCATCCATTATACCATGACCCCCTTCCTCCTGGAGCCGGGCGAGGAAATGCGGATCGAGGATGTTTTGATTGAGAACATCCGCCTGCACGGCGAGGGTCAGGGAGAAATCGCGCGCCTGAAACCGGTCGTCAACCAGTATATGCACAACAAGGTCCCGGGACACATTCGAGGCGTGCATTTCAGGAACCTCGAGGTCTATGGCGCCCCCGGAGGATACGCCATGCAAATCGAGGGCGCCGATCCCCAGCACCAGGTCCGGGATGTGTTCCTCGAAAAGGTCAAAATCCTGGGACAAATGCTGAAGCCCGATTCCCCAAATCTTAAGGTCGGATCCCACGTCGAGAACGTGAAGTTCATCGAGTGATTGGACATTGACGACCAGACTTCAAACCCACATAGAAAGACCATGTCAAAAGCCCTTGTCCCCCTCCTGTTCCTGTCCGCGCTCTGCACCACCCCAGCGGCAACAATCGACCTCGCCAGTCCCAACGGTCATATCCGCCTCCAGGTGTCCACCGACACCGACAGGCATTTGGTCTATTCCGTGACTGCAAACGGACATGCGCGACTCCACAGCGCCCGGGCCGGAGTCTTGATCGATCAGGCCGACCTTGGATCCGCCGTCGAGCTGGGACAAGCCCGAACCCGGACCATCTCCGAAGTGTTCCCGTGGCGGGGCCATAAAAACCGCGCCACCAACCTGTGCCAGGCCACTGAGATTCCCATCCGTTCCGCCACCGCCGGCCTCGAGTGGACCCTTGAAACGCGGGTGTTCAACGACGGCGTCGCCTTCCGCTATCGCGTTCCAGGAACCGGCATGCGCCGAGTCCAGGGAGAATCGACGTGCTGGCAACTCCCCAAAGACACCACCGTCTGGTTCCAGACCGACACGGATGACTACGAAGGCGAATACCACGCCTGCCGGGCGGATCAAATCCCTCTCGAAGAACAGATCGATAATAAAACCCGCTCCACCCATCTGGGACCTCCGGCAACCGTCCTTTATCCCGATGGCGGCTTCGGCCTGCTGACCGAGGCCAGTCTCTACAAATACAGCGGACTCACCTTGCGGCCGCAAGGCGGCGCGAAGCTGCGCGCGGCCTTTGAAGACGATCCCAACGGCTGGTCCCACGAAGGCGCCCTTCTCTCTCCCTGGCGCGTCATCGTGCTGAGCTCCGATCTCAATGGACTCGTCAACAGCGATGTCATTCCCGCCCTCGGCGAGGCGCCCGATCCTCAACTTTTCCCCCAGGGCATGAACACCTCCTGGATCCGTCCCGGCAAAGCCCCCTGCACCTGGATGGTTTTCGGCAACGACGGCGCCCAGTGGGACCGGCAAAAATGGTTTGTTGACCTGTGCGCGGCCACAGGTTGTGAGTATCTCCTGGTCGATGCCGGCTGGCGAAGCGAACGCTGGGGCTGGCTCAAGAACGGCGGCGATCTCTGGGGCCGGGCTGCCGAGCTCTGCCAATACGCCGCCGAACGCAACGTAGGCATCGTCCTCTGGCACTCCTATCCCGAAGGCCGCGAAGATAGCCCGGGCCTGACCACCATCGAAGCCCGCGAAGAACTGTTCCGGAATTGCCATAAAGCCGGCGTCAAAGGCGTGAAAATCGATTTCTTCAACTCCGAAAGCAAGACTGTCATCGAGACTTACGAAGACCTGCTTCGACGCGCGGCCAAATACCAGCTCCTGGTGAATTTCCATGGCGCCAACAAACCCACCGGTGAGGCCCGGACCTGGCCCAACGAGATCACCCGCGAGGGTATTCGAGAACAGGAATATGTGCTGTGGGCCTCGTTGCCGCTCTCCCACTACGGCGCCCTACCCTTCACCCGGATGGCGGTCGGCCATGGCGATTTTCTGCCCGGCTACGTCCAACCCCGGTTTCTAAAAAACACCACTGTTATGTTCCAAATGGCGTCGGTCGTCGTGTTCAGTTCGCCGTTTCTTTGCTGGCCCGATAATCCCGAGGCCTACCTCGACAGCCCACTGCTCCACTATATCCGCACGGTCCCCGTTACTTGGGATGAAACCCGGATTCTACCAGGATCGGTCATCGGCGACACAGTCCTTGTAGCTCGTAAAAAAGGTGACGAATGCTATATTGCGGGCCTCAACTGCCAAACCCAACCCCGCGTCCTCGACCTCGACCTCACCTCCCTCGGTCTAACGGGAAAGAAATTCACCGTCTATCGCGATGGCGCAAACCGATCGTCCTGCCTCATCGAAGACAGCCTGGTATTCCCCGAGAGCGGCAAGTTCAAACTCTCCCTCCAGGCAGCAGGCGGATTCGTCATTCACGCCAAACCCGCCAAAGAATTCGCTGGTTGGTAGCGATCAACTTTCCAATCACCCGCGGTCCGAAGAAGAGGGATTTCTGAGACCGAACTCGATCGATGAAGGGCCTGATCTTCCGGCCCGCTGAAGCCTTTTTTTATGTTGGTGCCGATGGAGGGGATCGAACCCCCACTCCCTCACGGGAACCAGATTTTGAGTCTAGCGCGTCTGCCAATTCCGCCACATCGGCCCGAAAAACTGATTCGTGCCAGTCTTAAGGTCACCTTACCAAAGAGCTCTGGAGCCACGCAAGCGCTGAAATTCGGCCTAAAAGAAAATCCTGGCGCTTCAGTTAACCCTTGTTTTTCTAAAAGCAGCTTCTGGCTAAACATCCTGTTCGGCTCCGGGAACTTCACCACAGAACATCGAGAGCACAGAGACAGCAACGCGAGAGGATCCGTGCATGGGTCGAGTTATGGATCTTGCGATTGAGACAGACCGTTTTATCGAACCGCGGGTGTTGGTTCGGCGTATCCACAATGAATTGCTCACGAACTGCGCCTGAATGGCATTCCGTTTCGGCTGGACGATCCAATACCGGTCGAGTTCCAGGGAGTGTGCCTTGACTGCGGCTCCCGCACAACTTCGACCTCCAATGGCTGACAGACGGCCTTGAACGGTTCAAGCTGTGAACTCTCTGTGAACTCTGTGCTCTCGGTGGTGTGAAACCGAAAAGAGCTCGAACCTCCGTGAAGACCAGGAATTGCCCGCGTTGCGGCTTGCACCAAAATTCGCGGAATACGCCCAGGGATATTTGAGCTATTACGAGAAGGTGAAGGACGCCAAGAGCCCGCGCACCCTGGCGACGGCCTCGGCTTGAGGGCTTGCGTTGCGCCTGGATTGGAGCCATCATTAAAAGCCTATGAGCAAGATGCAGAGTGGACTTGCCAAGCCGGTGGAGTTAGGGCTCCACATCGTGGCCCATCCCGGGATCTGCGGAGGGCAACCGACGTTTAGAGGTTCCCGCATCCTGGTGTGGGTCGTATTGGAGCAACTGGAACGCGGTTTGACTTGGGACGAGATTGTGCAAGTCTGGAAAGGTCGGGTCAGCAAGACCGCAATCGCCGAAGCGGTGGCCGTGTCGCCTGTGGTGATCAAACATGAACCATTCCGGGGGTTCCATGCTCATACTCGACGAAAATCTGCCCGAAGATCAGAAGCAGTTGCTGCATAAGTGGGGAGTGCGTTTCCGCTCCGTCGGTGTCGATGTGGAAACCTATGGCGCATTGGATGAAAACCTTCTGGTCAGCTTGCGGCGACTGAGCCATCCCACATTCTTCAGCCTGGATAAGCACTTCTTCCGCGCCGACTGGGCGCACTCCGCTTACAGCCTAATCTGGCTCGACGTCTCAGACAACCAGTCGGCCGACTATATCCGAAGGTTTGTGAAACACCCCAACTTTGACACGCAGATCAAGCGGATGGGTGTTGTTGCCCGCCTCCACAGTGATGGCATCGTTTATCGGCGTTTACCGATTAAGGCTTTCCGATCGGTTCCTTGGATTTGACCACCTAAGACACCTTGCCAAACAGCTCCGGAACCACGCAAGCGCTGAAATTCGGCCTAAAAGAAAATCCTGGCGCTTCAGTTAACCCTTGTTTTTCTAAAAGCAGCTTCTGGCTAAACATCCTGTTCGGCTCCGGGAACTTCACCACAGAGTTCATGGAAAGCCTTGATGCAATATGGCTTGGCACGCATGGAGCCATGAACCAATCTTCAGCGCTTAATCGTAATCCTAATCGACTCGTTCCGAGCAGATTACGATTAGGATCAAGAGTAAAATCAGGGACAAGGTTCATGGACAGAATTGCTGGCAGATTTTATTTGACACTCTATGAGTATGATAAAATACTATACACTATGAAATGGCTGACACTCACCCAGCTGCCCTTTCGAATAAGAACTTCTGTCCAAACCCGCTGCTCGTTGGTGAATTTCTGCGCAAGGATTTGTTGGGAGAATTATCAAACTTAAAAAACAATACATGGGATAACAATGAGCATACTTTTCAGGATCGTCGGACTCGCACCCACAGTTCTCCTCGCCATCGCTCAGGCGGATGAGGCGCCCAAAGCGTTGGTGGTTGATCGCACCTCCCCGGAACTACGAGACACTTCGCCACGGCTTTGGGCCGCGGTGTTCTCACCGGACGGCCAGACGCTGGCGGTTACCGCTGGCTGGGACAATCCAAAGGAACCGGGGGAGCTGGTTCTCTGGGACGTGGCGAACCGGCAGCCGAAACTGATTTGGCGCCAGGACGCCACCATTCGCTGTGCCGCATTTTCCGCTGAGGGCAAAAGACTGGCGATCGCCGATTATGCGGGTGCCACGCGGATTCTCGATCCTCAGACCGCCGAGGTAACGCTCGAACTGCCAAAACAGGAGAAGCTGGTAAACTCGGTGGCCTTCATGCCGAACGATGGCACACTGGTCACGGGCGGCTTTGACGAGACCATCAAATTTTGGGATCCCGTGAGTGGAAAGCTTCAGAGGACCCTCAACACGTCTGGCGAAGGCATCACGTGCGTCGCTTTTTCCCCGAAGGGAAGCAGGCTGGCCGCTGCAACTTGGCCGGGAAAGATGCATGTCTGGGATAGTGCCAACCTGGCTGAGTCCTACGTTGTGGATGCGAACGATCATGGGCAGATCGCTGAAGTGGTCGCTTTTTCTCCCGACGGCAAGAGCCTCGTTACCGGGAGCTGGGATCGTTCACTCAAGATCTGGAATGCGGAGCAAGGAAAGCTCCTTCAGGATTTGCCAGGACATCTGGCGTCGGTCCAAAGCGCCACTTTCTCACCGGACGGGCGAATACTCGCGTCGAGCGATGCCAGGGGAAAGGTGAGGCTGTGGGATCCAGCGACCGGCACGGTCATTGCCGTTCTCGAAGGACACAGGGACCGCTGTTTTGGATTAGCCTTCAGCCCGGATGGGAAGCGCTTGGCATCAGCCGCCTGGGATCGCAAGGTCATCCTCTGGGACGTTGCGACGAGGCAACCGGTGACGACCCTCTTGCAGGAGAAAGAATAATCCTCTTGGCCGCGACTGCATTTTTGACTTCCGTCGTTCTCACGGTCCGGTGGACCTTCGAACACCATGGATCCGACTTGGTCGCATTGTGTTGTTTTCAGGGCGGCATTCGAGGAGGTTGGGACATCTCGGGATCGCCGATGAAATCTGGGATGAGAAGAGACTGTTTTTGCCACAGTGCGCACCGAGAGCACCAAGGAGTTTTCGACCGAGGCCGCTCGTCGTTGCGCCTATGAACCTCCTGCTGGGCAAGGCCATCTGCATTGAAATCTCAAAATCTCAAATTAAACGAAGCGTGGAGGTTCATGGACAGAATTGCTGTTGTTGCCGTTCGTCTCGATTTACATCCGGAAGGATGGATGTTATGAGGGACGCATGTTCGAGACTCAACGGGATCTCTGGAGGCGGCTCGAGGGCGGTTTCTTTCTGATCGCCGGGCCGTGCGTAATCGAAAGCGAGGCGCTTTGCCTGAAGATCGCCGAGCGTTTGAGGAAGGTCTGCGAGGGATACGATATCCCCTACGTATTCAAGGCGAGCTTTGACAAGGCCAACCGGACGTCGGCCCAATCCTTTCGGGGACCTGGGCTGACGGAAGGGCTTCGCATTCTGAGCCGGATCCGGGATCAAATCGGCGTCCCGGTGTTAACCGATATCCATACGGAGGAACAAACCGCCCGTGTGGCCGAGGCGGTCGATGTGCTCCAGATCCCCGCGTTTCTGTGCCGTCAAACCGATCTCATTGCGGCGGCGGTGCGAACCGGGCGGGTGATCAACCTGAAGAAAGGGCAATTCCTGGCGCCACAGGACATGGCGGAGGTCGTCAGGAAAGCCACAGCCGCCGGCGGAAAACGGCTGCTCCTGACCGAACGCGGCACCACCTTCGGATATCACAATCTGGTGACAGACATGCGGGCCTTTCCGATTCTGGGTCGGCTGGGATTCCCCGTGGTGTTTGACGCGACGCATTCGGTCCAGTTACCGGGCGGCGGCGGCTCCCGATCGGGTGGACAGCGCGAATTCGCTCCGCTTCTGGCCCGATGCGCCATGGCCGCCGGGGCCGACGGTCTCTTTGTGGAAACCCACCCCCATCCGGACCGGGCCTTGAGCGACGGGCCCAACATGATTCCTCTCGCTCAAATGGACCGAGTCGTGGCAGAATGCCTCGCCATTAAAAAGGCATGGAATCGGCATGGCTCGAAAAAGCGGCGTAAAATTGCGTGAGAGTTTCGCGAAAGTCAGATTGTTCCTGAGTGATGTGGACGGCATTCTGACGGATGCTTCTGTCTTTATGGATCAGGAGCGCGAGATCAAACGGTTCCATGTCATGGACGGCCTCGGCCTCAAGCTGCTACGTCGCGAAGGCATCAAAGTCGGTTGGATTTCAGGCCGCACTTCTCCTGCAACCTTGCGGCGAGCGCATGAGCTTCAGATCGATTTTCTTTTTCAAGATGGCGGACGAAAAGTCGATGCCGCCGAAAAAATTCTCAAGGAAACCGGTTTTGGATGGGATCAGGTCTGTTACATGGGCGATGATATCCTGGATTTGGGCATGCTTCGGCGCGCAGGCGTGGCGGTTGCCGTGCCGCAGGCCGTTCCTGAAGTCAAGGCCGCGGCCCACTTCATCACCCGCCGCCCCGGCGGCCACGGGGCCGTTCGCGAGGTGGTCGAACGCATCCTCAAGGCGCAAAACCGATGGGCCCGTCTGGTGGAGGAATACGCCGCATGACATTGACAGCCCGCATCAAAGCCTCCCTGGCCCGCTCGATCACGATTCTCGTCCTACTGGGTCTGGTTGCGAGCCTGCATCACGAGTTGTTCGGCCAAAAAACTTTGCCGGGGCGATTCAAGGGATTTCGAGTTCCCGCCTATTACAAAGCGGAACCGGGCCAGCCCAACCGACTGCAACTGATCCTCCAGGGAAAGGAAGCGTATCCGCTCGCCAACGGCCAGGTGCAAGTGCTGGGACTGCAATTGCACTACTTTGACAAAGACGACGGCGCCACGAATCTCATCGTGGAAGCCACTGAAGGTTTTTGGGATCAAATCACGAAAACGGCCTATTCTCCGAGCGATTTGAAGGTGGTGCTAGGCGGCGGACAGATTGAATTGCAGGGCCGGGGTTTCACCTGGAAACAGGATGATTCCATTCTGACCATCTCGAACGACGTTAAAACAACCCTGCTCCGACCCCCCCCCCTGAATCTGACGGCGGACCGTTTTGTTTTCAACGTCGGCACAAATCGGGTGAACTACTTCGGAAATGTTCAAGGAGAGGACACCAACATGATTTTGACCTGTGAGGCGCTGACCCTCACCCTCCCGAAGGCCGCCACGGGTCCTCTGGATCCCGGTTTGGCCATCGTCCGCGTGACGCCCCCGAGTGAACCCTCCCAAACCACCGCCCGGCCCGAAATTGATCGCATCCTCGCCGAAACCAATGTGACCGTTGTCAATCGGCGGGACGGCAGCCTGGTCAAAGGCGATCGGGCCGAGTACCTGCGGCTTAAGGAAGGCGAACAAATCGAGCTCACCGGACATCCCTCCTGGAAGCAGGGCGAACGGGAAGGGCGGGCCGATCTCCTGCGGTTCTATCAGGAAACCCGGCTGGTCAGCGCCATCGGCCAGGCTTACGTGAAGCTTCCCAAAAATGAGATGGCTCAACCCGGACTCCTGATGCCATCGTTGAGCGTCCAAACCAACCAGGGATCAGCCACCGGGTTTATGGAGGTCTTCGCCGATGAATTTCACATCTTGGCGGACGGGGCCCGGTTCGATGGGCATGTTCGAATCGAGGATCCCACTCTCGAGGCCGGAGGAGGCACTGTGCGCTGTGAAAAACTTCGCATCTTCACCGGCCCCGACAAACAGGTGAGTTCGGTCGTGATGGAACGAGACGTCGTTCTCACCCAGGGAGATCGGGCCAGGATCACGAGCGACCAATTGGTGTATGAAAAGGCCAAAGATACCGTCGAATTGACCGGAAACCCGGCCTGGTTCATGGAAGGCCGCCAAGGGAATGCGGATCGTCTCTCGTTCGACCTTGGCCATAAGAGACTTCTCGCCGAAGGGAACGCGCGGCTGAAAATGCCGCTCTACAACGCGAGCCTTCCCCTCTGGTCCTTCGACGAGTCAGCCAGCGAACTCGCCGCGGCCGGGGATGTTTTCCTCGAAGCCTCGGCGCGATATTATTCCCTCGACCAACAGGTGGTGCGATTCGAGGACGATGTCCGAGTGAAGGAGTGGCGCGGGGGCGTTGTGGACAACGAGTTGCGTTGCGGATTGCTGACCGTCCGTCTGGCCAACACCAACCAGGTGGAATCGGTCGAGGCGGAGCGCCAGGTCGTGCTCGAGCAATTCAAAGGCAACCGGGACGCCGCCGAATCCGATTCAACGTCGAGGCTCAAGTGCGAAAAAATGTTGCTTCGCGTCGAGAGGAAAGGGGTCAATTCCGTCACTGCCGACGGCGAGGTGTTTTTCGAGCAGGGAGACCGCCGGGTCCGGGGGGATCACGTGAACTATCTCGCCGAATCGGATCTCCTGGAATGGACCGGATCACCGGTGATTGTTGAATCTCCTGAGGGGCGCCTCGTGTCGGACCGGGTCCTGCTGGAGCGGAAAACCCACCGCCGGATTGCACGAGGCAACATTCAGATCAAGGTCAACCTGGACGAGGTGAAAAAGTCCGGTGGCACCAACCTGTTGTCCACCCCGCTGCCGGATCAGAAGCTGGGCAAATGAGTCTCATCAAGACAGAAAAACTGGTCAAGGAATACCGCCGTCGACAGGTGGTGTGCAACGTGTCTATTTCTGTGAGTGCCGGCGAAATCGTCGGTCTGCTAGGCCCCAATGGAGCCGGCAAGACGACCACCTTCAACATGGTGGTCGGCCTGATCCGTCCCGATAAAGGTCAAGTTTTGTTCGAAGACCGCGACATCACCCGCCTGCCCATGCACCGTCGAGCCCGGTTCGGCATCGGCTATCTCACCCAGGAACCGTCGGTCTTCCGCAAGCTGACGGTCGAACAAAACATCCTGGCTATCCTTGAAACCTGCCGCATGAGCCGGGCCGAACGACGCACCCGCCTGAAATACTTGCTCGACGAACTCGATCTCACCCCCCTGGCCAATAACATGGCCTACCAGCTCAGCGGCGGTGAAAAACGCCGGCTCGAGATCACCCGCGCGCTGGTCACCAGTCCAAAACTCCTCCTGCTCGACGAACCGTTCAGCGGCATTGATCCGATTGCCGTATACGAGGTGCAGAAGATCTTGCGCCGCTTGAAAGAACGCGGCCTCGCCATCCTGATTACCGACCATAACGTCCGAGAAACCCTCAAGCTGGTGGACCGGGCTTATCTGATCCATCGGGGCGAAGTGATTTTTGAAGGCACCGGCGAATTCCTGGTCAACGATCCCAAAGCCCGGGACGTTTACCTGGGACCTGAGTTTAACCTCTAGCACATTCCCCTATGGTACGCGATATCGTCACGGTCGAACATTTCTACACGCGTCATGCTCAAAGTCTCGGCCTGAGCCTGATCGCGGGCGCCGCCGGCCTCAAACGCATCATCCGGGAACCCACCGTCAACCGGCCGGGGCTGGCCTTGGCCGGATTCACCCGCTATTTCGCCAGCAAACGCGTGCAGGTGATCGGCAGCGCCGAAGCCAGTTTCCTCAAGTCACTTCCGATGCCCCAACGGGAAGTCCGTTACCGCAATTTGTTCAGCTTCAAAATTCCGTGCCTGGTCTTCAGCCGCGGCATCAACCCGGACAAGGCCTTTATTAAGACGGCCGAAGCCGTCGATGTGCCCATTTTCAAATCCCCCCTCATCACGATGAAGTTCATCAACCTCGCCACATTGGCCCTCGAGATGATGTTCGCCCCGCACGGCACCGAGATGGGCAGCATGGTCGATATCCTGGGCATTGGCGTCATCATCCGAGGCGAAAGCGGCATTGGAAAAAGCGAATGCGTCCTGGCCTTGATCGAACGCGGCTACAGCCTGGTCGCCGACGATATCACCCGTGTCACCGTGGTCGATGGCAAGGAAATCATCGGCGACAGCGCTGAACTGACCCGGAATCACATGGAGGTGCGGGGCATTGGAATCATCAACGTCGCAGCCATGTTCGGTGTAAAAAGCATTCGGACCCAGAAACGCGTCGATCTCATTGTCACCCTCAAGAATTGGGAAGAGGTCCGGGATGTGGATCGTCTCGGCATGGAAGAAGAACACATCAAAATCCTAGGGATCGACATCCCCCATGTCACTCTCCCGGTCCGACCCGGCCGAGACCTGGCCAGGTTGATCGAGGTCGCCGCCTTTCATACCAAGCTCAGAATCGCCGGCTATAATCCCGCCAAGGAACTGGACGAACGCCTGGTCGCCGCCATGACTAAAAATGATCGGACTTAGATTTTAATGGAATTTTTTCCAAAATTGCCTGATGATTTAGCTCCAGTGGATGAGTGCTGCCAAGAAAATCGTTGATAAAGACCTTGCCGTGACCCAGGACATGGTTGTTCAGAACAAGCTGGGGATCCATGCCCGTCCCGCAGCCATGTTTGTGAAGACGGCCAATCGGTTCTCCTGCAATGTGTTCGTCGAACGAGACGGCGAAAAAGTCAACGGTAAGAGCATCATGGGTCTGATGATGCTCGCCGCCGGTCCCGGCACGCATATCAAGGTCCGGGCCGAAGGCGCCGACGCTCATCAAGCCCTCAAAGAACTGGAGAGCCTCCTGCAGCGCAAGTTCGACGAGGAATAACCTCCCCGCCTCAGATCCGTCTGGCGCCTTTTCGTATCCCATCGTAAAGCCGCAAGGCGGGAGTCGTCACGCTTTGGGACCCTGAGCCTCGGACGAGCTTCGCAAATCCCAAATCGCAGTCTCCGGAGGGACGAGCTCCGCGAGTCCCCTTACTTCGACATCAGGGCCTCGTATAACTCGGCCTTCCGAAATGAGGGCATCGAACCACACTGAAAGCCACGCAACAAATCAGGAGAAACAGATGTTGGATCGAGTAGATCTGAAGGGGCAGATCATAGCAGGCATGCAGTAAACATCCTCCCAGAGAAATCCAGAGGGCGGCCACAAACAGTCCATCGGACGTAATGCCCCGGCCCCAGCGCCAATGCGTTGCCACCACGCCCAACGCCAGCAGGATAAAACTCAATCCCACCCGGCCAAAAGTAATCCGGGTCTCGAGCCAATCGTCGTGAACAAACGCCTGCCAAGACTGCGAACGATCCCCCCGGTAAAAATAATAAAGCCACATGAACGTTCCCGGCCCGCTTCCAAGCCAGGGAAAATCCTCCGCCATCGAGCGCGCGTTCTCGTAGATCTCAGACCGCCCGCTAAGATTCTCGGAAAGAACCGAGGCAAATCGAGGGCCGAGGTCTGTCCATCCCAGGAACAGGGCCAGTTCAATCGGAATGAGAAATAGCAGGACCACCCCCAACTTTTGAGTCCAACGCCCCCGGCGCAGACGTGCCAACGAGACCCCAGCCAGAGCTAAAACGCTGAAGCCCGCAACGATGGCCCCTCCACGCGTGGTCGCCACCACGGGGCTGATGGCCATCAGCCCAATAAAGGGTATCAACACAAGATATCGCCTGCTGGCCCGCAACCCGCGGGAACGCCGAATCTGTGCCCGCCGGCCAAGCCACCCGCAAAAGCCCGCGCTCACGGGCCAGACCAGATTAAGATACTGGGCGGCATTGCTTCGATAGGCATAAGGCCCAAATTGGCCTTCGGCAGTCCGGTTGATCTTCGGTTGGACAATCCACAGGAGCATGTCCGATCTGCTCCAGCGCTGGACCATCCCTTCGGCCGCCAACAATCCTCCGCTGATGGTCAGCACCCAGACCAGCCGGCCAAGGCGCTGGGACGGACCTCGCCCCATCGCTCCAATGCTCCCGTCCGATGAGCCCGAAAGGTCTTTATCCGCCCACGATGCCGACGGCATCTCTCTCCTTTCCGCTCGGGTCTTGCCCAGCAGCCAATCCCGGGCAGCCCAAAAAAAACAGGCGAGCGCCAAAGCACGCCAAAAAAACTGCCATGTTTGCGGACGATCATAACTGTGAGGCAGCCACCGAATAGCGTCATAATACTCAAACCGCAGCTCGTGCGGCAAATAGGTCGCCCGGGCATTCAGGGCGCTCGCCAGGCAATAGCCCAAAATAACGATCGTGAGAAGACCGAGACAAAGGGGAAGCCGGGATCGGCTCGTTCGCCCCAGCTCGCGATTTTTTCCGCCATCCACCGCGCCGGCCGATGAGGTCAGAACTGGACTCTCATCCCATCGGCAAGGACGGCAACCACTCCCCCACTGGATTAGTCCCTTGATGCAAAGCAGCAGCCCGAGAAGATAACCATTTGTGTTCAGTGTCCAGATCGCCCAGGGCTGGGTCGTCCCCAAGGCCCAGGGCGCTAAAAGCACCGCGAAATAAATTAATCCCTCGGATGCCCCGTCGCATACCCGGTAGATCCAGGGAGTCCGACGATCTGAACTCGATCGGCGGCCTGGGGCATCCGATAGTTGATCTGATCGCATACCTCTGGGTGTGACGCCGTCTCACTCGGCCGTCCTGAGATCGAACGGGAATCTTGCCGCAGAATGCATCGTCTTTCGCAAACACCACACTAGACGTAACTAGGATAAACCGGCTTGTACATGATCGACTTGATGGCGCTCGTCAGATCGGCCGGCCGGCGCTTTCGGGCCAGCTTCTTTTCATACGCCAGTTCAGCCACCGCCTTCGCAATAACAGCCGACACTTCCTGGATCCTGGTCAACGCCGGGAAGATCCGGCCCTGGGCCAAGTCCGACTCGAGAACTTGATTGGCCAGCGCCTTTGCCGCCAAGAAGAACATCTCATCGGTCACATGCTTCGCCTGGCAAGCGATCACCCCGAGACCGACCCCGGGGAAAATGTAAGCATTGTTCCCCTGGCCGGGCACATAGGTCTTGTTCTGGATCGTCACAGGCAGAAAAGGACTGCCGCTGGCAAAAATGGCCCGCTCCCCGCTCCACAAATAGGCCTCTTCAGCCGTGCACTCCGCCTTCGATGTCGGATTCGACAACGCAAAAATAACCGGTCGCTCGTTGATCCGGGCCATGGTTTCGACGATTTCCTTCGTAAACGCGCGCGGCATCCCGGAAACCCCGATCAAGGCCGTCGGTTTCAAACGGTTAATCGCCGTTTTGAGATCGGCGCACTGCTGGAAATCATGGGCAAAATGCAGTTTGTGCTCGGCCAGATTCTCCCGGCTTTTCACCACCAATCCCTTCGAGTCCACAAACCAGCACCGTCTCCGGGCCTCCTCGATTGACAACCCGTCATTCATCAAGGCCGATACGATCAGGTCCCCAATCCCGATCCCGGCCTCGCCCGCCCCCAGGAACAGAATGGTTTGGTCCTTCAAAGTTCCCCGCGAAATGCGCATGGCCGAATACAGGCCCGCCAGAGTCACCGCCGCCGTCCCCTGAATGTCATCGTTAAATGTGCAGATCTTGTTTCGATACTTCTCCAGCAGCCGGAACGCGTTGATGTTGGCAAAATCCTCAAACTGAAGCAGAGCCTTCGGGAAGACCTTCTGGACGGCCGTCACAAACTCGTCCACCAGCGCATCATAGGGCTCGCCCCGCAGCCGTTTCTGCCGCAGGCCAGTATAGAGCGGATCCTTCAATAACGATTCGTTGTCCGTCCCCACGTCCAGCGTCACCGGCAAACATGCCGATGGATGAATCCCCGCGCAGGCTGTGTAGAGCGAGAGTTTCCCCACCGGAATCCCCATCCCAAATGTCCCCAGATCCCCCAAACCCAAAATCCGCTCCCCATCCGTCACCACAATCACTCGCACATCCCGATAAGGCCAGTTCTTTAATAATCGAGCCACGCGCCCCTTGTCCCCCGCCGTAATGTAAATGCCCCGCGGCCGCCGGAATAAATGCCCATACTCCTGACATGCCTTGCCCACTGTCGGCGTGTAAATAATCGGCATCATCTCATCGAGATGATCCATCACCACCCGGTAAAACAAGGTCTCGTTCCGATCCTGCAACGCCACCAGTTGCACGTACTTCTCCAGGTCGCTCGGTTTCTTGCGGAAATTAGTCATCACCCGAAGCACCTGCTCGTCCTGTGTGTGAATGTGCGGCGGCAACAACCCCCGCAGATTCAGGGCGTCCCGTTCCGCCTCGGTAAATGCCGTCCCCTTGTTCAACATGGGATCGTGCAAAATGGATACTCCCTTCGGGTAGTCCCGTTTTGCGGCTGTCGATTTCGCTTCAGTCTTGATAGCGGCCATAGAGGAAATCCTTTGAGCCAATCCGTGGGCGGCGCTCCCTGAGCGAAACCCCGCCACGCGTTGGCTGTTTCAATTGCATAAGTCAATCTTATTCCGACTTGGACCCAGGCACACCTATGCGCTGAGCTGAAGTCCGGATTGTACGTTAACCCCGCTTATGGTCAAGCCCGGTCAACCACAGAAAAAGCCGCGCTCGCCAGATCGGTTCCTCTGGGATATTATAATGCCTGCCTATGAAATCTTTGGCTGGCTTTCAACAAACGACCCTGGTCAATGGATTGCGGAGTTGCCGCCTGTTTCAGGGGCTGCCTCTGGATGATCTCCGTCAGTTGGCGGACATCACCCTGCCGCGCCGGTTGGACAAGGGGGCGTACCTGTTTCATGAAGGTGAACCCTGCACCGGTTTCTTTATTGTTCAGGCGGGCGCGATCAATGTTCACCGCCTCAACGCCGCGGGGAAGGAACAGGTTATTCAGGTCTTTCGGCCGGGGGATTCCTTCGCCGAAGCGGCGGTCGTTTCCGAGACCGGTTTTCCCGCCCATGCACGGGCGCTGGAATCCGCCCTGGTCCTGCAAGTGAGGAAGGACGGCTTTCTTGCGGTTCTTCGGCGCAATCCCGAGCTGGCCTTGCGGATTCTGGGCTCGATGAGCCACCACTTGAAGGTGTTGGTCGCCCGAATCGAGGATCTCACGGCAAAAGACGTGGAAACCCGTCTGGCCAACTGGCTCCTGCAGCGTTGTCCTGAGCCGGAAGCCGTCAAACCCGTGATGATCGAATTGACCACGACCAAGCGGCTGCTGGCCTCGGAACTGGGAACGGTGAGCGAGACTTTTTCGCGAACGTTGGCCAAGTTCCGCGAGCAGAAACTGGTGTCGGTGAGCGGCAGGAAAGTGACGGTGCTCCAGCCTGCCCGGCTGCGGGCGCTGCTTCGGCGCAATTTGGGGGGGAGCGACATGGAATTGGATGGCTCAGCAAAAGGTTGGACATGCCGTGATTTTTCGGGATAATGGCATGGTCCTCAAAGCGTAATCCGAACCCGGAGGATGGGGGCTTTGGGCGCCTGACAGGCCCGTGCCGGGACGGGAGACAGGCGCAAGGGTGAACAAAAGCAATTCATAACGACCATGCGAGACCTGAAACTACTTTACACGGCCGTGTTGGAGGGTGATGCGCCCACGGCAAAAAGCATAACCGAGGAAGCCCTGCAGGCCGGCGTGAACCCGCAAACCCTGGTCAGCGAATACATGATTCCTGCCATGGACGAGGCTGGCCGTCGTTTCGAATGCAACGACTACTTTGTGCCTGAACTGCTCATTGCGGCTCGCGCCATGAAAGGGTCCCTTGAACTGATTCGTCCCCTCCTGGCCCAGCAGGGCGCGCAACCCACCGGCCGGGTGGTCATCGGGACGGTGAAAGGCGATCTGCATGACATCGGCAAAAACCTGGTCGCAGCCATGCTCGAGGGCGGCGGATTCGAGGTCGTGGACCTCGGAGTGGATGTCTCGCCGGAGAAGTTTGTGGCCGCCGTCCATGAGAAAAACGCAAACCTCGTCGCGCTTTCGGCTTTGCTGACCACGACCATGCCTTCCATGAAGGCCACCATCGAAGCCCTCAAGCAGGCCGGGGTCCGGGACAAGGTGAAAGTCATGGTGGGCGGCGCTCCCGTCACCCAAAAGTTTGCCGATGAAATCGGCGCCGACGGGTATAGCGATAACGCGGCATCCGCGGTGGCCCTGGCTCGAAAAGCCGTCGCCGCCTGATCCCGACGGAAACACGTCTAACGAATTCCCCCCAATATCTCTCCGCGGTCCAGACCGAGGGACCGTTGCGGATTGGTTTCGGGGGGGGGATTCAGCGTTCTTTGGGTCTGCGTTTGAATTGAGGAGACGACCGATGCACGCCAAAATAAATGTTCTGTTGGCCCGAACTCCCATCGTGACCGATGGCGCTTGGGGCACTCAACTGCAGGCTCGTGGATTATCGAGCGGTGAATGCCCCGATGCCTGGAACTTGACGCATCCTAGCCAAGTCGAGGCCGTGGCTCGATCCTACGTCGAGGCTGGCAGCCAGATCATCTTGACCAATACCTTTGGCGCCAACCGATTGAGCCTGGACAAACACGGTCTGGCGGATCAGGCGGTGGCCATCAACCAGGCGGGCGTCGTCATCTCCCGGCGGGCTGCAGCGGGATCGGCTCTGGTTTTTGCCTCGATCGGTCCCAGCGGCAAAGTGCTCATGATGGGCGATGTCACTGAAGCCGCCCTGACCGATGCCTTTACCGAGCAGGCGCGGGCTTTGGCCGATGCCGGCGCGGACGCCTTGGTGGTCGAGACCATGAGCGATCTGGCCGAAGCGCGATTGGCGATACAAGCCGCTAAAGCCACGGGTCTGCCTGTCGTGGCCAGCCTGGTCTTTGACTCCGGCAAGGACAAGGATCGAACCATGATGGGGATCACACCGGAAAAGGCCGCAACAGAATTGGAGGTCGCCGGAGCGGATGTCGTGGGCGCCAACTGCGGTCAGGGCATCGCGGGCTATATCAAGGTCTGTCAACGCATGCGATCGTCCACCAGCCTGCCGATTTGGATCAAGGCCAACGCCGGACTGCCTGTCCTGGTGGAGGGGCGGATCACCTACCAGATTGCGCCAAGCCAGTTCGCCGCCCATGTTCCCGACCTGGCACAGGCCGGCGCCAGCTTCATCGGCGGTTGCTGCGGCACTTCACCGGAGTTTATCCGCGAGATCTGTTCCGTGGTCAAACGGCTGCAGAACCCAGCCGGCCAAACTTGATTCGCCGACGGTTGCTTCTCCCCCCCTCTGCCTATGAACGGAAGACAACGCATCCTCGCCCATCTGGACGGCCAATCGGTGGACCGCCTGCCTCTAATGCCGATCACGATGATGTACGCGGCCGATCAGGTTGGCGCCAAATACGGCGCTTACGCCAAAGACCATCGAGTGCTCGTCGAAGCCCAACTCGCCACAGCCGAAAAGTTCGGGTTCGATTATGTCTCGGTGATTTCCGATCCGGCCAGAGAAGCCGCCGACTGCGGGGCTTCCATCCAATTCTTCGAAGACCAGCCGCCGGCTATCGATGAAGGCCGCGCCTTGCTGGCGGATAAAACCACGCTTGCCTCATTGAAGGCCCCGGATCCGTTGGGAGGCGGACGCATGACCGATCGGGTTCAAGGCGTGGCTCTGTTCCGGGAAAAACTCGAGGGAGACAAACTCATCGAAGGTTGGATTGAAGGGCCTTGCGCCGAAGCGGCCGATCTGCGCGGCATCAATAATCTCATGACCGATTTCTTCGATGATCCCGGCTTTGTTCGTGATCTGTTCGAGTTCATCGTGGCGATGGAGCTCCGCTTCGCGCGAGCCCAGATCGAGGCCGGAGCGGACCTGATCGGCGTCGGAGACGCCGCTGCCTCCCTCGTCGGCCCCCGGATCTACGAAGAGCACATCTGGCCTTACGAGAAAAGACTCGTCGATGGCTTGCATCAGATGGGGGGCCGCGTTCGGCTCCATATCTGTGGCAACACCCGTCGCATGCTCGGCGGCATGGGCCGCCTCGGCTGTGCCATGGTCGACCTGGACTATCCTTCCCCGGTCGTTGAAGGCCGCCAACAGATGGGCCCCCGCCAGGTGCTGTGCGGTAATCTCAATCCGGTGCTCATCATGAAGAATGGCACCTCCGCCGAAGTTTTGGCGGCCGTCGCCGAATGCCACCGGCAGGCCGGCGCACCCTATATCGTTGGGGCCGGCTGCGAAATCCCGCGCGGCACACCGGAAACCAACCTCTTTGTCCTGCGCGATTACGCCCAGCAACACCGCCCCGAAGATATCCCAAGTCCTGTTTGAAAATTCGAAGGGCGCCGCTCAACGGAATAATTCCGCCGGCAAATCATCCCGATTCGCCACCACCGGGTTGTTGAGCATTTCCCGCGTATACAGGTTTCGCGCCAGGCTCCACTTGGCATTCCAGGCCTTGAAAAAACAAGTCCGGGGAAAGTGCTTGCGGATGCCTTCAAGAAACCGGCGATAATCATAGTCCCCGGGAGGATTTTGGGGGCCGTGCGGACCGAACTCCGTAAAGCCAAACGGCTTGGGCAGGGCCGCCACTTCCGCATAACCCTTGATGTGTTCGGGATCAATGAAGTCCGTGTAAGCGTCCAAACCCACCAGGTCAACATACCGATCGCCCGCATAATAGGCAGCTGTTTTTTGACCGTGGTTCGGCCCGTAGACCCAGAGCAGATTGTCCAAACCTTTCTGGTCCGAAAAATACTCAAACATGTGGCGCCACACTTTGATAAAGGCCTCCGGCTCCTGGGCCCCCCACCAGAACCATCCCCCGTTCATCTCGTGAAACGGACGCCACAGCACCACCACCCCCGCGTCCTTGAGCTTCAGCAGGCCCTCCGCCAGCAAATCCAATTCCTGCATCCATCGCGCGTGGTTCTCCGTTCCTTCCTGCAGCAAGTCCTCAATCTTCACCCCCTTGTCCCTCAAACCGCCTCCCTTCGGATTAGTTGGATTGTACAGATGGGCACTGATGGTCACGAGTCCGCCCTGCCGCCAATAGGCAATCGCGGCCTCGTTCGGCGCGTCATAAGTCAGGCTGCCCCGCCGAAAATCCGCGTAGTCCACTCCAATGAAACCCGGCCACTGTCCCGTTTTCTGACGCACCTCTTCCAACAGTTGAAGCCGGGCTCCGGCCCCGAAATCCGCAAATTGCCCCGATAAAATCCGTTTCTCCGATCGCTTTTCCAAAGAATAAAAATAATCGAGGACAGCGCGTGTTTTCTTGTTGGCTTTCGGATTGGCGGGCTCCGCTCCCTGGAGCTCGGTCCATGGCCCTCCCATCACCAACATAATCTGTACCAGCCAGACCGTTGTCAGTCTGTAACGCCGAATCCAGGAACCCGGCCCGCCGGAGCCTCCAGACCGACTGCTGCCACACGATGATTGTTCCGTTGCCGCGCAAGATAACTGTTTCATTAGGACCGAAATCCCTGTTTGTTTGCGAGCTGAATTCATGATAGGCCATCATTCCTCGATTCACGTTCCAGTGTCCAGCCGATCATTTCAGGAACGGATTGACGGCCGGGGTCATGTGGCGCCCGCGAACATAGCGTCGGCATCGCAGCGCTGCCAAACGAAATCATAGATTCGCGCTGCCAGGAAGTCGGTTTCCTCATCCGAAAACGGCGGATGCGGGAGGGAGGCATACAGGTTGTCCAGGATAAATATCTCCACGTCGGCCTGAGTATGGGTGTTTTTGGTCCAGTTCGGCATGGACCGCAGATGGGCGTTGAGTGCAGCAAGCAGGCCTCGGATGTCTTGGAGGGTTGCGGCCTTTCGCCGCACCTTCTTAGCGAACTCATCGCGGAGCTTGGCGAAATCGATCTGGCTCAAGTCGAAAAATTTGGCATCCATCTGGTCGTCGCCTGGCTCCTGGGCGCGAATGGCTTCGTTCACTATCTTGTAGATCTCCTTGAGGACGTCGGAAGCGTATTGGGCCAGAGCTTCGCGCAGGATCTTGAGCATGCCGTTGTAGTCCACGATGACGCCACAATCCTTGCCGGGATAGACCCGCTTGGCACGGGCGATATCCGCAGCCAACAGGGCTTGCTTTCGCTTCCATAACCTCTTCACGCGCTTCCACATGCGGCCGAAGGTGACCTTGTCGATACAAACCAACATGGACTTGCCGCATTGCCAGCGAGCGACGCAGTGGTCCACGAAATCTATGGCCAGCTTGTTCAAGCGGTCGGGCGCCGTGATGACCTCGTAGTCCCGCCCAAGGAGCTTTTCGAGCGTCGCCTCCTGATCGGCATCCAGCCCGGCTTCCTCGCTATTTTCCGCAATACGATCATTCAAATCCAGACGGGCGATGCCGAGCTTCTCGCCGCGGTTTTCGTAAACGAGTTTTACGGTGCTGTTGTCTTCCTCCGAGCCCTTAAAATCGTAACTTTTGAGAATCTCCTTCAACTCGGCGCCCGAGCTGGCGCGCGGGGTGGTCTTGGGGTCCACCTTGCCGCAACCGACGAATGTCCTCCAAATCTGATCAGCATGCCGTTCAACAGGACCTCGACCTCGACGCTGCCCTTTTCCTTCTCATCATTGCGCTTCCACTCGAGACGAAGCAGACCAAGTCGGCGCGGCGGTTGTAGTGCGGCACACGAAGGCCCTGAGTCTTTAGCTCCCGCACCACCAGGAAGCGGTTGTTGGATTTCCCGTCCGGACCGGTGCCGCTCTTGAAGTCAATGACGCGGGCCCGGGCGTGGTGGCTCTGCCCGGATGCATCACGCCATTCGACGGGCACGCCGTTGCGGATGAAGTCGTAGAACTCGCGGTTGTGCTGGATCAGCGAGCGCGCAAAATCCACCCGCGTGAGTTTTTCGACCGCCTGATGATGAACGGCGGTGCGGAGATCGCGAACGAGCACCACGTCCCGCTCGTTGGCACGGCCAAGCGTGCCGTCTGGACCGAATGTCTCTTCGTTGTGCGCGTAGATACTTTCCCAACCGAGGACATCGTGGAGATGATCGGAAAACGTCTTTTGGACTAGCCGGTCTTCGCTGTTGATGTCGGTGATCATGGATCAGAGGAGTTGGCCCTGGCGTTCGTGTGGGATCGGAAACACGCCAATGATGACCCACGGGTTGGGTGCAACGAAATGAGACTGCTGGGTGGTACCAAGGAAGAAGTGCAGATCGGTCTGTAAAAATTGATCCCAGTGCCGATCCTCCTCCTCCCAGACAAATCCGATAATTTTGGTCGGCTTGAAGACCGCCAGCGATAGCGTATTGGTTTTCGCCCCGTCAATCAGCGATTGCAGTGAGGTGTGAACCCGGGCGGTTTGCAGCAAGAGGCGCCTTCGTTCCCTCCAATTGTCCGCTGTATCCATGTGAGCGACTGGCTGGAGTTGCTTCACATCCGCCGGGTGGCGGGTTTCCGGGCGCGGATCATGGCGGCCACGCACCAAGTCGCACTCGATCCAATCATATTTGCGATACTGCTCGGTTTCCTCCAACCGCCGGAAGGACACGGGATAAATTCGCACCCACGACCCATCCATCCGCACCCCGGCAGTGCAAACGGTCTCCCCATGTTTTCGAGACAGGGTCGGGTAAGTTTTTGCTGTGATGAGCACCTTCTCGCGCTCCATGCTTCCTCCATCCTATAGATTCACTGCCTGCATCTCCGTTCCATATTGTTGCGCCAAGGCTTCCGCGACGCAATGACGATGGCACTGTTGTGGCAGGGCCTCAAAGCAAGTCAACGCCACCCGGGCCCCAGCCTTCACCCAGGTATAAATTTGAGCCAGGGCTTCAGATTGCCGAGGTAGGTTTTCCCTCTTATATGCCGCGAACAACGCATCATAATCAGCCTGCGCATGCAGTTCGCGCCTCTCTTCGGACGCAATGCCCAACTGGGACGTATGTTCGTAACGAATGCCTACGCCTTCGCAAGCTTTGCTCAATGTCCCCTTGGAAAAACCGTATTTTCGGCTGAACGCGTTCCGGCGTACGTCGCACAGGTGCGTAACCCCGTCTTGAATTAGCCGGTTCAAGTAGCATTCCAGCGAGCGGCCCTCGTAGCCAATGGTGCATAAGCCGGGCTGGGTGGGTGCAGGGCGGACGGCATTGATCGCCAGCAGGGCCAGTTTGTCGCCTGCGAGCACGCGATCCGCCACTTCACTCCGGATGGCATAATAGGGATGACGGCGATAGCTTTCACCCACCAGGGCGTCTCCGCGCAAGGACGCATGACAACACGCAAAGTGGTTTTTATGTGTGACGGCGTGAGCGCGTCACTAAAGAGACTGGCTCCATTGAGTGATGCCGGAGAATGGCACTCCAGACTTAATCTCCACTAAAAGGCAGAATGTGATTCCCAAAGAAAGGCTCCAAGGCTCGTGGCTGCTCCGACAGCCAATCGTGCATGCCGAGTCTTCAGCCCAGGCTCGGTGGCCTCCTTTCCGTGCCCCGTTCCCTGGAGATTGCGCAGCTCAGCCAAACCATCAGAAACCGTCCCCAGGTTGGAAAGAAGGCGCTTGACTGTTGTGAAAGTCAGCGCACAGATTAATCCCGCCGCCTGAGGGCACGCGGCCTACACGATGGTGTGCCAGGCCTCCCGACCACGCTATTGGAAATGCGCAATTACTTGCGAAACGAGCGGTATTTCGCATAAACCGCAGTGTAAATCGGGATGAACGATTGCCAATAATAACAATGTGGAACAACCATTTACGGGGGCCATACAATCGTCCAAATAAGGCATGGTCCAAGGCTTGCCGGGTTGCACCCAGCGTCGTCGGGGCCGGGGATTGCCCTCTACACCGCATTCATCCGCGCCCAGGAACATCGGCCCTTGGGCTCAGGGCTTTTTTCCAGGAAGCGGCACGCTGTTTTCAACGGGTATCTCCACGGTCCCATTCTCAAAATCCTCGGCTGAAGGTCTCAAGGTGAGCTGATAGTGCTCCGGAACCATGTCCGAATCCTCCATGATCTCTTTCCAAGTGACCTGCTGGCCGGTGTACGCCGAGATACGTCCCAGGATCGCCGTGGCGGTGGATTCCGCGACAGCCCGGGCTTGATTCATCGGCTCCCCTTTATTGACGTAATACAGGGTGTCGATCTGTTCCTGGACCGCGCTGGTCGGGCCCTGCGGCAGGTCCGCCGGGATCGGCGAGGCTTGAGGTTTGGCATAATTGTCACCCGTCGTGCGTCCTCGTTCATACACGAAATCGTGTCCTGTCCAATTCCAGCATCCGTTGACTTGGCGGCACATCGAGTGAATATGGATGCCATCGCCATAATCATAGTCCACACTAAAAAAATCATACATGTCGCCCGCGCAACGCCTCGAGCGCCCTCCGAAACCGACCGCGCTCATCGGAGGACGGCCGCAGAACCAATTCGCGATGTCGATGTTGTGAACATGCTGTTCGACCAGGTGATCGCCCGAGAGCGCAATCCAGCTCTGCCAGGTCCGCACCAGGTCATCCGCATTCCTGGGCTGAATCGGCTTGGTCGAAAACATGCTCGGGATGCAGAACGAAACCCGGCCGCCATACAGCCTGCCCAAGGCCTTCTCGACCACGACGGCCTGGTGCGTCCGGCGATAGTCCCAGTCGTGACGCATCTCGGTGCCACTGATCACCACCAGCCCCTTGCGCTTCGCTTCCTCACCGGCCGCAATTACCCGCCGGCACCCCGGCGGATCCACCGCCACCGGCTTCTCAATGAACGCATGCTTTCCCGCCTTCACCGCGGCCTCAAAGTGACGCGGACGAAACAAAGGGGCGGTCGCCATCAGGACAATCTCCGCGTCGGTCTCCATCAGATCCAGGTAACCCTTGGGCCCACCAAAACAACGTTCCGCCGGGACCTGAAACTGACGGCCGGTCTGCAACGCGCGGTCTTTGAAGTAGTCGGCAATCGCGACAATCTGCACGTTAAAGCCGAGGATCTTTCCGGCCTCCAAGGCTTCCTGGGCCGCTCCTCGTCCCCGGCCGCCACAGCCGATCAGTCCCAGCTTGAAAACGCGTTTCGAGGCTTGGGCCTCGGCGCTCAAAACGGCCGGAGCTCCTATCAGGGCGCCAGCGCTTAAGGTAGTGCGAACGAAGTGACGTCGGGAAAAGCGTATCGGGGTGTTCATAATGGATTATACTCTGCCCCATTCGCCCTCCTTTTCCAAGCCGCGAATGCACTCCCCAATCCGCACGCCAGAGGCTCCGAAAAATCGAACCGCCCCCTTAATCCCGTGTGATCGCCCGCAATCGGCTCTCCAAAAGCTGGCGCAGCGTCTCGCGTTCGGCATCGCCAATCTCGCGAGGTATTTCCATGGACTCTCCCACAAACACAGTGCAACAGGCAAATGGCAATGGAATCTGAAAACCATCCCAGCTCTTCAAAACGATCTTCCAGTTCAGATGATAGGCAACCGGCAGAATCGGGCGGCCCGTCACCTGGGCCAGGGCAACGATGCCCTCCTGGATCTGGTATCGCGGGCCCCGAGGGCCGTCGGGTGTGATCGCCAAGTCTAATCCTTTATCCGCCCAGGAGGTCATCTCCAGCAGGGCCTGGGGCCCGCGGCGGCTGCTTGATCCTCGCACAGGTTCCACGTTGAAAAGCTCAAGCACCCGCGCCAGCATCCCTCCATCCCGGCTCGCGCTGACCATGGCCGCCATCCGTCTTCCGGCAAATCGGCGGGCCACATACTTTTCGTAGATCACCAAACACAGCGCCAGCCGGTTATGCCAGATGCAGAAAATGCCCGGCTGCGACAAGGTCGCCTCGAACGATGCCGGGCCGCCCTCGAATCGAAAGCGAATGGTCGAGGATACCAACCGGATCATCCCAAAGATGAGGAATGCCGCCAGCCGCCCGCGCCATCTGGCCCGATGGGGAATCACCCGCCCGGAACTTCGTTGGCGCGTTTCGCTCATCGTGCCCCCTGTTTCAGCGCGGCTCGCACCAAGTCCTCGACGGTGGCCGCCTCTCCCAAGACAGCCTGGGACGCCCGCACGGCCTCGTGGGCTTCGGGCTGTTTATACCCCAGCGCGAGCAAAGCCATCACGGCGTCATTGACCTTCTGGTCTTTGGGGGCAAGCCCGTGCTCGGCGCTGGCCGCCTCGAGGGCACCCGCCAATCCCACCTTGTCTCGCAACTCAACGACGATCCGTTCGGCCGTCTTCTTCCCCACCCCACTGATTCGCGATAGGGCCTTGACATCGCTGTTGGCCACCGCTCCGCGAAACGCGCTCACACTCATGCCGCTCAGAATATTCAACGCCGTGCGCGGCCCAATCCCGCTGACCGTGTTAATCAATAACCGGAACAAATCCCGCTCTCCACCCGTCACGAAACCGTATAAAACGTGCGCATCCTCCCGAACGGCCAAATGGGTGAGCAAATGCACTTCCTGGCCGGGGGCGGGGAGTCGGTCAAACGAAGACAAGGGGATGAGGATTTCGTAGCCAACACCGTTGACCTCGACCACCACCTGAGTCGGCAGCGCTTCGGTCAATCGACCTCGCAAAAAGGTAATCATCGTCGCAATCCGCTTTCTATATGCGCTTCAGAGGCACCAGAGAAACCCGGCCACATTCCTGGGCAAAAGCCAGCGTCAGCGCCAAGGCGTCGGCCGCATCAGGATCCGGAACAAATGTCAGACCCAGCATCCTTCGGACCATCTTGGCCACCGCCAGTTTCTGAGCCGCCCCATAACCCACGATCGCCTGCTTCACCTTGCGCGGCGCCAGCTCGTAAATCTCCAATCCCGCTTCGGCCGCCGCCACTAGGCTCGCCCCCCGCGCTTCGCCCATCAAAAGGGCCGTTTGCAGGTTCTGCGCAAAAAACAGGCCTTCCACAACACACACGGTCGGCTGATGCATCCGCACCACCTCACGCACAGTCTGCGTAATGCGCACCAGGCACCGCGATCGCTCCCATCCGGCCGGACAGGAAATCGTCCCTTGAACCAGTAAACGCGGCGAGGGCTTCTCCAACCGGATAATCCCATACCCCGTCCCCCGCAACGAAGGATCGATCCCGAGCAAAATCTGATGACGCTGCGCACTCGCGCTCAGGTTCAGCGCCGGATCTAAAACCGGCCGGGCGGTGCGACGGTTTTGTCGCACCCGGGTCTGCATCGACTCGAATTGCCGCGGAGAAATTCCCACCCCCCCAATTGTGCCAGAGGCATCCCCGATGCAAAGGGAAAAAACATGCGCACTCGTTTTTCCAAACCCTTCCGGGCCTTCGTATTTGCCCGGCCATGATTCGCATTGATTCGCGTCCATTCACGGCTCAGGTGTTTGATGTGCGGTTTTCGGCCGCCACAAATCCCTTGCGGGTCCCCCGCTTCGCTGGTTGAATAACTCTCCGCTGGATCGCGTCGATGGGTTTGTGACCCAACAAACGGTCCTCAAGAACTATGCGCAGTCATTTGGGTGTTAAAGGGCCGGTCTTCAGGACCGGGAATGTGTCAATTATGATTCCACGCATCAAAATGGCACTCGGATTGGCCTGCGTGGGGATATGGCTCCAGGCCCTTGCTGTCCACGCCGCCGGCAGGGAAACCTTGGCCCTTGCCCCGGCCAAAACCACCACCTCAGTTCTGGATTCCGCCGAAAAGGCAAACAAGAGAATCGAACTCACCCGCGTCGTCGAGGCCCTGGATATCCAATTAACCAGTCAGGTCAATTCCTCACGCAAATTTCAGGTCGTCAGCCGCAGTGATTTGGCTGAGGTCATGAAGGAACAGGAATTTGGCGCCTCGGGCAACGTGGATCCCGCCACCGCGGCACAACGCGCCAAAATGGTCGGCGCCCGCTATGTGCTGGTGCCGCTCATCGACGATTTCCAGGATCACCTCGAAACCGCCACCTTTGCGGGCACCGGTCGGAGCATGACCCGCCGCACACTACGCCTGTCCTGCGTCGCGAATATCTATGATTCCAGCACCGGCAAACTCCTCGAATCCCCTAACTTGCAGATCCGGCGCAATGATGTCCTCGAAAATCGCTCCTACACCCTCCAAGACGGCGATCTCAAGGACGAAATGCTCCAGAATCTGGCCCGCGATATGGCCGGTCAAATCACCGTCCGCCTCTCTGAAATCATCTTTCCCGCCAAAGTCGTCGCTCGACGCGATAAGCAGGTGACCATCAATCGCGGCGATGGCTCAGGCATTGCCGTCGGACAAGTCTGGAACGTCTACGCCGCCGGCGAAGAACTCATCGATCCCGATACTCAGGAATCCCTCGGCCGCGAAGAAATCCCTGCCGGCAAGGTCAGAATCGTTCAGGTCAATCCCAAGACCGCCATCGGCGAAATCCTTGAAGACAAGGGCATCGCCAAAGAATCCATCCTGCGCCTTCAATAACGACTGGCCTCCACCCTCCTGGCTGGTCTATGGCAACCGTGTTCCATCCCCCTCCCAACCGGCGCCACGCCGCTGGCCGCCCATCCCAAGCCTCTCTCTGGCTTTCGATGCTCTTGGTTCTTTTGGGGGTGATCGGTTCCGGATGCAAGACATACCAACAACAGAACCTTTCGGCATCGCAACACTGGCAACAAGGCCGATTTAGCGAGGCTGTTCAAGAATATAACGATAAAGCCAAGAAATCGAGCGATGGTAAAGATGCCTTGATCTGGCGACTCGAACAGGCCACCGCACTCCGCAGTTCCGGCCAGCTCGCTGAGAGTAATGCCGCGTTCGATGCGGCTGAGGCCTTGATTGAACGTTACGAAAAGGCTGCCCGCGTCAGAATTGGCCAGGAATCCCTGGCCATGGTTTCTAATCCCGCCAACCTCGCTTACGAGGGTCGGGCCTACGACAAGATCATGGTCAACACCTATAAGGCTCTTAATTACCTCCAGTTACATCAACCCGATAAAGCCCGCGTCGAGTTGATTAGGGCCTACAATCGCCAGCAGGACGCGGTTCAGGAAAACCGCCGGCGCTTGGAGCGCGCTGGAGCAGGGAGTGCTCCAGAACAACAGCAAGCGGCACGGGCACAACAGGATCCAAGATTTCAAGCCCAGCTTGCCTCGACCTACAACGACCTTAATCGGATGAAGGTTTACGCCGATTACGTGAATCCGTTCACCGTGTTTCTCGATGGGCTTTTTTTCATGTATCAAGCCACCGGCGGGGCAGACTTGGAGCGTGCCCGTAAATCCCTCGAACGCACCGCTAGTTTTGCGGCTTCGAACCCCTATATTCGACAGGATCAGGCCACCCTGGAACAGATGATTCGAGGCCAACGTCTTGCCCCAATAACCTATGTAATTTTTGAGACCGGTCTTGCACCAATTCGGGAACAAACTCGAATTGACATCCCCATCATTGTTACGGATGTCTCCTACATCGGCATGGCCTTTCCCAAACTCACGCCCCAATACACCTACATACCGCAATTGCAGGTCCATGCCTCGAACACCACTGCGACGACCTCGCTCGTGGCCAGTATGGACAGCATCATCGGACTGGATTTTAAGAATGAACTTCCCGGCGTGATCACAAAAACTTTGATCGCCGCGGCCGCAAAAGCCACTGCCAGCTATGCCATTAATCATTCATCCTACCAGGCCGACGATGCCTTGGGATGGATCGCACGACTCGTGACGGCGGGTTATCAAGCGGCGGTCAACATTGCGGATTTGCGCACCTGGACAACATTGCCGAAAGAACTTCAATACTGCCGTGTCCCCACCCCTCCCGATCGTAAAATCGAATTGATCGTCCCCCCGGCCAGTCAAAGAATCTTGGTGAACTTGCTGCCGGGAACAGTTAACATGGTTTATGTGAAGTCTGTGGGACCCAATAGCCCCACACTGGTCTCCCAGTTTCTCCTAAAATGAAAACAAACGCTCTGCTAGCTCTATGCCCCCTGGCGGTCTTCCTTCTGTCAGGCTGCCACACCACATCCGTCAATACCGTCGAACGGGCTCAACCCGTTGCCGCCCCTCAGGTCATGGCCGATCGGCGAGTCGTCACCGATCCCAGCCTCAGCCGACGCGTCCAAATCGTCGCCGTGAACGAAAGCGAGGAACCCAGCGGTCTCTTACGGATTCAAATTATGGTCCAAAACACCACCCGCAAAACCCAAAGCTTCACCTATCGCTTTGAATGGATCGATCACCGGGGCATGATTCTCGACACTCCCGCCTCGGCCTCCATTCCTCGTGTGATCGAGGGCGGTGAAAACCTCCTCATCACCGCTATCGCGCCACATCCCTCCGCCAAAGACTTTCGTATCAAACTCGTTGAAACTCATCGTTGATCCTGCCTGTAATCCATTGCCTATGAAAATCTTTTCCTTACCCGTTCTCCTATCGGTGCTTATCTCAGGACTCGCGGCCGGCTGCGCCTCGAAAACGGCCTACGTGGACCCCAAAGGCTCGCGCCTCATCACCACGGTGGATGAAATCAATATCCAGGACTTCACCCAGGCCGCAGAAGATGCCATCCAGTCGCTCCTGGTCTCTGGCGCGCTCGATCGAGTGCCCAATCCACCCGCCGTCCTCGTGATCAGCCGGATTGTCAACAATACCAGCCAGCACGTGGACACCGACATGTTGACCAAGAAAATCCGAGTCGCCCTTAACCAGAGCGGCAAGGCCTTGACCCGCACCACATTCGCCGTCGGCGGACAAGCGGAGGATCCTGTCGCGCAAGGCCTTCAACAAGAACGCGAATTCCTCGAAAACAAGAAAATCTCCCAGGCCCCAGCGGATTTCAGTCTTTCCGGCAAGATCATCGAAGACAAGACCCGTGCCGGTAATACCCGACAGTCGGCCTTCGTCTTCCAACTCTCACTGACGGACAACCGTGGCCTCGCAGTCTGGGAAGGCGAAAAACAGATTGTTAAACAAGGCAAACGTCCGAGCGTCGGATTCTAAACCGCCTGACGTTTCAGCTTGAACCCTTGACCCCGGGTTGCCCGTCACAGTTGACGGGTTGGCCCTCCGGGCTCATACTGGATTTGTGGAATTTGACATTTCATCATTGTTGGAACAGTGGGAATACCAGCCGGGACAGGTCATGGTTCGGAAATTCACGACCCCCGACGGCGTCGAAAAGATCCAGTTACGCCTCGATCTTGGTCTTCTTCAGATGAATGCCGAAGGCCGGCCCGACGGAAAACGCCCGCACGACATGGACTCGCTGCTTGACTACCATCAGGCGCGCCTGGGCGAATACCTCCGTGAACACGGCGGTCATGATGATGAATTTGAGCTCGATGACAGCACCTGCATGGACCTCCAACTCGAGGCCCTCCAATATCATCACCGGTTCCTTTGCCTCTTCCAACTTGAGGATTATGCGGGCGTAATCCGCGATGCCGACCGCAGTCTTGCCATTTTCGATTTCATCGCCGAATACGCCAAGTCCGATGAACTGGCGGGATCTGTCATCCAGTTCCGCCCCCAACTCCGCATGATGCTTGCCCGCGCTCAGGGCACCCTCGCCCTCCAGGCAGGCAATCACGCCGAAGCCGTCCGAATTATTCAGGCCGCCCTCGAGGATATCCGAGACCTGTTCGCAGAACACGATCGCGAAGATATGATCGAGGACAGTGATGAAATTGCCGCTCTGGAGGCCTGGATGGAAGAAATCGAGTCCCAACGACCGCGGTCACGCCGCGAACAACTCGAACGCGACCTGGCGGCGGCGATTCAACGCGAGGACTATGAAAAGGCCGCCCTTTATCGCGACGCCTTGAAACGCCTCAACGACAAGCCCCCCGCTTCGTAACACATTCTCAGAGGCGCGTAAGACAAGGCCCTGATTTCAGGTTACTTGCCTCCAATGCGCCGAAAAATGCCTCTCCAGGTCGAGGCGTTCACAAGCGGATTCCAGAATGGCTTTCCTCCGGCGCTTGCCAAAGCGTCCAAATCGTATTGCAGTAAAAAGGTCACCGTCTGTCCTCCCCAGTCGCCGTTGCGTATCGCCTCAAAACCATAACCGTAGGCGGTGCCGATTTGCCAGGCGCGGTTGCGAGATCGATAGAACACCCCACCGCCCAATCCCGCATGAAAATTGCCGTCTTGGGCCAGTCCGGGCAGGTAATCCACAACCGCCGCGGATCCGAAAAAGAATAGAGACCATGACCGTGACGCCCCCAATGGCAACAGCAGCGCACTGTTCAGAAGAATGAACTGGTCGGCGCTGATTTCCTGATTGTGATACCCCGGTATGGGAAGCGGGAACTCGGAGACGAACGGCAGACTCCCCCCCAGCCGATACGTGCTGAAACGGTCCGCTTCCAGGGTGGTTCCCGCGGTGAGACTCACTTCAAGGAAACGACCGCTGGTGTCCCACGTGTAAGCCAGTAATGTCCGCAGCCAAAACAGATGGCTGCTTTCTTCCACGCTGCGGTCTCCCTCAAAACCATACGGCGCATTTTCCCATCGATATTGGTTCTCATACCACAAGGAAACCTCGCCAGCCAGATGAGGCGTCAGATAGGGCTCCCGCCCCCCTAAACGCAAACCCGCTCGAACATGCCCCGTTGGACGGTTACGAGGCAGGGAAAAATCGTCGGCTGTGTCGCCATCCCGCTGGTAAAACGATCCATGCATCCCCGCCCGCAAGATGCCGTTCAATGGCATCAACTGATCCGGATTAAACAAGTGATACAAACTTAGATTCCCCTCGGCCGTATGTCCCAGAAACGATTCCTCAGGCAGATAATTCCCCTCCCGAATCTCGGCATAGCCATCGGCAAATCCACCCCCAGCCAAATTGATGCCCAGATCCGTGTCCGGACCCAAAGCATCCGTAATCCCGAGTTCCGTATCCAAAAAGACCGGGACCGCAGCCACCCGCAAGGTCAGGTTTGTCCGAATAAAGCCGGGTTGGTTGTAATAATAAAATCCATACGCCGCCATCGGCGCGTGTTCGTGCAAGGGATAGGCGTAAGCCGCCTGAAAAACCTGCCGCGGCATGGGATCAATCTGCCCCAGCAACCCGAGGCCACTCTCCATGGCCATCCAGAGCATCCACCACAACAGGATCAACCTTCTCCCGTCACGCATGGCGCGAATCCTATGCTGGCCCTCCCGAAAAATGCAACCATCCGCTTGACGATAGGGTTGCCCCAAAACCATAGGTTGCATATGATACTATCTCCAGGTAATGATGCTGGACGATTTAGGCAAACCGATGAGTGATGACGTAAAAGAAATGATGGTCAATCCGGAGGGAGCGGCCACCCCAAACGGGGTCCAGAAATCCCTCCCGACTGAAAATGTACCCACCCCCGAAGCCCAATCCGCCGATGGCGATGGAACGGTTGAGGCCAACCCGCCCCCTGTCATGCCCACCGTCGAAGACATCGCCGAACTCAAAGCCAGGGCCGATAAGGCAACTGAGTATTGGGATCGATTGCTGCGACAGGTGGCGGATTTCGATAATTTCAAGAAACGCGCCGCCCGAGACCGGCAGGAAGCGATCAAATACGCCAACGAAGCCTTGATCGAAAAACTCCTTCCAGTCCTCGATCACTTTGAAGCGGGATTAGCCGCTCCAAATGCCACTTCGGATCCCGCCGCTCAAGCGCTTCAGACCGGGATGTCCATGGTCTTTAATCAACTCAAATCCGTGCTCCAGGAGGCGGGTCTCGAGATCGTTGACGCCGCCGGCCAGGTGTTCGATCCCAACCTGCACGAGGCCATTTCCCAACTCGAAAGCACCGAGGTCGCCGAAGGCGTTGTCCTGCAGCAAATCAGAAAAGGCTTCAAACTGCGGGACCGATTGCTCCGCCCCGCCTCCGTCATCGTGGCCAAGAAGCCCGCCTCCTGATCCATTGACCCGATACACCGGCTGAACCATGGCCAAGCGAGATTATTACGAAGTCCTGGGCGTCGAGCGCAATGCGAGCGAAGACGATATCAAGAAAAGCTACCGCAAGCTCGCCCTCAAATATCATCCGGATCGCAATCCCGGCGATAAATCGGCCGAGGAAAAATTCAAAGAACTCGGCGAGGCCTACGAGGTGCTCAGCGATCCCCAAAAAAAATCCGCTTACGACCAATTCGGTCATGCCGCCTTCGATCCTCGATCCCGAGGATTCGGCGGCGCCCGCGGCGGCGCTCGCGGCGGCGGATTCCATGACCCGTTCGAGATCTTCCGCGAAGTCTTTGGCGGCGGCGGGATGGGGAGTATTTTCGATGATTTCTTTGGCGCCGAACAACGCGATCCCTCAGGGCCGCAGCGCGGATCGGATCTGCGCTACGATATGGAGATCACCTTTGAAGAGGCGGCCCTGGGCGCTGAAAAAGAGGTCTCCCTTAATAAACTCGCCCCCTGCGATAGCTGTCATGGATCAGGCGCCGAAGCCGGATCCAGCACGAAAACCTGCCCCACCTGCGGCGGCCGCGGCCAGGTCGTCACCTCCCGCAGCATCTTCAGTATCGCCTCGACCTGCCCTCGATGCGAAGGCTCCGGACGCGTAGTCGAAAAACCATGCCGCCATTGCCGTGGCGCCGGCCGAGTCGAAAAAACCTCCAAGGTCCGCATCAAAATCCCCCCCGGTGTCGATACAGGCACCCGCCTCCGCTCAACCGGCAACGGCGAAGGCGGTCAACGCGGCGGCCCAAACGGCGATCTCTACGTCGTCCTCCATGTCCAATCCCACGAAATCTTTCAGAGGGACGGCGACGATCTCCTCTGCGAACTCCCCGTCAGTTTCATCCAGGCCGCCTTGGGTGCCGAGATCGAAGTCCCAACCCTCGGCGGCAAGGCTCAAATCCGAATTCCCCCCGGCACCCAGCCCGGCACTGTCTTTCGCTTGAAAGGCAAAGGAGTCAAAAACCTGCAAGGCTACGGATACGGCGATCTTCATGTCCGAATCACCGTCGAAGTCCCCACTCATCTGACTGCAGCCCAACGAACCAAGCTCGAGGAATTCGCCGCCCTCTGCACTCCTGAAGCCAACCCCATCATCAAAGGATTCTGGGAAAAAGCTAAGAGCTACTTTCGTTGATGCATCGATTCTACTTGCGACCCGAACTTTGTCAGGACAACGTCCTCCTCCTCGAAGACGAAGAAGCCCATCACGCCTTTAACGTGCTTCGACTCCGGCCCGGAACTCCGGTCACGGTCCTCAATGGACTCGGCGGCGTGTGGTCATGCGCCATCCTCGATTGCTCCCGGCGCCAAGTCCACCTCGAAATCCACCAGTCGCGCCAAATCCCCCCTCCCCCTTTCCAAATCATCCTCTTCCAAGCCATCCTCAAAGGAAAAACCATGGAGTGGCTCCTCCAAAAAGCGACGGAGTTGGGTGTTCATCGCATTGTCCCTATCCTCACCGAACATACCGTCCCTCAACTCGACGGTAAACACGAAGACAAAAAGCATAAATGGCAAGCCATCGTCCGAGAAGCCCTCAAACAATCCGGTAATCCCTGGCTCCCCCTCATCGACTCCCCTCTCACTCTCCAGGATTGCCTCCGCAACAGCCTCACCCACGACATCAGCCTGCTGGCCGACCTGGGACCCGACGTGCCTGGTCTTAACCATTGGTTGATCGAATACCAGACCCGGAAACACCGCTCCCCCGCTACAATCGGCCTCTGGATCGGCCCCGAAGGCGACTTCACTCAGACCGAAAAATGCAATCTCCTCTCGGCAGGCGTTCATCCCATTACCCTTGGCCCAAGGACCTTGCGAAGTGAAACTGCCGCCATTTGCGGCCTCTCCATCCTCAACCACGAACTCGATAGGCCCTTCCACCCATCGTAGCTCCGCCCCATAAGGTCACACGGTCATTACTCTGAAAGCCGAATCCCCTGACCAAGCCCCCCCTGGTAAGCTCCCGAAACCGTGTTGCAGACTTAAGGTGGCACAATGAGCGAACGTTATCGATATCGTTTTACTCAGGAATTCGAATAGTCCTTAATCCTAACCTCCCACCGAATTCCGCCTCGTCTCCACCCGTTTCTCCTCGTCGCTGACCGATTCTCAAAAGCATGCGATTCCCACCGTACAAATTCAGTTGGCATCGATTATTCTAGTCAGTCATTGAAAAGATTCACTAATAATATTATAAGCTGCAAAGGCTTCCTCCTGTTTTCAATTTGTTATTAATATTTTATTATCATTTTATGCAATCGAATTTTGATTTTATTTTTTTCACATTTTATTTGTAATTAATGATTTATATATTTTTTGGTTCAGATGCCGCAATAGACCTTGCCGTTCGCGGCCCCCTCGTTTCATTTGCCAAAGATTCTGGTCTGTTTTTCTAGGATAATAGCCCTGATTTCTGAGGAGATATTCTGGTGTGGTTTTCGGAGGCAAATCGATCAAAATTTTGAAGAAAAAATCTCTCGGATGTAGTTGACACTAGCAGTATTCCGCTCAAACTAGAAAAGCCGTTTGTACGGCTAAGTCATGACTTAACTGAACGAGGCGAAATGCCATCAGGCATGTTCGTCTGAAAGACGTAAAAATGAGAAAAATGAAAATAAATAGCAAGATCAAGATTATTAGCAAAACTTGTATTGCGGCAGGCTTGTTGTGCGCCACTGGAGCGTATGCGGGGACTGCCGAATACGACTTCAACGACGACCCAATAGCCGCTGGATTGTTGACGTTCTACGGATCGGGAATGTGGCAGCCCTCTGGCGGTGCCAGTGGGGGTGACACCGACGGTTACCTCGTGGTCACGGCGGGCACAAGTCAATCCAGCCGTATTATATTCAATGACTTCGACGGTGGCAAACCTGTCAAGGCCTTTACGTTTGAGGCCGATTTCCGTGTCGGTAATGGATCAGAAAATCCAGCCGACGGTTTCTCGGTGAGTTACGCCCGCGTGGGCGATCCAGTTATCGATGCAGGCACCTGGGCTCAGGGCCAAAACTGCGAGGCCAGCTTGGCCGAAGAAGGCACGCAAACCGGTATCTCCATTGGGTTTGACGCGTGGAACAGCGGTGGCACGGCCGGTTCGTTGTGCGATGTGGCCGATCAATCGATCGGGGTTGACGTGGCTGCACTGACGGTTCGGGTGGACAAAATCCTGGTGGCGCAGTTCCCGTTACCGACTCGCAACGGCACCTGTGACGATGTAACCTCCCTGCAGACCGGTGCTTATGATGGCACGGGAGATCCATCAAATCTCTGCTGGGCCAAGCTCAAAGTCGAACTGACCGAAAACGCCCAGTTGAACGTGTGGTGGAAAGGCAAACAACTGCTGACCAACTACCAGACCGAATACTTCCCCAGTCCGGGTGTTCTGGTGTTTGGCGGCCGCTGCGGCGATGCCTGGCAAAACCAACACGTCGATAACATCAAGATCGCCACAGTCGTCGAAGAAGCCGACACTGAGAAACCGACGGTTCCCGCGAACCTGACGGCCACCTCGATCGGCGCTGGACGCGTGGCCCTCAGCTGGACCGCATCGACCGATAACTCGGGGCGGGTTGCCTACGAGGTCGAGCGAGACGGCACGGCCCTGACCACTGTCCTTCAAACGACCAGTTACGTCGATTTCCCAGGCCAGGCCAACAAACAATACACCTACCGGGTCCGGGCAAAAGACGTAACTCCCAATTACTCAGATTATGCCTCCATTCCAGTGACGACCGCCGCCGAAACGACTGCGGTTGGCACGGTGAAGGTGGAGATCTTTGACGGTATCAGCGGCACGGCCGTCGCCGACCTGACCGGCAATGCGAAGTTCACCGCGAACACCCCGGATCGGGCCGCCTATGTCTCGACCCTGCAGGCGGGCAGCGCCAGCAGCACCTCTGGATGGAACGGAAGCTTCGGAGATAACCTCGGCGTGCGGATGACCGGAACGATCACTCCGCTGGAAACAGCGCAGTACGACTTCTTCATTCGCAGCGATGATGCCTCGGCGTTTTATCTGAACCAAAGCGGTTCGGCATTGCCCGATCCGCTGGTCGAACTGCCCTTGATCGAGGAAACCGGTTGCTGCGCAACCTTCTTTGAACCGATCGACGGCGATGCTTCCACAACGGTAACCCCTGTCTCTTTGACAGCCGGTCAGAGCTACGGCTTTGTCGTCCTCATGAAGGAAGGCGGTGGCGGTGACGGCGTGGCGGTTGCCATGCGTAAAGTCGGCGACACCACAGCGGCGGCCAATCTGCCCCCTGTCGGGACCGCCAGCGGGACCATCCTCAAAGGCACCGCCGATCCAATCGGCGCTACCCTGGGCTTCTCGAGCTCGCCCGCCAATAAAACAACCTTCGCCAACGAACCCGTGACGTTCAAGGGTGTGGTGACCAACTCCAGTTTCTACACCACCAGCGTCTGGTATCAATGGTTGCGCGATAACAAACCCATCGTTGGCGCCACCACAGCCACGTATTCCATCCCGGCTGTGACCGCTGCGGATAACAACGCGAAGTTCGCCCTGGTTGCCGGCACGTTGGGCATCTGCAAGACCAGTGCCGTGGCAACGCTGACGGTAAACGCCGACACCCGCAAGCCTCTCATTGCAAAGGTCTCTAGCAGTGAATCTCTGACAGCTGTGGACGTCCTATTCTCCGAGCCGGTGACGGCCCCCTCGGCCACCACCGCGGCAAACTACACGTTCAGTGGCGGTCTCACCGCCTCGGCTGCCACCCTCTTGGACCAGTTCACTGTTCGCGTCACGACCTCCAAACAGACCGAAGGCGCCCTCTATACGGTGACCGTCAATAACGTGGCGGACAAAGCCGGAAACGTGATCGCTGCCAACAGCGCATACGATTGGAAGTCCTTCAGCCTGATCCCCTCCCGCGCCAGAATGGAAGTCTGGACAGACATCACGGGCACCGCGATGAGCGTTCTCTATGACGATCCGAAATACGCCGAGGCCCCCAATGCCGTCGTCTACGTCCCTGGCATGAATAGCACCAGTGGTTATGCCGATAACTACGGAGCCCGAGTCACCGGCTACCTGATCCCGAAAGAAAGCGGAAGCTATCACTTCTTCCTCTACAGTGACGACGCCTCCGAGCTGTATCTCAGCAACAACGACGTGATCCCGACCATCCCAGGCGCCACGCCCATCGCGCAGGAAACCGACTGCTGCGACGTGTTTGCCGAACCCGGCACCATGAACGATGACGCAACGACCTCCCCCACAACGGCCAGCCCCATCTCGCTGACCGCAGGCTCTCGTTACGCCATGGTCGCAATGCTCAAAGAAGGCGGCGGCGGCGATTACGTCCAGGTTGCCATGCGCAAAGTGGGCGATACCAACGCAGCCAATACCCTATCACCTCTCTCGGACCTCATCTACTGGTACGGGCCGGAAGTGAACGTCTTGGCGGCCGGTAATACCATCGCGGCGACGTCGACTAATTCGCCGGCGGCCGAACAGGCTCCGAATGCGATCGATGGCGATCCGTCGACCAAGTACCTCAACTTCGATAAACTCAATGCCGGCTTTACAGTCACCCCTGCCAAGGCCAGCACAATCCGCGGCATCGCCTTGACGTCGGCCAACGACGCTCCTGAACGCGATCCCGCCAGCTTCGAAGTCTGGGGATCGGTGAACGGCACCACCTTTACCAAGATTGCCGCAGGCACCGTGCCGGCCTTCCCCGAACGGTTCATTCGTCGCGAGATCTACTTCGACAATGCGACCGCTTATACCACCTACAAGGTGATCTTCCCGACCGTTGCCAATGCAGCGAGCGCTAACAGCATGCAAGTTGCCGACGTGGAACTGCTCGGCTACTTCGGCGGCACCCTGGCCGTGGTGGAAGAAGTTCCGACGCTCACCTTCACTCGAGCCGCCAATGGCGACCTGGTGATCACTTACGAAGGCACTCTCGAAGAGAGCGACAGCCTCGTGGGCGGCACCTGGACAACCGTCTCCGGCGCAAGCCCGGTGACGATTACTCCCACCGGCTCCATGAAGTTCTACCGCGCCGCCAAACGGTAATCGACCGTCCAACATCCTAAACACTGAGGCCAGGAATCTTCCTGGCCTCTTTTTTTGTCGATGTCGTGTTAACGGATCTCCCCGCTCAATAGAATTCCAGGACCGCCCCTACCGCAATCTTATCCGCACCAGGGGCGTTCCCGCTGGAGTCCATCGAGGGTCTTCCGCAATGCCTGTACGTCGTCATTCACCTCGAAGTCGAACATCCCGACCGCCACAAAGTCCACTCCGTTTTCGAAGGCATACTGGAATGCGGACGCCGGCGGAATCGCTCCCGCGGCCAAGACCTTGAACGCAATCCAAGGGACGGTCTGTTCGAGCATAAACTCCGCGGTTCCCTCCGGATCGAGACAAAAGATGTTGTCATGAAATTCGTTGTGATCGAGTGATCGGGGACCGTCCACACAGAAAGGCTTCCGGCGATCCCGGGGCGTGGCCGACCAATAACCGTCGTGATGGAAGGTCTTCACGAAGAAATCCGGTTTAATGGCGTCCTTGTCACAGGCCCGCAACACTTCCAGGGCGTGAGCGCCCACTCCGGCGCTGAATCCCTGTTCCCGCATGTAGGCCAGCGCCTTGGCCATGATCTCCATGCTGCCTGGCTTGGCGCGCTGCACCAACCGATCCGAATAACCACCGTGGAGATAGAGTAAGTCCGGCCCTTTGTCGATGGTTTGACGGATTTGAGTTTGCAGCGCCTTCCAGGATGGATTATCCCAATCCCCCCAGTCTTCGCGCACCGATACCACCGCGCGAATTTTGCCTCCCCGCTCTTTCTTGTAGCGATTGAGGATGTCCAACTGCATCAGATCGATCACGATGCTGTTGATGCCAACCTCCTCGAATAACTGGAGAGTGTCAAACTGCTTCCGCTCGGTCAAATAAGCGGCTGCGAGCTTGGCCACAAACAACAGGTCCCGCTGATGGCACCAGCCACTCAACAGGTTCCCCCCGGCAATGAGCCGGCTCAGGGTGGTCTTGCCGATTTTCCCAACAGGCAGCGAGCCCCTGTGGTTTGGGATCACGGGCGAGAGCGGGGCTTGTTCTTTGGCGGGTGTCGCGCCGAGTGTGTCCGCCACAGTCATGGAATAAAAACCCGCCGAGGCCACGGCTCCCCGGGCCAGGAATGTCCGACGATTGATCGATGGTTTCATATCGCGCCTATCAGGGCCTCAACAGATCAGACTTTAGCTGGTCAAAAGGCATTGGCGATGACAAAGTGATCGCATGAAACGTCTCGCGATCCTCCTGGCGCCGGTTTTCGTTTGCCTCTCGTTAAAAGCCGAACTCGCACTCAAGGAAATCCGGACAGCGTCGGACACCATGCTGATCGCTTATTTCAAGAGCACGATCATTCAGTCGAATGAAGTGAACATCAGCGATCCGTCCCTGTGGAAACTCAACGGCCAACCCGTTGCTGTGGCCGGAAGATTCATGACCGAAGCGGATGCCGCCGATCACCATATTTACCTTCAAACACCCCAGCTGACCAATGCCGCGGCCTACAGATTGGAAACACCTCACGGCACGACGAACTTCGTATTCGACGACCGGCAAATCTTCTGTGAGTCAATCAAGGTCAACCAAAATGCCTACAGTGCCTTGTCCCAAGTCCGATACGCTAACTTTGCCATCTGGCTGGGCGACGCCGGGGTCAGGCAAATCACCGGAGCCCTCCCAGCTTACACGGTCTTCAAAGCGCTTACGGAAGAAAAAGTCGCTCAGGGAACACTGAAAGAAATCGGAAAAGACGAGTCTTCGGGCGATTTTGTCTATCGGATCGACCTGTCGGCTGTGCCCGAAGGCGGACCCTACAAAATTTCGGTGAAAGGGTATGGCTGTTCCTACCCCTTTGGTGTCGGCGGCGATTTTTCACGGCGCCTGGCCCACGTTTCCTTTCGGGCCTTGTATCATCAGCGATGCGGGTGTCCCGTCCAGGAACCCTACGCATGGAATATCCGGATGAAGCCTTGTCATACCACCGTCTACGATACCGCCGCGCCCATCGGAGAAGCGCGCCTCAAGGTTCAGGGAAACGAACCCACCTTCAACGCCCACGGGGGATATCATGATGCCGGCGATGCGGACCGCCGGACGTATCACATGGATGTCCCCTGCACCCTGCTGACAACCTATGAGATGTTTCCCCGCCTCTTTTCCGATCGGCAATACAATATTCCCGATCAGTTCGACGCGAATTTCAACATCCTCGGCGCAGGCAACAAAATCCCCGATATCATCGACGAGGCGGAATGGGGCGCCATGTTCTGGGAATACATGCAGAAGCCTTCCGGCGAAATCCATTGGGGCACCGAGACCGATCGCTATTCTCCATTCACCACCTACGACAAAGAAACCAAGCTCTTCGGCACTGAAGTGCTGGATTCCCGGAGCGCGGGATTCGCCTCGGGAATGTTCATGCACCTGGCCCGAATCCAGATCTCCTGACATAGGAGGACTCGATTTCATTTTTTCCTGAGGATATTCGTATTTTTTGGTACCGGTGGGTGCGAACCTAAACCTGTCCGCTTTTTTGGTGCCGCCGCATGGCCTGTGCCCAGATTTCCGGCACTTGCTTAAGCAGTTTCGCAGTTCGGCCTGCGTGAAGTGCGAACCAAAACCTGTCCCCTTTTTTCGCCAGCGGCCTATGCTCAGGCATGACAATGGATCGCGGCGACGACTTGTTTCCCGATGTTCGCAACCCACAAGACCTCCGAGTCATTAATGACCGTTGTCTTATTCAAACTCAGGATGGCCACCGTATGGTCAGCGTTTCCGGGATTGTTACGGCACAGTATGCGGTCACCGATCACATGGCCGAAACCTTTGCTATAGTCAGCCTCGTAGAGCAAGGTTGGGCGGATCAGAAGGAAGTGGCTAAGGCTTTCGGTTGCTCCGCGCGTACTGTGCGCCGACATCAACGGCGATATGAGACCGGTGGCTTGGCCGCTTTGGGTCACAAGAGTGGATGTCCGCAAGGCTGCCGTCGCTCAAAAGGAGGACGAACGCAACTGATTCAGCGACTCAAGGCCGAGGGCCACTCCAACCGCGAGATTGCTCGCCGCCTCGGAGTCAGTGAGACGGCCATCCGCAAAAAACTGCGGCGGCTGGGCTGGCAGGAACTCTCTCCAGAACCGGACTT
>JAKLHY010000269.1 GCA_022709905.1 Verrucomicrobiota bacterium | reverse complement strand
AGGCACGCACAGCGACTAATGGGGGCGGCTGAAGTTGTTGAGCATGTTAAAAGCGACCCACGGGTCGCCTCACCAACCTCAGAGCGCCAAGTCCGCCCTTTGACCAAGCTCGAACTGAAGAATAAAAAAAAGATGAGAGTGAATGCCACCGTCCGGGGTGCTCGCTAAAAACCCGATGGCTTTCGTAAATGGTGCCCCCCCGTGGGGGCCTGGGGCATGACCAGTGCATGCCTGTGTAACAAGAAGCCCAGGTTGTTGGCCTGGGCTGGCGTGGGCAATCTTGTGAAGCTGGCTGGTTACTCGCCCTGTGCTTGTGCCATCTGGATCACGTTCGATGCTGGCTTGGGTGGGCTGATGGCGAACCATGTCTTCGCTTGCTCGGGGGTGACCAGTGCCCGGTAATGCTGGAAGATCATTTGAGTGGAGTTGCCAGCCTCAAGTGCAACTCGGGCGGCATCATTGGTATCGGCAAGGCGATAAGAACAGAAGGAATGACGCAACGCGTTATGCTGCCACTTTACATTGGCATCATCAGCGGCTTTCCGCATCAGCTTATAGAACCTGAAGTGTTCGC
>JAKLHY010000268.1 GCA_022709905.1 Verrucomicrobiota bacterium | reverse complement strand
TATTCTACGGCATCGGACGCGCAAAGTTCCGGTCTTTGGAGGGAAGGGCTCCGTCACTTCCCACTTTTCATGACCGTTCCCGATTTCATTCCAGGGCATTGACGGAGCAATGCCCTCCAGCAGAATTACGCCATCACGCCCAGTAGATAGCGGATCTCTTCGTCCACCTCGGACGGGTCCGCCACCGTTTGCGCGATCTCGTCCCGCACCAGTTGGTGATGCCGTTGCCGCATCCGGCGGATGGCGGACTTCACCGCGTTTTCACTCAAGCCCAATTGCGCCGCCACCTCCGCGTAGACGCGTTGTTCGCCCACGTCCAAACGGAACTCGGTCAGTTCCTCGTAGAGTCCAGCCTTGCCGGCGAGGACGTATTCCTCGCGTAGACGACTGGCCGCCCGCTCCAACAGCATCGCCCCCCAACTGCGATCGAACAGCCGATCCGGCGTCAGTTCGTCCGCCGGTTCCAGCCCGTAGCGTCCCTCGGCCGCCTGTTCGTCGATAGAGATCACCGCTTGCCCGCCGCCTCGTTTGAGACGGCTCGCCTTGTCGAGTTCGTCACAGACCAGGTTCTTCAGCCC
>JAKLHY010000267.1 GCA_022709905.1 Verrucomicrobiota bacterium | reverse complement strand
CGTCGTCTTCTACCAGGACCAGCACTTCGGCAACGACTCCGATCCGGGCTGCAGCACGTCCTTCGGGCTGAGCAAAGACGGCGAGACCGTCTACCTGCACTCGGGCTCAGGCGAGGTCCTGACCGGGTACAGCGAGCAGGAGAAGTTCGACGCATCCGAGCCGGGCGTGTCGTTCGGCCGCTGGCAAAAGAGCACCGGCTCGTACAACTTCGTGGCCCTGAGCGAGCCCACGCCGGGAGCGGCCAACGCCGATCCGGTCGTCGGGCCCATCGTCATCAACGAGATCATGTACCACCCGTCGGGCAGCGAGGAGGCCGAGTACGTGGAGCTGCTCAATATCAGCGATTCCGCGGCGACCCTGTACGACGCGACACAGCAGGCTCCCTGGCGGTTCACGGACGACCCGGACGATCCCGCGATCGAGCTGCTGTTCCCGACCGATTCGCCGATAACGCTCGGGCCGGGCGAGTATCTCGTCCTGACGAAGGACCTGACCGCGTTCAAGGCAACATATGCGGTCCCGGCGGGCGTGCAGGTGTTGGCCTGGACTTTCGGCAGGCTGACCAATAGCGGCGAGAAG
>JAKLHY010000266.1 GCA_022709905.1 Verrucomicrobiota bacterium | reverse complement strand
CATCGGCGTTGCTACGCGGGATGGAAACACCGATGGTGATGCCACTGGCCTTATCAGGCTGGCAGACCACCAGCTTTACCAAGCCAAACACAGCGGAAGAGGCTGTGTTTCCGGCGAGGTTCTGGTTTCCCCAAAAACTGCATAAAGCGGCGCTCAGGCGCGCGAATCGAACTGAAGAATGGCCCTGGCAATTAGTTCCAGCGGCAGTATCTCATCCACCGCCTGAAGTTTGATAGCCTCTTTCGGCATGCCGAAGACAACGCAGGTTTCTTCGTTTTGTGCAATCGTCCTTGCGCCTCCGTCATGCAGCACCTTCATGCCGCGCGCACCGTCATCCCCCATGCCCGTCATGATGATGCCAAGGGCATCTCGGCCAGCACAGTCTGCAGCTGACTTGAACAGGACGTCCACAGACGGTTTGTGACGGTTCACCGGAGGACCGTCGGCCACGTGAACATAGTACTGACCCGCAGATTTCCGCAACTGCATGTGCAGACCTCCAGGAGCGATCAGGGCCAGCCCGCGCTCCAGCCGGTCACCATCTTTGGCTTCCCGCACCCTCATGGCGCAAATGCCAGCCA
>JAKLHY010000265.1 GCA_022709905.1 Verrucomicrobiota bacterium | reverse complement strand
CCACCAAGGCATTGCCGCGCGAAGACTGGCTGGCCGTCAGGAAGCAGGGCATCGGTAGTTCGGATGCCGCTGCGGCGGTCGGTCTCAACCCGTACAAATCGCAACTCGAACTCTGGCTGGAAAAAACTGGTCGCGATGCCAGCCTGCCCAAGACCGATCCGCACGATGAAGAGAGCCCAGCCTATTGGGGCAACCTCCTCGAACCCATTGTTGCTGCCCACTACACCAAACGGACTGGTAATCGGGTGCGGCGGATCAATGCCGTCCTCCAGCATCCCGATCCGGACAAGACGTGGATGCTGGCCAATATCGACCGCGAGGTCATTGGCGCCAGCGAAGTCCAGATACTCGAATGCAAGACCGCCGGGATCAATGGCGCGCGGCTGTGGAAGGAGGGCGTACCGGAATACGTGCAACTCCAAGTCATGCACCAGCTGGCCGTCACCGGCAAGGCCGCTGCCGATGTCGCCGTGTTGCTCGGTGGCCAGCATCTGGAGATTCACCGGATCGAACGGGACGAATCCTTGATTGTCCGGCTGGTGCAACTGGAACGGCAGTTCTGGGATTACGTCGAAACCGATA
>JAKLHY010000264.1 GCA_022709905.1 Verrucomicrobiota bacterium | reverse complement strand
GGTGCGCGGCGCGTGCAGCCGGGCCTTGAGCTTGACGTCGAAGGCATCATAGATATCGACGCGGTCGAGGCGCAGGGAATTGCTGACGAACAACTTGTTGTCAGGCGAAAAACCGAGTTGATAGGGGTCGGAGATGTTGCGGATGCGCCGCTGCTCCTTGCCGGTCAACGGGTCGAAAAAAACCAGCTGGTTGGATGCCGAGCAGGCGACGATGACCGATTTGTCGTCCGGTGTCGGCATCAGGTGATGCGGTTCCTTGCACACCGGCGTCTTGCCGATCACCTTGTAGGTCTCCGTATCGATCAGGCTGATCGTTCCGTCCGCGGAGTTCAGCGCGATGGCAATGCCCGGCGGTGCGGCGCTGACGCCGGTGGTGGCGAGAAGCAAGGGCAGGCAGGCGCATGCCGCGGTAAAGCGGATTCGGCGAATGATATCGGTCAGCATGAACAGGTTGACGGGCGAGGCAATCGATTCGGAGGGCACGCTGATTATGCCATATTCATCGGTACCCGCGTTCAGGCACGGTAACGGGTGGGGTCGGTAACGCCGGCAGCGGCAAAGCCCTCGGCGCGCAGGCGGCACG
>JAKLHY010000263.1 GCA_022709905.1 Verrucomicrobiota bacterium | reverse complement strand
ACGCCCCAGACTACCGTTTGCAGAAGGGTGATATCGACAGCTTCTTCACCGCATCAGGGAAGAAACCATTTTGCCACCGCATCATCTTCAGCACGACCAATCACTGGAGCGAGCACGCTGAAGACGCCTTGATGGATCAGCAGCCGCCGGTCAGCAAGATCGACCTGCACGATTTGGAAAACAGCCAGATTGATTGGGCAAAGTACCAACCCAAGGCCGTGCCGGTATTGAAGGCCAAGAAGCAGCTGCGCGAGCATCAGCTCAATGCCTTAAATGCGGTAACTCATGGCTTGGCTCAAGCAGATCGCGGCAAGCTCATCATGGCGTGCGGCACCGGCAAGACCTTCGCCAGCCTAAAAATCGCCGAGGCGATAGCTGGCAAAGGCAAGCGGGTCCTCTTTCTGGTGCCGAGTTTGTCTCTGCTTTCTCAGTCGTTGACCGAATGGACGCAGGAGAGTGGCACACCGCTGCACAGTTTTGCCGTCTGTTCTGACAGCGATGTCGGCAAGAAGCGCAAGAAGGAAGACGATAGCGTGCAGACCTTTACGCACGAACTACGTTATCCGGCCACGACAGAGCCGTCA
>JAKLHY010000262.1 GCA_022709905.1 Verrucomicrobiota bacterium | reverse complement strand
GTTCACCGATCCGAGGGAGTTCATTTCTCAGGCAACGCTCCGCCCGCTTGATGATATCTATCAGCAGGCTGACCTTCACTATCGCCTGCACTGGGCAGCCCGGAACGCTCGCCTCATGGGGCAGTCGTCCACGGTTGATGAGGGATTGATTTCAGAGCGTCGGAAGGCTCTGGATTGGGTGATCGGCGTTGAGGCAGATTGGGATGAGATTCCACTTGACACATAGAGGGGCAGCGAACAAGACGCTGGACCGAATGACGAGGAGCGCGGTCAGCCGCACGTTCCAAATCGGGCGTCAGTGGCGCGCTCCTCGTCATCGGTCAGCTTTGCGTTCGGCAACTTCGCGCGCGCCTTGAAGCTTCAGGCTCCAGATGGCTCGTCGTTCATTCAGATTGAGCGCCGAGATGAGGATGGATATGCCATCTTTGATGTCGGGGCATCCATCGAGGGGTTCACTGGCAGCAACAAGGGCGTGATTTTCACTGGATGCGCGGAGTTCCTCCGACAGCTCCGCGCATTTGACGCCAGGCGAAACGGCGCTGTGATATTGAGTGGGACGGAGCAGTGTCGGATCTCCATCTCCA
>JAKLHY010000261.1 GCA_022709905.1 Verrucomicrobiota bacterium | reverse complement strand
AGTCTCACGGTCTTGTGAATCTCGCCTGCGTCGGCATCGATGAGGCACAGCGCCCCGGCCGTGCGGTCCGAAACCGCCAGCCTCCTGCCATCGGGCGAGAAGGCCAAGTCCAAGGGGGAATGGTAAACGGACTCATCGCGCGGCGCGAACTCCCGCATGCGCCCCATCCCGCGGCCGGGCATGCCCCGCATCGCGGACTGGCATACGCTCGCGTGGTGTCCGACGAGCACGACAAAGGACGCCAGTCCGAGGACGGCGGCGACGAGAATCGGCGGCTTATGGTTCCTCACGTGCGACACTCCCATCCTGCTAACTAGGCCAACCAGGGCCGGCTGCGATTCTTCAGCTCCGCGAGCGTCTTCTTCGTAATGATCGCGTCTTCCCGCACCTGGAAATCGAACATGCCGACACAGATGAAATCGGCCCCGCCTTCGAAGGCATACTTGAAGCCGCTGCTGGGATGGATCGCGCCGGCCGCCAGGGTCTTGAAGGCGATCCACGGCTTGTTCACGGTCTTCATGAACTCGATGGTCTTTTCCGGCGTCGGCTCCCAGAAATTGTCCATCCGATTGCCGACCACGTCG
>JAKLHY010000260.1 GCA_022709905.1 Verrucomicrobiota bacterium | reverse complement strand
CTCGACCTCGCGCAGGCGGCCGGACTCCTTGTCGATGACGTCGAGGGTCTGCTCGCCGAAGGTGTCCACGATGCGCTGGGCGAACTTGGGGCCGATGCCTTTGATCATGCCGCTGGCGAGGTAGCGGCGGATGCCTTCGGTGGAGGTGGGGGTGATGCAGGTGATGCTCTTGGCCTGGAACTGCTGGCCGTGCGAGGGGTGACGGATCCACTGGCCTTCGGCGTGCAGCTCCTCGCCCTCCCAGATGGCGGCGCAGGAGCCGACGATGGTGACAAACTCCTCGCGCGCCCGGATGCCGCCCGGCGTCTTGATGGTGCAGACCGTGTAGCCGGTCTCATCGTTGCGGTAGACGATGGACTCGACCGTGCCGGTCACGGTGTCGGCCATTGCCGCGCTGCGGCAGGCACTGGGCCTGACCGAAGGTGCCAGCCTGGAAAATCTCCCCTTCGTGCTGCGCGGCAAACTCGCAGGCGGCCCGTTCGGCGCCCTGCGCTTCAGCGAAGAAGGCCGGCTCAGCCTGCCGGGCACTGCCACGGGCAGCGACGGCTCCCGCTGAACGTCACGCTCGCACTGGCTGGTGTCAGGT
>JAKLHY010000026.1 GCA_022709905.1 Verrucomicrobiota bacterium | reverse complement strand
TTACGGAGTTGCACGATGAGCTCTCGGGCGGCGGACTTTTTAGGCTGGGTTTGGGGGCCGCGGCGCGGGGAGACAAAAAAGACCGGATCGGTTTGGCGGCGGAAGTGATGACAAAGGACGTGGAAGGAGTTGAGCGAGTAACCGAAGGCGCGCGCGACCTGTGAGGCGGGCAGGCCTTCGACCAGGTAGGCGCGCAGGGCTTCGTATTGGCGGTGTTTGGGCAGGCGGGGTTCGAGGAAGAAGCGGCGGAGTTGGCTTATTTCTTTTGGTGCGCCTATACTCATGACATTACAATTACACATACAATCCATGGTGTCAAGCTGGATGGAGGTCCACCACCGATTGTTGTCACAATCATGCGTAAATATGGGAAGAAAATGCCAATTGGCTTAAATGAATGACCAGCGTGCTTTTGGAGATAATTTAATGTGACCTTTTATAATACCTCATATCAGCGCACTATTACTTTAAGTCACATGCTGAAAATCTACAGCACAATGCGCACTGAGCTTAAGTTTCGCTTAGCCAAAAGGTTTTCCGTGGAAATCCAGGCTAGTGTATATGCCCTCTCATCGCCCTGTCTTGGACCGGATGGGCAGGTCTACTTGACGACCACAGGTTCGGAGGTTGAGTTCGGTCGCGTTTATGCTTTCAATGGGATTACGGGCGATAAACTTTGGGAATTCCGAGCCGGGAGGTATTTGATGTCGTCGCCCGTATTGGGGACGAACGGATGGCTTTATATCGGTTCCCAGACGAAGACTGTCTATGCACTGGATGGACTGAATGGCGCCAAAAAATGGGAGCATGACACGCAGTCAGCCATCACATCATCGGCAGCCGTGGGAGTGGATGGGACAGTTTATGTTGGCGACAGCCATGCCTTGTATGCTTTGAACGGAACCACAGGGAATCCGATATGGAGCTACACCAACAATGGCGTATCGACTGCGATCACTCTGACCACGAATGGAACCCTTTTATTTGGAGACGGGAAGAATCTCTACGCCGTGAAGGCCAACAGCTCGCTCGGGGCGGCGCCCAGCGCCTGGCCGATGTTCGGTCAAAACTGCTTTCACACGGGACGCGGATGGTCCGCGCCGTCTTCTTTGAGGCTCAACCGCACTTCGGCCCCACCCGGGGTGAATGGGGTCGCGCTTCAAGGGGCGGCGGGTCTCAAGTATCGAATTGACACCACGCCGACCCTGACAGAGCCGTCAATCTGGAGCACGCTTGTTCTGACCAACCGGTTTGGGAGCGCGGTATTGCCGTCGCCGCCCATCGGCCAGCAACGGTTTTACCGGCTCCAGGTCCTGGGCTACTGAATGCGGCGGGTGGCGCGTTCCTGCATCCAGGCGACATCTTCGTTGCCGGGCGACGATGTCGGATAGGGTCGCGATTCGCCTTTTTTTGGGGCTTCGAGGACGAATTTGCTGCGCCAGCGTTTAATTTCCGAGTGGCCGTCCGCGAAGGATAACCCGCCCGAACCGTTGTGATAACTGGCGGGGCTATCGACGAGCCAAACTGGTTTGGTGGGATAACCGGACATATCAACGACAAACATGCCGTCGTTAATGCTGTCCTCGCGTTCGTCGAGGAACACAAAGGTCCGGGAGGGGCCGGGATCCACCATGTCGCCGGAATTCCGGTAGATGCGCCAGCCAGTGCTGTTCCATTCCATCGGGCGGTTTTCGCCGCGGCCGCCGATGAAATTGAGCATGGACATGGTGCGCACGCGGGGCATGGATTGGCCGCGGACGTTGACCTTGCTGCGGTCGGACGGGCATTTGAAGATGGCTGCGGACTTGCCGCAGTAAGGCCAGATAATGCTTTTCTTGAGGTTCACCTCGGGGTCCCAATTTTCGCGGTTGCTACCGTCGAAGTCGAGCCAGCCGCCGACCCACTCGTAAGGGCCGTGCTTGACGAAGGGTAGGACTTCATTGTTGTCCTCGACGTACATGCGCCAGGCGAGCAGCAACTGGCGATGGTTATTCATACACTGAATGCCCTGGGCCTTGGTTTTGGCCTTGGACAAGGCTGGCAGGAGCATGCCGGCGAGGATGGCGATGATGGCGATTACAACCAGAAGTTCGATCAAGGTGAAACCATCGGTTCGGCGAGGGACGATTTTCATAACATCACAAACAATAGGGTTGCCGCCGGCTGTGACCGGCGGCAACCGGGATGACGATAACGATGGGATTACTGGGTGGCTTCTATGCGATAGAAGGCCTGGCCGGCCGGCGGCGCCGGATCGGTGAATGTCCGGGTGGTCAACGGTCCGGAAATGTCGGCAAAACCCGGCGGGTTATCGAGGTTGTCGCTGCGGAAGACGCGGTAGGTCGCAGTCGGGGCGGCCTCGGACCATTCGAGCAGAACCCCGGTGGCTGATCGGGACACGCGGGTGACGGAGTACGGCTGGAGCGCCTGGGCGGACGCGTTATGGAAGATGATCAATCGTCCGCCTCCATTGGCGGTGCTACCATCGGTCAGCACCATGATGGCGCCGTTGGCGGAGAAGGCGAGGCTCGGATCGTGAACATCGAGCTGCTGATCCGGGCGGTCCGGATTCGTGAGCGGGAACGCCACTTCCTTTTGATCGGGGGCTGGATTCGCGGTCGGATTGGCATCGACCGACCACAGTTCATCCATGAGATTGTCGGCGACCCAGAGCTTGCCTGAGATTGGATCGGCTGCGACGGCTGCGCCGGAGGGGGTAGCTCCGAACACATCCGCCCAGAGCGTGGCCGGCCAGATATTGCGGGAGATCCCGTCGCCATTGACGGCTGTGAGCCAGCCATCCTGGCTGATGGTCACCACTTCGCCGGTATTGGGAATGGCGGCGATGCCGTTCAAGTTGCCGGCTCCCAGGACGGTCGAGGTTGGCTCAACCAGGAACCGCGAGTAAGTGGTTTGGTTCAGTTCGGTCGTGGCCGGGTCCACCAGGTATATGGCATTGGATGCGTCGCCATCGGAGCCGCGATCGGCGATGGCGATGAGTCCCGCGCCTCCCAGGGTTCCTGCGAAGGTCGACGGCACAAAGGCCAGGTCAATGGGATCGTCATCGACATCGGCGGCGCCGAAACCACTGATGACAGTTTCAGGAATCTGATTGCTCCAGGGCCATTTCAGGCGCATCAAGGCCTGGGTATAATCATGCGTCCACCAGAGGGTTCCGTCTTCGGCGACGGCCAGACCGGAAGGCTGGCTGATTCCGGTGACCACCGGAGTCGGATCCGGCGTCCATGTCATGCTGGAGGTCCGGCTGGCTCGGAAAATGGCTCCGCTCGTCGCGTCGATCGTGAAGAGGATGGTCTCGTTATCCCGGGGATCCACCACGGCCTTGCCCACGGGTGCGCCGACCTTAACGATCGTGTAGTTGGTGAATCGGTTGCCGAGCAGATTTATGGAGTACGGCTCCGGCAGCGGTTCGGGATTGCTCTCGAGGGATTTAATCTCGACGTCATCGATGTAGACGGGGGGATGGTCGGTGCCGTTGGATGAGCTCCAGGCGACGATGTTCATCGGGCCCCAGTTCACCGCCGATCCAATATAGGCCGCTCGATCCACCACCAGCGTGGGGTTCGCGCTGCTCGGATTCTTCATAATGCTGTAGCGGCTTTGGTTGTTGTGGGTGACCAGGCGGTATTCCTCCCAGGTGTCCGGGGTGAAGTCCGACTGGGTGTCAACCCATGTGGTCGTGTAATAGGTCAGCGAGGTTTCATCGCCCAGGGTTGCGCTGCGGGTGCCGTAACCCAGAAGGGCGCAATCGCCCTGGTCGGTGCGGCCGTCCTCAGCGCCGTAAAGCGACATGCGCAGATAATTGAATTCGCCGCCCAGAACGGATGCCGGCACTCGGGCCCACCAGGTGATTTGCACGTCTTTTTTCGGCGGAACGCCCCAGGCCAAAGTGACGCCGGCCCGCTGGCCGCCCTCGATCTTCAGACAGCGGGTGCCGGTGTGCGGTTGGACTACCGAGGAATCCACCACCTGGACTTTAGTGGGAGCCAAGGTTTTATTATCGCCAGTGCCGATCGCTTCCGTGGTGATCCACGGACCTGCGGGATCGGCGTCATCCTCCACGTTTTTGCGGGCGGTATAGGTCTCGAAGCCCTCGGTAAACGTGCTGTTCAAGTCGATCGCCCCATCCACGGTCAGGGCGATATCGTCGATGGCGAAGTAGCCGTCGTCGGCCGAGTTGCCTTCGTTGCGGACAATGATGCTTGAGATGACGGCGACGCCGCTGCGGGAGAGATCTCCGCCGGCGACGACGGGGGTGGTCATGTCATCGATGTAGAGATCAAAGGTGAATGCCGCCATGTTGAAAACCATCCGGTGATGCTGCCAGGCGCCATCGGTGTGCGCCGCCCCTGTGTTGATCCAGCCATTGTCGGGCGCAATCCCGTCGTAATAGAAGATGCCGGGGGATGCGGCGCGATCCGAGCGGTACGCGAGCAAATCCTCGCCGTTGTTGTCGGATCCCATTGATCGGACGATAATGTAAAAATTGCGATCGCCACCGCCCTTGGCAACATGCAGCCAGAAGTCCAGGGTGCTTGTGGAACCGCTCCGGGCGTCGGGGAGGTTGATCAACGCTTCGGACGCGCTGCGGACCAGGAGAGATTTGGAGCCGGATTTCGCCAGCCAGTCAATGACCTGCACCCCGGAACCGGGGTCGCCGGCTTCGGCGGCCGGGGCATCGTCGGTGACGGTAATGGTATCTCCAACGGGATTGGCGTCCGTCATGTCCTCGATGTTTTTCGCGACAGAGGTGAACGCTTCGAAATCCTGCGTATAAACGGAGGTTGCTGCGACAGCGCTGGTACTGCAGAGAGCCAGGGCTGTGAGAGTGGCGGAAAAGCCACGCCAGACAGATGTCAGTTTCAAGTTCATGAGATTCATAAAAACAAACATAAACACCAAACAGGATTCGTGTCACGGGAAGATTGCGGTTTTGTGACCTTCGAGTGAATTTTCGGACGCGACTTGAAGAGATCACAGCCTTGAGCCTCAGACTGATGGTTTGACGGAAGGCCGGAAAACGGCAAGCAGGTCTGAGGCGCCGCCTCGCTAGTGTGGTGTTTGCGAAATACGATGCATTCTGCGGCCAGGAGTTTTGGTCAGGAGCGAGGCGCGCCGACCGCGCATATTCGGAATGGATCTGTAAGGGAGGCGCAACGAAGTGCCTGGCCAAAAGAACGGCCGCCCAGAGGGTTGCGCCGAAAATGGCCCGCTGACTTCGTTACGCGTCGGTTACAGCCCCACGAAGGGGATGCGTCCTCCGCGTGCCTCGTCATCGGGCCATTTTGGGCGCAACAGAATGCATCGTATTTCGCAAACACCACACTAGGATTCAGTCGTGATCTGTGGTGATTCGAGGACAGCCTCGACGACAATGGGGCTGGCTTGCAGTGGAAACACCGGCACGAGGTTGCCGGAGACGGATTGGCCGTTGACCTGGAGTCGTCGAATTCCGGACTGTTTGGACCTGGGATTGCTGATCTTGATGAGGTAAGTGTTGCCTCGAAAACGGCGGGTGACGGTGAAGCCTTTCCATTTCGACGGGATGACGGGATCGATGCGGAGGCCGTCGTAATCGGTTCGAACACCGAGAATCCATTGGGTGGCAGCGAAGTAAGTCCAGGCGGCGGTGCCGGTGAGCCAGGAATTCTTGGCTTCGCCGTGTGTGGGAGCGTCCTTGCCGGCGATCATCTGAGCGAAGACATAGGGTTCGCAACGATGCAGGCGGCCGAGTTTTTCGCGGGCGGACGGATTGATGCGGAGGTAATAATCGAAGGCCTGGTCACCATGGCCGATCCGGGTTTCGGCAATCATGATCCAAGGATTATTGTGGCAGAAGATGCCGGCGTTTTCCTTGTAACCGGGAGGATAGGAGGATATTTCGCCCAGGTGCAGGTAATACTTCGAGTAGGCGGGTTGTTGGAGGACAATACCGTGGGAAGTGGCCAGGTGTTTATTGACAGACGCCAGGGCGCGTTTGGCTTTGCCGTCGTTCAATCCCACCCCGGCCATGATGCAGATCCCTTGCGATTCAATGAAGATCTTGCCTTCCTTGCAGGCCTTGGATCCAACGGGATTGCCGAAGTCATCGTAAGCGCGGATGAACCAGGCGCCATCCCAGCCGTGTTGGCAAAGGGTGGTTTCCATTTGCGCCGCCTCGGCGAGGAAGGATTGGGATTCCTTGGCGCGGCCGAGACGGGAGGCGATCGCGGCGAGTTCGCGGGTGGCGAGGATGAAAAGGCCGGCGATGAAAACCGACTCGGCCACCCGCCCGTCCTTGTGGGTGGTGGTCTGGAAGGATTGTCCGGGGGTGTTGGAGAAGCAATTGAGATTCAGGCAATCATTCCAGTCGGCCCGGCCGATGAGCGGCAAACCATGGGGACCGAGGCGGTCGAGTGTATAGTGGAACGAGCGTCGCAGGTGTTCGTAGAGAGGTTGCTCGGATCCCGGCTCGTTTTCGAACGGGACGGGCTCATGGAGGATGCTCCAGTCGCCGGTTTCCTTGAGGTACGCGGCAACGCCGAGGATTAACCAGTGGGGATCGTCGTTGAAACCGCCGCCGATATCATTATTTCCCCGTTTGGTGAGGGGTTGATACTGGTGAAACGCCCCGCCGGTCTTGAGTTGGGTTGCGGCGATATCGAGGATGCGCTCGCGGGCGCGTTCGGGGACCATGTGAACGATGCCGAGCAGATCCTGATTGGAATCGCGGAAACCGAGCCCGCGCCCGATACCCGATTCGTAGAACGACGCCGAGCGCGAGAGATTGAACGTGGCCATGCACTGGTAGGCGTTCCAGATGTTGACCATCCGATTGGCATGCGGATTCGGGGACTGGACCTGGAAAACGGCCAGGAGGCGATCCCAGTAATGGCGCAGGGCGTCGAAGGCGGCGGCGGCGTTCCGGCTCTCGAGATGCTTGGCAATGACCGGCCGAACGGTTTTCTTGTTGATGATCTGGGAGCCAGGCGGGTCGAACTTCCTGTCGGCCGGATTTTCGTGGTAACCGAGCAGGAAGAGGATTTCCTTGGTTTCACCCGGCTTGAGACGGAGCTTGACATGATGCGAACCCAGAGGCGCCCAGCCGTGGGCGACGGAGTTGGATGACCGGCCGCGTTCGACGGCGAGGGGATTGTCCCAGCCCCGGTAGGGACCAAGGAACGCTTCGCGTTGCGTGTCGAAACCGGCGAGGGTTTCCGAACAGGCGAAATAGGCGAAATGATGGCGGCGCTCGCGGTATTCCGTCTTATGATAAATGATGCCGTTGTCGATCTCGACCTGGCCGGTGCTGAAGTTGCGCTGGAAATTGGTGGCATCGTCCTGGGCATCCCAGAGGCAGAACTCGATGCTGGAAAAGATGGAGAGCCGGGCGGATTGAGGCCGGTGATTTGTCACCTGTAACCGCCAGATTTCGAGGGATTCACCCAGGGGAACGAAGTAGCAAGTTCGGGTCTCGATCTGGTGGCAAAGGGAACTGATATGGGTGTAGCCCATGCCATGGCGGCATTCATAGCGATCGAGGGGTGTGCGGGTGGGCTGCCACGATGGGGACCAGAATTGTCCGATTTCGTTATCTCGGATAAAGAGGTAACGTCCGCCGACATCAAAGGGGGCGTTGTTATAGCGATAGCGCGTCAACCGGCGCAGGCGGGCGTCGCGGTAAAAGGAATAACCTCCAGCCGTATTGGAGATGATGCCGAAGTAATCTTCGCAACCGAGGTAATTGATCCAAGGCAGCGGCGTGTCGGGCCGGGTGATGACGTATTCGCGTTGAGCATCGTCGAAGTGTCCGTAGCGCATAGGCGTGTTTGATCGCGCGTTGAATGCCCGGGGGCGGTCAACGTTTGGCCGCCACTTCGGGGCAGGGCTCGGCGTCGAGCTTGTCGAGCCAGTTATATTTGAGAACGGTCGAGGTGATCAGCAGCACTCCGATCGAGATCCAGAGCGCTTTCCAGCTGCGGAAAATGACATAGATCGGGATCACCCACAGGGGGATCTGCCAGATGATGGCCACGGCGCAATTGAACATGTCGCGGCCAAAACCGGTGTTGCGTTTGAAGGAAGGATCTTCCTTGACAACGGCGTCGTGGATGGGGCCCCAGCAACCCCAAGGCCGGACCTGGCGGTAGAATTTTTTCAGCACTTCAGGATCCTCCGGTTTGGTGCGGAGGCTGCCCCACACACAGCCCAGCGTGGAGATCGCCAGGATGATCCCGAATCCTCCGAATTGACCGAGACCCGAAGTGGGGATGAACGGCAGCTTGGGGACGATCATGGCGGCGACGATGCCGGTCAACATGCCCCAGAAATAGCCGAAGCCATTGAGCCGATGCCAATGCCATTTGAGAACATTGGCGGCCGTGTAGCCGCCCCATAAACCGTTGACGATCCATTGGGTCATTTGGTTCACCGATTCGGCCATCATGCCGAAGATAAACCCAATGGCCAGAATCAGGACTTGGGCGACATAGCTGACCGCCACGTAGTGTTTATGGGAGGCATCCGGCTTGAAATAGCGCCGGTAGAGGTCGTTGACTAGATACGCGCCGCCGGCATTCAAGGTGGCGGAAAAAGTGGACATGAAGGCGGCCAGCAAGCCGGCCATGAGAAACCCGATCAAACCGACTGGAATAAATTCCTTGATCACAAACGGCAGCACCATTTCGAAGTCAATCTTGCCGGTCTGCGCGGCAAAGGTGGGGCCGAGATACTTGAGCCCCAGAAGCGTGATCGCCGCAATCAGGATCCAGCGCGGCAGCAGGCAGGCGGATACAATCCCGCTCATGAGACTGGCCTCGCACGGTGTTTTGGCGGCCAGGATGCGTTGCATGTCGTAGTTAGGCGCCGGTCCGGCGATGCTGACAAGCATGCCCTTGAACAGCATGGCGATGAAAAAACATCCGAAAAATCCGTACCCATCGCTGACAAGGTTCTGCTGCAGCGACGGAATCAACCGGGACCAATCCAAGTCGAGTTTCCAGCCAAAGAAAAGGTTGTCCCAGCCGGCGGGGACCAGGGCGGCGATTTCGGCCGCTGGCACGCGCGACATGGCGATGCCGGCGATGATTACCGCGCAAATGGCCATAATGAAAAACTGCGCCAGATCGGTAATCACCACGCTGATCATGCCGCCGAGCAATACATAAATTGCCGTTATGCCCATGACGATGGCCGCGTAAGTATTGGCGGAGAGATCCCAGGGCAGAAAGGTCTTTGAGAACTTGCCCATGCCCTGAAAATCATAGGCAATAAATCCCACCACACTGACCAGGGCGAAGATCACGATGATGATCCGGGATAATTCGCCTCCTCGGCCTGCGCCAAACCGGGTGGTGATCCACTCGGCGCCCGTGAGCACGCCGGAGCGCCGCACCCAACTGGCTAGATATACCATGAGAATGACTTGGTTGAAAGTCGGCCAGAGCCAGGGCAGCCAGGTGCCTTTCATGCCGTAAACAAAAAGGTTGTAGACGAGCCACATGGTGCCGGTGATGTCCCACATTGCCGAGGCGTTGGATACGCCGAGGACCCACCAGGGCAGAGCGTTGCCGGCCAGGAAGTATGCATCCATGTTCTTGGACGCCCGTTTCATGACGGCGACGCCGATCAGGATCATTGCGGCGAAATAAACAAGGATGATCGTCAGGTCGATCCAGTTAAAGTTGAACATAAGTCCGTTTTGCTGGTATGGACACCCTCCGCTTGGCCAAAGGCCGGATCACCACAAACCAGGGGCCTGGCGACGGAGACTCGGGTGTGCGTATTGGGATGCCAATATGGGTTGTGGAAGCCCCGAGTTCAAGCGCGAACATCGCCCGCGGGACTCGGTTATTTCTTGGCTGACGCCCGTTCCTGCATCCAGACCACGTCGGGATTATTGGGCGAACTGACATTCAGGGACATGGTGCCCGTATATTGGACTTTGGCTTTGGTACGGCTGTCCAGCCATTTTTTAATTTCGGAGTGGCCATCGGCAAATCCGAATCCGCAAGCGCCGTTATGGAAGCTGGCCGGAAAATCAATGATGCGCAAGGAGGCGCCCTGGCCGCTCATCTGAACGGCAAAGGCCGCGTCATTGATGCTGTCCGGGTGCTCGTCCACCAGAACGAACAGCCGAGTGGGGGGTGGATCGCTCATATCGGCGGTCTTCTTGTAGGTGCGGTACTGGGAGGCGGGAAGCCACGTGCCGACGGAGGCGCTGTACCCAAACGATTGGCTCATGGAAATGCTGCGCACCCGCGGATGCGTCCGGCCGCCGATCTTGACCGTGCTCCGGTCGGCCGGGCATTTGAAGACATTCGGATCCTGCAGCGTCGAGCCCAGTTGCCCCCGGAGCAGGCGCTGAGTATTTGTGTTGTCGGTATTCCCCGCTGTAAAATTCAATGAGCCTTCCACCCAGAGGAATGCGTCCGGGACATTATCGTGGTTATCCTCAGCATACATGAGCCAGGCCAGGGTGATCTGCTTGGTGTTGTTCATGCAGAAAATGCCCTGGGCTTTGGTTTTTGCCTTGGCCAAGGCCGGCAATAGCATGCCGGCCAGAATCGCAATAATGGCAATCACGACCAATAACTCGATCAGAGTAAAGGCGGCTCGGCGAGTCTCTGGATAGATTTTGGGGTAGACAAAGGATTTCATAGCATGACCTATGGCTGTGAATGTGAATGCACAAAGATATCCTCATTACTGGCTTGAATAAAGCCCTTTTTAAGCTCCCCAATCCGCGCACGGGATCCCAAAGGCGGGGAAGTGTGGTTGTCGAGACGGTGCGAATGCGGCGAAGACAGGGCCAGCTTTAGAGCCATCATCCCAGGCAATCGCGGGGGCCACCGGGGCACACGTGACGGCATGGAATGAGGGGACTGGGTGTCAATTCGCGGTTCAGGCGACTGCAAAACCTCTTGCCCCGCCACGGTCATCTCTTTATGTTATGTCTGTTGCGGTCATAGACCGCTCGGGTGCGTCCGTAGCTCAATTGGATAGAGCTTCTGACTTCGGATCAGAAGGTTGTAGGTTCGAGTCCTACCGGGCGTACCATTATCAGTCAATGGCTTACAAGGATTTACCCAACTCAAAGATATTTTGCTGTCCGGTTTCTGTTCGGTTTTTCGCGTTCTCGTTCGTTGCCGGGACTGAACCACCGGCAACCGATGTTTTTGGATGTAGGTTTCCACGCGCCGCACAAGAATGGCCTGGAGGGCCACTCTTTAGGGTGCCACAGACTAACCTTGGGACGTGGGCTGGAGGGTTCAATCCTGTCGGGATTCAAGGAGCAACGCATGGTGCTCGCGCCTTGTGGTGACAAACTCGTGGTAAGCACAAATCAACGCTTGACCTTCGAGCCATTCCGAGTTTGTGGAATTGTAATAAAACCGCCCAATCTGGTTTTCATCAGGGCTTTTGAATCTCAAATCATATATGGTCGATCTTCCGACAGGTTTCAGGAGCGCGGAACAATCCGGCGCGTCAGGAATGACCGCGTCGACTTTTCCGACGATCTCAACCCAGTGCTTCGGCGGCCGCTCCGCCTCGGGCTCCGCGTACTTGACGAAGCGAAACTCGCGGGCGATATCACTTCCCGCCACATGAGTGAAATCGTTCCAAAGGAACACGGCGTTGGTATACCCGCTTAAGAACTCCAACCGCGCCATCTGACCGAGTGAGTTGGTTGCCAGATGGTACTTCATCGGCCTCGCAGAATCGGAGGATTCGTTGCCAGGCCATACGGGACTGATTGTATCATGGGTCTTCAGATAAGCTTGCGAGGCAAAGGCAAGCCATAATTGGGGCATGAGCCCCGATCCCGCCCCGGGCACTTCGTTGGTTTCCACGATCGACACCGAGCACAGGGATGAAGAGACCTTCATCGCATCGGGATCGTTTGGGAGAGCCCCCTGGGTCACAGTTTTGGAGAGAATGCTGTCAAAGCATCGTTCCGCTATGAAACCTTGAGGCCCGAAAATTCGTATCGAGTAACGATCGCCAGAGATATTCACCACAAAAGACCATTGATTGGACAATCGCCTGACCTCGTTTTGAATAAGGGACTGCTCCATGGTTCCACGGATCTCGTATCCGGATACCAGCGGCGTTTGGACGAGAACAAGGCCGATTATGACACCGAAAGATCTTAAGAACAGAAAACGCTTGCGGCAGTGAGTTTTCATAATCTAAAGCATGCTATTTACTCTTCTACAAGATGTCAATGGTTAGAACGGGTTGGTTCTGGCGGTGGAGTTCCCATGAAGCCGGTTGCGGTTTTCAAGGCTGCTAATAAAACCTTGAAGGCGGTCGGATGTTCCCGTAAGGTTTCTCGGTTTGTCGAGAATATGAGAGGCAAATACGCGAGTATTCTATTGTTTTTGGTGCTGGTCGTGGGCGGATTATCCGGGGTGAAGACGCTGCAAATCCGGAAGCTAATGGCGCAAACGATGACCAATCCGCCTGAGACGGTGTCTTCGGTGGTTGTCCACGAAGACCGGTGGCAGGGCGCGCTGACCGCGATTGGCTCGATCACGGCCGTTCAAGGGGTGACGATCACGCCCGAGATCCCGGGCACCGTAAAGAAGATCGCCTTCGAGTCGGGGGCGGCCGTGGCGCAGGGGGATTTGCTGGTGTTGCTGGACGTGTCCAACGAGGAGGCGCAGCTCCGGTCGATCGAGGCGCAGTCCGAGCTGGCGAAGATCAACCTTGCCCGGGCAAAGGCCCTCCGGGCGGAGAACACGGTGTCGCAATCTGAGCTGGACACGGCGGAAGCGACATTGAAACAGGCCCAGGCCAGTGCCGACGCCATCAAGGCCACCATCGAAAAGAAGACCATCCGCGCGCCGTTTGCCGGCCGCCTCGGAATACGGCAGATCAACCTCGGGCAGTATCTGGAGACGGGCAAGCCGATCGTTTCCCTGCAATCGCTGGCGCCGGTGCATGTGGACTTTTCGCTGCCGCAGCAGGATCTGGCGCGTCTAAAAAAAGACATGCGGGTGCGCTTGACGACAGATGCCTATCCTGGCCGCTCGTTTGAGGGAGTGTTGACGGCGATGAATCCGGACTTGGACGCCGACACGCGGAGTGTCGGCTTGCAGGCCACCCTCGAGAACGCCGATCAGGCGCTCCGGCCCGGAATGTATGCCCGGGTCGAGCTGCTCCTGTCCGAGGAACAGCAGGTCCTCGTGATTCCGGCGACGTCCATCTTGAGCGCGCCCTATGGCGATTCGGTCTATGTGATCGAGCCGAAGGCGGGCACGAACGGCGCCACATCGGAGCTGGTGGTGCGGCAGCAATTTGTTCGCACGGATCGCGCGCGTGGCGATTTCGTGGCGGTGGAATCAGGGCTCAAGGCGGGCGAACGCATTGTAAGTTCGGGTCTGTTCAAGCTGCGCAACGGAATGGCGGTTATCGAGAACAATAGCTTGTCTCCCAAGAACGAACAGGCGCCCACTCCTCCCGACCGTTAGAATCAGGACGACTCTGTGAAATCGCTAACCGACCTATTCATTCGGCGACCGGTTCTTGCCCTGGTGGTCAACCTGGTGATTGTGATCGCCGGCTTTCAGTCGATCAAGACCCTCACCGTCCGCCAATACCCGAGAAACGAAAACGCCACCGTCACCATCCGGACGGTCTATATCGGGGCAAGCCCCGAGTTGGTGCGCGGATTCATCACGATGCCGCTCGAACGGGCGATCGCCGCCGCCGATGGCATCGAGTATATGGAGTCGAGCAGCGCCCTGAATCTGTCGACCATCACCGCGCGCCTGAAACTCAATTACGACGCCACCAAGGCGCTGGCGGAAATCAGCTCGAAGGTGGACCAGGTGCGGGGCGATCTCCCTCCCGAAGCCGAAGTGCCCATCATTAATATTGAGACCGCGGATTCCCAATTTGCGTCGGCTTACCTGAGTTTCAGCTCGGACATCCTCGAGGCGAACCAAATCACCGACTACTTGGTGCGAGTTGTGCAGCCGCGCCTCACCGCCCTGGACGGCGTGCAGCGGGCCGACATTCTGGGCGGACGCACCTTTGCCATGCGGATCTGGCTCAAACCGGACCGCATGGCGGCACTGAACATCAATCCGGCCCAGGTTCGGGAGGCGCTGGCCGCGAATAACTTCCTGTCCGCGATCGGCCGGACCAAAGGTGCGCTGGTGCAGGTCAACCTGACCGCCAACACCGACCTGCGATCCGTCGAGGAATTTCGGGAACTCGTGATTCGCCAATCGGGAGACCGGCTGATTCGGCTGCGCGACATCGCCGACGTGGTATTGGGGGCTGAAGATTACGAGGCTGAAGTTCGGTTTTCGGGCGAGAAAGCGGTCTTCATGGGCATTTGGTCGTTGCCGAACGCCAATACGCTGGATGTCATCAAGCGCGTGCGCAAGGAAATGGCCCTGATTCAGGAGGAATTGCCGACCGGTCTGACCGGCCGGATTGCCTACGACGCCACCAAATATATTGAAGATGCCATCCAGGAAGTGTTGAAGACCCTGACGGAAACCTTGTTCATCGTGGCGATCGTGATCTTTTTGTTTCTGGGTTCGGTGCGGTCGGTGCTGGTCCCCCTGGTGGCCATTCCGGTGTCGTTGATTGGCGCCATCTTTCTCATGCAGGTTTTTGGGTTTACCATCAATCTGCTGACCTTGCTCGCGATTGTGTTGTCTGTCGGGCTGGTGGTCGATGACGCCATCGTGATTGTGGAGAATGTCGAGCGCCACATCCGCGAGGGCCAATCGCCGCGTCAGGCGGCTTTGCTGGGCGCGCGCGAACTGGTGGGCCCGGTCATCGCCATGACCATCACCTTGGCGGCGGTCTACGCGCCGATTGGCATTCAAGGCGGGCTCACGGGATCCTTGTTCCGCGAGTTTGCGTTCACCCTGGCCGGCGCGGTGTTCATCTCGGGCATCGTGGCCTTGACCCTGTCACCCTACATGTCTTCGAAACTGCTGGATGCGGGCCGCGAGGAGCATGGATTGACCGGCCGAATCAATCGCGGCTTCGACAGATTGCGCCAGGCCTACGGGCGGGTGTTGGATTACACGCTCTCGGTCCGCCCGGCGGTCTACGTGGTCTGGATCGTTCTGAGCCTCTCGGCCATTCCGATGTTCATGTTGTCCCCCAAGGAACTGGCTCCCACCGAGGACGAGGGTTTCATCATGGGCATTATCGAAGCGTCGGCCGACTCGACCATCGACCAGACGGTTCATTACACGGAAGCGGTGAATCGCGAACTGATGAGCGTGCCGGAAACCGATACGACTTTTCAAATCTCATTTCCCGACAACGCCTTTGCCGGGGTCGTGCTCAAGCCGTGGGGAGAACGCAAGCGAACGGTGTTCGAGGTGATGCCGGAGGTCCAACAGAAAGTCAACACCGTCCCGGGGATCCGAACCATGGCCGCCACACCGCCCGCGTTGCCCGGCGGCGGCCAATTCCCCGTGGAATTTGTCATCGGCGCAACCGCCGAGTCTGGGGAGATTTTAAAGCATGTCGAGAAACTCCAACAGGCGGCAGTTGCCAGCGGCAAATTCGCTTTTCCTCCCATTATCGATACCAAGATGGACCAGCCGGAATACGAATTGGTAATGGATCGCGACAAGGTGTCGAACCTGGGGCTCAGCATGGCTCAGGTCGGTCAGGACTTGGGCACGCTTTTGGGGGGCAACTATGTGAACCGATTCAATCTCGATGGCCGCAGTTACAAGGTGATTCCCCAGGTGAAACGGGTGGAACGTCTGACCCCCGGCCAGCTCGAACGGACCTATGTCAAAGGCCCCAACGGCCGGCTCGTGCCTCTGAGCACATTTGCCACCTTGCGGAAAAAGACCGGTCCCCGCACCCTGAATCGATTCCAGCAATTCAACACGGTCAAGCTCAGCGGCGTCGCCATCCGCCCGCTCGACGAGGCGCTGCGATTTCTCGAGGACACCGCCAAACAAATTCTGCCCGAAGGCTACAAGATCGATTACACCGGCGAATCCCGGCAGCTTCGGGTCGAAGGCAGCAAGTTCCTGCCGGCCTTTTCTCTGGCGCTGGTGCTGATCTTTCTTGTGCTGGCGGCCCAGTTCAACAGCTTTCGTGATCCGCTGATCATCCTGCTCGGTTCAGTGCCCCTCGCGATGTTTGGGGCCTTGGTGTTCAGCTTTCTAAAAATGCCGGATCCCAACACGCCTTTCTGGACCCATGGCTGGACGACCACCTTGAATATCTACTCACAGGTCGGTCTTGTGACATTAGTCGGATTAGTGTCAAAAAACGGCATCCTGATCGTCGAGTTTGCCAATGAACTCCAGAGAAGTGGACTGGGCAAGGTCGAGGCGGTGCGCCAGGCGGCCCTGGTTCGTCTCCGGCCCGTCCTGATGACCAGTGTGGCGACGGTCTGCGGCCATTTCCCGCTGACGCTCGTCAGCGGCGCCGGCGCCGCCGCCCGCAATTCCATCGGGATCACCATTGTCGCCGGCATGGCGATTGGCACCGTCTTCACCCTCCTGGTTATTCCTTCGATCTATGTCTTGATCGCCAAGAAACACGCAGGCGAAGAACCTGGCGCCATCGCCCGGGATTTCGACCACGCGAAGCCGCCCCAAGCCGCCCCCTGCGAAGCCTTGACTCCAGTCGAGGCCCATGGATCCTGAACATCCAGAAATATCCACTACCCATTATAGCTCAGAGATTTGACCTCAGATGCTGACCGGGACAAAATTCTGTTGCAGGTGCAACAAAAATTTGTCCCAAGGGCGCGGGATCTGGCTGGATATCGGTGGCAAACTGGGGGGGGAACCAATCTAAGCCGGGGTGGGGCGGGAAGACTTTTTTGCGAATGAGCTGTTTATGTTCTTGACCTTAAGCTATTTGCCTGAATAAGTTATGGATGGTTTAAGGCACATTCATGTTTGCGCAACTTAAGAGCCTGTTTTCCAACGACATCGGAATCGATCTCGGGACGGCGAACTCTCTTGTTTACGTACGCGATCAAGGTGTTGTTTTGCGCGAGCCTTCGGTCGTGGCGATTCAAGCGGGCACGACCAATGTGTTGGCTGTTGGCGAGGAAGCCAAGCGCATGTTGGGCCGCACCCCCGGCAACATTGTGGCGATTCGTCCGATGAAAGACGGCGTGATTGCCGATTTCGAGGTGACGGAGTCGATGCTGCGATATTTCATTCAGAAGGTGCATCATCGCAAACTCATTGCGCCGCGGGTAGTCGTGGCGGTGCCTTCGGGGATTACCGAGGTGGAGAAACGGGCAGTGAAAGACTCGGCGACGCACGCCGGCGCTCGGGAGGTTTATCTCATTGAGCAACCGATGGCGTCGGCGATTGGCGTGGGGTTGCCGGTGCACGAACCGGCGGGCAATATGATTGTGGATATTGGCGGGGGGACTTGTGAGATTGCGATCATTTCCCTGGCCGGAATTGTATTTAGCCGCAGTTTGCGGGTGGGAGGCGACGAGTTTGACGAGACGATCGTCGCGCACATGAAACGAGCCCATAACCTGATGATAGGTGAACGTACGGCGGAAGAGATCAAGATTCGGGTTGGTTCAGCCTATCCCTTGGAGCAAGAGTTGACCATGGAAGTGAAAGGCCGCGATCTGAGCGCGGGATTGCCTAAAACAATCACGGTACGCTCGGAAGAGATTCGCGAGGCCTTGAAAGAACCGCTTTCGAGCATTTTGGAGTCGATACGCATCACTCTGGAGCGTTGTCCTCCCGAGTTGGCCGCGGATTTGGTGGATCGTGGGATTATCATGGCGGGCGGGGGCGCCTTGCTGAGGGGCATTGACCGGCTGGTCGCCGAGGAGACCGGTTTGCCGGTGCACATTGCCGACGATCCCTTGAGCGCGGTTGCGGAAGGCACTGGCCGGGTGTTGCAGGAGCTTCAATTTCTTAAACGTGTCGCTTTTTCAACCAAGACTTGAAGACCGCTGTGTTCACCCCGGGCGAAAGCCAGGGTGACCGATGCTTAAAAGGCCGCGATTAGTAATCATTCTGATCTTGGTATTGGGAGTGCTGGCGTTGCTGGCCCTTCCGGCGCGTACGGCTTCGAACCTCAAGCTGGTGATCGGCAGTCTTTTTCTTCCCTTGTTTGGATTATCCTCGGCGGTTCAAAACGGGATGGAACATGCCGGCAACCTGGTGGTGCCCCGGCATGTTTTGCTTCAACAGGTGCATCAACTCCAGGAAGAGAACAAGTCGTTGCGCCTTCAATTGGCCCATTTCGAAGAGAGCCAACAGGAAAACCAGCGTTTTCGTCAGTATTACAGCTTTCAACAATCCGCGCCATGGAAACTGAAGCTGGCTCGGGTGATTGGCCGGGATCCGGGAAACTGGTGGCGTTCGATCCTGATCGACGTGGGCAGCACCGATGGAGTGAGGACCAATCTGGCGGTGATCACGCCCGAAGGTTTGGTGGGCCGCGTGGATCGGACAGGCCTCAAGCAATCCCAGGTGTTATTGGTTGGCGATCCGAGCTGCCTGGCGGCCGCGCTGGTCCAGGAAACGAGAGATCACGGGATTATCACTCCCGCGGAGCCGCCCTCGTTGGATGCCAGTCTGGTCCATCTGACGCATCTGATCCGGAGCAGCGGGGTGCAGGCCGGACACAAAGTGATCACCAGCGGTTTGGGAGGCATTTTTCCCAAGGGAATTCCGGTGGGTAGCGTGCAGGAAGTCCGGAGCGTGGATTTTGGACTCTACATCGAGGCTCGGGTTCGTTTGTCGGCCCGATTGAGTGCCTTGGAGGAAGTGTGGGTGATCCTGCCATGAATCGCTTGCGTTTGAGCTTCATATTGGGTTTTGCGGTCCTCCTGGTTTTTTGCCAGACGAACCTCTCCTGGCTGAGATACGGGCTGGGGTTCCAGCTGAATCTGCTTCCCTCCTTAATGGTCTACAGTGCTTTGGTGGCGGACTGGCCGACCTGGTGCGCTTTGGGGCTGATCGGCGGTCTCTGTCTGGACAGCTTATCGGCCAATCCGCTCGGCATCAGCGCGCTTGGCTTGCTGAGTGTGGGCGCCGCTTTGCATCGCCAGCGGGAATTAATTGTCCACCAGGACGCCTCTGTCCAATGCCTCCTCGGCATGGCGGCGACGGGGGCGGCGTTCATGGTGGAGCTGGCGGCGCAAGTGATCCTGGGGTATCAGCCGCTGATGGGCTGGATCACCTGGTGGCAAGGCGTGGGGGTTGCCGTAGGGGGCGGGCTAGCAACGCCGTTTTGGTTTCGCCTGATTCCATTCCTGGATACGTCGTTTGGCTACAGCCGGATGAGCCAAACCAGTTTTCGTCCCGATCGGGAAATCAAGCGGGGACGTTTCTGACCATGTTGTTGATTGACCAGCTGAAGAAGAACGATCCGACCCTCCAGTGGATGGCGGTCGCGGTCCTGACCGGCATGCTGGTGCTGTTGAGCGGGGTGTTGGTGCTGCAGGTGTTTTCGTCCCGCGCTTATGTGGAAAGTCAAAAAAACCAGTCTCTGAGATCCGTCCGGGTGCCGGCGCTGCGCGGCAAAATCCTGGACCGAAACGGGGTGGTGCTGGCCGAGAATCGTCCCAGCTACCGGGTGGTGCTTTACCTGGAGGAACTGCGCGAACAGTTCCAGGCGCAATACCGGCTGGCCAAAGGCCCGCGTAAGCTGACGCGGGCGCAGATGGATGAATTGGGGCGGGAGACACGGTTTTTTGTGGTCAGCAATCTTGTGGCGCGCGTGGGGACGCTATTGGAGCAGCCGCTGACGATGACAGCGAAGGATTTCACCCGGCATTTCAGCGAAAGCTTGCTGTTGCCCCTGCCGATCCTCGAGGACTTGGACGCGCGACGGATTGCGCTCTTTCAGGAGACACCGGAAAAACCGAACGGGATGAACCTGGAGGTTCAACCGTTGCGGCATTATCCGTTTGGCTCGACGGCCAGCCACGTGCTCGGTTATGTGGGGCGGGCAAGGTCAGTGGCTGCGGATGAGCCCATGAGCTTCAATTACCCCTTACTGGCGGCGACCTATGAGGGCCTGGTGGGAGTGGAAGGCGCGTTTGACACCGAGCTGCGCGGCCGGGCGGGCGGCAAATTTGTCATCGTCAACAACCTGGGTTACCGGCAATCCGAGAATGTCTGGGCGCCGGCTGAACCGGGTCGCAACCTGACATTGACCCTCGATCACCGGGTGCAACAAACGGCGGAAAGGGCGTTGCGATCGGTGGGCTCGGGAGTGAAGGGGGCTGTAGTGGTGTTGAACTGTCAAAACGGGGACGTCCTCGCTTTAGTGTCGGCGCCCGACTATGATCCGAACCTTTTTGTGCCGCGGTTGCGTCAGGATGATTGGGAACGACTCAATGATCCGGAGGCCCTGCCGATTCTGAATCGCGCCACGTATGGCACCTACCAGCCCGGGTCCATCTTCAAGATTATCGTGAGCCTGGCCTGCCTCGAAGCCGGTCTGAATCCCGCCGAGATTCTCCATAATCCCGGGCATTACCAGCTGGGACGGCGCACGATTGATGACGAAGCCCCGGCGGGTGATTACGATTTCAAGCGGGCCTTCAAGTTGTCGAGCAATTCCTATTTCATCCACTTTGGCCTTCAAGCGGGGCTGGCCTCGCTGCTGGAGATGGGGGCCCAGTTCCATTTCGGCCAGCGCGCGGACATTCCCCTGCGCCAGGACAGCCGCGGTTACTTTCCCAACGAAGAATACACCCGCAAACGCAAAGCTCAGGGGAATCCCTGGATGGATGGAGACACCGCCAATCTGTGCATGGGCCAAGGGGAGATCACGGTGACGCCCTTGCAGATTGCCCTCATGACAGCGGGGGTGGCCAACGGGGGCAAGATGTTCTGGCCGCGGCTGGTCCAGCGGATTGAATCGCAAGATCCCGAGGCGGCCCAACCGGGCGTGGAATTCCCGGCGGGCCGATTGCGGAGCACGCTGAAGATCTCGGAACGTTCCCTGGAGACAGTGCGGCAGGCGATGCTGGCTGATGTCGAGGATTCGGATGGCACCGGACGCAGGGCCGCGGTGCCGGGATTTCGGGTCTGCGGCAAGACCGGAACGGCGCAGGTCAAGCAGGGCGGACGGTTGAGGCGGCATGACACGTGGTTTGCCTCGTATGCCCCTTTTGAGCATCCGCGGTATGTGGTGGTCGTCATGGTGGAAGGGGGCGATTACGGGGGCACCACCTGCGCGCCGGTGGCTCGGCAAATTTACCAGTTGTTGCATCGGCTCGAAAGCGAGCCGGCGAAGACACCCGAATGGATTGCCAGGAACTGAATGTACGAATCGGTTCTTAACGAGCGCCAGCCCCGGGCGGACTGGCTGATGTTGGCGGCGGTGTTCGCCCTGATGCTGATGAGCGTCCTGTTCGTGGCGAGCGCGAAATGGCCCGAGGAAATGGCGAGCGGCACGCCCTGGTATGGGCGGTGCTTTTTCAAGCAACTCGTCTGGTGCGCCGTGGGATGCGCCGCGGCGGGCGCGGTCTGTCTGCTGGATTACCGGGTGCTTTCCCGGTGGTCGATGGTGATCTATTGGGGGACTGTTTTGCTGCTGATCCTGGTCCTGATACCCGGGATCGGATCCAAGCGTTTTGGAGCGCAGCGCTGGATTGATCTGGGGCCGCTTCAATTCCAGCCCTCCGAATTCGCGAAGCTGACCTTTGTTTTCGCCCAGGCCCATTTCTTGAGCCGTCCGAGGGAGGAGCTGCGCCAAGTCCGGCTTTTCTGGAAGTCGTTGGGCATGATTGCCCTGCCATTCTCCCTGATTTTGATCGAACCCGATCTGGGTTCGGCCCTGGTTTTGTTTCCGGTGGGGCTGGGGATGATGTTGGTGGCGGGAGTGCCGGCGGTGTATTTGAGGAATTTTGTTATTGGGGTGTCGGCGGTGGTGGCTTTGATGTTGGCGGACGTTTTATTTGCCCCGTCGGGGTGGCGTCTTCCGCTGGAAGATTATCAGCGCCGCCGATTGTTGGTGTTTTTTGGAAGGGACTATGCTTCGGCCAATGCGACCAAGGAGGAACGGTTGCGGTTGCGGCGCCAGCAGATCGATGACTCGCTCAATATCCGGCAGGCCCTGATCTCCGTGGGTTCGGGCGGTTGGGGGGGGGTGGGATGGCGCCAGAGTTCCCAGATCAAGGGAGGCTTTCTGCCGCGCAATGTGGCGCATAATGACTTCATTTTCTCCGTAATTGCCGAGGAGAAAGGTTTCCTGGGTAGCGTGACAGTGCTCACGCTTTATACCGTGGTCCTGTTTACAGGACTGCGAGCTGCCGGCCAGGCCCGCGATCGCCTGGGCAAATTGCTGGCGGTAGGAATCGTGGCTCTGATTTTCAGCCACGTATTCATCAATATCGGCATGAACATACGCTTGATGCCGGTGACGGGCATTCCGTTGCCGTTCTTGAGTTACGGCGGTTCTTCCGTGCTCTGCTCGTGGATCGCCATCGGCATTTTGCAGAACGTATATCTATACCGTAAATCCTGAGACTTGTTATGACTGAACGTAGTTTTTCACGACGACGTCGCCCCACGATGCGCTTCCGGCCCAATGGAGGCCTGGGAAGCGCCCAGCGGGAGCGCCCCCAACATGCCACCCGGTCCGAAGGCCCTCAGGCCAAGAACCTGGACGAGCCGGTGTTTGACCGTTCCCGCCACGAGCAGGAAATCATGCGAGCCGAAAACAAGGCCGCCGGCGTGCCTCCCGCCCCTGAGGTCATCAGCGAGGTCGCACCGGTCGAGGCCCAGGAACCCCAACCGCCCGTCCCCAAGCCGTCGTCGGACGAGGAATCCTATCGCCCAATACCCGTCGGCGAGCCTCCTCCCCAAGGCCTGGTCGATACCCTGCGCGTGGCCGCCAACCGCGTGATCGAAAAGGTCCAGCGGCTCATGAAACCCAGCAAGCGCATCCGCAAGGAAATTGTTGTCAATACCGAGTCGCTCGAGATCCGGGTTGCGGTCCTTGAGGAAGGCAAGCTCGAGGAATTCACAATCGAACGCACCACCGAGGAGCGCCTGGTGGGCAGCATCTACAAAGGCCGCGTCAGAAACCTCGAGGACGGCCTGAAGGCGGCCTTTGTCGACATTGGTTTCGAGAAGAACGCGTTTCTGCATTACTGGGACATTGTGCCGACCTCGTTTGACAGCTCGGTCGAAATCGTGGAGCGGGAGACCAAGAAACGCGACAAGCCCCGCATCACTCACAAGGACATTCCCCGCTTGTATCCCCCGGGCAGCGAAATCATTGTTCAGGTCACCAAAGGCCCCATCGGCACCAAAGGCCCGCGTGTCACCACCAATTTATCGATTCCCGGGCGGTTTCTGGTTCTGCTTCCCAATTCGGATCAGTGCGGCATTTCCCGGAAGATCGAGAAGATCGAGGAACGCCAGCGTCTGAAAAAAATCCTGCGGCGCCTCACGATTCCCGACGGCATGGGTGTTATCATCCGCACCGCCGGCGAAGATCAGCAGGCACGATATTTTGTCCGCGACCTGGCCTTCCTGATCGAGGAATGGAAACGGATCCAGGACAAAATCAACCACCAGGCGGCGCCCTGCTGCGCCTTCCAGGAACCCGATCTGATCGAGCGCACCGTGCGGGATTTTCTGACGGACGATGTGGATCGCATCGTAGTGGATCATCCCGATCAGTATGAGCGGATTCGCAACATGATTGGTCGAATCTCGAAGCGCTCCGCTCAGAAGGTCAAGCTCTACGGCGATTCCCAGGCGCTCTTCGATCGCTTCAATATTTCGCGTCAGCTTGAGACCGCCTTCTCGCGCCAGGTCCATCTCAAGAGCGGCGGCTACATTGTGATCGACGAAACCGAGGCCCTGGTATCGATCGACGTCAACACGGGCAGCCACAAGGGCGGCAAAGACCAGGAATCGACCATTCTCAAGGTCAATCTCGAGGCGGCCGAGGAGATCTGCCGGCAGCTGCGGTTGCGAAACATCGGCGGCCTCATCGTTCTGGATTTCATCGACATGAAATCGAGACGGGATCAGCACACCGTTTACCAGCGGGTCAAAGACGGCCTGCGCCGCGACCGGGCCAAGACTCACATCCTGCCCATCTCCCCGCTGGGTCTTATGGAAATGACCCGCCAGCGCCATTCGGAAAGCGTGCGCGCGGCGGTCTACGACGATTGTTCCTACTGCAAAGGCCGCGGCAAGGTGAAAAGCACCGTTACCATGAGCGTGGAAATCCAACGGAAACTCCAGGAGATCCTCAAGCGCCGCGAGCGCGATGAAACCGATTTCCAGCTCCGCATCGTGGTGAACCCGACGGTTCTCGAACGGTTGCGCACCCAGGATGAACGGCTGCTGATTGACATGGAAAAGCGCTATTACGGCAAGCTGTCGTTCCGGGCCGATCCCGCCTTCCATGCCGAACAGTTCAAAATCCTGAACGCGGTGACCAACGAGGAATTGGTCCGCGTCGGCTGCTAACGGAGGGCAGACCTATGAAATCGCATCTACTGACCCGCCGTCAGGTCTTACGGAAGACCGGCCTCGTTTTGGGAGCCGCATCCCTGGGGCTGGCCGCCGGCGACTCACGGGCGGCCTCCACCCCCCAACCCGAATCCTCCTCGGGCGGCTTCACCTATTGCTTCAATACCGGGACCATCCTGGGGCAGAAGCTTGGCCTCCTGAAGGAGATCGAACTTGCGGCACAGGCGGGTTATGACGCCATCGAACCGTGGGTCGATAGCATCGAGAAATACCGGCAATCGGGCGGTGCGTTGGCGGATGTTCCAAAGCGCCTGAAAGACATGCGACTTACGGTCGCCGGCGCCATCGGTTTTGCCGAATGGATTGTGGATGACGATGACCAGCGGGCCAAAGGACTCGAGCGGGCCAAACACGATATGGACTTGGTCGCCCAGATCGGGGGGCGACGAATCGCGGCCCCTCCCGCCGGGGCTACCAACATCTCGGGCTTGGATCTGAAAAAGGCCGCCGACCGTTACCGGGCCTTGCTCGAACTGGGCGAACAATCGGGGGTGATGCCGATGCTCGAAATCTGGGGATTTTCCCGAAATGTGTCCCGGCTGAGCGAAGCCTTGTTCATTGCCGCCGAAACGGGCCATCCCCAGGCCAGCGTTCTGGCAGACGTCTTTCACTTGTACAAAGGTGGATCGGATTACCGGGGCCTTGGATTGGTTCACGGCAAGGCCCTGCCCGTTTTCCATCTCAACGATTATCCCGCCGATCCACCCCGCGATAAGGTCAACGACAGCTTTCGCCTGATGCCGGGCGACGGGATCGCGCCTTTGACTCAAATCCTGCGCCTGTTAAAGGCTGCCGGAGGCCGGCCGGTCATTTCCCTGGAGTTGTTCAGCCGTAAGTATTGGGAAATGGATGCTCTGGCCGTTGCCAAGGAAGGTCTGGAGAAAATGAAGGCGGCTGTTGCCCGCGCCCTCGCTCCGGATTAGCGCTGGAGTGTTGGGATTATTGGCCGGATGCCGGAGGGGGGCCTTGGGTTTGGCGAACCAGGGCGCGATCGTGCTGGCTTAAGATCCGCCACTGGCCCGGCGGCAGATTGCCCAGGTCAAAACACCCAATCCGCACCCGCACCAATCGCAGCGTGGGATGCCCGACGGCGGCCGTCATTCGTCTGACTTGCCGGTTCTTGCCCTCGGTCAATTCCATCGAAAGCCAGCAGGTGGGGACGGTCTTGCGAAATCGGATCGGGGGAATCCGGTCGGGCAATTCGGGCGCGGGATCCAGAATCCGCGCCTGGCACGGAGCGGCCAGCCAATCGCGGATTTTGATTCCGAGGCTTAACCGCCGCAAAGACTCCGGATCCGGGATCCGCTCCACTTGCACCCAATACAGCCGGGGATGTTGAGCCCTGGGATTCAGGAGTTCGTGGTTCCATCTCCTCTCGTCGGTGAGCAGTAGCAATCCTTCCGAATCGGCATCCAAACGCCCCAGGGGATAGATCCGTGGCGGAAGACCGAATTCGGATAGCGGGCGATAACCCGATCCATCTGAAGTGAACCGGGAAAGGACACCGTAAGGTTTGTGGAAGGCCACCAGCATGCCGCTGGAATTGATCCCCGCCATCAGCCTGGCGGCCATCCCATCGGCCGCCCGCCGAGGATGTGACAATGTAAATGAGGCACGGCTTCTCCCGCATCGCGGCCATTATTGATCACCAGCCGAAATCCGGTTTCGCTCAAGCCCATTTTTTTGGCTACCGTCGGCGCTTTCAGCAGGAGATGACCCAATACCGCCTCGTCTCCGGACTTCGCCTCGGCAATCCGGACGATCGGTTTCTTGGGAATCAGCAAAACATGGACCGGCGCCTGCGGCTTGATGTCTTTGAAGGCAAGGACCTGTTCATCCTCGTACACGATGTCGGCCGGGATCTGCCGGGCGATGATTTTTTCAAACAACGTCTGACTCATAAATCAGCGCACCACCATCGGGCATGAGGAACTCCCGCTCTCGGCGGCCAGGCATTCGTGCATGTAATGAATCAGGCGATCGCTCAGTCGCTGGCAACCGGCGCTCCAGCGGCGGGTACCCACGACCCGCCGAACCAGCTTGCGCAAACCTCGAACGCACAGCACCTCCGGCTTGCCCCGAAGCCGGCTGCGCAGCCCCTCCCGCAACATGGGATACAACGCCAGCTCGATCGGCTCGCTGCCGGGCTCGATCAGTTCATCCAAATTATACTCCGCCCTCGACGGCGTCTTCAACGGCGGCGCGCCATACTTGATCTCGAATCCAATCCCCCGGAAAACCGTCTGCAGGGTATCCAGGAATTCCTCCAGCGTGATCGCCTCGCGCTTCAAGTCCTGCTTGTAATAATGAACGACCGCCGCCACCACCGAACGCAAGGTGTCCACATCCATCGGCGATTCACCCCGCGACTGCAACTCGATCGCAATCGACTCCACCGAGCAAGGAATCATACTCCCCGCCACGCTGGCAAACAACAGGATGTCATGCCCCATTTGTATCACGATTTTGTTCCCAGGTTCTTCACCGCTTGCACGAATTCCGTGGCTTCCTCAAACCGCCGATAAACACTCGCAAATCGCACGTAGGCTACTTCGTCCACCTCGCGCAATCCATCCATCACCCGCTCGCCAATTTCCGCGCACGGTATCTCGCGCTCAAACCGATCCGAAAGATTCGAAACAATCCCCTCCGCCATTTCCTCGATCATCTGAGGACTCACCGGCCTTTTCTGGCAGGCCTTCTTGATGCCCGAAATCAGTTTTTCCCGCGAGAACTCCTCGCGTCGCCCGTCCCGCTTGATCACCATCATTCCTTCACGCTCAATCTCCTCGTAGGTCGTATACCGAAACCCGCACCCCAAACATTCCCGCCGCCGCCGGATTGTCGCTCCTCCCCGTGAAGCCCGTGAATCGACGACTTTGTCATCTTGAAAACCGCACTTCGGACATCGCATAAATGCAGACCTATACCTTCGGAAGTAGCCTTCTTCCAACTACCACACAAAATGTTGGGGTGTCAAACGCTGATTTATGCGACGATCGGATTTCTCACCGTCCAAACCCACTTCGGGTTCGCGAGAAGGAATCTCGAGCCGGAGGTTTATTCCGTCGCCGAATAGAATCCACAGTCCCAGGCGGTGTCGAACAGGGCGATGATGTTTTCGGGGGGCACTTCGCCCTGGATGTTATGGACATTATTAAACACGTAACCGCCGCCTGGCATTAGGGCGCGGACGTTATGCCGGACATTGGCGGCGACTTCATCGGGGGTGCCGCAGGGGAGAACGTGTTGGGCGTCGCAGCCGCCCCCCCAGAAACTGAGTTCGCGACCATAAGCGCGTTTGAGGTCGGACGGATCCATGTTACGGGCGCTGATTTGGACGGGGTTCAGAATATGGATGCCATTGTCGATAAGATCGGGGATGAAATCGCGGCACGAACCGCAGGTATGGTACCAGATGCGGGCGGGGGTTCGGGAGCGGATGTATTGGACGAGGCGCATATGGCGAGGTTTGACGAGGCGCTGGTAGAGCTCGGGTCTGAACAGGGGCCCGTTTTGGCCGGCGATGTCATCGCCAATCATGATCACGTCGACGACATCCCCGACTTCATCGAGGAACAGGCGGAACCAATCGAGCCAGAATTTCAGGGTCTGATCGAGCATGGCTTCGCAGAACTGGGGCTGGGTCATGAGATCGCAGAACCACTGTTCGAGGCCGCGCAGGTACCAGCACGTTTCGTAGACGACCCCTGAAATGCCGCTGACGACGGCGTAAGGGGTGTTCTGTTTGAGTTGGAGTGCCCGCTCGCGGAGACCCTTGAAGCGTGTGGGATCGTCGCCCTTGGGCCAGGGGTAATTGCGGAGGTCGGACAGAGAGGCGTTGGCGAGCGGATGCAGGGTGATATCCATGTAGTTGGGCGAGTCATCGGGCATCGACCAGCGGACTCCGAATTCATCGACCAGATCATGCCAAACACGGCCATTGCGCTCGGTCTTCACAATGGCGCCGCGCCAGGAGGATGCCGCGCCGGCCCGGACATAGCGCGTATCGACCCGCAGTCGTTCGAGCACCGATTCACAAGGAGCCGCCAATTGTTGGACGGGATCCATGATGGTGATTTCGTCCGGGATGCCGAGATAGGCGATTAACTTGCGATAGGCATTCCTGTGTATGCCGGATTGGTTCCCGCCCAGATCGATCGGCACGCGGTCGGGGATTTCATGATTCAGCGCCTTGAGCACGCGCTCGCGCGGGGTCAGGGTTTCACGTTTTGCCATAAGGCCAATCGATTCAGGGGCGCTTTTTGAAACTGGCATCCTTGATCCCGGGCGGGCTTTCCATCTGGACCGAGGCCGCTCGCAATAGACGGGAGTCGGTTTCCGGTTTCATGAGGGAAAAACGATCAGGATTGGGATTGGATGCCCACAGCTTCGCTGATCTTGTTCAACCCCGCCGAGGCCAATTGCCGTCGGAGACCATTCACAATCGATCGGGCGAGCCCGGGACCTTCGTAAACCAAACCGGTATAGATCTGCACCAGAGAGGCTCCCGCGGTGATTTTTTCCCAGGCGTCGTCCGCCGAAAAGATGCCGCCTACTCCGATAATTGGGATTTGCGCTCGAGTTTGCCGATACAGATGGCGGATGATTTCGGTGCTATGCTGGCGGAGGGGACGGCCGCTCAGTCCGCCGGTTTCGGCATAAGTCTTTTGGCAGGCGGGCAGGGGAGATGCGGGTCGGGCAATGGTGGTGTTAGTGGCCACTAGACCGCTGATCCGCCGCGGTTGAATCAACTCGACGATCTGATCCAGCGCCTCCCAGGAAAGGTCAGGGGCGACCTTGACGAGGATCGGCTTCTGGCCATTGACCTTCGACGCGGATCCCGAAATCTCCTCGCCGCCCGATTTGGAGTTGGCGGACTCCTTCGCCTGCTCGGCGTTGGCCTCCTGCAAGGCCGCCAGGATTTCATTCAAGGCCTGTTTGTCCTGCAACTCTCTTAAATTGGGGGTATTGGGCGAGCTCACGTTGACAACAAAGAAATCGGCGCAAGACCATAAGACCTGGAACGAGCGGACATAATCATGCACGGCTTCGCGCAACGGAGTGACTTTGGATTTGCCGAGATTGATCCCGATAGGATGGGTTGGCCAGCGTCCGGACTGCCGGCATCGGTGAAGCTCCCGGGCGAGGGCCTCAGCACCCGCGTTGTTGAATCCCATCCGATTGATAATGGCTTCGTCCGGGATCACGCGAAAAACTCTGGGGGCGGGATTGCCGGCTTGCGGGTACCATGTCACAGCCCCGATCTCGTTGAACCCAAATCCCATAGCCTCCCAGGCGCACAAGGCTTGTCCGTTCTTGTCCATGCCGGCCGCCAGGCCAACCGGATTCGGAAATCGCAGCCCAAAGAGCTCGATCGGAACCTCCCTGGGTTGCAGGACGGAAGCCATGGCCTGGCATAGAATCCGGCTCCTGCTGACCTCGCGCAGCCGGCGCAAGGTAAAATCATGGATGGCTTCGGGATTACAGGTGAAAAGGCAGGGACGAATCAGTTGACGATAGAACCAGCTCACAGGAGTAGACAAAAACCTACCATTGGTTGAAATGCACACGCTCGAGATTAAAACGATCTTCCGCCATCGCGGCCTCCGTCGGATATCCTATCGGAACGAGTGAAAATGGAATCACCGTTTCCGGTAACCGAAAAAGCTCGCGCAGGGGGAGGATCCGCTCCTCTCTGGGATATACTCCAACCCAGACAGCGCCCAATCCCTGGTCATGCGCGGCCAGCAGCAGGTTCTCTGTGGCGGCCGAGCAGTCTTGAACCCAATAGCCCCGGTGTTCTTCCCGTTGCAAGTCTCCGCAGACCAGAAGGGCGGCTTGCGCCTCTGTCAGCATTTGCGCGTGCGGATGGATGGCTGGAATCCGATCCAGGAGAGCGCGTTGGGTGACGACGACAAATTGCCAGGCTTGCTCGTTTCCGGCTGAAGGAGCACTCATGGCAGCCCGAAGCAGGTTCTGCATGATCTCATCCGGAATCGGATCCGGACGATATCGGCGCACGCTTCGTCGGGTGAAGATAGCTTTGAGCGTTTCCATAGGCTTCAAACCATCCGATGCTTTTCCGCGAGACAAGTGATGCATGAAAACCGGCGGAAATGCAGTCAGCTTCCATGCCGGAAATCCTAGCCAGGCCGTATCGGGAAGTCCAGCAGCTTAAAATGGTATTGAGCGGGACAATATTCGTCCAGGTTCGCAGTTGCCAAAAAACGGCTTCAGGTTAATTTGGATGAACTTCGGACGGTGAACGTCTGAGGCTGAATTGCTTAAAAAAGTGCAGAATTTGGCAGGCCATTCTTTGATACGGTGGCTGGGATCGCTGAAGCTTGCGGTCGTGGTTTTGTCCGTGCTCTCCGTGGTGCTGATCGCCGCGACAATATACGAGTCCAAGACCACAACGGCCGAGGTTCAGCGCCTGGTTTACCAGAGCTGGTGGTTCATCACCTTGCTGGGGTTGTTGGGTTTGAATGTCTTTTGTGCCGCCTTGGCGCGCTATCCTTGGAAGAAGCACCAGGCAGGCTTTGTCTTGACCCACGCTGGCATCATCGTCCTGTTGGTGGGATCCATTGTCGGGTTGTTGTTCGGAGTGGAAGGCAGCGTCACGCTGGTCGAAGGAGGTCCGCCACAGCGTTTCTTCAGGCAGGACTACGAAGTGCTCAACATCACCGAGGTGGGAGGCCAGGAGTTTGTTTCAGCCCCGCTCAAGGGCCGTGCCAACGGATCACCGCCCGCGACTGGATATCGGCTCTCGACCGCTCCGCTGCTCTTGGAGGTTACCGTCAGAGCCCATCACCTGCATACCCAGGAGGAATTGGTCGTCAAGGATGGCGGCCAGGAATTCAATCCGGCCCTGCGGTTTGTATTCACGGCCCGCATGGGCGACACCAATCATCCAGAGATGTCGATCCAGGAATGGTTGATTGCGGGAGATCCCCAAAGGCGCTCGCTGAACCTGGGCCCGGCGGCAGTGAGATTGGAGAAGGTGTCCAGCCTCGAGACCTTGAGGCAAAGGCTGGAACCACCCTCGGAGGCGGCGCAATCGGGCAAAGGACTGCTGGAACTGACCATCAATCGCCAGAACCTGGCTGTGCCAGTGGAGGAAAATATTGGCCGCGAATTCAAGACGGCCTCGGGCGATGCTGCGGTGAAAATCCGGGATTATTATGCCGACTTCCGCATGGACGAACAGAACCGCCGGCCCATGACGGTATCCGACCAGCCGAACAACCCCGCCGTGCTCTTTGAAGCCACGACTGCCCAGGGCCGGACCATCGGTTTTGTCTTCGCGAACTTTCCGGATATGTCATTGTTCCGACACGAGGAAGGAACCAACCAGATCGATGCGGTCTATCGTTTCGAACGCGCGAACCAGGGTCAAATGAACCTGCTGACTCTATTGGCGGGACCCTCCAACCAAGTGCATTACACGCTTACCTCGTCGCGGGCGGACCGCCGAACCGGCGAGGTCCAACTCGGCCAACCCATTCCTCTGGCCTGGATGGCCAACGCCGCTTTCACCGTCCAGGAGTACTTCCCGCAGCCTCAAATTTCCACCCGGCATGTTCCCGCTCCGCAACCCGGCTCCGAAATGGCCGCTACATCTCCTGCCCTCGAACTGGAATTGCAGCAAGGAGATGGACCTAAGGCAGTCACCGCCCGCTGGGGTGAGCCGCTGCGTGTTGATCTCGGTGGCAAAACCTATGAGTTGCTCTATGGGTTTGCGATGCGGCCCCTGGGATTCTCGATTGAACTCAAGAAATTTGCCGCTCCATCTTACGAGGGCACCACCATGCCTGCCAGCTATGAAAGCTATGTCAAAGTGCAGGACCCAGAAACGGGCGATGCCTTGGAGAAGAAAATCTGGATGAACCACCCCCTGACCTATGGGGGATACCGCATCTCCCAGGCGAGTTACAACGAAAGCGCCGATGGCACGCGCATGCTGTCCGTCCTTCAAGTCATGCGTGATCCCGGCTATCCCTTGAAAGGCATCGGGTCCATCCTGCTGACCCTGGGAACGATCCTCATATTCTGTGTGCGGCGCCCCAATCCGGCTGGCTCCGAAGAAACAATCGTCTATCCTGCACCGAAAAACACGATCCTGGAATCCTCCGGCGTTCGCATCGGACGACCGTCCGCTCGCGGGCCAGTGGAATAACACGACCGACCTCAATCACGATTGAACATGAACCTGAGATGGCTGTTCTGTTTTGTCTTGCTGGGAATAACCCCCGCATGGGCTTTGGACCTCAGCCCGTTGGAATCCCTGGCTGTCCAGGATGGCGGCCGGCGGAAGCCTTTGGACACCTTTGCCCGGGAAAGCCTCCAGAAGCTCGCGGGACGCGCCACATGGAAAGACGACACCGGTCGACGCTGGACCGGCCTCGAGGTGCTGGCCTCGTTGCAGTGGGGCCAGAAGGACTGGCAAAAAGAGTTATTGCTCCGCTGCAATTACCTCCCGCTGAAACAAACGCTTCAACTGCCGGCCGATCGCCAGTTTTTCAGCTTCCAGGAACTCACCAACAATCTGGCCCTGAGCCGGATCATTGATGATATCGCCCAGCGCCGCGCTCACACCGAGGCAAAAGTCGAACTCAACCGCCTCGAGAATGAGGCCGAAACGCTCTATGGCAAACTCGAGTTCTTTTCCGCTCTCGAGAAAGGTACGGCTCTCCGCCTAATTCCGCCCCCTCCCCAGTCCGGCAGTACTTGGTTCTCAGTCTCCCACGCCGGACGGGCGCATCCCGATCAAGCCCAGACCATCACCAACCTTTACCAGGCTATAGGAACCGCGTATCGGGCGGGTGATGACACCGCGCTCTCCCAAGCGGCGCAACAATTTCAAACCCAGATCCGCGCCCTTTCCCCGTCTCTTTATCCGCCGGCAAAGAGCCTCCACCTGGAATTGCTCTATAACCATTCCCATCCCTTTCGCTGGGCCTGGATTTTCTACGCCCTTTCTTTCCTGGTCATGCTGTTTGCCATTCGCGAGAGCGGGGTCGGAAGACGTTTCTACTGGCCCGCCATGGGCCTGTTTTTAATTGGATTCGCCCTCCAGGTGTATGGGTTTACGCTTCGCTCCCTGATCAGTGGGCGGCCCCCGGTGACGAACATGTACGAGGTCGTGCTCTGGACAGGTTTCGGGGCGGTCTTTTTCGCCTTCATCTTCGAACTGATCCATCGGTCGCGCTTTCTTGTCCTGGCCGCCTCAGCCGTCGGCGTCGTCAGCCTGGTTCTGGCCGATAACTTGCCCAATGTGCTGAATCCCAGCATCCAACCCTTGGTGCCGGTCTTACGTTCGAATTACTGGCTGACGATCCACGTGTTGACCATCACCCTGGGTTACGCCGCCTTCTTCCTGGCCCTGGGCATCGGACATATTGTCATGGGATATTATGTGTTCAAACCTGCCGAACGCCGAAAAACAAAGGAACTGACCCACTTCAATTATCGGACGATGCAGATTGGGGTGATCTTTCTCACTGCGGGAACCATCCTGGGCGGTGTCTGGGCCAACTATTCCTGGGGACGCTTTTGGGGATGGGATCCCAAGGAAACCTGGGCGCTGATCGCATTGCTCTGTTACTTGATCGTGCTGCACGGACGTTACTCCGGTTGGATGGGAGACTTTGCGCTCAACGTGGCGTCGGTCCTCTGTTTCCAGGCGATTGTCATGGCGGCCTACGGCGTCAATTACGTCCTCGGCAAAGGCCTGCACAGCTATGGCTTTGGCACCGGTGGCGAATGGGCCGTCGCATGTTACGTGGGGGCTGAACTCGTCCTGGTCGGTTTAGCGGTCTGGCGCTACAAAGGATTGCAGGCAAGCCTAACGTCGGCTCCGCCGTCAGGCGATGCGACTCCCGCCTAGGTCTTCAGCCTTTTTTCATGCCGCCAAACCCGGATTCTTCCTCTCCCCGGCCGCCTCTTCAAGTGGCGTTGATTTCATTGGGTTGTGCCAAGAACCTGGTGGATGCCGAAATCATGCTAGGCGCTCTGGCCCGGGAGGGCATATTGATCACGCCCGAGCCCGCCCTTGCCGATGTCCTGATCGTGAACACCTGCTCGTTCATTGATGCCGCCAAGGAAGAAAGCATCGACACCATTCTCGAGCATTCCGAAGTCCGCCAAGCGCAACATCGCGGCCAAGCCCTCGTCGTCGCCGGCTGTCTTCCGCAACGGTTCCAGAAGGAACTCCCCGCGCTGATGCCTGAAATTGATGCGTTCATGGGGCTTGACCAGGTGACCCAAGTCCCGGCCATCGTCCGGAAAGCCTTCGATCACCGCAATCAACGCCCAACCCACTCCCGGCAGACCCGCCGCTCCGGCTCGCCCGCCGCCGGCCGCCTGGCCACAAAACCTGATCGCGCGCCACTCCTGATTACTCATCCGCGCTCGACTTTCATCCCGGACTACGCCACCCCCCGGTTCAGACTGACCCCAGCCCATTTCGCGTATGTCAAAGTCGCCGAAGGATGCAATCACCCGTGCAGCTTCTGCATCATCCCCCGGATCCGAGGCGCCCATCGAAGCCGCACCCGATCCGACGTCGTCGCCGAATGCCGCCGTCTGCTGACCGAAGGCGTGCGCGAGCTGAATCTGATCTCGCAGGACACAACCTACTTCGGATTGGATCGGCGCCAGCAACGGATGGGTCCTGCGGCATCTCCAACCCAGTTCCAGAAGGCCCGGCAACTCCTGCCAGCCAGCGCTGATACCCTGGAGGGCCTGTTGGGCGAACTCAATGCCCTGCCCGGCGAGTTCTGGATCCGAATCCTCTACACGCACCCCGCGCACTGGACAGATTCCCTCATCGACACCCTCGCCCGCTGCCCGCACGTGGCCCGGTACATCGATATTCCCTTGCAGCACATCCATCCTGTCATGCTGGAACGTATGCGCCGGGAGACAACCCGTGAATACCTCGAGGACCTCCTGTTGCGCCTCCGGCAGCGCATTCCAGGGATTGCGCTCCGCACGACTTTTATCGTTGGTTTTCCGGGAGAAACCGACGAGCACTTCGAGGCCCTGCTCGACTTCATGAAACGCCTGCGCTTCGAGCGGCTCGGGGTCTTCACCTTCTCGGCCGAGGAAGGAACCCGCGCGGCGCGCATGGGAGGGCAGGTCCCGGAGAAGATTAAAAAACAACGCCGCGATTGCGCGATGCAACTCCAGCGTGAAATCGCCCGGCAAATCGGCGCCGCGATGGTGGGTAAATCCCTCCGTGTCCTGCTGGAAACACCGGTCAGGAATTCAGCCCAGCTTGCCGCCGAAGTCCGATCCTGGGAACATGGCTTGGTCCGCGATGTCGATCAACACCATCTCCCCGGCCGAGGCCAATGGTGGGTGGCTCGATCAGAGGCCGATGCGCCCGACATCGATGGACGCGTCTATGTCCGGGGCGGGCATACGCTCGAGCCCGGTCAATTTGCCGATGTCCGTGTCATCGGACACACCGATTACGATCTGATCGCCGAATTCCGCGGAACTGACGTTGGCAAGCAACGTTAACGATCCGCCGAACAGAACTTCCGTTTGGATTCACCGTGTATTGCACGATCCAAGGTCCGCATACATGGACTTAAGTTTGCCCCTCTCCATCCGATATAACTCCCATGGTATCAATTGAATCATTCGAGTCGTTCATCTGCGCCATGCCTCATCGAGCATCGAAACGGAAATGATGACCTCGATCCTAACCAGAAAACCTTTTACTGCCCTCGCACTCCGCCTGGTTGTGGCGCAGGATGCCTGTGTCAAGGTCGTGCCGAATCGCCTGACAAGTTTGTGATGCAAGAGGCCAAACTCCCATTGCATCCAGCCCCGGCTTGCTTTCCTGGAGCTCAAGCCCATCCAATGCCTTGTGTCCGCAGCGAAGCCTCCGCCATCGGTCGGCCTGAAATCCGGTATGATGCCCTGGCCAAAGTCACCGGCAAAGAAACCTATGCCTCGGACTATTTTCCAGACAACTGCCTGTGGCTCGGCGTTAAAAGATCCGGTCAACAACATGCCCGGATTCGACACATCGATATCGCCTCGGCCGCTCAAACGCCGGGCATCTTCAAGATCCTCACCTTCCAAGATGTCAAAGGATCGAACCGGGTTGGGATCCCCGAATTTGACATGCCAGTTTTGTGTGATGACAAAGTCCGCCATCCCGGTGACGCGGTAGCCCTCGTTTTGGGCGAGTCCCCTGATGCCATCGGCAATGCCCTGGCCTTGATACAGGCTGACTACGATGCGTTGCCGCCGATCGAGGATCCTGAGCTGGCCATGCGCCCAGAGGCCCCTCTTGTTCATGAAAAGGCGCCTCACGGAAATGTGTTGTTGAGCGGCCAGATCGTGAATGGCCAAGGGGCGAGCGCGCTGCGGGAATGCGATTTCGTTGCCGACGGCGAATTCGAGTTTCCCTGCCAGGAACATGCATACCTCGAGACCGAATGTGGAGTAGCCTGGTCTGAGGCGGGCGGAAGCTTGGTCGTGGTCGCGTCCACGCAAACCCCTTTTCGTGACCGATTTGAGATCGCCTCGAGCCTGGGTTTGAAGCCGGATCAAGTCCGAGTCATCGCCCCGCAACTGGGCGGCGGTTTCGGAGGCAAAGACGGCATCACTGTCCAAGCGCTGTTGGGCCTGGCCGCCCTGCATTCCGAAGGCCGCCCCGTCAAGCTGGTCAACAGCCGCGAAGAGAGTTTTATCTCCTCGACCAAGAGACACGCCGTCCGGATCCATTATGAAATCGGCTGCCAGAAGGACGGCACTCTTCAAGGTCTGTCGTGCCGTCTCTTATTCGATACCGGTCCCTATAGTTGCCTGGGAACCGCCGTTCTGGCGCTCGCCATGGAACATGCCGGTGGCATCTACCGCATCCCCAACGCCCTGATCGAGGGATTTCTCGTTTATACCAATAATCCCATCGGCGGCGCCTTTCGGGGTTTCGGAGTGCCTCAAGTCACCGCAGCCCTCGAACAGCTGATTGATGAATTGGCCCGCCAAACCGGTCTGGATCCGCTGGAATTTCGACTGCGGAATGCCCTCACCCAGGGTGATCAGAATGCCTGCGGCGTGCGCCTGACGGAATCCGTCGCGGTCACGTCCTGCCTCGAGTCCCTCCGGCGGCACGCATTCTGGAAAGACCGAAAACGTTGGATCGCCGAAGCGCCAAGATTCAAACGCCGAGGGGTTGGCCTGGCCTCTGCCTCACATGGCATGGGATACGGCCCAGTAGTCCCAGATCATGCCACCGCCAAAATCGAGTTAATGCCGGACGGCCGGATCACGGTCTATGTCGGCGTTGCCGACATGGGCCAAGGGAACATCGCCACATTTCTGCAAATCGCAGGGGCCACTCTGAACCAGCGACCGGATGCCCTCCAGGTGGTTCTGCCCGATACCGCTCGCACCCTTCCCTCCGGCTCCTCCTCGGCTAGCCGCACGACCTTCACTTTTGGAAACGCCTTGATTCCAGCGGCACAAATGCTGGCAGACCGAATCCTCCAGCGGGCCCTGTTGCTGGCAAAAATGACTTTGTTCAGGGAAATCGCCTCCACCGATCTCGCGCTGTTGCCGGATGGCGTCTGTCATTTGACATCGGGCCGATTGTTTTCTCTGGCGATGATCGCGCAGGCCATGGATCCAGCCGAGCGCTGTTGCACGTTCAGTTATACCGCACCGACTGCCAGCCAAAAAGCAGGCTCAACGGAAGAGCTCCGGAAATGGGGATTGCCGCACCGCATCTTTTCCTTTGCGGCACAACTGGCCTTGGTCGAGGTGGACGAACTCACCGGCGAAACCACGGTCTGCCATTTCCTTTCCAGCACCGATGCCGGTCGCGTCCTCAATCCCCAAACCTATGAACAACAAGTGCAGGGTGGCATCGTCCAGGGATTGGGTTACGCGCTGATGGAGGAATTCAAGCAGGAAAAAGGGGTGATCTTGACCCGAAATTTCACGACTTACCTCATCCCTACGTCGCTCGATTCGCCCAGCATGATCTCCATTCCGGTGGAAGAACAGGAAACACAGGGGCCATTCGGCATGAAAGGCCTGGGCGAAATCGTGATCGATCCGGTCTGCGCCGCCGTCGCAAACGCCATCGCCGAAGCTATCCAAGCCCGAATCCCAAAAGGACCGCTGACTCCCGAGCGCGTTCTGTCGGCCCTGACATCCCGGAACCGCGCATGAAAATCGAGTTTACCCTCAACGGCAATCTCCAGACACTCGATGTGCCGCCCGACCGGCGCGTGATCGATCTCGTGCGCCATAACCTCGGGCTGACCGGATCCAAGGAAGGCTGCGGCTCCGGCGAATGCGGCGCCTGCAGCATCCTGGTGGACGGAGAAAGCAGGCTTTCCTGCCTGATGCTCGCCGCGCAGTTGCATGGCCGGACGGTGACCACGATTGAGGGAATCGCAGCCGATCCCGCGCAGACCAAGCTGGTGCGTTCCTTCGTGCGCCACGGGGCCGCCCAATGCGGTTACTGTTCGCCCGGCATGATCGTCTCGGCGGCGGACTTGCTCCGACGCAATCCGCATCCCCGGCGAACGGACATTTCCACCGCGATCAGCGGGAATCTCTGCCGGTGCACAGGCTATCAAAAAATCGTGGATGCCGTGGCCATCGCGGCCGACGAAGACAGCCAGGAATTCTCTCCTCCTCCCTGGGTTTCAGCCGAAGACCACACAGCCGATCCAAAGCCGTTGTTTTCCAAGCCGTCTTTCGATCCACGAACGTTCGGAACCAATCAAACCGAGGTGTTGTTCCCCGAGTCCGGCGATGCCCTGCTCAAATTGGCCGGCAAACAGACCGACTATCGGTTGATGGCCGGCGGCACAGACCTGCTGGTCTGGCGCCGTGAAAACCGATCCGCGCCCCGCGTTCTGATCGGAATCGAACGGGTTCCCGAGCTTCAACGGATCTCGATGGAAGGAAATGATATCGTCATCGGTGCTGCGGCCACCTTTCAACAGATTGATGATGCCCCGCTGGTTCGCGAGCATCTGGATCTGTTGCGACAAGCCATCCGCGTCCTCGGTTCGCCCCCGATCCTCCACATGGCCACCCTGGGCGGAAACCTCTGCACCGCTTCGCCCGCCGCCGATTCTCTCCCTCCGCTCTATGCGCTTCAGGCCAAAGTCGAGATCCGATCGCTGGACGGTCGTCGAATCGTGCCCATTTCTCAATTCATCCTCGGACCGCGACAGACCGATCTGCGGTCCGGCGAGATCTTGTGGTCCGTTCACGTTCCCATCCCGGAAACCGGTATGCGCCACCGCTATTTCAAGGTGGGACGACGCAAGGCCCTGGCCATAGCCGTCGTCAGCCTGGCCGCAACCTGGAGCTGCCAGCCTGACGGAGCACTCCAGGATATCCATCTGGCTTGGGGAAGCGTCGGGCCGACCGTGATGGTTTTTCCGGAGATCGAAAAAATGTTGCTCGGAAAACCCCTGACGGTCGAGAACCTGAAATCGGCCGCCGCACTCGTCCAGGAACGCGTCCTGCCCATCGATGACGTGCGGGCCAGCGCCCATTACCGGCGCCTGGTCTCCGGCAACCTGCTCCTCAAGTTACTCGAGGCCTGACCTTCACGACATTCCATGCACAAAACACTACCCTCAGAAATCTCTTTGTCTCTCTCGGGCGACCTGGCTTTCCTGCCTCTGGCGGTTTCCTTCGCGGAAAATGCCGGGCAGGCCTATGGTTTTGGCGAGACCGAGCTCTACAGCCTGCGATTGTGCGCCGAGGAAGTATTCACGTTTCTGTGCCGCGTGCTGGGCACCGCCGAACCGGTCGAGATCCGCGCCCGTAACGGCGTGTACCGACTGACCCTTCGATTTCTCTTCAAGCCCCGTTCCCTGGATCTGCGGGTGCTCAACATCACCGCCAAAGCCCCGCTGGATAAGGGGCAGGACCTGGATGAGTTGGGTTTGTTCGTGGCCGCACGCATGGTCGATCAACTCAAGCTCTCCAGCGAAGCCGATGGCCGCACCTGCCTTTCGTTGGCGATCGACCGCGTTTACTGCGAGAAAACGAAGCCTTGCCCCGACTTGATCTCCATTGCGGCAAACTGGCAGATCCACCCGGCAAATGCGGGTGAGATTCAGTCGTTTGCAGCCTTGGTGAAGGCCCATTATTCAGTCGTCCACTATCCCGGATTCCTGAACTTTCCAGGTAAAGCGGCCGACCTGGTCGCCTCGGGCGATATCAAGGCCGCCATGGCGGTGACGGATAGCGGGGCAATTTGCGGAGGTATCCTCTGGACATGGCTGAGTGATAAAATGATTGAGCTCTTCGGCCCCTTCCAGTTTCCCAACACCCAGCCACCGGCCCTGGCCGGCGCCTTGATCGACCACCTCGTGGAAGCCTCCGCCAAAACAGCCGCCGTTGGCATTATCTGCCGAAAAGAGGCCGATCAGGAGATCCCCGCCGGATTCGATCTGCTGGGGCACACCCTCTGCCATGCTCACAGGCGAACATCCGCCACCCAATCATTGGCCATCCGGCTGTTGCGCGAAGACGAGGGAACGGCGGTTTGTTGCCACCCCAGCCTCGAAACCTTCCTCCGCAAGGAATATGACCGGCTCGTGCTACCGCGTGTCCTGCGAATGATTCCCTGCCCGGGATCCGGATCGCCCGAGCATTCGGTGTTGGCCTGCGAAATCCAAAAGGATCGCCATGTGGTCATGCTGACCGGACTCTGTTACGGACGCGATGCCACCATTAACCTGCGCGAACATGTCTCGCTGTTTGCCGACCAAAACCTGCAGACTATCCTCTTCGGCCTGGACCTGGGCGTCTCATGGCAATCCGCCTTCGTGCCGGACTTGATCGAAACGGGATTCGTCCCACGGATGGTGATTCCATACGCCGGACGATCGGATATGGTGATGTTTCAAAAGCAGTAAGGGGAATCCCTCCCATGGATCTTAAACATCTCGTCCCCGACTATATCCAGCACTACCAGAGCTACGTTCCCAGCAAGCCGGACCAGGAACTCAAGCAACTTTACGGCTGCCCCGTTTTGCATCGGCTGAATAACAACGAGAATCCACTGGGGCCCCCCCCGGCCGCCCAGGCCATCGTCCGGCAGTTTCCCCCGGCCAAATCCGCCATCTATCCCAGCGGCGATTCCTATTTCCTCCGCGTCGCCTTGGCCGAGCAATTCGGCAAACACCCCGAGCAATTCCTGGTCGGCAACGGATCGTGCGAGGTCATCAGCTCCGTCCTCAAAGCTTTCTGCGAGAGAGGCGATAACATCGTCACCGCGGACAAGACCTTTGCCGTCTACGAATGGGTGGCCGAGTTCTCCGGCTTTGACCGGCGTCTGGTGCCGCTCAAAGACTTTGCCTTCGATGACGAGGGCCTGCTGAGCCAGATTGACGTGCGCACGAAAATCATTTTCATCTGCAATCCGAACAATCCGACCGGAACTTACTGGGACCGCGATCGATTGATCCGATTTTTAAACCAAGTCGCCGGCCGGTGCATCGTCGTGCTGGACGAGGCCTACTTTGAGTATGTCGAGTCGAATGACGTCCCGGACGGGCTTTCCCTGATCGATCAATATCCCAACCTGATTGTGTTCCGGACTTTTTCCAAGATGTATGGACTGGCCGGCCTGCGGATCGGTTACCTGGCGGGCTCCCGGGAAGTCGTCGACCTCGTCCGCCGGGCTTATGTCGTTTATTCGGTCAATACCATCGCCCAAGCTGCCGCCAGCGCCGCAGTCCGCCAGGGCGAGGACCACGTCCTAGCCACCCGCGCGCTGATGCGTGAGGGCAAGGCGTTCCTACAACAGGCACTGAACTCGCTTGGTCTGACTTATTTGTGCAACGCGGGCAGCTATGTCATGATCCAGGTGCCTCTCAGTGATACTCTGTTGTATCGGAAACTCATGAAGCGGGGCTTAATGATTCGAACGATGACCGGCTTCCGGTTTCCCAACTGGATCCGGGTGACGGTGGTCGGCGTGGATATTCTGCAGCAACTGGTGGACGCATTGGCGGAAGAGCTCAAACCCTATTCTGGACTATGAAAATTGATCATGAACTGCTGGTGGAACCGGGACAGAATTTTGTTGTGGATTCATTCAAGCCTGAGGATGCCCTGGGCGTCGCAAGCTTGTTCTATTCAATCTACGGCAGCGAATATCCTTTCGAAACCTACTACATCCCGGAGAAGATCATCGAGGAGAATTCCAACGGCAACGTTTACACCGTCGTCGCCAGGACAGCCAAAGGCGACATTATTGGCCATGGCGCGCTTTACCGCAGTTCCCCTCCCAACAAAGCCCTCTACGAAGTCGGCCAATACCTCGTGCTCAAGTCCTATCGCCACACCTTCGCCGCCTTCAAAATCAACAAGTATATCGCGGAAGTCCTTGTCCCAAAGGTTCCGCTCTGCGGCTACTTTGGCGAGGCCGTGACGCATCATGTCGCCACCCAAAAAACCAGTCTCCTGGTCGGCGCAAAAGAGGCGGCCATTGAGCTGGAGCTCATGCCCGCGGCGTCCTACGAGAAGGAGGCTGGCACGAAAAATCGCATCACATGCATCAACTATTACCAGTCGGTCAGGGATCGCCCGCAGCGCTTCTTTGTGCCGGGAGTTTATCGCAATGCCATCGAGTACCTCTTGTCGGGGATGGCTTTGGATCGCGAGTTGGCGCCAGCCAACGGGACGCCTCCCGCAGGCTCATGCAGTCGAATTGACAGTCGTTTTTTCCGTTTTGCGGGGGTGGGCCGCCTCAATGTCGAGTCATGCGGCGCGGATTTCGACACGGTCATGAGTCCCCTTGAAGCCCAAGCCAAGTCGGAACAAATTGTCGTGCTTCAGTGCTTCCTCAATCTCGATCAACCGTGGGTCGGAGCCGCCGTCGAATGCCTGCGCTCCAAGGGCTTTTGCCTCGGAGGTTACTTGCCGCGCTGGTTTGAAACGGATGGACTTTTGATGCAAAAAATCAACCATCGCCCCGCGTTCGATTCCATCATGCTGCACTCGGAAAGGGCGCGTGCCCTGATGCAATTCGTTCGGCAGGACTGGGATTTAATCCACCTGTGACCGACAGGCGGAAGTCCTTCGATCCTACTCGAGTTTGCGGTTCAGAAAACGCACATAATCGTTCACGGTCATCAGTTCGCGCGCATCGGCATCGGACAGATCGATGTGGAATCGCCTCTCCGTGGCGGCGGCGACCGCCGGCAGATCGATCGAGTCCAATCCCTGGTTCAACAACGGGACATCCGGCTTGAGCTGATTCAACAACGACTGCTGTATGCCCGCTTCTTTCATGACGCTGAGAATATCGGCAGATGTAACTTGCATAAGCTTTCCTTTGGATGTTGCCGAATGGATGGTAGTCGTTGAGGCACCCGGTTCAATGACATTCTTCGGAGCATCTCCCAAACCCGTTTGGCGAAGACGGAATCGCTGGATCTTCCCCGTATCGGTCCTGGGCAGCGTTTCTCGGAATTGGATTTGAACCGGGCACATGTGTTCGGGCAGTTTCTCCCGCGCGAACAGTCGAAGCCCCTTTTCCAGGTTTGAGTCCGCGGCAAAGCCTTCATTCACGATCACAAACGCCATGGGCCTGACTAATCCTTCGAGCTTGCGCCAGGTGACGGCGCAGTCACGCACGGCCTGATGTCGACGCAAGACTTCCTCCACCTGAAGGGGAGAAACCCAGCGAGCATCGACTTTAAACATATCGTCCTCACGGCCTTGATAGGCATAATAACCGTCTTCTTCGACATAGATGTCCCCGGTCTTGAGCCAGCCATCTTGCAGCATTGTCTGAGCAGTCTTCGTTGGCTGGTTCCAATAATACGCGGCGGTGCTGCCGCCTCGTATCAGCAGGCTCCCCAATTGACCGGGCGCCACGGGGGAACCCCCTTCGCTCGCAAGGGTCGCTTCGTACGGCGGAACCACACTGCCCGAGGATCCAGGCCGGATCCTGCCGGGGAAATTGGAAATGAAAATGTGCAAGGCTTCCGTCGATCCAATCCCATCGAGCACCTCCACACCCGTCAGCCGTTGCCAATCGCGGACAATCGCAGCCGGCAACGCCTCACCTGCTGAGACACAGAGCCGCAATGAATCCAACTCGGCGGAGTCGTCAAGTGTTTTGACCAGCATGCTGTAGAGAGCGGGCACTCCAAAGAAGATCGTGGGTCGATGACGTGCGATGATCCGAAGAATATCCCCGGGAGCTGGCTTGTCAGAAAACAGCACCGTTGAGGCGCCAAATCGGAAGGGCAGAAACAGGCTGTTTCCCAGCCCATAGGCAAAAAAAAGTTTGCTGGCCGAAAAATGGCGGTCCCGCTCGGTGATCTTCAAAACATTCGCCCCATAGGAATCAGCGCAGAAGAGCATGTCTTTATGCCGATGCGGAACGCCTTTCGGGTGGCCCGTACTGCCCGAACTGTAAAGAAAGAATGCGATGTCATCCGGATGCGCAAGATGGGGATCCAATTCTGGCGATGCGGCCCGCACACCATGCCGAAATTGATCGTCGTCGATGTTCAGTCGCAGCCTCAGGGAAGTCGTGCAGGCCTCCGCATCCGCCTGGGCTCTGTCTGTCACCAACGCGGTTGCCCCTGAATCGCTCACAATATGATTCCGGGCCTCATGACTCAGCTCCGGATTGACCAGGATCGGCCATAGGCCCGCCTGGATGCCGCCAAGAAAGGCGTAAATGCACTCGGGCCGGTCGGGCAGTTGAATGACGATGCGATCGCGCCGACGCAGCCCCAGGTCGAGGAAAAAACGCCCAAACTGACGGGTGTTTGCAGCCAGTTCCAGAAAGGTGATCCTTGATTGGCCATGGTAGATGGCGGATTGGGCCCCTCTCCTCACGAGGTTTTCACGCAAAAGCTCATCTGCAATATTGATCCGCTCAGTCATAGGTCGGTGCCCGGACACTAGCTCAGACGAGAAAAGACCGTCCAGCTTCATTCTACGCCGCACACGGGGACGCTCCACAGTCCTCGGTGGTTCCTCATAGGCCGCTGATCAGGCTCGATGGGAAACCTCGACGGCTTTTTAGCTGCGCCATGGGACCATGAACCAACCGGGGGTCCGTCTCGGGCGCAACGCGATGGAGCCAGAAAAAACAGGATAGTAAACGCCACAGCATTGGGCCAGCCTGAAAGTCCTGCGGCCGAGGACCATTGCACCTCGAGTCGGCTTGTGGGGCTGTTTAAGGAAGCCGCTCCAGAATATGGGCCGCCCGCTGGTCGACAGGCATTTCAGGCACTTCGATGACCTCATGCCCATGCTCCAAGTAAGCCCGGCGCACCGCCGTCGCGATCGCATACGAGTACTCCAGCGTATCCGGCCGGCCCGACTCCGAGCGCGGATTAAATCCCGAGAGCGTCTGCAAAAGGAACACCCGATCGTATCGCGCCTTCTTGCAGGCTTCCACCAGCTCGGCCGGCGGCGCAATCCCCGCCTCCCCCAAGTAACCCAGGCCATCCATCAGGCCCCGGTCAAAAAAAACCGGCCCCCGAACATCGCCCGGCACCGCCTGCTCCCTTTCGAGCTGAAGCGCCACAATCATCCGTTGGAATTCCAGCAAATGCGCGTTGCGCCAGTCCCGTTGCTGCTCGACACCCAGGGCGCGATTCAAACGCTCAATCACCGCTAACGCCGCCTCGGGAACCGTGTGAAATCCCGCCCGCGCAAAATGTCGGATCATTGTCGTCTTCCCCGAGAACGCGCCCCCGGTCAATACCACCTTCAACATAGGTTCAACGCCATTCATGCAGTGATCTGTAAGCGAAACATGGGTTTCGGACAAATCTTTGTTGCAGGTGCGACATAAAACTGTCCAAACTGAAACACGATGCCCCATGTATCTCATCCCGATCCAAGTCGAATGTCACGCCGGTTACAGGGCCGACGAAATGCCTCGGAGGTTCGTCTGGAATGACCAGAGCATCGAGGTGGCCGACATCATCGATCGCTGGTACCAGATCGAATCCAAACCCGAATGGCCCCGCGCCGACTACTTCAAAGTCCGCGGCCACGACGGACATGATTACCTCCTCAAACACGATCTCGAGGACGATCAGTGGTACCTCGGCAAACAATGGCGATGATACCGAGCGTCATGGGTCTACGAGACCAGAACTGGAGTTCTGGCCCAAAGCAGCATTTAAACCGCACGCCATTCGAGTCCGCTCAAGAGCGAACACCCAAAACTATGGCCCCTACACGGTTTGGTGTCCGGCTTTAGGCGGTCGGTACGTTCCTGACCGCCTGTAGGTGGGACCCCGAACAGAGGGTGAGCCGTGCCCTGACTTAGCCTGTGGACTTTTCGCGGTTGGCATAGACCGAAAGACCGAAGCCCCACTGAGTCCCCCGATTGACAAGGGGCACGGATACTGCTCTTGTGAGTGTTGTTGTGATTACCAATTCTCCATGGTCAGGGATAACGGTCTCGAACCGGGCTCCATCGAACTCGTTTCTGCCAGAAGCAGCACAGTTTTTACGGTTCGGTCTGCTTGCGTTCGGGATGTTGCTCGGTTGTTTTTCTGGGATTCGGCTTGTGGCGCAGGAGTTACTAATCACGGAGTTCATGGCGATCAATGATGGCGGTTTGAAGGATGAAGATGGGCAGGCGATGGATTGGATTGAAATTTGTAATCCCGGCGGACAAGCGGCCGACTTGACCGGATGGTATTTGTCGGATGAACCATCGAGACTGACAAAGTGGCAGTTCCCAGCCCGGCAGATAGCCGCGGGGCAGTTCCTGGTTGTGTTTGCATCGGGCAAAGACCGGCGTCCGGCACAGGGCAACCTCCACGCCAACTTCCGCCTCGCGGGCGAGGGAGGTTACCTGGCTCTGACCATGCCCGACGGCCGAACTATTCGCCATGAATACAGGGCTTATCCTGCTCAACGCCCCAATATCTCGTATGGCGATCGATCCGAGGACCGCCGAATCCCCCTGGTCGCGGAAGACGCGCCAGTGAAAGTCCTGGTCCCATCGAATAGCAGCCTCGGGATAAGCTGGACGGGCGGACAGGAGCCGTTTGCGGATGATGCCTGGGTGAAGGGCACTAATGGGGTGGGTTATATCACCTGGACTCCGGGTTTCGTCGTCCGAAATTTCAAATCCCGGGCGATGGTGGAGGATTTGGGCGCCGCGGAAGAAGTGATTCAGATTTCCGCCCTCCACGAGAGTGTGGCGGCTGAAAACGCGCCCTCCATCGACTACCTGGGCACCACAGATACAGGTCATTATGGCGTGGATCGCCCTTTTCCCGGCACAGAGGCCGGGGAGGATGTGGAAGATTTTGTCATTCTCGCCACCGGACGGATCACGATTCCATCGGCGGGAAGCTGGACCTTTGGCGTCATGAGCGACGACGGTTTCGGCCTCGAGATCACGCGGGGAACGGAACGATTCGAGATGTCTTATCCCGATCCCCGAAGTCCGGCGGATACGATTCAAACCTTTAATTTTGGGGAGGCCGGCGAATACGATCTGCGCCTGGTTTATTTCGAACGCGGGGGCGGGTCGGGGCTCGAGCTTTTTGCCGCAAAAGGATCGTATGGGACCTGGGATGCCACGCATTTTCGCTTGATCGGCGATGGGGCCTCGGGCGGACTTGAGGTAAACTCGCCTGCGGTGTCAGGGGAGGGCGGCGACCTGCAGAACCTGATCAAGACGGATCTCAAATCCCTCATGGACTCGGAACAGACCGCGGCTTACTTGCGCTTTCCCTTTGCCTCAAACCCATCCGCGGATGCCTTTAATCTCCTTTTGAAGATGCAGTATGACGATGGTTATGTGGCTTACCTGAATGGACACGAAATCGCCCGTCGGAATGCGCCCGAAATCTTGTCTGATCAGGCTGTGGCACTGACCAACCGCCCGGTCAGCCTCGCGCTTGAGCCTGAGACGATCCCGATCGATGGATCATTCCTGCTGCCCGGCCCCAATATCCTCGCCATCCACGGCCTCAACGATCGCAAAGACAGCCCGGATTTCCTCATTCGCGCCGTCCTGGAACAAGTGCTAGCAAGCGACAGGATCGAGGGATTTTTTGATCCCCCGACGCCGGGCGCGCCCAATGGCGGGGCCTTTGCGGGATTTGTGGATTCACCGGTGTTCAGCGTCTCCCGGGGATTCAAGGAGCAAACGTTCGATCTTGCTCTTTTCTGTGCCACGGAAGGCGCGGAAATTCGCTACACCACCAATGGTTCAGTTCCCGCCCTCACCAACGGCTTGGTTTACTCGGTCCCGATCCGGATCAGCGGCACCCGTGTGATCCGCGCGGCGGGCTTTCGGACCGGTTACCGGCCCTCCCGTGTCGAAACTCACAGCTACCTGTTCCTGGACGATATTATCAGTCAGGACGCCGCAGCCACCCTGGCAGCGGGGTTTCCCAGCAGTTGGAAGGGAACCGCTCCCGATTACGGCCTCGATCGCCGGGTCATCGGGCAGAATGGCACCGATAAATACGGCGGAAAATATGCGCGCAGCATCCAGGACGATCTGAAGAGCATTCCGACGCTTTCCCTCGTTATGCCTCTGCCGGATCTGTTCGGTAACAACGGCATTTATGCCAATCCTCAGAACCGCGGTCCGTTGTGGGAACGCGCGGTTTCGGCCGAGCTCATTCATCCCGATGGCCGAGAGGGATTCCAGGAAAACGCGGGTCTGAGCATTCAAGGAGGCGCCTTCCGAGGATTCAATCTGACCAAGAAAAAATCATTTCGGCTTTTGTTCAAGTCCATCTATGGCGCCGCCAAGTTACGCTATCCGTTCTTCGGCCCTGATGCCGCCGACGAGTTCAACAGCCTGACGCTTCGCGCCAACAACAACGATGGATACCAATGGAACTCGGCGGGCGGCACCGCCCTCTACATTCGCGACGCCTTTGCCCTCGAATCGGCCCGCCACATGGGGATGATCGTTCCTCGCACTAGTTTCGTGCATCTCTACATCAACGGTTTTTATTGGGGCCTCTATAATCCTGTGGAACGCCCCGACGCCGCCTTCACCTCGACTTACTTTGGCGGGAATCGCGAGGATTGGGACGCCATCAATTACGATTCCGCCCCCGATGGCAATTACCAGGCATGGAACCGGATGCTGGCCCAGGCGCGAGCCGGCCTCGCCAATAACGCCAATTACGAGCGCATCCAAGGCAATAATCCCGACGGATCGCGCAATCCAGAATACGAGGATCTCCTGGACGTGGATAACCTGATCGATTACATGATCGTCAATCTCTACGGTGGCAACGAAGACTGGCCGCACCGCAACTGGTACGCCGGACGAAACCGTGTCAATGGAGACGGCTTCAAGTTTTTCCCCTGGGATACCGAAGCCGCCCTGGGTCTCTGGGCGACCCTCAACTCGGACCGCACCAGTGTCAACAGCGCCGTGGCCACCCCTTATGCCGCCGCCCGGGCTAATCCGGAATTCCGCATCAGATTCGCCGACCACGTTTACCGGCACTTTTTCAACGACGGTATTTTCCATGTGGACACGAACCGTCCCGCCTGGGATCCCGCCCATCCGGAACGTAACCGACCGGCCGCGCTCTTCGTCGCCCTGGCAAACCAGGTGGAAAAAGCCATGGTCGCCGAATCCGCCCGTTGGGGCGATCAACACGCCAGCAATCCCTACACCCGGGATGAACACTGGGCCAAGGAAAAGACCAATCTCCTCAGCAATTACTTCCCCCGACGATCCGCCATTGTCCTCGAACAACTCCGTCGCGTGGGATTGTATCCGCGGACCGATCCTCCGGCCCTCAACCAGCAGGGCGGCCGCGTCCCCGTTGGATTCCCCCTGACCCTGACGTCGCTGCCGGGCGCCACCATCTATTACACCACCAATGGCAGCGATCCGCGCACACCCGTGACGACCGAGGATCTGTTCGGTATCACCCTGGTAAACTACAATGCGCCCAAGAAAGCCCTGGTTCCCTCCCCTGACAACAACGGTAACAATCTGGGTGCCACCTGGAGGGGCGGCAACGAGCCGTTCGATGATTCCAGTTGGACCGCCGGCACCGGCGGTGTCGGTTATGACCGTGAGACCACTTATTCGAGTTACTTCGGGATTAATCTCCGCACGGCCATGGACGGTAAGAACGGATCCGCCTTCATTCGTATTCCCTTCCAATACGATGGCACCCACCAATCGCAACTGAACTACCTGACCTTGCGCGTGCGGTACGACGACGGATTCGCGGTCTTTTTAAACGGCATCCAAATTGCCGCCGCCAATGCCCCTTCCAGCCTCAGCTGGAATGCCGTCGCCAGCGCCCAAAATTCCGACACCGCCGCCATCAATTTCGAGGATTTCAAGGCCGACGCCTTTCTATCGGCCCTGAGAAAAGGCAACAACATCCTCGCTATCCATGGCCTGAATAACTCCGTCTCGAGCTCGGACTTTCTGATTGGGGTCGAACTCCTGGCGGGCGAGCGGCGGCTGGTGAGCGCCCCCACCACGGCCATGACTTACACCGGTCCCATCGTGCTCCGGGACCTCACCACCCTCAAGGCGCGAGTGCTTAACGGCACGGAGTGGAGCGCCCTTCAGGAGGTCAGGTTTGTTGTGGGCGACCCGATGCTCAAGCTCAGCGAACTCCATTATCATCCCGCGGATCCCACCCCGGCTGAAACGGCCGCGGGCTTTGGCGACGCCGATGAATTCGAGTTCGTCGAATTGGTGAACGCGGGCGAGGTCACCTGCGACCTCGATGGCCTGCGGTTTGTCACCGGCATTGAGTTTGATTTCTCGGGTTCGGCCTTCACCCGTCTCGCGCCAGGCCAATACGTGGTCATCGTCAGAAACCACCGCGCCTTCGAGTTTCGTTACGGCATAGGACTGCCCGTCGCCGGCGAATACTCGGGACGCCTCGATAACGCCGGCGAACGGGTCACCGCTCTGAACGCCGAGAACGAGGTTGTTCTCGATTTTACTTATGCCACCCGCTCGCCATGGCCGTCCTCGGCCGACGGCGACGGATTCTCCCTGGAAACAAACAGCCCGGACGGTGACTTGAACTCCGCCGAACAATGGAAGGCCAGCGCCGCCTGGGGCGGTTCGCCGGGACGACCCAATCCTCCGCCGGTCCTGATCCGGCAAGTGACGCTTGAGGATGCGCAATTGCGTTTCCAGTTCGATGTCCCCGCGGGTTCCGGCTATACGATCTACACCCGCGACACACTGGCGACAGGCGACTGGACGGTCTGGCGCAAAACCCACCCTGTCCCCGAGAACACCACGGTCCAAGTCCAGCTGGATATCCCCGATCATGCCCCCAATCAATTCTATCGGGTCTCAATCCCGTAAACTTCCTCCTATGGCCCATCAACATCCCTCTCTCGATGAAACCGGAACGAGCACTTTTCGTGAAGCGATATCGCCGACCCCGGGCGGCTTCACGCTCATTGAATTGCTGGTCGTAATCGCGATCATCGCTGTGCTGGCGGGAATGTTGTTGCCCGCGCTCTCCGTCGCCAAGGCGAAGGCCCACTCGATTCAGTGCGTCAGCAACATCAAACAACTGAGCCTGGCTTTGCGCCTCTACGCCGATGACCACTCCGATGCGTTGGTCAACAACCACGGCGTGGATGAAACCCGTGAGAAACGCCAGAACTGGGTCAACCACGTGCTCGACTGGAACGCGAGCGACGATAATACCAACCGGATCTATCTCACCTCCGGCCTGCTCTCCTCCTATCTCAACCACGGCACCGCCGTCTTCAAGTGCCCTTCGGATCGTTCCCGGGCCGCCAATGGACCCCGGACTCGAAGCGTGTCCATGAACTCGCTCGTGGGGAATCCCGGTGTCCTCACCAACCAGTTCAATCCCGCTTACGTCCAGTTCTTCAAAGAATCAGACTTTTCCCATCCTTCCCAGGTTTACGTCTTCCTGGACGAGCACCCGGATACCATCAATGACGGTTTCTTCATGAACCGCTGGGATGAACCCACCTGGGGGAATCTGCCCGGCTCCTACCATCGCGGTGGGGCCAACCTCTCCTTCGCCGATGGCCATCTTGAAAGCCATCGATGGATCCTCCCGGATACCATCCGGCCCGCCCGCCAAGGCGGTGTCGGCGGTTCATTCCCCGCTGTTCCACCCACCGATTACGAATGGCTGCGCCAACGTTCCAGCGAACGACGTAATTAGTGGGGTATCAGCCGACCGCCAGTCGTTCCTTCAGACTGGTCAGTTGCTGCCTGAGCGCAGCTGGCAGCCGCTCACCGAATTTTGCGTAATATTCGGCGATATTATCGGCTTCCTTATTCCAGCCTTCGCGATCAACAGCGAGCAATTCCTGGAGATCCGCCGTGGGGATGTTAATTCCTGAAAGATCCAGACCCTCAGGAGTAGGCAACCAACCGATGGGGGTTCGAACAGCCTTGCCCGTGCCATCCACGCGTTCACAGATCCACTTAAGAATCCGGCTGTTTTCACCGTAACCAGGCCAAAGCCATTTCCCGTGGGCGTTTTTGCGGAACCAATTCACGAAGAAAACTTTGGGCAGTTTATTGCGGTCGGTTTTCTGGCCAAAGGACAACCAATGCGCAAAGTAATCGGCCATGTTATAGCCGCAGAACGGCAGCATGGCGAAGGGATCCCGGCGCAGCACGCCGGCTTGGCCCAGGGCTGCTGCGGTTGTTTCCGATCCGGTGGAAGAGCCCATGAACACACCGTGTTCCCAATCAAAGGCCTCGTTGACCAACGGGATGGTCGAGGGACGACGTCCGCCAAACAGGAAAGCTGAGATGGGAACGCCTTCGGGGTTTTCCCAGTCGGGATCGATGACGGGGCACTGGCTTGCAGGCGCGGTGAATCGGGCATTGGGATGAGCGCCCTTGCGTCCGCTGGCTTGCGTCCACTCTTGGCCTTCCCAATCGATGCCTTTGGCCGGGGCCGCAACTCCCATGTCTTCCCACCACACGTCGCCGTCCGGAGTCAGAACCACATTGGTGAAGATGGAGTTCTTGGTAATCGTGGCCATGGCATTCGGATTCGAGCTCTGTGAGGTGCCAGGCGCCACTCCGAAGAAACCGTATTCGGGATTCATGGCATAGAGGCGCCCGTCGGCTCCCAGGCGGATCCAGGCGATATCATCGCCCAGGCACCGCACGGTCCATCCGGGTATGGACGGCTGCATCATGGCCAGGTTGGTCTTGCCGCAAGCGCTTGGAAAGGCGGCGGCGACATAATACTTTTTGCCGGCGGGCGACGTCAGGGCCAGGATCAGCATGTGCTCGGCCATCCAGCCTTCTTTGCGAGCGAGCACTGACGCGATGCGCAGGGCCAAGCATTTCTTGCCCAACAAGGCGTTTCCACCGTAGCCCGATCCATAGGACCAAATGGCGGGATCCTGCGGGAAATGCACAATGTATTTTTTTGCGGGGTCCGGTTCGCAAGGCCATGGGACATCCGCCTGGCCTGGTTTCAGCGGCGCTCCCACGGAATGAACGCATGGAATAAAATCGCCGTCCCCGAGGGCGTCCAAGGCGGCCTTGCCCATGCGGGTCATGATTCGCATGTTGGCGACGACGTAGGCGGAGTCGGTGATTTCAATCCCCACTTTGGCAATAGGAGATCCAATCGGTCCCATGGAAAATGGGATGACATACAGGGTGCGCCCGGCCATGCACCCATCAAAAAGCTTGTTCAGCGTCTGGCGCATGGCGGCTGGATCGGACCAATTGTTGGTCAATCCGGCGTCCTGTTTATTTTCAGCGCAGATATAGGTGCGGTCCTCGACGCGGGCCACATCGCTGGCATGGGATCGGGCCAGGAAACTGCCAGGGCGAGTCTTCGGATTGAGCCGGGTGAAGGTCCCGTGCTTGACCATTTCCTCGCACAAACGGTCGTATTCAGCCTGTGAGCCGTCACACCAATGCACGGAGGCCGGTTTGCATAGTTTGGTGATCTCCTCAATCCATTGGAGGAGTTTCTGATTCTTCGTTAGAGACGTTGACATGAATCTATCCCTTTCTTTCCGGTTTCCTGGTTGTGGTGTGGTCCGTTTGAATCTCGCCGCCCAGCCAAAGCCGGTATAAAATTGCGCATAAGCTAATGATTCCGCCCGTCGTGTCAATGGCGGAATCAGGGAAAATTGTGATTCTCGGTCCCATACGCTTGTCTTCCCTGCCGGGTATACTCCATGAAGCGGCGCATTCTGGCAACTGAGGAAACGGGCCCAAAACCGCACATAAGATGCTCCGAAAAAACAGAACCGCGAATGAACGCCAATTGACGCGAATAAAACCGGAGCTTTCCTGCTGGCAGAAACGCTCTGCGGAATGAATTCCGCGCGCCGATCGTTGCCGGCTCCAGAGCGAGAGTGACTCAAAAGGTTGGACTGCGGGATTTATCCCGCCGTGCCGGTTGACGCAGGATCTCAGACATTCCATCGATGTTCCCAACACTTCAGGGCCTCCATGTTTAGTTTGCTATGATTCGCGTGGACTGGCGTCTATTCGCGGTTCAAGGCAGGGGGGCATTTTCGGAGAGGGCGCTCCGGTCAAAAACCCGCGTCACTTCTGGATGGATTCCAATGCCTGGTGTGTCATGCGGGCCAGGGTTTCCATGGTGTACGGCTTCATCATCAGATGATGGATCCCCAATGCGGCGAGTTTCTCGGAAGTCACACCCGCATGAAATCCTGTCATCAACACCACGGGTGTATGAGGCTCGATTTCCCGGATTTTTCCGATGAGCTCGCACCCGGTCAACCGGGGCATGGTTTGGTCGGTAATGATCAGGTCAAAGGATTGGGGCCGAGTACGAAACAAGTCCAGGGCCTCGATGCTGCTGGTGCATGACGTGACGCGGTATCCAAGCCGCAGGAGCATTTTGCGTCCCATCAAAACCAGGGAAGCCTCATCGTCGATGACGAGCACGTGCTGGCCGGAGCCGCGAACAATCTGGGGGGAATCGGGGGGCTCGAGGATGGTATTTTTGCGATAGACGGGAAAGAAGAGCGTAAACGTGGTGCCGACGCCGACGACACTTGACAATTGGATGGCGCCCTGATGGCTCTTGACAATCCCGTGCACCAAGGCCAGCCCGAGGCCGGTGCCTTCGCCCTTGGGTTTGGTGGTGAAGAAGGGATCAAAGATTCTTTCCTGAACGGCGGGTTCCATGCCGATGCCGGTATCGCTGACCGCCAGCCGCAAATAGGGGCCTTCTTTGAGATCTGGAAACCGACGGGCGGTGTCTGCATCGATAAATTCGGTGGTCAGAGACACAGACAGGATTCCGGCCTGGTCTCTCATGGCCTGAGCGGCATTGGTGGCCAGGTTGAGCAGGACTTGGTGTATTTGGGAAGGATCGCCAAAAACAAGAGCCTTGTCCGCCTGAAGATCGAGTCGCATCTCGATCGTGCTGGGGATCGAGGCCCGAAGCAATTTGGCGGCTTCCTGAATGACCGGCTGAATCTTGAATGGACTGAAGCTCTGCTCCTGTTGGCGGCTGAAGGTGAGGATTTGTTGAATCAAGTCCTTGGCCCGCTGACCGGCCTTGAGGATTTCGCTGAGGCATTGGTGGCCTTCAGTCTCGATGGAAAGGTCTTCCCGTGCGAGGCTGGCATAGCCCATCACCGCCCCGAGGATGTTGTTGAAATCATGGGCGATGCCCCCGGCCAAGGTGCCAATAGCCTCGAGTTTCTGCGCTTGGCGCAACTGGGCTTCGAGTTGGATCTTGGTTTCCTGGGCCTTTCGACGTTCCGAACAATCCCGGGTGTTGACAATGATACCGCCCATCCGGGTGTGCGCGATCTGGTTGGAAGCGATGGATTCCAGCCATACCCAGGAGCCATTGGCGTGTCGCCCCCGATATTCCACGGGTGTGCCAATGTGTTTGCCCTGTTTGATCGCGGTGAACATCGCCTCGACATGCCTTCGATCGTCCGGGTGGATAACTGAAAAAACGTATTTCCCCGTGATCGCACTGGCCTCGTATCCGAGGGATTGTGCGATCGTGGGACTCTGGTATTTCAGCCGGCCTTCCTCGTCGAGGACGGTGATCATGTCCTGGGAATGCTGGATCAGGAGTCTAAATCGCTCCTCGCTTTCAAGCAGGGCGTCAACGGCTTTTCTCCGTTCGTCGGCCACGCGGCGGTGTCGAAGAAGCTGCCACATCCCCGACATAAGCAACGTAATTTGTTGAACATCGGTGTCGTCATAGGGTTCCGCCTTGTTACCCACTCCGGCCACAGCCACCAGCCGGTCCCGTTCAAATACCGGCACATTCATATGCCGATGGAGGGCAACATGGCCGAGGGGAAGCCCCTTCTTCAAGGGATTGGCTTCCGAGTAATCATTGGTAATGACAGGACGCCGCTGGCGCACGGCTTCCCCCCAGAGACCGGTCTTTTCCACAGGGTACTGAAACGGAACATTGGCAACCTGGCACTCGGCCATGGCTTCCTTTGACCAGGCATGCATCGTGAGAACAGTTTCGTCCTCGTTCAGAAAGGCCAGATACCCAATGCGGCTGCGGGTCAGGCGCACGGCGGCATTCAGGGCAAAATCGGTGATTTCCCGCAAAGAACCGGCCTCCATCTGGGTCAGTTGCAGCATGACCTCCAGGCGTTGTTGATCGAGTTGAAGGCGATCCAAGGCCTGCATCCGCTCGGTCATGTCCTGGCCGATACCCAAGACCGACCGGATCGCGCCTTTTTCATCCTGCAACGGGATCAGACGGGTGGCCAAGCACCGCCGGCCTGTCGGAAACTCGTACCACTCATCCATCTCGGGCACGAGTTGACCCTGAAAAACCAGGGCAAGGGCCTCCCGGTTGCGCCGCGCGCGTTCCGGCGCAAACAACTCCTCCTGGCTTTTTCCGATCAGATCCTCCTGAGGCAGGCCAAAAATCCGCGCAGCCGTCTCATTCACGTATTGGTACCGGCCTTGCGGATCCATCATAAAGATCAAGTGCGGCGTTGTTTGGATCAGGTTTCGATAAAGCGCCTCTCCCCGGCGCACCCGAGCCGCAACCGCCATGTGCTCCTCTTTACTGCGCTTCAGACGTTCCAATCGCCTCATGAGCGGCCCCAGCCGCCAGAGCTGGTCCCGACTCATAAAGTCTCCTATCCCCGATTCCAGAAGTCCCGGCGGTATCCCTGCGGAGAGTGGGTTTGCCAGAGCCAAGATCAGAGGATCCGCAGCCAATGATCGAATCTCGGACAGCAATCGGCCTATCTCCTCTTCTCCTATCTCGATATCCAACAGGACGAGATCCACCTCTCCGATTCCCGGCAGGTTCTTAAGATCGGTCGAGGTCAGCAAAGGTCGAATGGTCTCGGAGCTTCGTTCAGCTAATGCCGCACGAACCTCATCCACACGACTGGCGCTTGTCGTCCGATAAAAAATGACCAAGCTCACGGATAACGTCTTGTTGTGGAGAGACATGACACGGTCTCTCATCCTTCCATTCCCTGCCAGGCCGACTCAGGCCCGATGACAAAATGCAATCCTGACTCCGTCTCATCGAGGCGGAGATCGGCCCAGTTACTTGTTTATCGGCGAGAGGGCCCGCGACTTGAGGGCTGATCGATTTTTGCCCAGGAATCTCGAAGGGTAACGGTGCGATTGAAGACCGGCCGCCCAGGCTGGGAGTCGATTGGATCGACATGGAAATAACCTAGTCGCTCGAATTGGTAACCCTCCCCTGGAGCCGCCTTTTCCAGTGCGGGTTCGAGTCGGCAGTCCCGCAAGGTTTCCAGCGATTGAGGATTGAGGAAGGACTTAAAATCACGTCCTTCGGCATCCGCATCGGGCTGTTCAACAGTAAAGAGCCGGTCATAAAGCCTGACTTCGGCCCGAACGGCATGCGGCGCCGACACCCAGTGGATCGTGCCCTTGACTTTGCGATTCGATGTGGCCCCTCCGCTCTTGGAATCCAGATCGGCTGTGCAATGGAGCTCGGTGACTTCGCCCTGCGCGTTCTTGATGACCTCGACGCATTTGATGATGTATGCGTATCGCAGACGAACCTCGCCGCCTGGGGTCAGCCGGAAATACTTCGGGGGCGGAATCTCCCGAAAATCGTCCTGCTCGATGAAAATCTCCCTCGAGAAAGGCACCTGGCGGATGCCGGCTGCGGGATCTTCCGGATTATTGACGGCCTCGAGGGGCTCGACTTGGTCCTCAGGATAGTTTAAAAGGATGACTTTCAAGGGCTTGAGCACACCCATCATTCGCCTTGAAGTCCGATTCAGTTCTTCCCGCACACAAAACTCGAGCAGGGCCATATCAATAATGTTTTCGCGCTTGGCCACGCCGACTTTTTCGCAAAAGGCGCGAATGGCCGCCGCAGGATATCCCCGCCTGCGCATACCCGAGAGGGTGGGCATGCGCGGATCGTTCCATCCTACCACTCGTCCTTCATTCACGAGCTGAAGCAGCTTGCGCTTGCTCATGACGGTGTAGGCAAGGTTCAAACGGGCAAATTCATGTTGGTGCGGCAGCGCCCGTGGCAGTTCCAAAGCCTCTAATATCCAGTCGTATAGCGGACGATGCACCTCGAATTCCAGGGTGCAAATGGAATGGGTGACGCCTTCCAGGTAGTCACTCAGGCAATGGGCAAAATCATACATTGGATAGATGCACCATTGGCTGCCGGTATGGTGATGATCGGCATGCCGGATCCGGTAAAGCACCGGGTCCCGCAACCAAATGTTTGGCGAGCCCATCTCGATCTTGGCCCGCAACGTGCGGGCGCCATCCGGAAACTCTCCGGCCTTCATCCGTTGAAATAAATCGAGGTTTTCCTCGATCGACCGATTCCTGAAGGGACTCTCCCGACCGGGACGATCCGGCGATCCGCGGTAAGCGTCGGTGTCCTCCGGAGACAAATCGCATACGTAGGCCCTGCCTTTGCGGATCAGCTCCAGCGCAAATTCATAGATCTGGGGAAAGTAATCCGAGGCATAGAACGGCTCCAGCTTTTGCCCGTCGGCCTGGTTCAGTAAAACCCCGGTGCCCGTCGGGTCCCCGGCCCTTTTGAACGCCAGAACCTGATCCGCCCATCCCTGAATCAACCACTGGACGTCCGCCGTAATCGAGTCGACGTATTCCACGTCTTCCTTGGTGGGATTGGTGTCGTCCATCCGCAAATTGCACACGCCGTTGAAATCCCGGGCAATCCCGAAGTTCAGGCAGATCGATTTGGCATGCCCAATGTGGAGATAGCCGTTGGGCTCGGGTGGAAACCGGGTGATCACCCGCCCTCCATGTTTCTGAGACTGCACGTCTTCGGCGACAATCTGACGGATGAAATCCAATGGCGCTTCCGCGTCCGGTTCAATATGATGGCTTGGTTCCATGCTGGTTCGCTTTCCCTCAAAAAATGTCCCCTAACTTTTCGATGCCGGCCTTGACTGTCAAACGTTAAATTGCAGCCAGCCGCCCCAAATCGGCACGGCAGATACCTTCTATGAGACGCTCCTTTCGGAGGGCCGAGTTATACGAAGCCCTCATGTCGAACCAGGAGAACTCGCAGAACTCGTCCCTCCGAGGTTCACGGTCCCAATGGGCGGTTCAGTAACCTTCCCTTGCGCGATCCGCCCAACTACGGTAATCGTTGCAAGATGAAAATGTTCCTGTTTGCCTGTGGTCTGGGCCTCCTGGTCGGAATCGGGACGGCCTGCAACAAAAAACCAACGACTGAAGAAAGTGCGCCTGTGAGCTCGAATACTGTTCCCGCAACGACCGTTGCCACTAACATCAACGAAGTCGCCGTCATCAAAACGTCCGCCGGTGAGATGGTGATTGAATTCTGGCCGGACGTGGCCCCCAAGACGGTGGATAACTTTAAAAAGCTGGCCCGAAAGGGATTCTACGATGGCACCGCCTTTCACCGCATCTTCAAGGGATTCATGATCCAGGGCGGCGATCCGCTGACCAAAGATCCCGCCGCTGAAGATCAATACGGCACCGGCGGACCGGGCTATACCATTGACGCCGAGTTCAACAAACGCCCCCATGTCCGCGGGGTCATCTCCATGGCGCGTTCCTCCGATCCCAACTCCGCCGGCAGCCAGTTCTTCATCTGCCTCGCCGACGCCAAGTTCCTGGATAACAGCTACACCGCCTTCGGGCGATTGATCAAGGGCGACGACGTCCTGGGCAAAATTGGCGAAACACCCACCACGATAAATCCGATGAATCGAGACGAAGTCACCAAACCCACTACCCGCGTCGGGGTGGAATCGATCAAGATTGTCCCAGCCAGTTCGGTCAATTAGTCCGGGATTCCCTGCGACTGATCCGTTTTTACACGGGGCATCGCGGCGTGTTTTGCGATGCCTCGTGGGGAACGGCCCGCCATCATGATCAAACCCTGGCCTGTCCTCAGCTCGCGCTTCGTGGCTGACCACCGGATTTTCCGGCTGCGCTCGGATCAGAAGCTGTCGCCGCGCACCGGCCAACCGCATGATTTTCTGGTGCTCGAGGGTGTCAACTGGGTCAATGTCATCGCCCTGACGACGGATCGGCAGTTGGTGATGATCGAGCAGTATCGCCATGGGACCAACACTGTGGAATTGGAAATCCCCGGCGGCATGATGGATCCCCACGATGCTTCACCGGTGGAGGCCGGTTTGCGCGAACTGCGCGAAGAGACGGGGTATGTGGGGCTTCGTCCCAGGATCCTCGGCGATATTTACCCCAACCCGGCCATCATGAGCAACACGTGTTATACGGTGCAGGTCGAGGACTGCCAGGTCGCGCACGCCGTGGAATGGGACCAGGGCGAAGATCTTGTGACCCGGCTCGTCCCGGTCGCCGATATCCCGCGCCTCGTTGCCGCCGGGCGCATCAAGCATTCCCTGGTGGTGGTGGCGCTTTATTTTTTTGAGCTGTCGCGTCGCTCCGGTTCCACACCGTGAGCCCCGCCCAGCCGGGATCCACCCCGCCGTGTCTCTTCTCGAAATCCAAAACCTGAGCGTTGAGTTTGATACGGACCAGGGGCCGGTTCGGGCGGTTTCCGGTGTCTCCCTGTCCATCGAATCCGGAGAAGGGCTTGCGCTGGTGGGAGAAAGCGGTTGTGGCAAGAGCGTCACCGCCCTTTCGATCGCGCGCCTCCTGCCATCGCCTCCCTCAAGGATTGCCGATGGCGAAATCCGGATCGACGGACGCAATGTATTGGCCATGGACGCCGCTGATCTGCGGCGCATCCGAGGCGCAGTGGTGGCTTACGTCTTTCAGGAACCTGGCGCGGCGCTCAATCCCGTCATGCGAGTCGGCCATCAGATCCTGGAAGCGCTGCGCCTGCATCGTCCCCAGTCCGCCACGACGGAGGAAGTGATTCATTTGGTTCGACAAGTGGGTATCCCGGCCCCGGAAGATCGACAACGCGATTTTCCCCATGAGCTGTCCGGCGGCATGCAACAGAGGATCATGATCGCCATGGCCCTGGCGGCGCAACCGCGGCTCCTGGTGGCCGATGAGCCCACCACGGCCCTGGATGTCACCATCCAGGCGCAAATCCTGGATCTCTTAAGCCGGCTGAAACGCGAGCTCAACATGAGCGTCCTGCTGATCACCCATAACCTGGGGATCGTTCAGGATCTGGCTGACCGCGTCGCGGTGATGTATGCCGGCCAAATTGTCGAGACCGCGCCCGCCGCGGACTTGCTGCGGCAACCGCTGCATCCTTACACCCAGTCGTTGATCCACTCCATTCCGCAGCCCGGAAAAACCGGGGGCCGATTGCGAGCCATCCCCGGTCATGTCCCTCGCCTCTCCGCGCTGCCTTCCGGTTGCAGATTCCATCCCCGATGCGCCCGGATCCAGCTTTCCTGTTCCCAAGCCTGCCCGGATCTCGTCGAGGTCCAGCCCGGTCGCTGGGTGCGTTGTCCCTTCTGGAAAACTGCGGGATGAAAACAGCGCCTTCCATTCCTTCGCCCTTGCTCGAAGTCCAGGACCTGAAGGTCCACTTTCCCGTCCGAAAGGGCCTCTTCACCAAACATCAAGCCTATGTCCATGCCGTCGATGGCGTGAGCTTGTCCCTTCAGGCGGGTGAGACCCTCGGTTTGGTCGGCGAAAGCGGCTGCGGAAAATCCACCCTGGGACGCGCGATCGCGCGACTGGTGGACGCCACCTCCGGCGTCATCCGGTTTTCCGGGGATGACATCACCTCGCTCGGCGCGTCCGGAATGCGGCCCTATCGACGGCATCTCCAAATGATCTTTCAGGATCCCTATGGATCCTTAAATCCGCGCATGACGGTGGCCCAAATCATTGGGGAGGCCCTGGATATCCACCGGCTGGCGAGGCAATCGGCTGCGCGCCAGCGGCGGATTCGGGAATTGCTCCTCGCGGTGGGTCTGGATGCCGACTGCCAAAACCGATATCCCCACGAGTTCAGCGGCGGCCAGCGACAGCGCATCGGCATCGCCCGAGCGCTGGCTGTCCATCCCAAATTGCTGATCTGCGATGAACCGATCAGCGCCCTCGATGTCTCGGTCCAGGCCCAGATCATCAACCTGCTGGCCGATCTTCAGACCGAACACGGCATCGCCTACCTGTTCATCGCTCACGATCTGGCGGTCGTCGAACATCTCAGCCGCCGCATCGCCGTCATGTATCTCGGACGCATCATGGAGTTGTCGGATGCCCGCAAAATCCTCCATGCTCCCCGGCATCCTTATACGCAAGCCCTGATCTCCGCCTTGCCCACCCTCGATCCGGCCTCGCGCCGTCAGCGCATCCTTTTGCCCGGCGAGATTCCCTCCCCCATTCATCCACCCACCGGTTGTCCTTTTCACCCCCGCTGTCCTCGGGCCGAAGATCGCTGCCGCACCGAGACTCCGCTCCTGCGCGAACTCGATCCGAACCATTGGTGCGCCTGCCATCTGCCTCTCGAAAGCAGCCTCAGGCCAGATGAACCTCCCCAAACTAATCCAGCCCCCGGCTCTCTCCATGGGTGATTTGGATCGAGACAGGAGGATGAAAACGAGACGCCCGTGTCATCCACGCGCCCGATGTGCCATCGTCTTTATGCTGGCGTTGGCCATGATCAGTTTGATCCCGCAGTTTTTGACAGCGGCAAGCAATCGGTTTGAGTCGACCGTTATTCGGGGTCCACTGCCTCGCGGCCCGTGGGTTCTCGAAGGCCCGGCTCGTCCCGATCATCACGTCGAAGCCCTGGGCGAACAAGCCGGTGTCTGGGGAAGCCTGGCCGAGGGTTTCGAAGGTTGGGTTTCAGAGGGACGACGGCAAGACCGTCCATGAAATCGTCCAAAGCCTTCCTTACTGGAAAAACTATTTTCAGGAGTTCCTCTATGCCTATCTTCACAGCGATGGGCCGGTGTATTATCTCTTCGCGTACGGAGACTACTATCGCGCCACAGGCGATCTCGATTTTATTCGCGCCGAATGGCCGCGGATTCGGCGAACCTTGGATTGGTGTTTCTCGGCCATGGACCCGGCCGACGGTCTGATGTGGATCGAGCCCGGGGATTGGGGATCATCCGAAAGTTCGCGTGATGTATGGAAGGACACGCAGCTGCAAGGCATGTGGGTGAGGATCTTGCACGATCTGGAAAGGATTGCCCGGGACATGGGTGAACTCCTGGTGGCCGAACGTTGTCAACAAAGAGCCCGGCAAGCCGAGGCCTCAATCGACAGCCAGCTGTGGGACTCCGAGGCGGGCGCCTATCTGTGGGGATTGGATCGTCAAGGACGTCCGCTCAAGTCCCTGGTGCCCCATCACGCTGTGAGTTTCTGGCTGGGATCCCTCCCCACCCCGCGGATTGAACCATCTCTTGAACGGATGGCCTCCGCCGATTTTCGCACCGATTGGGGGGTGCGCAGCCTCGCATGGTCGGATCCAAAATATGATCCGCAAAACTACCAGGCTGGATCCGTCTGGCCGGTCTGGAATGCGGGCGTCATCGTCAGTGATTATCGGCATCATCGCAGCGCGGAGGCGTTTCGCACCTGGCAGGCCATGGTCCGCGCCCGCACCCTCGGCGGCCTGGGCCCCATGCCCGAAGTCCTGAGCGGCCATCGTTTTGAACGCCTGACAGAAGGCGTGCCGCACCAGATGTTCTCCGAGCTGGCGGTCGTCAATGGTTTCTTCGACGGTTTGTTGGGTTTGCGCATCGATGTGCCATCCCGCCGTATCGATCTCTCTCCCCATTTGCCGCCCACGTGGGGGACCCTGAGGGTCGATCGAATCCCGTGTGGCCCCGGATCCTTGAGTGTAAGAATCGAGCGGGACCGCGACAACTACAAGCTCGCCTTTGATCTGAATTGGCCGGGCGGCGCCTGCGTCAACCTGGCGCCCGAACTGCCTGCCGGTGCGCAAGTGCGCTCGGTCTTTCTTAACGGTAAGATCGTGGCGTGTGAGCGCGACGAATTGCCCGCCGCCACTCGCCTGCGGCTCAACATTCAAGAGTGTTCCGGCCGGCATATCTTGCGCCTCCGGCATGCCGATGGCGTCGATTGGCTCCCCGTCGATGAGCCATTAGTCCGCGCCGCAACAAGTCGGAACCTGCGCGTCGTTCGCGCTCGTTGGGAAGAGCCCTGCTGGCGATTCCGTCTGGAAGGATTGCCCGGACGGCAGTATCCGATCGATTTCTTCACCGATCGCCCTGTGGTCGCTTCCACCACCGGCGAGCTCCTCGAACAACGCAAAGGCCGTTCGCGGCTCGTCTTTCGAGCGCCTCCCACAGGGACGACGAATGCCGCCGGTTTCGTGGGATGGGATGCTGAAATCTGTTTCCGCCCGATACCGTGAGGCAGAACACCTTCCGTCCACCGCCTGGATGACAGGATTCTGATCTCTCCGGTTTTGGGGAGCCTCGTTAGCATTGACGAGAAAGACGACTTAACCTATAGCGATTTATCGATGCGTGTTTCCAGGAAAACAGACTACGCGCTGCGGGCCTTGTTTACTTTAGCCGAGCATTATGGCGGAGCGCCGATTCCGATTCGTGAACTGGCCCGCCGAAACGATGTGCCCAAGAAGTTCCTCGAACAAATCATGCTTGCGCTCAAAGAACAAGGATGGGTCGAGAGCCTTCCTGGAATGCGCGGGGGTTATCGTCTGGCCAAATCACCGGACAAAATCACGATGGGCGAAGTCGTGCGACACTTTGATGGGATCCTGGCCCCGATTGGCTGCGTTTCCACCAGCGGGTATGAGCGTTGCACACAGGAGCCGTTGTGCCGGTTTCGCCGGGTTTTCCTGAATGCTCGAAACTACATGACCCACTTGATGGACCATGCTAGTCTGGCCGAAGTCGCCAAGGGCGCGCCTGTAACCGGCCAGGAAGTCCTGGAACCCGAGTTGATGGGGGGAGAGGGCATTTAACCCTTCTTACCATGAACTGGAACGGTGCACTTGATTGCGGATTGTGGATTGCGGATTGCGGATTGAACGGGAGAAAAACTGGCGCATGGATCGGTCTCAGAGCCCGTTTAAAAATTGCGAGGGATGCTGCGGCGAGGGATTTGGGTGATGCTAAATGTTCTTGAACAGGCGGCGGTAACGGTGAGCGCGATTTCGGGCGTGCTCGCAGCCGGCGGAAAACGCGTGGACCTCTTTGGCGTGATTGTGCTGGCATTGGTGACGGCGCTGGGGGGAGGAACGTTGCGCGACGTGCTGCTGGACGCGACGCCGATTGTCTGGGTGGAGAATCCGTCGCTGGTTGTGAACGCATCAGGGACTGCCTTTATTGTCTTTTTTATCACGCGCTGGTGCGCGGTTCCTGTTCGATTTTTGCTGATCGCGGACGCTTTTGGTCTGGCGCTGTTCACGATTGTGGGGGCGGCCAAGGCCCTCACGTTCAAGGTCGGTCCGGTCAATGCGGTTGTCTTTGGCATCATCACAGGCGTGGCTGGGGGCATGCTTCGGGACGTGCTGCTCGGTGAAATCCCTCTCGTTTTCCGGAAACAGATCTACCTGTATGCCACAGCCGCGTTTTGCGGCGCCACAGTGTTTGTCCTGCTTATGGTTTGGCGTCCGGATCATTCGCAGGAGAACCGGGTGATTGGGATCGGCCTCACCCTGCTTTTGCGTCTGGCGTCGCTGCGCTGGAAGTTGACCTTGCCCGTCTACGGCCAGCAGTCAGATCACGACTCCGATCCGGAGCCGGAGTGAGATTGGTTATCGCAGCGATTGCTGGACGATTCTTGACAAGAGCTTTATCGGGAATAGTGCGCCCGAACGGTTGCGTCTCCCACGTTTCCAGGCAAGTTCACCCATTCTTCCCGGGACTTTTTCCATGGGCGGCCATCGACGGTAATTCTGACGGGCAGGCGGCCCTGGGGATCGCGGAAGCGCAATCGGATTTCCTTCGGTGGATTTCGGCGCGGCCCGCCAAGCTGGCAGGTGATTTCGTCGGTTCCGCCGGTGTAAACAACACTCACCGGTCCAAACCAGGTTGCGGTCTTTTCAATCCCACAACGGCGGCCTGTGGCGAGCCATTCGCGCGGGATCGCCTGGCCAATCAGGAGGGTCTGCTCGTTGTCTTCGCGGACAAAGAGATATCGGAGCCAGCCGGCGCAATTGGACTCGTCACTGCTCTTGAAGTGGTCGCCGCGCCAATCGCCCATCTCGGGCAGGGCGTGTTCGGTGTTCAGCCGGACATCGGGAAAGTAACTGACGGCTTGGCCGTTAAAGAGGGCGCGCAAGGCGTGTTTGACATCGTCCCGGTAGAGGTAAGGCTCAACATCCAACAGCAGGCAGGCCTGCATCGACATCCCCCCGCGGCTGAACCAGAACCGCTCGAAATCATCGAGCGTATAGCCGTATTGATTCGAGAGATAGAGGTTGTCTTCGTAATCCTGAAGGATCCATGTGCCCAATTGTGAGTCGGGATCAATCGCCTTCGTGATGAGAAGATGGATCGATCCCTCGAGCGTTTCGCAGATCCAGCCGAAGCTGCGTCCGCGTCGATGCACGTGCGAGGGGACTTTGGGCACGGCAGTCCCATTTCTCAGGCGCACGACAGGCGAACGTTCCATCGCCTTCGTGAAGTGGGCTATTAACGCTCGGTGATAATCATCGGCTGCCCGTCGGACGGCGACCGCTTCGGGATGCCTGATTTGGGCCAGTGCCCAGGCCGCGTTGTCCAGGCCGCGCCAAGTGTAACAACTCGTCGAAAGCCAGGTCCACCAATCTCCAATATCTTCGAGGCTGCCGGCCGGAAGCAGGCCGCGTTCAAGCTCATGACGGCCGGTGGTGCGGGCGGTTTCGTTGATGATCCACTCGGCGCCCTTGAGGATGCCCGGCGCGGCGCGGCGCAGCCAGGCTTCGTCGCGCGTGAATCGGAAATGCTCGGCGAGCATCCACAGGATCCAGCCGTGATGCTGGTTGTAGCCTCCGGCTTCATAACCGCCCGCCCCGTAAAGAACACCCTCCTTGCCCGCAAAGGAACCGGGCAATGCGACGGTGCCCTGGTAATGCAGCCAGGCATCCAGACAGTCCTGAGCTTCTTTGTGGTAACCGCGACGTTCCAGGTCGGTAACCATCATGCAGGACTCGTTGCCATAGGCCCCATAGCTGAAAGAACCCACCCGGGCAAAACGACGGTCGCTGTCCGGTTCCCGCTCGCAGTTCACCAGAAGATGCATGGCATGCGACCGATAGAAGTCATTCAGCATGGGTTCGGGCGTGACGAGCACGGCGCTTTCATTCAAACGTCGCCGCCAATAGTCAGCGACCGCCTTTCGCTCGGTCTCGAAGTCCAGTTTCCCAAGCTGTTCCCTTTCCGAATCCTGGGTCAGGACAAGATAGGGAATCTTCAGGACAATGGATCGTGATTCCCCCGGCCCGAGTGTTTTCGCGCCTGTGCTGGAGTCCAGCCCGCCAAAAAACGAAGCGTTGCCCGTCCACTGTCCCCGAACCCTGTCTTTGCTGTAAATCCAGCCGGATTCGGCGCGAAAATCGAGGGCTCGCCCTCCGGTTTTCCATGTCAAAGGCCAGTTCAAGGTTTTCGTTTGTGACGTGGTGTTGGTGAGATTGAATCGCATGAGCATGACTGCAAAGGCATCGGCGGGAGGTGTCGGATCGCCGGCTCGAGTTCCTTTCAGTTGCGTCACCAAGGCCGTTTGTTCGATTTCGACACCGTCCTTGTTCCAAGTCGTAATGCAAATGGGGAGCGTCTCCTCCTGGAGGGTGCGATGCGTTGGAGCGGAAGGAAGACCGAATTCCAGAGATCCATCCCCATTCTCGAGATCCAGTCTTGGAGTGTCCCTGCCAGGGCGATTCTTGAGGTAATGATCGTTCGAGCGCCAATTCAGGCTGCCATCCGCATTGAGCCGGAAACGTTGGCGTCCACCGTCGAGACCCATCGGAAAGTAAATGTGCGATTTCTTCGGCGGCATGCCTTCCCAGGCGGCTTTCCAGGTCTGCTCGGGGAGTTCCGCAACGCGATCATAGAGCGTGCTGGCATTGCGCGTCTTCTGCTCGTTGGCCAATGCCGCATAGTCCCGCATATCGCCGTCAGCCAACACGGCCACGCCAAAGTCCGGCAGGAAAAGCGGGCCTTCGACGAGGTCATCGTATTTAAACGTAAAGGTCTTCGGACCTCGATGCACCGTGACCAACGTGCGATCGAATGTGTTCGGATCCGGATTCACCACGGCATTCATCAAGAACCGGCTGCGACGGCCGGATTCCGCTTCCGTTCGAACCCATCGCCCATTGAAAACCTCTCCGATTCGAGGGGCCGATCCTTGGGTCCACACCAAGCGAAAAGCCCGTTGTTCAAGCTGTGAATCAGTCCAGGCCTCCATCCTTCGGATCCTGGGCAAGGATGAATCCGATACGATTCGGAGCTTCAACGTGTAACGGAAATCCGCAGGGTAGTCCTTGAGCTTGGGATATTCCTTGGCGTTGACCGGACGAAAAGAAAAGGTGATCGCGTCGCCGCCGGCCACCGCCTCCGTATCGGCCGTCCGCCAATCGTACTTCCACCAATTCCCGAGTTCCATCCAACCCACGTCGCCCCCGCCAGGTTCGCGATCTTTAGGCAAGTGGCGATCCGGCCACCAACTGCCCCAGTATTCGAGTCGAACCAGGTTCAATGGGGGAGGCGATCCCTCAAAATGCACTGTGACACGATGGATTTCCCGGGGATCTTCCCAGATCACCCCATTGCCCTCAGGCAACGGAATGCCAAATGGCACCGCGTCGAAGGGCAATGCGCCCCGCAAATTCTGACTCATGAAAAGCAGGCCAATCAGTAAAAGTCGGTTGGAAAACATACGGTTTGGCCCGCATTCTGCCGCCCCCTAATCGAAAGGACAACTGAGAAAATCAAAGCCGAACAATTCACAGGTGTTTTCACACTCGTTCCACCGGATTTTAATTGGCTTTACGGGATGGTTTCCACGGAGTTAGCCTCTGATCATGACCTTTTCGCCAAGTTCGGTATCTCCCAAGTCCCTAATGCTGGCCTTCCTGGTGGGCAGCGCCTCCCTCGTGCTCCAGGCCGAGCCCACCAACGCGTTCTTTCCTCTGATGGCATGGAACCACGCGCCCTCCGATGAGGCGACTTTCCGCAAGATGCGCGAGTGCGGTTTGACAGTCGCCGGGTTCGTCTCGCCCAAGGACCTGGATCTTTGCCATGCCGCCGGTTTGAGGGCGATTATCTCGGATCGGCGCGTCTCGGGCTACGACTGGATGAATGTCGACGAGGCGGTTGCGCGGCAGAACATCACTAGTCTTGTGGCGGAAGTCGGCAAACACCCGGCGGTTTATGGTTACTATTTGATCGACGAGCCGGGCCGACGCCTGTTTCCCGGTTTGGGGAAGGTGGCGGCGCTTGTGCGCGAGTTGGCACCCGGGAAATGGCCTTACATCAATTTATTTCCCAACTATGCGAATGCGCAGCAGCTTGGCACAGAGACCTACTCGGATTATCTGGAGCAGTTCGTGTCGTTGTGCAAACCCACGGAGCTGAGTTACGATCATTATGCGTTAATGGACGACGGCTCGTTGCGCCATGGTTACTGGCAAAATTTGCAGCAGATGCGGTCCGCAGCCCGGGCAAGCCGGCTGCCGTTTTGGAACATTGTTCTGACGGTGGCTCATTTCAATTATCGCGAGCCCACGGCCGCCGACCTGAAATTCCAGGTCTATACCACGCTGGCTTACGGTGGCCGGGGCATTGCCTATTTCACCTATTTCGCTCCGTCAGTGGGCAACTATCGCATGGCGCCGATCGATCAGTTTGGCAATCCCACCGCATCGTGGTCCGCGCTCCAGAACGTCAACCTGCAGGTGGGCCAGCTGGCGGGCACGCTTCTCAAGCTAAACTCGGACGATGTCTATCACTTCGGCGGTGTGCCCGAAGGCGCACATGGCCCGGGTGAAACGAGCCTGATCAAAAGCGTGGGAGACGCCCCGTTTTTGGTCGGAGATTTCACCCATGAAGATGGCTCTCGATACGCGTTGGTCGTGAACAAGGATTTCGTTAAGTCGCGTTTCGGCGCGCTCCAGTTCCGCATTGCCCCACAACGGATCCGCATGGTCTCGCCCTACAACGGACGCCTGACGGATTTCAGCGGTGAACAACAATGGCTGGCTCCGGGTCAAGGCGTGCTCCTGAAACCGGAATAACACGCCAGCGATCTGGGTGCGCTTTACTGTTTTGGTTTGACGGGGTCGAGCAGCACGACGAACAGCGTTGCGATCGGGCCCAGCAACAGCGACACCGCCCACCACGCCAAGCCACTCCGGCCCTTGCCTTGCGCAAGCCCGGCGTTGATCAGGGCCAGCGTAAACCAGCCGACCGCATACTGCGTCTGGACACTACCAGCTTGGATCAGCGCTATCATAGTCATTCTTCCCCACCGTAAAGGCGACGATCATCGGAGTTGCGGGTTACCCCATCCAGAATCCCTTCCGATGGGATACTCCCAACACCTTGCGGCAATCACAGCAATAATAAAGAAACCGCACACCCAAAGTGGATTCCACGCGGCGTGCAGCGATTTCTTCAATATCCTTGCCGCAATGCGGACAAATCGGCGCTGCGACAAAGTCTTCGCGGATTCGAATTCTCATGGTTGTCACGGCTGAATCTTCCCCGATTTCTTTCGGTAAGCCACTACAAACCGCCGGCTCGGTTGGAAGAGTATAACGCGCGTGATGCCGGTCGCTCACGGCCCTTCTTCTTGGGCACCGCCCGTCAGGATGAAAGAACCGACTCAGGCTCCATACTCGCGGGCTGCCACGTATGCTTTACGCGCCCAGAACTCCAAGTCGGTTCGCGGCCAATCATCTCGGAAGAGCAGAAACGAAACCCACTCGTTGCCAAGCTCATCAAGGGACTCAGCTCCGGTCGTCAATGCGCGTGACTTCATGCGTTGATCCAACCGGAGACCAATCTTGTTCATTCCGACGGCAATCGCAAAGATCACGCCGCAAGTTGAGGCAGCGACGTAACGGTATTGGCGCCAATCCGGACAGTACAACTGGACATCGCCCAAGGGTTTGAGCGCCGTCCTGAGGGCGTCCGCAAGGTCGGAGTGCGCTGACAAACCGTCGAGATGCTCGAGCACTCGCTGATTGATCGCAGTCTGTAGTCCGGTTGGCAGCATGCCAGGGCCTCATTGAAACAACTGCGGTGCAAACTCATTCAGGTATTCGCGCCAAACGATCCAGGTATGGGCGCCTTCGGTTTCTTTATAAACCACATTGAATCCGTGTTTTTTGAACATCTCGACGGTCGCCTGCGAGGTTTTGACCAGGAAATCGTTTTTACCCGTTGCAAACCAGAACAGCTTCAGGCCGTCCTTGAGTTTTGGGTCATCGAGAATCGCCTTGTGCTGTTCTTCAAAGGTGGGGCCTGCGGGCGCCTGACCCGGCCCGCCGATAATGCCGAAAACGCCGGAACTGAAAACCCCGAGATAGCCGAATTTATCGAGGTTTGGGATCCCAATGTTCAACGTCTGGCCACCCCCCATGGAAAGCCCCGCCATCGCCCTGTTCTTGCGATCGGTATGGACCCGATAGTTTTTCTCGATGTAGGGCATGACGTCCGTCTCAAAATCCTGGGCGAATTCATCGGCGGCGGGACGCGGTCCACCAAACCGGAACGGGCCGGCATGGCCGGCCGGCATCACAACCACCATCGGTTTGGCTTTCTTGGTGGCGATGAGATTATCGAGAATGAAACCGGCTCGACCCACCGAGGTCCAGGAATCATCGCAGTCAAACGCGCCGTGCAACAGATAAAACACGGGGAATTTGCCCTCGCCGGACTCATAACCAGGCGGGGTGTAGACATGCATGCGGCGGAACCGCTTGAGGGCGCTCGAGTAATAGGTGACTTCCGCCACCGCGCCATGGGGCACGTTCCGGGTGTCCATGAAATCGGAGCCCGACACGCCCACCAGACTCCATGTGTTCGCGTTGGATTCGCTCGTGGCCGGATTACGCGGGTCAATCACCGAAACGCCGTCCACATTGAAGTTGTAGCGATAATAGCCCGGTTGGACACCATCGAGGGTCACTTCCCAGACGCCATTTGTTCCTTTAGCCAGCGCCGTCCCCTGCCCTTGGCCGGGAATGTCCGAGCCGCCGAGCTGGACCGATTCGGCCTTGGGGGCCAGGAGGCGAAAAGTGACCTTCCGATCCGCGCTGACCTCGGGTGACACCACCTGGGGACCTTGGGACCCCCGGAATCGAGGCGCATCAGCCGCGGGGGCGGCAGGCGCGGCGGGCTGGGCAAAGCACGAGGGCATCAGGACAAGCGCCACTGCGACGATAGTGGCTCCGAATTGGCAAATGGTTTTTTTCATACGATTGCGTTCTGACCGTGAACCGGGGATCATCCCGATCCCGGACAAAACATGATCTGTTCAGGACGCCAGTTCAGGAAACGCGGCTTGCAGGAATTTGCAGGCCCCGCGCCCTTGCATGGCGATCCGAATGACGTTTGGTTTTGATATGACAATTGACTTGCGTTAAGCGTTGGACTGGAGTGAGGAGAATCGTATCGGTCCGGGACTCGCCCGTCAAACTGTTCCGGTAATGCAAAATTATTGGCGTGATGCCCGATGCCGAATCCGTATAACAAAACCATATGACCAATCTGAACCCTAGCCACGGGACTCGAATGCCTCCCCAATACGCGCTTTGTTTCACCCTCTTCACGTTCCTGGCATGCAGTCCGGTCGTTGACCTCGCCCAGACAAGTTCCACCGCGTCGCAACCGGCCTTTTCGGATTCCCCCAACGGCCGTCAGATGACGAGTCCTCAGCAACAGCAGCAACGCCGACCTCGAGGAGGCAGACGCTCCGAGGGTGTTTACCGATCGCAGGTCGTTCCCCATTGGTTCGCCGATAACACCCGGTTCTGGTATCGAAATGATCTGAGCGGCGGCGAGCCGGAGTTCATCGTTGTGGACGCCCAAAAAGGCACGCGCGACCGAGCCTTCAATCATGAGGCGGTGGCGCGGCAGATGGGCCGGGAGGGTGAGGCGCCGGGTTTGCCAGTCGAGGAACTCCAGTTCAGCCCGGACGGTTTGACGGTGACCTTATTGGGGCGATCCAACAGTTGGCTGCTCGATTTGAAGTCCGGAAAGTTGCAGCCGGCAACAGCCGAAAGCCCTGAAACAACGACCGATGGATTGCCGCCCGAAAGCCGGATTCGGCCTTCGACCCGCACCGGCGCCGAGACAGAGGTCACTTTTGACAATCGCCTTGACCGGGAGGTCCAGCTGTTCTGGCTGGACGATCAGGGCAGCCGCCAAAGTTACGGCCGAATCCCGCCTCACACCCGCAAGGCACAGCACACCTTCAGCGGCCATGTCTGGCTGGTCGCCGACGAAAAAGGCGAGGCTCTCGCCGCATTCGAGGCCGCCGATCGTCCCGATAACGCCGTGATTGACGGCACTCAGCCTAAACCCCGCGAACGACCGCCCCGGCGTGAACGCGAGTCCGATCGTAAACGCCCCGACCAATCCAATCCCTCCCCTGATGGCAAATGGAGGGCTTTCGTCAAAGACTCAAATGTTTTTCTTCGAACCGAAACCGGGGATGAAACTCGATTGAGCGAGGACGGCCGTGAGGGCCATGCCTACGGAGGCCTCGAGTGGTCGCCCGATTCGAAGACGCTGGTCGCCTGGCGAATTCAGCCCGGCGAGCGCAAGGAAGTCTACCTGATTCGTTCCTCGCCACGGGGCGGCGGTCGCGCCCAACTCGAGTCGCAGCCCTATGCGCTGCCCGGGGATCCATTCCCCAAACGTGAACTCAACATTTTTGACGTGGCCTCGCGCAGACAACTCAAGCCGGAAGTCGATCTCTTCGAACATGAGTGGGAGACTCCCCAGCTGCGATGGCGTCGCGGGGGAAAGACCTTTTCGTGGCAACAGGTCGACCGCGGCCATCAGCGATTTCGGCTGATGGAGGCCAATTGCGCGACCGGTCAAATCCGGAACATCATTGACGAGGCCAGCGATTCGTTCATCTGGACGGCGCACACCGAGAATCTGAATCTCACTTATGTCAACTGGCTCGAGAACTCCGAGGAAATCATCTACGCGTCTGAGCGCAGTGGATGGCGGCATTTGTATCTTATCGATGCCGCCGAAAGACGTGTCAAAAATCCGATCACGCAAGGCGAGTGGGTGGTGCGCGGCATCGATCGGATCGATGAACAGGCACGGCAGGTTTGGTTCCGGGCGAGTGGCAGGAATCCCGGGCAGGATCCTTATTTTATTCATTACTACCGCGTAAACTTTGACGGCACCGATCTCGTGGCGTTGACCGAGGGCAATGGCACGCACTCGATCGAGTTTTCGCCCGACCGCAGATTCTACATCGACACCTGGAGCCGGGTGGATCATCCGCCTGTCAACGAGTTGCGACGCGCTTCAGACGGCCGGAAAGTCTGCGACCTCGAGGAGGCGGACATCTCGGAATTGAAAGCCGGCGGCTGGGAGGCGCCCGAGGTGTTTGTGGTCAAAGGCCGCGACGGTAAAACCGACATTTGGGGGATCATCTGCAGGCCCCGCGCCTTGGATCCGAACAGGAAATACCCCGTGATCGAACAGATCTATGCCGGCCCCCAGAGTTCCTACGTGCCGAAGAGCTTTTCCGCAGCGCCCCGATTCGCTTCCTTGACCGAGGCGGGCTTTATCGTGGTGCAAGTGGACGGCATGGGAACGGCCAATCGCTCGAAGCGCTTTCATGATGTTTGTTGGAAGAACCTCAAAGACGCCGGATTCCCCGACCGCATTTTGTGGCATCAGGTCATCGCCGCAAAATATCCCTACTACGACATCAGCCGCGTTGGAATTTATGGGACGTCCGCCGGCGGACAGAATGCCGCGGGCGCCGTGCTGTTCCATCCCGAGTTCTACAAGGCGGCGGTTGCCAATTGCGGCTGCCACGACAACCGGATGGACAAGGCCTCCTGGAACGAGCAATGGATGGGATATCCCGTCGGCCCGCAATATGCGGAATCCTCGAACATCGAGAACGCCGCCAAATTGCAGGGCCACCTCTTCCTGGTTGTCGGGGAAGTGGACAAGAATGTTCCCCCGGAATCCACCCTGCGTTTCGTGGACGCGTTGATCCGGGCCAACAAGGATTTCGACCTGTTGGTTGTGCCCAACGGCGGGCATGGTTCGGGCGGTGAATATTACCAAAGGCGGATGAGAGATTTCTTTGTCCGCCATTTGCTTTACTTTGACTCCGAGTTGCCTAAAATGCGGCCCCATGGGCACTGAATTTGACGATACGGAGTTTGTGGATAGGGAGTTCCAGGCGGCCCAACGGAGAGCCCTGACGAGCGGCCCTTCGACGGGTTTGTTATCGAACCTTGCCCAGCCACCCTCCCGTGAAGAATTGGATAGCAAAGTCACGGAAGCCCAGCAGAAGCTGGTCGAGCTGAAGCGCCAGCAGGAAGAGTTGGAACGCGAGCGCGCCGCATTGGAAGAGGCCCGGCGGCGGCTGACCGAATTTCAAACGGGACGAACCGAAATCCAGCAGCATCTCACCCGGGGCATCGGCCTCCTTCAGGAGGCCGAATTCGTGGCCCGGCGCGATGCCGAGCAAATGTCCAAAACCCTTCAGGGCTTGCGCGAATCCCTGACCAAAGTGGAAGGCATCCGCGAGGAAACCTGGACCCGCGACACTTATCCGGCCGAGCTGACCCGGGCGCTGACCACCATCGAGAATGCGCGCATGGAATGGAACTCGGCCCGGCTCAAGTGGCCCCGGCTTTCGGGCTCGGAGGCAGAGGCAACCGACGCAGCCGGTTCGGCGGGCGGCGGGGGCTGGCAGGCTTTGAAAGATCTCAGCTGGCTGGAACTCTGCAAACTGGGTCTGGGACTCAGCTGGCCCCTGGCCACGGTCACTTTGGTGGCCTTGATCGTTTTCGTGGTGTTGTTGCTGCGGCGCTAGAAGATTTGACCTGTGTCTTTCCTTAAGAAAAAACCGGATCCGATCTCCGACAAGGCGAAGAGCCTGAACAGCCGGATCGCCGAGCTCGAGGGAGAGATCAAGCAACTGTCCCAAACGCTCAACAAGGCGCCTGCCGCTCCGCGGGTGCGGTCCAGCATCTACCCGCACACTGCGTCCCCCGACGATACCCGACAACGTCCCGGCCAGAGCGAGCCCTCCGCCATTTTCTTCGAAAAAGTGGACCACGAGCGGATCCACAAAAATGCGACAGATCAATCTACGGCCGGGCGTTTTAATCAACTGGGCGTGCGCAAATTCGATTTGCCAGCATTATGGCGACGGTTTCGCGAGCACTTCCAGGGCCCGTCACCTGCGAATCCAAAACTGGTGCATCTGATGGCCGCTGGAACTGTCCAAGGACTGCGTCCTCTGCGAGTGGAAAAGCGGATTGCGCGCCGACGTTTTCTCCTGCTGGTCGCGGTGCTCCTGGTTTTATTGTGGGGGCTGGCTGGTTTATTCTTTCGGTGATTCGAGGCAAAGACGAAGCGGCATCGTGGTTGTTGGATTCAGGCATCAGCTGATGGACTTCCAAACATGAGCACGATCGATATTCATACCGACGAAGGCGTCTTCCGCGCCCAGTTTACAGAACACGGTCTCAGCCGCCTGGTCTTTCCGCGAGGCCATCTCGTCCCTCCGATTTCAGCGAATCGCGGGTCATGCCATGCACCCGATCTTTGGCTGCGCCAGACTCGGGAAGCGGTCCGCCACGCCCTGCGGGGACGGCAGCCGGACCGATTGCCCCCCTTGGACCTGTCGGCCGGCAGTCCTTTTCAGCAGGAAGTCTGGCAGTTCCTCCTCACCATCCCGGCCGGCGAAACGCGCACCTACGGGGAAGTGGCCGAGGCCCTGGATCGCCCCGGCACGGCCCGGGCCGTAGGCCAAGCGTGCGGCGCGAACCCCATTCCTGTGCTGATCCCCTGTCATCGAGTGTTAGGGGCTCGAGGAAGTCTCGGGGGCTTTTCAGCCGGCCTTCGCTGGAAACGCTTGCTGCTCGAACGAGAGGGCGTATCGGTGAACGTCCTCACGCCTGACAGCCATTTGCAGGAGAGGAGAATTCCTTGGACACAATGAATCCGCGGCAGTCGGGAGCTCCGCAATGACACGGATAATTGCGGTAGTCCTCGAGATCGTATCCGTAGTCGAACGTCAGTTCATCCCCGGCCCGGATGTCCCGCATCGCGACAATCCAGATATGGCCCTCGATCAACCGGGCCTCACAGTTGGGGTCGCAACTGTGATTCAGAAACCGCGCCTCATTCTCCTCAACGTCGCCGTCCAGGTCGCGCTCGGCATCGAAATAAAAAATGCACACGTTGCCCCGGCGGCAGCGCTCGATCGACTCGGATTTGTCGATGAGCTCGCCCGTGTATGCCACAATGCGGGTGCCAGCCGGAATATCCCGCTCCGCAAAACCGCCACGCCCGTGTATCCGCGATGCCCGAATCGCCATCATCTGTCTCAAAAATCCAAAAGCCGCGTCCCGCGTCAAGCTTGTTCCCAAAGCGTTACGGTTTCGACGAGACACGTCGCCCTGCGACGGGCTTTGAGCTGGGCCGGCAATCCTGCGAACATCTCCAAGACCCCACCATGAGACCACGACTTGCGGCTACCAACAGCGGTCCCGGCGAGTGCGTGGATGGCTTGATCGAACGCGTCACGTTCCATAACGAGGAGAACGGATTTTCGGTTCTTCGGGTCAAGGCCAAAGGCCATCGCGATCTGGTGACCGTCGTGGGATGCCTTCCGGCCGTTACGGCAGGCGAATGGCTCTCCGCGGAAGGCAACTGGGTGCGCGACCGCGAACACGGCCTGCAATTCAAGGCTGTCCAACTCCGGTGCGTGCCGCCTTCCACCCGGGAAGGCATCGAAAAATACCTCGCCAGCGGCATGATCAAAGGCATCGGCCCCGTCTATGCCAAAAAACTCGTCGCCTACTTCGGAGACACGGTCTTCGATGTGATCGATCAATACTCCGCCCGTCTCGAGGAGGTCGACGGCATTGGTCCCATGCGGCGACGCCGTATCAAAGCCGCCTGGACCGAGCAGAAAGTCGTTCGGGAGATCATGGTTTTTCTCCATACTTACGGCGCCGGCACCAGCCGCGCCCTGCGCATCTACAAAAAATACGGCGAACAAGCCATCGAAAAACTGCGGGCCAATCCCTACTGCCTGGCGGCTGACATCACGGGGATCGGCTTCAAGACAGCCGATCGAATGGCGGATCGCCTCGGGATCGCGGCTGATTCCTTCCTCCGTATTTGCGCGGCCCTCAACCATCTTCTCCTCGAAGCCACCAACGAGGGGCATTGCGCCCTTCCTATTGAAGACCTGATCTCGAGGAGTCTGCGGCTTTTAAACGAACCCCGTTCTTCAAACCCCCAACCGGTCCTTGCCCAATCCCAAGTCCAAGCGGCTCTTGAACAGCTGCTGGCCCGGCGTGAACTCACTCTTGAAACGATCGGCGACATCCCCTTGGTTTTCCATCCCGTGCTGCAGAGGGCCGAAACGATCATCGCGGAAATTATCCATATTCTGGCACGCCAGCCGTCGCGGCTGCCCGATATCGATTTGGCCAAAGCCATTTCCTGGTGCGAAACCAAGACGGGCAAGTCCCTCGCTCCCAGCCAGCGCGAAGCTTTAATCCGCGTATTTGGCCACCCCATTGTGATCATGACGGGCGGGCCCGGCGTCGGCAAAACCACTCTCGTGGACGCCCTCCTTCGTATTCTCCAAGCCAAGAAAGTCCGATGCCTGCTCTGCGCTCCCACCGGACGCGCCGCCAAACGCCTCACCGAAACCACCGGCCTCCCCGCCAGCACGATCCATCGCCTGCTTAAACAGCGCCCCGGTCAATCCGATTCCTCGTCCTCAGACCGGCCCGCGCTGCAAGGCGACCTGATCGTCGTCGATGAAACCTCAATGGTGGATGTCCCTCTGATGAGCCGATTGCTCCAGGCCGTTCCGAATGGGGCCCATCTGCTGCTGGTGGGTGACGTCGACCAACTGCCCTCGGTCGGACCTGGCACTGTGCTGCGCGATTTGATCGAATCGAGGGTAGCGCCCGTCATGCGATTGACCGAGGTCTTTCGTCAAGCCGCCGGAAGCCGGATCATCACTACCGCTCATGCCATCCGCAACGGATGCCTGCCTGAACAACCCACCGGGGACGAGTTATCCGATTTCTACTTCATCGAACGCGAGGATCCCGCCGCCATCCATCGGTCGCTCCTCGAACTCGTCACCACTCGCATTCCTCGGAAGTTCAATCTGGATCCGATCCGCGACATCCAGGTCCTCAGCCCCATGAACCGCGGCGCCCTGGGCGTGGTTGAACTCAACCGAATCCTCCAGGAACAATTGAATCCGGCATCGGACACCAAAACCACCATCCAACGGTTTGGCTGGCAGTTTCGAGTCGGGGATAAGGTGATTCAGACCGAAAACAACTACGACAAAGAGGTCTTTAACGGGGACATTGGGATTCTGACGGCCATCGATCCCATCGAGCAGGAAGCCACCGTCGACTTCGACGGCCGGCCTGTGACCTACGATTTCGGCGAGCTCGACGAGGTCAGCCTCGCCTACGCCATGACAATCCATAAGTCCCAGGGATCCGAATTCCCGGCCGTGGTGATTCCCTTGGCGACCCAGCATTATCTCCTGCTCCAGCGCAACCTGATCTACACCGGCATTACCCGCGGCAAACGGCTGGTGGTCCTGATCGGTCAGCGGCGGGCGTTTGCCATGGCCGTGCGCAACGACCATAGCGAACACCGCTACGGTGGCCTCCTCTCGAGACTCCAGACTCTGGCTTCCCCTTAAGCCCATGGGCCCGATCCGACAGATCGGACGGATCGGACCGAGCCGAACGCCGGCTCATCGCTCGGGGACTTCGATCACGTCGCCGTCGCGCAACCAGATGGTATCCTTTGGATCAGCCTGGGTCAGATCCATGATGAACTCGCGATCCTGACCGGTCTCGGGATCGCACCGTTTGACCTTGATTCGGCTTTGATCGGAAGAAGCCCGCAGGATTTTTGCCTGTTGCACCCCCGTGCCAATCCAGAAGTCCGCCACTTCGACCTGATTGGTCGGCTTCGAGGGGCCAACCGAGATGTCGAGCAGATCGACAGGGCCTCTTTCCCTTGCGGTTCTGCTGGGAAACTGCTTGAGTTGCATCGTGGGCACGAGGATGAGCTCATGGACTTGGTCTTTGATGCTGACCTTGACCTGGCGTTTCAGATGGTTCTGAAACGCCTTGAGCGCTTCTTCTGTTAGTCCTTCCCATTGTTCTTGGACAAGGTGATCGGCCTCGGGAAGTCGAACTTTATCGCCCCACTCCAAAAGGAGATCTCCGGCGAGCAAGCCTTTCCGGAGTCGGGCTTCGGCATCGAAGACCAAGTTGGTCGTCGCTTTGTCACCCGGTAAAATGCGATTGATGGTGATCCGCTTGAAATCAGGAAAGGCGTAGAATGATCGACTCGGGTTGCCTGGGCCAGTGGAAGTCATTGTGTTTGTCCCGGAATAAATAACGGCCAGGAGTTCAAGCAAAGTGAAGCGATTCCAGTCATTTGTGCTTTGCCTGAGAATTAGCTGGGCGCTGTCCCAATCGGGACGGTCCAAGTGGATGCCTTGACGCCGGGCCAGGAACTCGCTGGCGCCGTGCTTGAGCAATAAGGCCTCCATCTCCTGATACTCGGAAAGGGAGGGCCTGTTGCCAGAAAAGGCAGAAGGCGATTTATTGAGATTCTGCATTTTGAGTTGAACCAAGGACAAGGGCGAATGGGTGGCCCAGTTGTCCACGAATCCCATGATGTTTGGATTTGCGCCATGCGTTAATAACATCTGCGCCGCCTTGAAATTGTCCCTGTAAACCGCCTGCGACAAGGAAGGCACCCCACGAAAACTGGCGTTGGGATCAGCACCGGTCTCAAGCAACAGGCGGAGGGTTTTGTTTAATCCGCAGTCCACGGAATACCACAATACTGGATAACCTTGAAGATTGGTTTGAACCAGTGAGGGTTTATGGGCCAGGACCGCTTTGAGGACTTCCGCGTTTTCCAGATTGGCTGCCCAGAACAGGATGGAAGTAGATTCTGTAGCCATGCCTTTGGGATCAACTCCGTGAGACAAGAGCAGGTCCACCAAGGCCGCGTTCTCTTGGGCGATCGCCATGCCTATGGGAGTGTAGGAACCCGGGGCGAGGCGCCGACCGGGAGAACCGGGAGTGTTGGGAACCGGGAGGATGTTCCAACCGCCTGTGTCCTCTGTCGATGCTCCTTTCTGAATCAGCACCGGAATGACATTGGTTTGGTTATTCCATACGGCATAGTGAAGAGGCTTCGCCTGGCTGATCGAGTCAGGCGCATTGACGTTGGCCTGGTGATCCAACAGCAGTTGGAGCAAGTCCATCCGTCCATCCGCAGCCGCATAATGCAAAGCGTGTGCCGTTTTGGGCGACTGACCACCTATTCGTACTTTTTCACGCAGGAAACTGGGCCCTGGATTATTGACATTGGCGCCTTTTCGAATGAGAGCCATGGCCGCATCGACGCTGCCTTTTTCCAAGGCCAGGACGACGATGGAATCATTGGGGATGTCGGCTTGAGAAACCGAGGCGCCGTGATCCAGCAACCAAAGCACTGACTCCATTTGATTGGCCATGATGGCCTGCCGCAAGGGATTGAGGGCAGGAGCAGCCGGATTCACCTCGGCGCCGGCTTCAACCAGCCGAGACACCAGATGGGTCAGGCCATTCATGGCGGCGTAGGAGAGCGCCGAATGCCCGTTCTTAACGAGGAGGCGCGGATTGGCCTTGGCCTCCAGGAGCGTAACAGCTGCCGCCTGTTCTTTCTTCGAGATGGCATCGATGAGCGGTGTTCGGCCGGTGTCATCCTGAGCATCGATGCCAGCCTGATGATCCAGAAGTGTTTTGATCAGGAGAGTAAAGCCGCTGGATGCAGCAATGTGGAGGGCCGTTATGTGATTGGCGCTCCGCGCATGGATATCCGCGCCGCGTTCCAACAATCGTTCGACCAGGGCTTTGTGGCCGGCTCCCACGGCGTCCATCAACGGGGTTTTACCTGATCGACCCTTGCGGTTGATTTCAGCGCCCTTGCTCAAGAGAAACTCGGCCACTCGGACCTGTCCCTGAGCGGCTGCTTTGCTCAGCAAGCTGAGGCCATCGTCGTCTGGGGCGTTAATCAGATCCGGGCTGGTCTCGAGGAGTTTCTGCAGGCGCAGCAGTTCGGCGTCTTCGCCCGATGGTTGATGCGTGGATGGCTCCCGGCTCGCCAAAGATGCGGGTCCGACATGCTGTTGGCTGAGGGCCACGAGATTCGGCTGGTCCGAAAAATCGCGAAGCACCCGTTCGTAATAAGCCCGGGCCTCATGGGTCTGACCGAGCTTGCGATAGCATTCTGCCAAACGAAAAATGGCGGTAGCCACGACTCGACGTTGAGCATCAGACTGGCGAACCACCTCCTGGTAGTTGGTGATGGCCGCCGGATAATTCAGATTGGCCTCCTCCTCGAGCAACCCGCGCTGGAGCCGGTCCGTGAGCTCTTCAGCGGCGAGAAACGTGCCGGTGATGACGATGAAAACCATCGTGAACATTAATCGATTCTTCATGGGACTGAAGATTGAGCGCCGATGTTGCGGATTTGATATTAGCAGTTTCATGCGGATGACTCTGCCCATGGTTGTCATTGCATTTGTCACACTTCTGCAAAAGCGGGGTGTTATTTGCGGGACGGTTGATCGGGAACGACGAGGCGGTAGCCCACGCCATGAACCGTCTGAATAAAACGCGGTGTCTCGGGATCGGGCTCGAGTTTGGCCCGCAGATAGCCGATGTGGTTATCCACCGTGCGTGTGGTGGGAAACGCGGTGTAACCCCAGACGATATCGAGGAAACGCTCGCGGGTGACCGGTTCGCCCCGGGCTTCCGCCAAGAGACGAAGCATGCTGAATTCGCGCGCGGAAAGATGGATCTCGCCCTTGCCCCGCCAGGCCTGTTGCCGGGGAAAATCCAGCGTGACCTCGCCCAACTGCAAAACGGTGATTGCCGACTGGCCGGATTGCTGGCGACGGAGCAGGGCGCGGATGCGGGCCAGGAGTTCGCGCGCGTTAAAGGGCTTGACCAGGTAGTCGTCGGCCCCGCAATCCAACCCGTGCACGCGATCATCGACTTGACCCTTGGCCGTGAGCATCAGGATGGGAGTCGAGAACGCGAGCCGGCGCAGCTCGGCGCATACCGCAAAGCCATCCAGACGCGGCAGCATGATGTCCAACAAAATCAGATCCGGTTTCTCGTCGAGGGCCCGTTCCAGGCCTTCTTCACCGTTCACCGCCATCAACACACGATAACCCTCGGCCTCGAGACGATCCTGGAGGCCGATCCGCATCGCCAGTTCATCCTCGATGACCAATAGGCGCGCGGCGGGTTGGGATCGGATGACCGATTGGTTCTGATCAGACGGAGGATCCGACGGGTGGGAGTGATGATCGGGTAACATGAGATATCTTCAGTTTCGGTTGGGTTCGCGGGGCGGTTGGACGGGCAGTTCAATGACGAAGCGGGCGCCCGGGCCGGGCCGGCTTTGCACTTGGATTCTGCCGTGGTGCGCTTCTACGATATGTTTGACGATGCTGAGACCAATCCCGATGCCTTGGGTCTCCCGCCGCAACTCGGATCCGCGCCGGAAGAACGGCTCGAAGATTCGATCGTGATCTTCGGCGGGAATTCCCGGCCCTTCGTCATCCACCCAGAGTCGAAGCCAATGATCCGCCTTGTTCGTCGGGTAGGGCGAGCTGGCCTCAGCGAGCCGAGCCGGACCGCTTGATGCCTCCTGGTTCGCCTCGGTGCGCATACATCCCCCTGCCTCGGCCATCGGCCCAATGGCAACATCTCCAATCCCCATTCCAACCGTGACGGTTCCTTGGGCCGGCGAGTGTTTGAGGGCGTTGTCGATCAGGTTAACCAACGCTTGCTGGATGGCCTTGCCATCGCAGATCGCTTCCACGCGCCGATCGGATATCGCGGATTCGCCGGTTTTGAGGTTCAATTGGATTTGAAGTTCCTCAGCGTGGGGAGTGAGCACCGCCACGGTGTCTTTGACCAGCAGCAACACGTCCGTCGGCTCGAATTCAAAGTTCAGGCGATGACGTTCGATCCGGGAAAAATCCAACACGTTCCCGATCAAAGTCGCCAAACGCCGGCACTCGCGTCCGATCAGGCCATGGTATTGCTTGCGACGGGATTCGTCCTGAATGACACCGCGTTCGAGGCTATCGACGAGCAGTTGAATGGCGGCCAGCGGGGCACGGAGCTCGTGCGATACGCTCGAGACGAAGTCGCTTTTCATGGCCGCAAGACGGACTTGGCGTTGGAAGGCCTGCCAGGTCGACCACAGCCCCACGATGGCGCCAATGGCCGAGATTCCAATCAGCCAGGCAAACCAAAGTCGGCGCTGGCGGTATTGCGCAAAATAGGCCTCGGGATGCGCGAGCCTCACCCCCAAACTCACCAAGGGCGATGAGGACGTTGCATCGTCCAGATCAACACTCCAGCTTTGACGGATTGGGCTCGCAGTGACCGATGAAGGGGCCGCTTGGGTTGGAATGAGAAACGATCGTCCCGCAAAAGCAAGATCGGCTTCCCACACATTGGCGCGGGACCCCAGTTGCTGGCTCAGAGTATGAGCTGTCTTTTGAAGGGTGTCCGTCGGCACGCCAACCACGAGTTCTCCGGCCCCGCGCCGCAGGCGATAGGCCAACCACTCCTGCTCCCGCTTCAGCCAGGCCATGGAGCGCGTTCCCAGGGCGTCGTTCAGCCAGCGGGCTTGCTCGTGGCCTCTCCACACTCGGTGCCAGTCCTCCAAGAGCTTAAGTTCCGATGGCCCTTGACTGTTATTGGAAATGGCGCGCGAAATTTCCTCGATGATGACTGGAGTCAAGGCGGATGGCTCCGCAATGACCTGCGCCAAAAAATCCAGCGGGACCCGGTCCTGAACAGGCGAGCCCGGGGAGTTTAGTCCCAGATGCAAGAGCCTGAACCTCGCCAGAGTCTCGAGGGGCAGACCGCTTTCGGTTCGCACTTTGTTCGTTGAAGCTGCCAAGGTATCGAGTAATGAACAGGCCTCGATCCGGCTGTCCGGGCTACTGAGCAGGAGCTGAGCAAGCCGCTCTTGAGCAAGCGCGGCAAAAGGCTGGGGCGGATCCTGGGCCAGGAATCGGCGGCACGCATCGATCCGGGCATCGGTATCCGCGGTCTCCTGATCGACAGCTTCCATCGAAAGCCATTGTTGTCGTTGGTCTCCGGAAAGGACTTGCCATGGCAGAGCTCTGGGGTGCGGAACCGGATCGTAGAAAGGGGGATATCGCAGGGCGCCGTGACGAAGATGCACCCGCAAGGACAGACCATGTTGTTGTTCGAACTTGAACATCCAGTCATCCGATGGCCCGGATTTTGCCTCCGAATCGAGTTCGAATGGGACAGAATTGGTCGCGATCAACAGAAGAAAACTCGGGACCGGATTGGTTTGGACATGGAGTTCCAAGGGAATGCGCACCAGCGACTTGAGTTCGTTCAGGAGTTCCTCCGACTGACGGCGAGCCTCGGCCAACCCGAACGCCGCATCCCGTTGAAGAAAGAGGACGCCTGTCATAGCGAGAACGACGACCGGAAGCAGAATCAGGGCTGCGCGCCACGCGAAAGCGGGCGGTTTGCCAAAAAAGTCGTTCGAGGATTTTGGCCGCGTCATGGAACTTCAGCATCCTGCAAGCTTAATCCGGTTTTGTCACGGTTTTGCAATACCTTGCGCCGGTCGCCGCCCCAGGAACGCAATCGGAGTCGGTTGCGCTACGGCTTGAACGTGAGTATTCAGGATGATCTCAGGCGGGTCAAAACGCGGTGTCCTAAAACCGGCCGAAAACCAAAACAAAAAGATTGCGCGCCGTCTTCGCAACCTTTAGATTGACTCTCTTTTCGTGGGGAGCTTTGGCTCCGGGGCGAAAAGATTACGGCCTCAAACATCCCGGGCTCTAGTGAGCCAGGGGGCCAGAACAACACTGAAACCAATCCCGTGATTCCGCGGGATGGCCTGTCCGAAAATGGCAGGCTGATAACCAAAGGAACTTGTGATTAGCATCGGCATCAAAGAATTGCTGGAGGCGGGTGTCCATTTCGGGCATCAAACCAAACGCTGGAATCCGAAGATGAAACGCTTTATCTTCGATTCCCGCAACGGAATCCATATCCTCGACCTCAGCAAAACCCAATCCCAGTTGGAAGCGGCCAGCGATTTCATGGCTGCAACCGTTCGAAAAGGCGGCCGCATCCTTTTTGTGGGCACCAAGAAACAAGCCCAGGAAGGTGTCAAAGAAGCCGCGCAAACCTGCGGACAGTTCTTTGTCACTGAACGCTGGCTGGGCGGTACCCTGACCAATCTTAAAACCATCCGACGATCCATCGGACGATTGAAGGAAATCGAACGGATGGATACGGATGGCAGCATCAACAACTACGGCAAACAAGAGCAGTCCGCTCTTCGGCGCGAAGCCGCGCGTCTTCATAAAAATCTTGATGGCATCCGGGCCATGGATCAACAACCGGACGCCATGTTTATCATCGACATCAAACGCGAACATAACGCGGTCGCCGAAGGCCGACGCCTGCGGATTCCCATCGTGGCCATCGTCGATACCAATTGCGATCCCGATCTGGTCGATTACCCGATTGCCGGCAACGATGACGCGATTCGTTCCATTCGGCTGGTGCTAACCACGGTGGTGCAAGCCATCACCCAGGCCCGCGCCGAATACGAGGCCAAATATGGACGGCAAAAGGCCGAACAAGAAGCCTCAGCCCCCGCGCCCGCTCCTGCCCCGGCTCCGGCTCCCGCACCCGTGGAAGCTCCCCAACCCGCCTCTCCAGAGGCTTTGGCTAGCCTGGCAACGCCGAATCCTGAGGCTCCGGCGCAATCTTAACCAATGCTTGAACGGCTGGAAGACCGATCTCTTCCAGCCTTCCAAAACCTGAACCTGTAAGAAATATGGCTGAAATTACTGCGGCCCTGGTCAGCAAACTGCGCGAAATGACCAACGCGGGCCTGATGAACTGCAAACAAGCCCTGGTGGAAACCCAAGGCAACCTCGATGCAGCGGTGGACTTGCTTCGAAAAAAAGGGGTCGCCACAGCCGCTAAAAAGGCTATGCGCGACACCAAAGAAGGTGTCATTGTCCAACATATCCTGCCCGGCGCCCGCGTGGGCGTCCTGGCCGAGATCAACTGCGAAACCGATTTTGTCGCCAAAAACGAGGGCTTCCGCGCCTTCTGTGACGAAGTCGTGCGCGCCCTCGCCACGAATCCCGAGACCGACGTCGAGGCCCTGCGAGTCGCCCAGGTGGCCAAGACCGGTGAAAACTGCAAAATCTCCCGCGTCCAACGCATCGAGGTCAGCGGCAACGGCTCCGTCGCCGCTTACATCCATACCGGCGGCAAAGTGGGGGTGCTGGTCGAGGTCGGCGCAGGCCAGGAAGCCACCGTCGCCCACGATGACTTCAAACAATTGGTCCGCGACATCACTCTGCAAATCGCCGCCGCCAATCCCACGGCCGTTTCCCGCGAACGCCTGGATCCTTCCATCATCGAAAAGGAAAAGGAAATTGCCCGCGAACAGGTCAAGAACAAGCCGCCACAGGCCATTCAGAAAATCATCGAGGGCAAACTCGAAAAATATTTCCAAACCGTCTGCCTGCTCGATCAGGGCTATGTGAAACAGAACTCCGAAATCACGGTTCGCGAGCATGTTCAGGCCATCGGCAAGACACTCGGAGACGAAATCTCCGTACGCCGGTTTGTCCGTTTCCAGGTGGGTGAAGCCTTCCCCGAGTGATCCCCTCCTCTTTCCCGATCACCGGATTCGTGTTTCACGGATCCGGTTTTTTTTGGCTCGAGGTTTTCTCGCCCCTCGCGCCGACTTTGCCAAGCCGGCCCCATTCAGCAACCGCGAGATCTGCTTTCCTCAGGTGATTGCCCCGGAGAGTCCACTCTCCGATCCAGTTAAATCCTTTTCCCGATCGGATTTGACGGCTGGCGGCCGGATTGGTACAAACAGGTTCCAATGAAGTGGGTCCGCCATCCTGATCGCTGCTTGGACCTGGCGTCCTTCGCCTGCCCGCCAGGTTTGCCGCTTCGGTGGCCCGGGACGCCTTGGGCCCGCTTTCTCGCCAGCTCTGTTTTCTGAATGTTTGTTATGTCAATGAAAAAAAACGGTAATCCGAAATATCGGCGAATCCTGCTGAAACTGAGCGGAGAAGCCCTGGGAGGGGACGAAGGCGTGGGCATCAGTCCTGAATCCGTGCAACGCGTGGCGGCGGAGATTCAGGAAGTCAAGCGGCTCGGCGTCGAAACCGTGATTGTGGTGGGGGGAGGCAACATATTCCGCGGCTTGCCTGGAAGCAAACGGGGCATCGAACGCGCCACAGGTGATTATATGGGCATGCTGGCCACGGTCATCAATGCCCTCGCCCTCCAGGACGCCCTGGAAAAGCGCGGGGTCGCCACTCGGGTTCAAAGCGCCATCGCCATGTCTCAGGTCGCCGAGCCTTTCATCCGGCGCCGCGCCGTCCGCCACCTCGAGAAAGGACGCGTGGTCATCTTCGGAGGAGGCACAGGCAATCCTTACTTCTCAACCGATACCGCCGCCGCTTTGCGAGCCAACGAAATCGGCGCCGATGTCATCCTCAAGGCCACCAAAGTCGATGGCATTTATGACAGCGATCCCATGAAAAATCCAAAAGCCAAGCGCTACCAGCATATTCGTTACCTGGAGGCCCTCCAGCGCCAGCTCAAAATCATGGATTCCACCGCCTTTTCGTTGTGCATGGACAATCACATGCCCATTATTGTCTTCGACGCCTTCCGTCCGCACAATTTGCAGCGTGTGGTCATGGGAGAGAAAGTGGGCACGCTCGTTACGGCATGAGGACGGCCCCCCTGATAATCCTTGTGCGGCTGCAACCGCGCAAATCGGAATCCGTTACACGGCATGTTCCGAAAAACCATCCAAATCAACCCAATGAATCCTGGTTATGACACTCGATGACATCATTCTTACCGCGGAAGAGAAGATGCTGAAGACCGAGGAATTTGTGCGGCACGAATTCGGCGGCGTTCGCACCGGCAAGGCATCCCCGGCCCTGGTCGAAAACATCATGGTTGAAGCCTATGGATCGCAGATGCGCATTCGCGAGTTGGCCGGCATCACCACTCCTGAGCCTCGCGTTATCCTTATCCAACCCTGGGATTTCAACACCCTGCATCCCATCGAAAAGGCCATCCAAAAAAGCAATCTCGGCATAAATCCTTCCATCGACAAAAAGCTCATCCGCCTGGTCCTCCCGGAACTCAGCCAGGAGCGCCGGGTGGAATTTACCAAGGTCGTCCGCAAAATGGCCGAAGACGGTCGCGTGGCCATCCGGCATGTCCGGCGTGAAGCCATCGAACACCTCAAACAGGAAACCAAAGCCGGCAAAATCACCGAAGACCAGGAGAAAAGCGCCGAAAAAGAGATTCAGAAACTGACCGATGATTACATCGCCAAGCTCGACAATCATCTCGCTGTGAAAGAGAAGGAAATCATGACCGTTTAAGCCCAAGGTCGTGATCCAGGATCTCCTGATAAGCCGTCTTTACACTTTTCTTTGTCTGAGCAAAGGATGGTCCTCTATGCAGCTCAGGGTTTGTCCAATGATGACATTGCACGCTGCCTGGATACGAGACGAGAAGTCGTCAGCCTTTGGCGCAAGCGGTTCTTCCAGGAGCGCCTAGCGGAGTTGGAAGAACATCCCCGACCGGGTCGCCCCCGGTCTTTTTCCCACAGAACTGATCGTGCAGATTAGAGCTTTGGCGTGTGCACTGCCCGCCACGTATGACGTACCGCTTTCCTGCTGGAGTCTGGACGAACTGAAGCAACACGTTTGCCGCACGGGTTTGGTCGCCCAATTGAGTGGCACGACCCTCTGGCATTGGTTACATGAAGATGCCATTCGTCCTTGGCAGCACCGCTGCTGGATCTTTCCGCGCGATTCAGAATTCGCGCTCAAAGCCCGCCGGATCCTGGATCGATACCAGCGCCCATGGCGCGGCAAGGCCCTGCGCCAGGATGAATTCGTGATCTCTACCGATGAAAAGACCAGCATTCAGGCACGCCTCCTCCTCCATGCCATGGTGCCGGCCGCGGCCGGCTTGCCCATAAAGATGGAACACGAATATGAGCGCAAGGGGGCATGGGCTTATTTGGCGGCTTTGGATGTTCATCGCGCCAAAGTATTCGGTCGCTGTGAAGCCCGTAGGGGTAAATAAAGTGACAGGTTCATTATTATTGACCTTCTCTCGGTATTCCGGGTAGGCTGGGGGGTATTATGAGATTAGCCAGGATCAAGGTTCAGGGGCGGCGGGTGGTTTATCACTGTATATCGCGGATTGTGGGGGGGCAGGCCTTGCTGGACGATCTGGGCAAGGAGAAGCTGGTGGGGTTGATGGGGCGGCTGGCGATCTTTTGCGGGATGGAGGTGATTACCTACTGTATCCTGTCCAATCACTTGCACATTCTGGTTCGGGTGGGCGAGCCTGGGGTTTTAGGGGAAGAGGAATTGGTGAGGCGGATGGAGGCCTTGTATGGGAAGCGGGGGCTGTGGGTGAAGGTGGCGCGGGAGGGGATTCGGCAGACGGGGCGGGTGCCGGAGGATGTGAGGCGGGGGATGGAGGGGCGGATGGGGGATGTATCGGTGTTCATGAAGGAACTCAAGCAGCGGTATAGCCGGTGGTATAACCGGCGTGGGGGGCGGTATGGGA
>JAKLHY010000259.1 GCA_022709905.1 Verrucomicrobiota bacterium | reverse complement strand
GTTCGTTGAAGTCGTCAGTCAACCACCAACCGCTCAAGTCCGCGGGATGATCTTCGGGATTGAACAATTCGATGGCATCGCGCTGCGGGGCCGCCTCGGGACGGGTCAGCACCTCGGTGATTACGACGGGAGGAAGAACTTTTGGAGGCGGATCCCAAAGGCCGGGCGACCCGAAGATTGCGCTGCTGGCCCGCCACTGACCAGCCCGGTTCCAGGCATCCGGATCGGCATTCTCCTCCACCACAACCAGCGAGAAACCGTGCCCATCAGTCAGGGGATGCCAGTCGTCCTCATAGGAGAAGTCGAGTATCTCCTCGTTGCTCGCGTCGAGAAGACGGATGCGTTCGCCGGCGTTGTCCAGGTTACCCGTGAATGGACCGGCCAGAGGCAGACCTTCCCCGTAACGAGCGGCGAAAGCGATGGGATTCTTCGCCAACAGAATCCGAGCTCCGGGCGCGAGCTGCACGCTGGGGAACTGGAACTCGATGCCATCCACCAGCCGGACGCCGTTCAGATCCATCGTGCTGGTCGGAGAAAGGTTCTGGAGTTCGATGTACTCAAATTCGTCGGCGGGGATCGCGCTGCC
>JAKLHY010000258.1 GCA_022709905.1 Verrucomicrobiota bacterium | reverse complement strand
ACTCTTTCCATTTTGGAAACAGTTCAGCAAGAAGGCGCGCGTCAGGTCACTCGCAAATTGGAGTACTACAACCTGGATGCGGTGATCTCGGTTGGCTACCGGGTGAATTCGGCGCAGGCGACGCAATTCCGCATCTGGGCAACTGCCCTGATCAAGGAGTACATCATCAAGGGCTTTGCCATGGATGATGAGCGCCTGAAGAATGGCCGCTACTTCGGCAAGGACTATTTCCGTGAGTTGCTGGAGCGGGTGCGCTCGATCCGCGCCAGCGAGCGGCGGATTTATCAGCAGATCACGGATATTTTCGCCGAGTGCAGTATCGATTACGACCCGAAGTCCGAGACCACGCGGCTGTTTTACGCCCATGTACAGGACAAGTTCCATTTTGCGATCACCGGCCACACGGCCGCCGAAATCATTTCGCTGAAGGCCGACGCCAGCCAGCCCTTGATGGGCATGAGCACCTACAAGAATGCGCCGGATGGCCGGGTGTTGAAATCCGATTCGCTGGTGGCGAAAAACTATTTGAGGGAAGAAGAAATCCGAAAACTGGAGCGGGCCGTTTCCGCTTTTTTCGATTACATCGA
>JAKLHY010000257.1 GCA_022709905.1 Verrucomicrobiota bacterium | reverse complement strand
GTTCCGGCCGGCACCACTCATTCCCATTGGAACCCTAGTAAGACTGAAGGTGTTCGATGGCTGGAATTCATCGTGGCTGAAAAAGGTAAAGGAAGATCCATCCGAAAGCCTTGAATAGAAAGTTTCGCCTCATAATCACGAAAGGAAAATGTAACCGCGACCAGCCGCCTTTGGTCGTAAGCAGAAAAGTAGAGGCCCATGAAGTACACAACCAAGTGCCGCATAACCATGCGCTGCAGCGAACCCGGCATGACGTCGTGGTTTGCAATCCACGCGTCCCGTGCGCCGGGTCGCTGAGCTTGGGTCGTTATGCGGCACTCATCGAAATGGAGATTGAAAATGAACAGACTAACTAAACTCATCTTATTCGGGGCGGCTCTAGCTGCGTCTGTAGCTCACGCACAAGATCCGAAAGACATCCCACAAAAATCTGGGGTAACACCTACGGATCTCATAGTACGCGGAGTGGACGGCACAGCGAATCTGGACTTCACAGTCATAGATGTGAAGTACGAGCCAGGTGGTGTCAACCGTCGCCATTTTCATCCGGCGGCGGTCACCTTCTATGTAGTTTCTGGGACACCAGT
>JAKLHY010000256.1 GCA_022709905.1 Verrucomicrobiota bacterium | reverse complement strand
GAATTTAATTTTGGAAACAAGGCCTTTGGATTGGGGGCGGATGGCGACGAGGTCTGGCTATTCAGCGCGGATGGCCAAGGCATTCTAACCGGCTATGTTCATGGACACCGTTTTGGCGCCGCCGACGAAGGGATTTCCTTCGGGCGTCTCATGACCAGCGATGGGAAAGAGCACTTCGTCGCCCAGACCGTGCGCACGTTGGGCTCGGACAACTCGGGCCCGCGAGTCGGCCCGCTGGTGATCAACGAAATCATGTATCATCCGCCCGAACCTGGCGCCGCCAATAGGGTGGAGGACGACGAATACATCGAATTGCTGAACTTATCTTCGCAGTCTGTTTCCTTGTTTAACGCGACCCGTCCAGCGAGCACCTGGCGGGTGAACGGCGGTGTTGCTTTTGATTTTCCCACCGGAGTGACGCTGGCCGCCGGGGAACACATCCTGATCGTCCGTCTTGATCCGGACGATCCCGCCATGATATCGGCCTTTCGTTCGCGGTATGGCGTGAAGGCCAATGTTCGCGTCTTCGGTCCCTATTCCGGCCGTCTTAGTGATGCCGAGGATATCTTGGAATTACAGAAACCGAC
>JAKLHY010000255.1 GCA_022709905.1 Verrucomicrobiota bacterium | reverse complement strand
GCGGGCGTTTGGCCCATTCATGGCCGTTGAGGTAGAGCTTGATGGCGAAGGGGGCATAGGTGCAGACCTTGATGAAGGCTTCCCCGAACTGGGCATCCTGGAGATAGAAATAATAGTGTTTCACGAACACGGGTTGGCGGGTGTAATCAAACCGGACCCAGCCTCCCGGACCCGACGAGCTCTTGGGGCCCTTGAAGGCGTAAGCTTTTTCCTGGGCGGTCCCGACAAACACCACGCCATCCTGCACGGGGTGTTGGCGTCGGAGTTGGCGGGCAATCCGATCTTTGCGTTCTCTTTTCTGAAAGTGAACCACGGGCAACCGATGTTTTTGGATGTAGGCTTCCACGCGCCGCACATACCCTTGAGTGATTTGGCCCAACAGGGCCGGGGAAGCCACAGGGAATTTTAAGTGCTGGACCAGAAATCGGACCAAGCCAGCTCCGGTCTGCAGACCGGGGACATAACCGTTGAGGTAAAGGCGATCTAGACATTCGACACTCAGCGTGACCTGTTCATCGAGGATCGCTTTGACGGTGGGCCGAGGTTGTCGTTGAGTTTTCATGGTTTTGTCGCCCGAAAACTTAACC
>JAKLHY010000254.1 GCA_022709905.1 Verrucomicrobiota bacterium | reverse complement strand
CTCCACGACGCTAACCAACCACGTGGCTCCGAAGGCACCCGGATGCCTGCGCTCGAACAGAACGACACGGCCAGATCGTCTGTCCAGTCTATACTTCGTTTTCTCAATTTTGAATTCGCTCGCAATGGATATTGCTTTCATCTGTTTATCCCCCTAATCTTTCTAAATACCAAGTGCGCCAAGGGTGGGTATTTCTACCGGTTCCTCTGAGTTACCGGTAGAATTCCGTTTTTGCATCGGCTGTCCGCCAGCATTCTTCTCTGCGCCCGACAGAAACTCGCCGGATGTTTTGTCCGCTGTCCTGACACCTTCCGGCGATTCAAACGCGTCCTTGGGCCTAGTACACCCGCTTTCCGGCCATTCCCGGCACTTGGCCTTAAACATTTCCCACGCTCGTTGCTCATCAAAGGGGGTCCAACCGTATTTTCCCCAATCCTCGGAACAAGGCATGGCCTCGTGCGCCTCGCTTTCGATTCCGTTCGGCCATACGTGAGCCTTGCGTTCCTGGACAATGATGACCTCGTAATGGTCGCGGCTGAGGTTTGCCTTGGTCTTGGCCAGCAAGGCAACTCGGCCACGGCGGGCGAG
>JAKLHY010000253.1:329-588 GCA_022709905.1 Verrucomicrobiota bacterium | reverse complement strand
CTTGGAGAAGTCGAGGAGATCATTGATGATTCCCAGCAGGGAGGAGCCGGCGTCGTGAATCTTTTGCACGTAATCGCGCTGTTGGCCGGTCAGTTCGGTTTTCATCGCCAGGTACGCCATACCGATGATGGCATTCATCGGCGTGCGGATTTCGTGGGATATATTGGCCAGAAACAGGCTCTTGGCGCGAGTCGCCGCTTCGGCTTTCTGTTTTTCCCTGGCCAGTGCGCGCGTTCGCTCGTCCACCTTGCGCTCCAGC
>JAKLHY010000253.1:0-319 GCA_022709905.1 Verrucomicrobiota bacterium | reverse complement strand
AGCCCGCCCGAGCGCATGGCGGTGAGCCAGCAGCATTTTCCGCATGTGGTCCTGGGCGACGGCGAGGCTGGCTATTTCCCGCCAGAGGGACGGCGATGTCACCGGCTGCTCCAGCTCCAACCGGCCGATTCGTTCGCTGTCCGCAGCCAGGATTTCGAGCGGGCGCGCTACCCGACGGCTGAAATGGGTGGCCATGAGGAAAGCCAGCAGCAACATCCCGGCGAACAGGACGGTAAAGATGAGCGTTTCACGAAGCCCCAGAGGGATGAAATCGCGGGTCGGAGCCAGGACCGCGATGAACAGTTTTTGGTTGCCCGCG
>JAKLHY010000252.1 GCA_022709905.1 Verrucomicrobiota bacterium | reverse complement strand
GACGGCTTCAGCATGTTCGACACCCAGGCCGACGACTACAAGATCACCTCGCCCGACAGCCCATTCCGACGGGACGTGGTCCGGGAACTGGCTGGCGCTTGCCACCGTGCCGGCTTGCGTTTTGGTCTTTACTACTCCCAACCCAACTGGCGTCACCCGGACGCCTTCACTGACCGCCACACCAACTACCTGGCCTACCTCAAGACGCAGGTCCGCGAGCTTCTCACCAACTACGGCACGCTGGACATCTTCTGGTTCGATGGCCTCGGCAAAACCGCCCAGGACTACGACGCCGAGGCCGTCAACACCATGATCCGCGAGTTGCAGCCGCGCATCATCATCAACAACCGCAATGGTCTGCCGGAAGACCACGACACGCCGGAGCAGCGCATCGGCACCTTCCAGCACCACCGCCCCTGGGAAAGCTGCATCACCATCTGCAAGCAGTGGGCCTGGAAGCCGGATGACCAAATGAAGTCACTGGCCGAGTGCCTCGAGACGCTCATCCGCTGCGCTGGTGGCGATGGCAACTTGCTCTTCAACGTCGGCCCGATGCCGGACGGCCGGATCGAGCCGCGCCAGGTCAAGC
>JAKLHY010000251.1 GCA_022709905.1 Verrucomicrobiota bacterium | reverse complement strand
ACCCCGGCTGCCTGACGGAGGCACCATGACGCAAGCTGCCGAACTGGCACAACGTATCGTCGTTCTGCACCGCGAACCGGGCTACCTGCGCCTCGAACTGCCCGATGAAATCTGCGGCGAAGCCGCCGTTGCCGCCATCGAACAGGGCATGAAAACCTTGGCCGGCCTGAGCAGTGCTGCGGTCGACCGCGGCTGGAAGCGGATTTCCATTCGTTACGATGCCCAGGCATTGAGCACGGCCGAGGTAGCACGCCATCTGTTTGGCTTGCTGCCGAACCTGCCGCTTGAAGAAGCGCCAGCCGCGGCACCACAAGCCGCGTCGTCCTTCAATCTGAACGAAGGTTTCCAGCCGCTGCTCGACAAGCTCAAGGCGGCGATCATTCCAGCCGCACCGCCGCCGGAAGGCTCGCTGCAGGCCCGTTTCCAGCCGATGGTCGAGAGCGCGCTGACCGAGAAGGCGATCACCAATTTCTTCAATGACATCGTTGCCTTCTACCTGATCCGCGTCCATTGGGACCTGATCACCAAGCGCTGGCTGCAGAATCCCGTCGCCAACAGCAATGCCTGGCTGACCGTGTTCTACCTCGTCTTC
>JAKLHY010000250.1 GCA_022709905.1 Verrucomicrobiota bacterium | reverse complement strand
ACCATGGCCTGCCACTCGGCCGATCTGATCGCCGGCATCGCCAATATGGCGGACAATACCTATCTGAACGCCAGTGACTGCCACCCCTCTGAGCCCGTCAACATCCTCTGCATGTGCGGCACCGCTGACGAATGGAATAGCTACTATGGACGTGGCGAGGGAGCCGTCCCGGACGGGATTACACCTCCCTTTCCTGGCGCGGTGCGGAGCGCCCTGATTTGGGCGGGCTACAACGGGGCGAGCGACCCGGTCACGGACCCAGCGCCGACGCTGGATCTCGTTCTAAAAGCTTCGCCATCTGGATCCAATCTGCCGGGGGCGGATACAGTCGTCACGCGCTATTTGAACTACCCCGCCGGCGGCGCCATCGAGCTCTGGTCGATCATCGGTGCCACGCATACCCTGATCGTCTATGATGCCACCCACGAAACAGAGTTTTACCCCCGGCTTTTGGACTGGTTCTTCGCCCATCCTAAACCATGAAAGCGCCATCATGAGGATCAACCGATTCAACCTGAACTAATCCCTTTGACGGGATCGATCCCGCGCAGATCCACTCTACCTGTCTGCAAAAAGCGTCGCGATTCTTTACA
>JAKLHY010000025.1 GCA_022709905.1 Verrucomicrobiota bacterium | reverse complement strand
GGTTTGAGGATAGTCTGGCGCAGGCACGGAGCTAATGTGCAGGAATAAACCACAAGAGTCAACTGCATAGCCCTATTATACAATTTGTTTTTCAGCAGAATCAATAGTATGGATCTGACCCCATTGCCTTTGGGGGCAGTCAATGGGAGCCAGATGGAGATTTCTCCTAAACTGTCGCTGGAGGCCTTATCTGAGCAATCCGAAAACATTCGCGAAGCTGAGACTTTTCAAAAGCCCAGGGCGCGACGATCGGTGGAGGACGAGTTGGTGGTGCCAGTCGAGGAGTTGGAAGGGGCAGTGGCACGCCTCTGTGAATGGTATTTGGAGTCGTCGCTGCGACCGATGGCGGCGAGGGGGTTGCAGCAGGATGCGGGACTAAACCAGCGGGATGCGGGGGATGGCCTGGCGTTGGCTAAGGGACCGCGATGAGCTAGCAACGGGCCCAATGGAGGCGGGAGGTCCGGCGCGATTCATCCGGGCGCAATCGGGCAATCTGGGCTGACTGAAAACAAAAAACACCGTTAACTACTATTTTAAGGGCAGACCCTAAGCTCCCACATTGGTTCTGCCCGCCAACCTGGCCCATAGTGCCGCGCCCTTTGCCAGTCCCAGTCCCCGGATGCTCACGGGGTTCAGATGCAGGGAGCGGGCCAACTGCACCACGCTCCGCAGGTCCTAGATCAGCACCGACCGGAACCGCCCCTGGAAGAGATGTCCGCGAATCCGGTGGGTTTCATTAAACGCGCTGCTATAGGAGAGCTACAACCAACGGAAAAGGACGATCAGAAAGGTCGTCTGGTCCGAACTGAGTTCTCCAAGGGAGACTTGGTGCCACTGCGGTATGTTTTGATCCGGCATTTTCAGATGACAGCCGCGCTGTCTCTGTCCATATTTGCACAATGACCTTTGCCGGAGCCTTGAACCGACAAAAGAATCGGATTCCCGGATCTGCTTCTGGACGAGTTCCTAGAGTGAGGCGCGAGGCGTTTATGGTTTCAGGATAATCGTATGCCTTCCGGGATCCAACATCCGCGCGTGAAACCGGCCGTCCTCCGGCAGCGCCTGCACGTGGCGCTCCTGGTCGAGACCTCGCTGGGCTCGGGCCGCGATATTTTGCGGGGAATCGCCCGTTATGTGCGGGAACACGAATCCTGGGCCCTGTTTCATGAGCCGCGCAGCCTCGAGGACTCCGTCCCTCAATGGCTTGAGGGATGGCGGGGGGACGGCATCATTGCCCGAATCCAGAATCGCAAGATGGCCGAAGCGGTTTTGGCAACGGGATTGCCGGCCGTCGACGTCCTGGGCATGGTGCCTGAGACCGGCATTCCTCTGGTTCATGTTGATGACCGCCAAATTGGACGTTTGGCGGCCGCTCATCTGATCGAGCGCGGGTTTCAGCATTTCGGTTACTTTGGCATTACCGACGAAAACTGGTCGATCCGACGTCGTGAGGCCTTCAGGACTTGTCTCCGGGAACATGAGTTCAATCTGGACGCCTTCGATTTGCCCCGCCATGTTCGCCGGACCGTGACTTGGGAACAGCGGGAAAACAGGCTGGCCCGTTGGATTCAGACCTTGCCCAAACCCGTCGGCGTCATGGTCTGCAGTGATCAGCGCGGATTGGATTTTCTGGAGGCCTGCCGACGGGCCCAAGTGGGTGTGCCGGACGAAGTGGCCGTGATTGGCGTCGATAACGATGACGCCTTGTGCGAGGTCGCCAATCCTCCCTTGTCCAGCATCTGGCCGGCGCATAACCAGGTGGGTTATGAAGCCGCCGCCCTCCTGGCTCAGTTCATTCATGGAGGGCTTCGCCCGGCGTCGCCGATTCTTATTGCCCCGGGCGGCATTATTACCCGGCAATCCACTGATGTGCTCGCCATTCCAGACCGTAACCTGGCTCTTGCCTTAAAAATTATCCGGGAACGGGCCTGGGACGGCCTCAAGGTCGATGCGGTGGCCCGTTACGCCGGTCTTTCCCGGAGTGTCCTGCAACGGCGTTTTCGTAAAGTCCTGGGCCGCACCGTGCATGAGGAGATGCTCAACGCCCGGCTTCGCCATGCCTGTGGTCTCCTCAGCGGAACCCGGTTGGCCTTGGCTGAGGTCGCCGAAAGATCCGGTTTCAAGCACCAGGAATACCTGGGGGCAGTGTTTAAACGCCGCTTAGGCATGACCCCGGCACAGTATCGGCGACAGGCCGGTCCCCTGGCCGGACGTTGATATCCGGTGTGCGAATGCATGCCCTCGGGGCCTCTTCCTTTTTTCGCTGGGCAGCGGCGACCTGAATTCTACAAATTCTGAGCAGAATCCTCCTTCTCTGTTTGTCTTCCTGTGGTAAGCTAAAAGTGAATCCAAACGTGATATCGATCTGGCCGCGAATGCATGGAGCCCAACCCGTGCTGTGGTCGATTGTCGGCTTGGGAGTTGCCAGGCCCTGGAGTTGTCCGATGAAAAAGAACGATGTTTCTTCCACACAGTTGGCGAATCCTGAAGTCCCGTCTTCGACACCCCGTTCCGCGGTGGGTCGACGATTCCGATCGGCACTCGCCTTTACCCTAATTGAATTGCTGGTGGTGATAGCGATTATCGCCATCCTTGCCGGCATGCTGTTACCGGCCTTGGCCAAGGCTAAGTCTAAAGCCCATGAGATTGCCTGCATGAACAATCTCAGGCAGTTGGGCATCGCCACGGTCATGTATGTGGGCGAATACCGGTATTACCCCGGTTGCATCAAGGTGCCTGAATTCTACTATATCTGGCCGTTGCGGCTCTTTTCCCAGATGGGCACCAACCGTGACTCGTTTTGGTGCCCCGCCAACAAGGCCGAATTCAAGTGGAATACCAACGTCAATAAGTCGCTCAAGGGCCGGGTTGATTTTCTCACCGCATCGGCCAGCGGCGCCGGCATGAGCTACGGCTACAATGACTGGGGCAATGGCCCGGTCACCATGACCATCAGCCAGCAGTTGGGCCTTGGCGGGGATGTCAATCCTCCCACCCAACCCGAGATGCCCGAAAGCCGCGTGATCCGGCCGGTGGAAATGTTGATGCTGACGGATACCAAATCCGACAAGTCCTGGGATGGCAATGTCGATCCCAAGGAATCCGATCAATGGCCGGGCAAGCGGCACAACGGCAAGACGGTGGTCATGTTCTGCGATGGCCATGCCGAATCCGCCAAACGCAGCGATGTCGTCGATCCGAAAAACGACCGCTGGCGCCGGCGATGGAACAACGATAACGAGCCCCATTACGAGCAGGTCTACCCGCACCAGGGAGACAAAGGCCAGTATCCGAATTGACGCGGATCGCATACCGGGAAGAGTCGGCGGATTCCGGTTTGCCGATCCTTCAAATCTGGCGTGGTTCGATGCCCCGGCGCCGCTCCTGCGGGACCGGTTTCCGCCCTCTCCCAGTTCTTCGGATCGAAATCCGCGGCAGCGCGGTGAAAGTTTTGACTTGAATGCTTAAGTGTTTTTTGTATAAAGAACCATCAACTCCTTGAATTCTCGCCGCAGCCTTGGACTTGGCCTGTTCCACCCGTCTTCGACGGCATGGCTCGGAAAGGATCGGTCAACGGCTGGCGGGCGGGGGAAGGGGGCATTCTCGGAACCGAGAGGAGGAAATCCAGATAAGGTCATTATGAAAACATCGCACACGCTTGGCTTGCTGGGAGCTGGTTTGCTGATCCTGATTGCGGCTGATGTTCAAGCGCAATTGCTCTTCAAAACTAAATTTTCAGCTTTGGAGGGTTACACCAACGGCTGGATGATCGGCCAGCCGTCGATCGGCAACAAATGGGAGAACGCCAACGCCAACTGGGACTGGGTGAATGCGAATGAACCCGATCCGGCAGCGTACAGCCCCCTGAACAACGGCAAGAGTTGGGTGCCTGAAGGCGAGACCGAGCCGTATTACATCGTCACCGCAACGAACACTACCGCACTGGGGGGCGGGCAAATGAAAGTGGCGTCGGACGGGAATTTCGGCACGAATGCCGCCACTTACTTTTGGAAAATGGATATTCCCAAGCAAATGACCGGGCCGATCACGGTCACGTGGGACTGGCAGTTCATTTGCACGAATGAAATCCCGGCTGACTACGATTCCAAAACCAATACCTACAACGCGAGCCTGCCCGGTTTTGATCATGGCTTCGGCCTGGCCGATTATGCGAACCGAACGGCCGACGGTGATCTTGGCAATCCCAACTGGAAGTATAGCGAACTCAGCACGGGTGTGCGCCTGAGCTCGCGTCAAGACTGCCGCTACAACGGGCTTGGCGCCTGCGGCGGCGGCGGCAGCTGGTTTGATCATGGACCCGAGTTCAAAGACGGCAAAGTGCTCCACATGAAAACCATCATGTACGTCGCCAATGGCGCGGCCGGCGATCTCACCTACGTGAACACTTACGACAATTTTGTCCAGCGGGATGGCGAAGCGGAGATCTGGCAAACCGCGAAACATGACGGCGACCTCGCGTGGATCGATCCGCACGTCGGAGATCCTCTCTTCGCCGATCCGATTGCCATGCCTGAGTTTGGGATGAGGCGTTGTCCGGGCGAGGCGGATCCCGGGAGCGGCATTAACTGCATTATGTGCTGGATGAATGGCAATCAATGGCCCCGTTATGCGCTGGTCTCGAACATACGCGTCTGGGGTCCCGACGGGATTCCCACGCCGACGCTGCGCATTGAAAAAAGTGATGCTGCAAAAATCAAAATGACCTTTACAGGATGGCTCCAGGCCGCCGATACGCCGGAAGGACCTTACCGGGATGTGGCGCTGCCGAGTGCCAGCCCGCTGGAGATCAACGCCGACGCGGCGGCCCAGTACTATCGCGCCGAAAATTAAGAGAAATCACGAAACGACGGAACGGGGGGGTTATCCGCCTCCGTTTTTAAAGGCAGTGGGCTTTGTTGGCAGTTGTCGAGTTTGGATTGCCCCAGGGAGCACTGGGGTCGGGCATGATCCTTGCCCGAGGCTCCATTTGCGGGGAGCCGGATTGCTGAATCGGGGTTGCTGTCGCTCATGCTCACGCTGTGTTCCGTTTTGCTGATGGCGCCATCGATGCGGAGAGTGGTTTCGCGAGCCGCCTCCGCGCTTTTTTGGGCTAGACTCCGCACCTCGTTCGCCACCACGGCGAATCCCATTCCGGCATTGCCGGCGCGCGCCGCTTCGACGGCCGCATTCAGGGCAAGAATGTTGGTTTGAAAGGCAATCTCATCGATGGTTTTGATGATCTTGACCACTTCATTGTTAGCCTCGCTCGCGGCCTCCATGGCCTGATGTATCTGAGAACCGGTGGCATTGATGTTTTCCAACGCGCTCATCATCGACTGGGTTCTCGCGGTGCCGGCCCCGGCCGATTCCCTCGCCTGTTTGGCTAGGCGGTTGGCCCGATTCGCGTTTTTGGTGTTCTGTCGGACCATGCTCAACACTTCCTCGAGCGAAGAACTGGTTTCCTCCTGGGATGCGGCCTGCTGGCTCGCGCCACTGGCTAGCGATTGGCTGGCGGTGGCGATCTGATCCGCCCCGGACACGAGCCGAATGGCCGTATCGTCCAAATGATTGATCGCTATCCTGAGCGGGCGGGTGACTGACCGGGTGACAGCCAGAATTATGATCTCACATGCCAACAGGGACAATATACAAAGCCCCAGCGTAATGTTTCGCGTGCGTTGAGCCGGACGCAGCAGTTCGGATTCCGGCACCGTGGCGATAATCCCCCAACCCAAACCGGCGCTTTTCAGGTCCCGCGGCAGATCCGTTTGACCATACGAATTGTCTCCCACACCACCACGGCGCCGTCCGACTTCAGGGCGAGACTATGGTAATAGCCTGCGGCAATCCCAATCGCGTTGGTCAATTCAGACGGGACGTTTGTTTGACCTTGCATATTGCCCCCCTACGCTGCAATTCTCACCACCGATAATGCGTCAAGTCGGGTGGCACGTCCATCTGGCCGTTGGAATTTCGCCCCCAGGCCACCACCTTCGTTACACAAGGCTCATGAAGATTGAAGTTTGTCGCTCCCCATGACACCACCTTGCCCCCAGCAAGAACTTTTGACGGGAGGCAAAGCAGGATTAAACCACCAGCGCATAAAGGAGACATTCCTGTGACTGGCTTCGATGTGAATTCTTAGCAGTCCAACGAGTTCCAATTGTTAAATTATTTATGATACTATCATTTAAATCAATATAAATCTTATGGATGTAAGTCAGATGCCTGGCGAGCCTCTGTCATCCTGAATGCGAGTCACAGTGAAACATTGGAGTCCCCAACCGCGAATGACGCGAGAAAGATGATTGAACATACTCCCCCTGAGTTATGCCAGGGGGTCAATCATTAAGTTCATCCAAATCGCACAGCGGTTTGGTACAGCGAGAATGGACCTCAGGCGGGCGCTTCGACGGAACGCCGATAGACGTTACAAAGATCTGTTGCCCGCTAACCGTCCAGCGGCCATCCCGGCCGGTATTTTCGGCGGAGCAACTCGTTGGCTTCGGGGATATTGGTGATGCGGCCGGTGGCGCTGTCGTATTCGATCGTCTTGCCGGCGCGGTAAGCGACCAGGCCCAGCAACATGGTTTCGATCATGTTACCGCTGTATTCGAAGTCGCAGGAGGTTTTAAGATCGCCCTTGCAGGCATGGATCCATTGTTTCTGGAAGTTGCCCATTTTGGGGATGAGCGCTTCTTTGGCCCGTGGTTTGTAATAGGTAAGATCGGCCTTGTCGTCGCTGGGGAAGATGGCCCGGTTGTTGAAGTCGGAAACCAGACAGCCCTTGGTCCCTTCGAACAAAGCTCCGTGGTCGATTCGATTCAGGTTCAGCATGCGGGACGGTGATTCGGGCATGGCCCCTCCCTGATACCACGAGACCCGGATGCCGGGACGCCATGGATTCGCCGGCATTTTGCAGTGGAACTCGAGTTTCACCGGTGTGACCTCGGGATTGAACGGATCGCCTTTGGCTTCGACGGAAGTGGGCAGGGTTGTGTCGATGGCATTCCACGCGATATCCATGGTATGGCTGCCCATGTCACCAATCTGGCCGCTGCCGAAGTCCCAATACATGTTCCACTGCAGGCAGTTGGCGCCCGGGCCGCCCGAGAAATAGCCGGGATTGTAGGGATGAAACGGGGACGGGCCGATCCACAGATCGTAGTGCAGGTGTTTGGGAGGCTCGCCTTCAGCGGGCAGATAGCCCGGACGGGGAATCTTGCGGTTGCCCCACGTCGATACCGCCTCCAATTGCCCAATCACGCCATCCTGGATTAGTTCTCGCACCCGATTGAAGTTCTCGTATTCATGGCGTTGGGTGCCGCATTGCGTGGCGAGCTTCGATTTATTCTTGAGATAATTGGCTCGGACAACCCGGGCTTCCTCGACACTATTGGCCAGGGGTTTTTCGCAATAGACGTGGTAGCCACGGTTCAAGGCCCAGTTCGCCACGAACGCGTGGGTGTGATCAGCGGTGCAACAAACCACGGCGTCGAGTCCTTTCTGATCGAGGCATTGGCGCCAATCGACATACGGCTTGGCTTCGGGGAATTTCTTGGCCCCAAACGCCAGGTGTTCCTCGTTGATGTCGCAGAGGGCCACCACATTCTCGCTCGCGAGGGCGCCAAAATGCGCTTCACCCCGCCCCCAGGTGCCGATCAAGGCAATGTTCAACTTGTTGTTGGGCGCGTTGGCCCCAAAAAGGGATGTTCGGGGAAGCATCAGGGATCCCGCGCCCGTGAGCGCAACAGACCTCAGGAATTGGCGGCGATTCATTGGATCGAGTGGAATAAGGTTTTCTTTGATTACATCAAACAGATCGTTCAACCCCGATGGAGATGAACGAAGATCCGGAATCCACGAAAAGACACAAAACCTCGTGCCCTCTCCATATCCAGATTATCAAACCCAGTCTATCCGGGAGCCATTCAGAGTCAACTCGGACTTTTTTTGGAGCCGCGGATTCTACAGCTCATTCAAAAGGCTTTGGATCTTCCAACCCAATTGGGGATGGTTGATCGCCTCGTCCCTTTGGTTTTGGGGGCCATCGCCACCTCGTTTTGGTGGCGCTTGGGGGATGTCTCTTCAGTCCTGCCCTGGCTGTTTTACTTCGGCCTGTGTTGAAACAGGCAATCCTGGAGAAATACAGGAAACTGGGAGCGACGGACAAGAATGTGACTGTCGGGCCGCAGTGGACCGATGATCGAATCTGCCGGGAGAATTGCGAAAAGCTCTTGGCCAGGCTCTTGCTGAAGCACTGGAACCAGTCCTGGGATCCCAAGGCATTGGCGATGGGACTTGCGCGAGGCATGGCAGGAAAAGGATCCTCGAAAGTTGAGGATACGCAGGCATCCAAACTCGAGCGCGTTATTGCCCAGGTATCATGAACGGCACCCGTCAGGAGGGAAGTGGTTTTAGAAACGCCGCCTGCCCTTTCAGGGGCGGGCCCAAGAAGCGAAAATCGGCCTCGCCCTTCCGTCGTCGGTTTACTCGAAGGATTGGGAATCGAGATAACGACGATAGGCCTCAGCGCCGAGCAGGGCCTGGAGAACCTGGTCGTGTTCTTTTTGAAGGACGCGCAGGGCCTCGGTTTGCTCCTCAAGGGTGAGGGTGACGTCGTTGCGAATGCGTTCCCTTTCGGTTTCCCGCGCCTTGTTGACCTGGTAGAGCGGGATGACGGCATCCTGGGGGACTCCCAGTTGTTCGGCGGTGACGCGGGCCTGGAGGTAGACGGGATCGCGCTGGAGCTGCAACTGCTGGTAGCGCGTCGCGCCGAGGACCTTTTGAGTGGATTGTTCCCGCTGGCGATCGAGTTCCTGCCGGCGTTTGACCGAAACGGAGTCCGATGAATCCGCCAGCGTGAGCATCTGGTTGTCGTAACCGTCCCGCATGCGATACAACTGGCGGAACTCGTCCGGGGTCAGATCGAGCCCCTGGAATTCGCGGCGCATTTGGACAGCTGTTGCGGAGTTGCGCAGCAGGTATTCCTCGAGTTGTTCCGGGGTCAGGAGGCGGGCGAGTTCGTCGCGCGTCTGCTGTCGAAGCCGGGCGAACTCGGCCGCGCTGACCGGTTTGGCCGCCTTTTGTTGTTCCTCGAAGTAGGCCTGGATGCGTTGTTCGGCGTGGATGACGACTTCCTGGACCGCCAGACGGGTTTCCGCGGACAATTGCCCCAGGATCGGGCCGTTCAACTGCACGAGACTTCGGGTGTTTGCCTCCAGGAGGTCCGCCTTTTGCCATCCTTCTCCGAGCAAGCTGTCCAGCAGGGAGCGACGTTCCAATTCAAGGGCCTCGAATTTGCTCTGCGCCGCTTTGGCCACCTTGGGGTCAGGTTCCGACCGCCACCATTGCTGGTCGGGTGTGATGACTTCTGTGGCGCGCTTGCGGGCGTAAAGTTGGTTGACCTCGGCCAGAATAATATCCCGGATGGTTGATTCGGGGCAGCCAATGTCCCGCAAGTTCTCGATGTAAACCGGGTAATCTTCGCTTTCAATTTCGTTCCAAGCAAAGGGTTGACGCAAGACGACCACGCCCGAGCGCCCCCGGTTCCCGGAGGACTTGCCTTTGCCGATCGAGAGGGGAACCGGGGGAGGTCTTTGAAGCAGGATGTAAGCGTAAACGAGGACGCCGATCAGGGCGACGTTGCATGCCAAAGAGATCACCAACAAGATCCGTGACCGCATACCCACATTATAATGCGTCATCGGGCATTCCGTAAATGGGAATCACAGGCCCCAGTTTTCAAGTGCGCGTTGCGCCCATGAACCTCGGAGGGACGAGCGCCGCGAGTTCTATGTTTTCCTTGTTGGGGCCTCGTGGAACTCGGCCCTCCGAAACGGGCGGTTCCTCGAGAGAGAATCGCTCTGCCGAATGAATGCGGCGCGTCGATCGCTCCCGGCTTCGAAGCCAGAGTCACTCGACAGGCTGGAGCGCGGGATTGATCCCGCAGCGCCGGTTGCCACAGGATCTCAGACAATCCATCGCTTTTCCAAACTCCTCGCGAGCGTTTGGAGACTCATTGCGGCGGGCTGCCTGGTTTTACCGGGCCGGTCCGGAGAGTGAGGGCCAGAACGCCCATCGCGAGAAGCGCCAAGCCCAGGGACAGAAGAGCGATCACATTGCTGCCGGTTTGATCCTTGATGATTCCGACCAGGGTGGGGCCGACAAAGCCACCCAGGTTCCCCACCGAATTGATGAGGGCGATGCCGCCCGCAGCCGCAGTGCCGCTGAGAAGCGTGGTGCCAAGGGCCCAGAAAGGGCCGAGGGTGGACTTGATGCCGGCGAACGCAAGGATGAGTCCTCCCATGGCGAGATACGGATTCTGGAAATAGGCGCTCAGCGCGAATCCCGCCGCCGACGCAATAGCGGAGACAGCGACATGCCACCGGCGTTCGCCAGTCCGATCGGAATGATGGCCGACCACGAGCATGACGATCGCCGCAATACCGTAGGGAATCGCATTGATGAGACCGACAACAGCGTCGCTCTTTCCCGAGAATCCCTTGATGATGGACGGCAGCCACATCTCATAGCCGTAGCCTCCCACGTTCATCAGAAAATAGAGCAGACATAGCAGCCAGACCCGGCCACTGGTAAAGGCGTCTTTCAATTGATGGTTCCGGATCCCCGCCATCTGGGCGGCCTCCGCGTCGAGGCGGGATTGGATTTCTGTTTTTTCCGCTTCGGAAAGCCACTTCGCTTTTTGGGGACGGTCCGGCAGGACCATGAACACGACGAAACCCAGGAGGACGGCGGGAATGCCTTCCAGCAGGAACAGCCATTGCCAGCCGGCAAGTCCCCCCATTCCGTTGAGCCCCAAAATGGCGCCGGAGATGGGGGAACCGACGATGCCGGCGATAACGCCGCCGGTGGCGAACAGCGCGACGATGCGCGCCCGTTCCGCGGCCGGATACCAGTAAGTCAGATACAGGATGACTCCGGGAAAGAATCCCGCCTCCGCCGCGCCCAAAAGAAACCGCATCACATAAAAGACGGTCGTGCTGTTAATGAACATCATCGCCATGGAAACCAGGCCCCAGACGATCATAATACGGGCGATCCACAGGCGCGCCCCAACCCGGTGCAGAATCAGGTTGCTGGGCACTTCGAACAGGAAATATCCTATGAAAAACAAGCCCGCCCCGAAACCGTAAACACTGCCGAATACGTCCTCGTTGACTCCGAGGACTTCACGCAAATGCAATTTGGCAAAGCCCACATTAATCCGATCGATGTAGGCAATGATGTAGCAAACGAAGAGCAGGGGAAGTAGTCGCCAGGTGACTTTCGACAAAACGGCGCGATCGGGGGAGTCGTTCATGCGGATTTAATTCTGCATGGTTGCGGCGGAAACAGGCAAGCGATTTTCACCCGGTTGGAGGCCTTTTGTCGGGAAATCCAACAAGCATCGTGTCGCAAGCGGCCGATGGGAGGGGCCAAGTTCTCATTTTTCAAAACCGAACTCGATCTCATTGGCCCAATGGGTGGACCAATCGTTGTGGAACGTCAGACAATTGTCTTTCGACACGCTCCGGCCGGCGGCCAATTCAAATGCGGCGCCACCGTTGTTGACGCGAAAGCTGAACTTGACGGTTTGACCAGCCTCCAGGCGCGCTTTGACTTCTGGAATTTCACTCCAGGGAAGGGCACATTCGAGGACGTTGTTCCGCACGACAAGTTTTGCGTCACCTTTAACGGGGCCGCCATCGATGGGAGCCTTCGGTTGCCGGGGAAAGAAATGTTTGCGCATCATTCCCGGGCGTTGGAGACAAAAGATCTCGGTGCCTCCGCCGCAGTCATCCGCAACCTTGTTCAGTGCGAATTCATAATCGGTATCGAAGTAGGCGCAGAAGCGAGGCATCGTGCCGGCCGGGTATTGGAGGTAAGGTTTGCGCTCGGACGGGATCGCATTGAAGGCGATCTGGACGTTGTGTTTGCCGTTGCCTGAAGGAATATCGAAATCCTTGCGATACGAAAAACGCCGCACGCCTGAAGGCCAGGCCAGCTCTTGTCCTTTGCTAATGACTTTTTCCGGGTAAAAGTAGTCGTCGTCGTTTCGGGTCTCAAAGCGAATCAAATCGTCCATGCGCGGCACCTTCGCCGCAAAGTAAACGCATTGATTGTCGTAGGCGAGCCAGGCGGTGACCGCTCCACCACCGTTTTGACGGTCCCAATTCAGGAAGGGCAGGTAGGCTTTTTCGCTTTGGCTGGCGCCCACGGTCTGAGCGCTGGTTTGAGGGACAACATCGCGCCAATCCTCGAGGTGGCCGTCGACGGTGATCGAGCGGCGGGCCATCTGGTTCACATGCATCAATTCGGCGTGTTTCTTCATGCCATCGGGGCCTGCGTCAAAGGTGGCCAGCAATCTGTAGTTGTTGTCCGGAACGGTTTTGCTGCCGTTGACCGTGACCCAGACCTCCTTGGACTCGTGACTCTTCAACGAGATCTTCTGCGAGTCGGGAGTCAGGGGGAGCCCCTCGATGCGAGCCGTGAACCGGCCTTTGACGGATCGGTTCAGGACATTCGTAATCCGAAACTTCATTTTGGGTTTCGAGCCGACGGGCTCGGTCATGTCGCTGGCGATGATTTCCACCGGTTCGAGCCCGCTGATCCGGGCCTTCGACAGCGCGGCCAGGAGCTTCGCAAAGGACCCAGGGCGGCTATCGGTGCGCAGGAAATAACCCAATCCATTCAGAGGCACAACGATTTTGCCGGATTGGGATGGCACTGGATTGGCATAAAAGTCGTAAAGGACAAAATGGCCGTCCCCATCGCCAAGTTCCATCCGGGCATCTTGAGCGATGCCAACCGACCGGAACAAGGTCCGGTTTTTGTCGTAACTGGCTCCCAGGTCGCCGACCACGACGACCGTGCCGTCGTCGGGATTGATCGGGCCGGTTCGATCGTCACCGCTCCGGGCGCGCAAACCGTCAAATACAAAAATCCAGGGCAACCCGTTTTTAAAGAGGAGTTCCTTGAAGGCGCGCTGGCCGATGAATTTCTGGCAGGCGGCGACGGCGGCTCCGGGAGCCCAGACTTGTGCGACGGCGAATTCCTGTCCGTTGATTTTGGGCTTTTGGGAGGTGAAGACATTGCCGGCATAGATGCCGGCTGCGCGATCCTGACCCATGGCGCGCATGGAGGCGATGACCGCCGCAACCCGATCGTCGGAGTTGGCCACCCAGCTTTCCGTATCCCAGACCTTCACCCGGCCGTATTCGCCCTGTCGATTCATCCATTGGGGTTCCAGCACGGGATCGGCGGAGAGCGGCTGATAATGGATGCTGACGAAATCGAGCCAGGGCAAGAATCTGTCTGTGCCATCGCAAAAGAGTTTATCGCGCGTATTGGCGGAGGAACAGGCGCCGCCGATGAGGACTTTCACGCCGGCTTCCCGACGCGCTTCCAGGACGGCTTCCGCCATGACCTGATAAATCTCGCGGTAGCGCAGGCAATCGGCGCCCCAACCGGATATCGAGATGCCTTCCCACGGTTCATTCCACAACTCGACCGCGTTCACGGGGCCTTTGGGCCAGCCATGTTTGACCAGCACGTCTTTGAGATAGCGTTTGAACTCGGGATCGAACGACGGAAGCCAGGCAAGATCCTCCTTGACTCCTTCAATCAGGGTTCCATCGGATTTGAGCCATGGGCGGCCCCGCCCGAGCGGCTGTTGTTCACGGGGGGTGTTGCCGCAACCCACAGTGAGCATCAGCGTGAGGTCGTTAGCCATTGCCCAGTCCGTATGGGCGTCTTCAATCGTATGGTAGCCGCCCTCAGTGCGGGCCCCTTTCACCCCAAGTCTTTTGAAGACATTGAAGACCACGGGGGACATCTCGTGCGGCCAACCGAGGTCCATCGCGTAGGTGGGCAGCCATTCGCGTCCCGGTTCCGGCGTCGGCACGCGGACACAGGAACAGGCAAAGGCGCGGCCGCGATCGCCGAGCTCGATCAGGAGGGCGTACCCTCCGAAGCGATCGCCCATCCGCGGTTTCAGAGCGACCCGTCCTCCGCTGGCCGGCAGATCCACGTCCAGGAGGAGCGTGCTGGTGTCGGCGATTTTGAAGACGATCGGTTTCCACCAGTCCCCCGCCTTGCCCCGGGTGCCATACTGGACCACATCGACCTTAAGCGGGCCACGGTAGGGCGCCCCTGGTTTGATGAAGAACGTGAAGGTGGCTTCCTCGCCCGGCCAAAGTGCATTTGCGCCAAGGCTGCAACCGGTTTGCTGGACCGACCAGCCCTTGGCGGTAATCCCGAAGGCCTTGGCGAAATCCTCCATGTCGGAACCCGTGACCATTTGGGCGTGCGCGGACACCCAGGAAAACACCCCAAGCACGACAAAGGATCTTAAGAGATTCTTCATGATAACGATTATTTCCATAAGACGCAACGAACCTGGCTCGTGAGACTGATCGAGAATCCAATCTTATTAGGCCGAACAGTAATTCCCACAAACCCAGGGCCATTTTGGCGGGAAGGCCCACAATCAGCCTAGAAGTAATGACTCATCTTATTGCACGATATGACCGTGGCACGAAGGAGCACTGGGTCGATCAAGCATGTCTGTATAGTTGCCATCAACCGGGCCTCTGAACCGCGGGAGCAATTTTGGCTGCCGCTCATCTCCCTGGCGGGAAGATTCAGGTGATTTTGGGCAGTTCGTAGCCTTGGCGCCGAGGACGCGACAACAGCCGATCGGCGGCTTCGTCTCCCACGAAACTTTCCTTTTGGGGATTCCACCGCAGTTTGCGTTGCGTGATGCGGCAGATGTTCACCAGATGGCAGAGGGTGGTGGCCCGATGGCCTGTTTCAACGTCGGCATTCGTTTTTCGCCGGGACCGCATGCAGTCGAAAAAATTGGCAATGTGCGGAATGGATTCGCGATCTCCCTGGGGTGTGACGGGCGGGGCGTTGTCACGCAGTTCCTTGGGATCCGACGTATAGTCGCCGCGCAGGATTTCAATGCGGCCTTTGTCGCCAATAAAGATCGCTCCCAGATCCTCCATGCCGCGGTTTTTGCCTTCCAGCTTCAGGACGACGCCATTGGCGTAACGCATCGTTACCCGGCACTCGGGGCCGCTCTCCTCGGGCACAATCTCGACAGGACCGGTGTCATCCAGTCCAAGGCCGCACTGGGCTTGATCCAGGCTATGGGTTCCCCATCCGGTGACTCCCCACACCTGGCCGCCGCCGTCGTAAGTATCCCAATCCGACCAGGCAAATTGGAGCTCGCGATAATAGGGACGCAACTCGGTCTGGTTGCACCAGTGATCCCAGTCCAGGCCGGCGGGGATCGGCTCAGGCTGGGGTTCGGCCGGTTTCCAGGTTTTCGGGCCTTTGAAGTTGCAGGTGATCACGGTGTGGACCTTGCCGATAGCGCCTTCCCGAACGAGCCTGCTCGCGTGCATGTTGATCGGCATGGAACGTTGTTGCGATCCGGTCTGGAACACCCGCCGGTATCGTTTGACGGCATTTGCCAAAACCCGCCCTTCGGCGACTGTCAGACTGATGGGTTTCTCGCCGTAGATGTCGCAGCCCGCTTGCATGCCATGGATCATGGCCCGCACGCGAGCATGGGTGGTCGTCTCGACGAAGACCGCGTCCAGTTTTTCCTTCTCAAGCATGATCCGGTAATCCTGGTACTTTTTCCAGCGATCTCCCCCGGCGACCTTGCTGGCTGCTTCATCGCACCGTGGGAGAAAACAATCCGCCACGGCCACAATCTGGGCCCCCGGCAGCTCTTCCTTGGTCATGATCCATCGGGCCCGTCCGCCCACGCCGATGAAACCCACCTGGATGCGGTCATTGGCCCCGAGCCGTCTCGCCGCCGCAAACACCCCACTGGGAGCGAAAGTGGGCAAGGCAATCGCCGCGGTCGCTGCCGCGGACCGTCGCAGAAAGTCACGTCTTTTCATAGGATTTGCATTCGAAGAGCATGGATTGTCCCATTGTTGATATCGGGTTTCTGATTTCGGATTCTCGCTGCGGAAAAAATAGCGACATCGACGCGCGCCGCACAAGCACAATTCGGTTCGCGCGCCAGGTCACGAGGCCCGAGATTCATGCGCAAATCGGGCCCCGCTATCCCGCGATAAAATAAAGATGCTTTTGAGGCCATGCCGCATCGACCTTGAAATGCAGGTCGCCATTCCGCACGACCGAAGGGATCGATTCTCCGCATGAGCCCAGTCTGGGCCCTTGGAAAAACAGGCGTCCTTGGGCGATCCCCGCGGGCAAAGGAATTTGGACTTGGGCCGAGCCTGTAATCCAGAGTTCCAGGACGGCGCCTCCCGGCACCCGGCGGTATTCCTCGATCGGCGCCCAGGCCGCATGCGAGAGAGTCGCATCGGCAAACACGTGCTCCTGTCCGTCCAGCCGGATCCGATCCGATTGATGTCCGCAAAAACCTGCCAGGCGCTTATGATCATCCAGACGGACACCAACCACCAGTTTTCCCCGGTAGTCCAAAACGCGCCCCGCCACGCGGAAATTTTTCAGGTCGAGATCATCGGGAGGGAGTGGATTGGCCCGCAGGATGTCGTCGTCCTGTTTTGCGTCCCGATGGAACCCGCCGGGCCATGATTCCACATGCGAGCGGTAATGGGCCGCAACCACCAGGGCGCCGTTTGGAAATTGCGTGACCAGGTAGGGAGTCTGCCGAGACACGACGGAAGGATTGTCGGAGACCGTCAAGTCAGGGCTGCTCGAAGGATAACTTCCCAGGGCCTTGAGTATCTGGAACCAGGTCCGCACCTCGTACCCCAGGGAGGCAGCCTGATCATCTCGGGGGCGAAATCCCAAATAGGTCACGGACCCGCCTGCTGATGTGGAACGATGCAGGCCTACAACATGGTTTTGGACCTGCGCGACCACGGGGACGCCCGGAACCGGATCGGCCGGATAAATCCGGTCCACCAGGAAATCGGTAAGGATCATTTGGGACGGGACCGATTCCAGGGCGCCGTCAAAACGCACCTGGCTTCCGGCGGCGACGAGTCCTTCCTGGTCAAAGCGCAGTTGTTGCGCGCCGCACCACTTTTGCCAGCGATCCAAAACCGAAGCGCCGTTCATGTCCAGCCGCGGTGGGGGGCCGGACCAGATCACCTTCCCGCCGCTGGCGGAGAAGGATTCCAACAGGGGAAGAAGACCTGCTGGCGGCAGCGGTTCGAACAGTACGGCCACTGTGGTGAACCGTCGTCCCGCCATCTCGATTCGGCCGCCATCGACAATTCGGCCGTGGATCAGCAGTTTTTCGGGGGTCACGTAGTTCGCGTATCCGTATTGGACCATCCAGGAGCCAAAGCGCTCCTCGCTGGCGACGAGCGACAGGGGATACAGCATCAGCGTGTCGCAGTCGCGGTGGACGCAGTTTTCCAGGGCTTGAAACCATGGAGTTGCCGCGGCGCCGAAGGCGTCTTGCAAGGCCTGGTGGCGATGCAAGGCCGCGGCCGGCATGCCCCAAGCCGCCGCGTATGCGTTGGGCCATCGGTTGAGGATGCCCGTGGAACAGGCGAGCGCCAAACCGTAGTAGTTGCGATCGGACCATCCGCCCTCGGCGTGATCGTTGCCGCCGCCCGTCAGGAATTCGTTCCAGCGAAAGTAATCGCTACAGGCCGAGGCCGCCTGGTGCACCGTGTTGGACCACTCAAAATCCGGCGTGTACTCGTATTGGCGTGGCGCCAAAGGCGAGGCGCCGGTGCGCCACGAATCGATGGTCGGGCTTTGGGCCCACGTCGCGTGCGCTCGGACTTCAAGTTCCTGTCCGTAAAGCTGCTCGGCATGTTGTTTGGCCTGGACAAACAATTCGATCACCGTTTGTTCCAGCAGATCAAAATACCGCCGTCGTAATAGGGTGGTCTTCCAAATCTCGCCCGCGCTCGAGCCCAGAACATGCTGGGCGGCTGTTCGCGCGTCGATCCCATCGAGAAATCCATGTTGTCCGTAACAAAAATAGACCAGGTATTTTTCGAAGTCCGCAAATTCAGCGCCATAAAGTTCGGCGTACTTCTGCGCCATGGAATCGGTGAGGTACCGCAAGGTAAACTGGCCTTCGTCATGATGCTGAAAATAGCCCCAGTCCTGCTGAATGTGCATCTCGTCGGCATACAATCCGTTCAAAGGCACTCCCGCCTGATGATAGCGTCCCACGAGGTCCTTGAGGAAAGGCAGTGCCTGCGGGCTGAAGTAATCCATCTCGGGGGTTTCGTAGGAAACGACCACCAGGACCCGATCCAGGGCGCCCACGGAAGTGTCGCCGTGGCCGCGCACCGTCAACCGCCGGAGACGGGCTTCGGGTTTGGCGGTCGCTTCCTCCGTCTCGATCGGTTCCTGCAGCGGAATGATTTGATCGGGAGCAACTCGGTAATAGGCGGTGCGGCCGATCCGCTGTTCCCGAAATGCAAAGGCGCGGACGCCCAGCCGACGGACTTCAATGGTGCCTTTGTTGTTCGTCCAGCGCCGGTGTTCCCACAGAGAGACGGTATAGTGCCCGGTCACCGGGTCGCGCCAGCCTTCGCGGTATTGAACCCAGCGCCCGCCCCGTCCGGTTTGTCGCATGTAACCTCGGCCAATCTCGAGCGGACTCAGCAGGCTCAGTTCGAGGCCCAAACCGTACTCCTTCAGCGTGAGGCTCAAGCGCCGCACCAATTCGATGTAGGCCTCCGTATCCGGCATCAATTGCCGCGGCATCGCTCCCTGGCCAGCCCGGTATTGACTCCAGAATTCATCGAAGGCCAGGATGATGGTCCGCGCACCAGCAGCCCGCTGCTGTTCGCACACCCGACGCAAGGTGGTCCGGTTGGGAGTTCCGGTCAGACTTAAATCGACTTCCTTGTCGGGATCCGCCAGATCTCTCAACTGCTGGTCATTGACCAGGATTAACGCGCCTTTCGGCAGCTGAAATTGCCAGGGCCCTGGAAATTTCAGCACCGAGTCGGGCGGTGGGGAATCGACTGCCCAGAGGTTTGAATGCCCTCCAGAAGTCCCAGCGAATGAACACACAACCCCCATCTGAGCCAGGCGCTGAATAAAAGAACGCCGCGAACAAGAACCGGCTTCGTGCATGCGTAGACTCAGGCACAGATGCCGCCGAAACACAATCCCGTATTTCCGGCCATCGAGAGGTTTGACGGCCGCTCCATGAAAGATCATAGAATAGGCTATGACACCGACCGCTGCCGGCTCCCGAACCTCGTTCTTTCAGACAATCGAGCTTCGTTTTGGTGGCCCCCAATTCCTGGGGCGTTTCGCGGCGGCCTTTCTTGCCCTGATATTGGCGGGATTTCCCCCATGCTATGCCGGCCAGCCCGAGTGGCTTTCCGATCACCCCGAACTCATCCTGTCCCAAGCCCAAGGATGGGGCGAATTCGGATTCAACACCGCCGCCCATGCGCCCGGCACGCCTGGAGAACCGTTGCGGATCGGAGATCAAGAATTTGCCACCGGTCTTGGCCATCACGCCCCCGGGAAACTGATTGTTGTTCTAGGCGGCGAGTTTGTCTGGTTTGAGGCCGAGGTCGGATTGCAGCCCTGTGGCACAGCGGGCAGTGTCATCTTTCGGGCTTGGGTGGACGGGACGCTGGGTTTTGACAGCGGCATCCTGCGCACGGGAAATCCCGCGCGCCCAGTGCGCCTCTCTGTCAAGGGCGCCCAGGAACTCGTCCTCGAATCCGCCGACGCCGGCGATGGCATCACCTGTGATATGGCCAATTGGGCCGCGGCGCGGCTCACACGAGCGGAGGGCATCTCGGAAGCCGCAGTCGCGGCCTCGGTGGACGTTGCTCCCTTTGCGCAAGTGATTGGCTCGGATCCCGATCGCAAACAGGGCGCCCGCGCCAATCGCTTGCAGGAATTCAACGCTGAAGATCTCCAGCTTGAGACCGAGCTTTCTCCCGCCGCCGATGGGAGTTTTCGCATTGCGGTTCACCCAAACACAGCCGCATGCATCGGCCTGAAATGGTTCCGCCAGCGCGCCCTCCGAGAACTGCGGTTGAAACTGAATACACCCGCAAACGAAGACATCCTGAAAACGACGCAAATCGAGGCGTGGTTCGGAGAATCCTTGTGGCAAGGCGAATGGCGTTCCCTCGACACAACCCGGTCGATCGTGGATGGGGCCATGGTCTTTCAGTTCCCAATCAAAGCCCCGAAGGGCGGCATGTTCCAGACTCGCAAGATCCGTTGTCTTGTGCCGCCGGCCCATTCCGAACTGATCGTGCGTGAACTCCAGGCTTATACCCGGACCAAATGGCGGGACGCGATCGTGTTCATCGAGGCTGAAAAGCCGTCTCGAGGCGCCCAGGGCGAATTCCGAGTCTTTAGTGGGGACCTTCTCTCCCATACCTCCTTGGAAAGATCCCGAGCCAGAAACTCGGGCTCCCAGGCAACTTCGCCGCCCTCCAGGTGGGTCCCATGGAACTTGTCCACCCCGCAAACACTGACTCTTCGATATGCGGCGCCGTCCGCCCTTGCCGGTGATGAAACCCTCATCCAATTTCGATTGCCCGCGGGTCATGTTGGAGTGAGCCTGACGGATCTGCTGTCCCACCGGTCTGTTTATGTCCCCAGCCACGGTCTTTTTGTCGCCTTGACCGACTCTGATCCGTCCCAAACGCTCAAAGAAAATCAGGAAAATCGACCGACGCTAAGCCAATACAAACGGCGGATTGCCGGCCAAAAAACGATCCTCGAACAGGTGCGGCAACTGCCGGATCAAACCCTGGCGCAAGCCATGGCCAAAACCCACCACGACACGCAACGCGAAGGCCCCGTGATGCTGTCGTTGGCCTGTGACAACCTGAAGTTCGTATTGGAGCGCTTCGGCACTTTGCGGTTCCCCAGCACGACAAATATCCAGGAAGACTGGCTGAAAAACGCGGCTCAATTGGAGCCCCGGTTTGGCGATGGAACCCGGGACCGGTTCGAACGTCGTCTCGAGGGGGACTGGCTGCCCATCCCGGTCATCACCGTGGAACGCGGCGGCATCGTGTATTCGCAGCGAACCTTCGTCTCGCCCTGCGATGATCCCGGATCCGATCCGGCGCGGCTCAATCGCCCATCTCTCTGTGTCGTGGAGTTCAATCTGAAAAACACGCGCTCTGAGGCCACAGACGCTCGTCTCGAACTCCAGTTCAAACCTTCCATTCCGCCCGCGTTAAGTCTGCATTGGGAACGTGTGCCCTCGCCGCACGGAGTAATACAACTGGGACCCATCACCGCCCGGATCGTAGGCGAGGATTCCGGCCCGCTCGAGATCCGGCCCGAGGGTCAAGCCGTCATCCTCGCAGGAGGCCTCCCCCCAAACGGAAATGCGCGTTGCGCGGTCTTTTTGGGTCAATCCAACGAGGGCAACTTGCGGATGGCCGATGTCGCCCGATTACGCCGGGCGATCGAGGGCTATTGGCGCGCTGCGCTCGCCGGGGCGGCGCAGATTGAAACCCCCAACGAATTCTTAAACCACATCATCCGATCTTCTCAGGTGCGATGCCTGATTGCCGCCCGGAATGAATCAAACGGCGAGCGGATCGCGCCCTGGATCGCCGCCATGTCCTATGGGCCGCTCGAAAGCGAGGCCCATTCCGTGATTCGCGGAATGGCTTTTCTGGGACACGACGAATTCGCCCGTCGGGCCCTGGATTATTTTATTCACCGATATCATACGAACGGTTTTTTGACGACCGGTTACACCACATTCGGAACGGCCTGGCATCTGTGGACGCTGGGCGAATGTTTCGAACTGAATCGGTCCACGGACTGGCTCCAGAAACGGATGCCCGAGCTGCGCCGAACCGGCGATTGGATTCTTCGACAAATCGATAAAACCCGGCCCCTGATGGACGGAAATCAGCCGGCTCCCGAAGCCGGTCTAATGCCTCCCGGCGTGATGGCCGATTGGAATGCCTTTGCCTATCACTTCATGATGAACGGCTACTATCATGCGGCCTTGCGCGAGCTCAGCCGGATGCTGGAATCGGTCCATGACTCCGCCAGCGCGGCCCTTTTTGATGAGCGCGCCCGCCAGCTTGCCCGCGCCATTCGTGAGGCTTACGGCTGGACCCAGGGACAATCTCCCGCGCTGCCGTTGCGCGATGGCACTTGGATCCCCCATTACCCCTCCCAGGTTCACAGCCCCGGCAAATTGGCCGGATTCTTTCCCGGCGACGACGCCGGCCGCAGTTGGGCCTACGACGTCGAACTGGGGGCACACCAATTGGCGCCTTCCCGAGTGTTTGACGCAAACGAAACCGAGGTCTCGCGCATGCTGGATCACATGGAAGATGTCCAGTTCCTTGGAGAAGGCTGGTTCGATTACCCCGCGGCCGCCAACGAGCAAGACTGGTTTAATCTCGGCGGCTTTGCCAAAGTCCAGCCCTACTACGCCCGAAACGCGGAAATCTACGCCCTGCGGAACGACGTCAAACCTTTTATCCGTTCCTACTTCAACAGCATCGCCTCCCTCCTGAATCCGGAGGTTCTGACGTTTTGGGAACACTTCCGACATAGCGGCGCCTGGGACAAGACCCACGAGACCGGTTATTTCCTCCATCAGACCCGGCAGATGCTGGTTCAGGAACGCGGTTCCGAGCTCTGGTTGCTCCCTCTCATCCCCGGCGCCTGGCTCGAAGACGGCGCCCAACTCAATGTCAGCAAAGCTCCCAGCCGGTTCGGCACACTCGGCTTCCGTTTACGCTCGCGGATTGCCCAGGGATGCGTGGATGTTCGGATCGACCCCCCCACGCGCCTGACTCCGCCTTTTGTGGTGTTACGCCTGCGTCATCCGGGAGATCGAAAAATCAGCCGGTTCGAAATCAATAGCCAGCGGCATAATGAATGGATCGAAAGCCCCTCCCTGGTCCGATTTCCCTGCCCCGACAAACCCGCAAACCTCCGCATCTGGTTTTGAGAAGCGAAGAACTCTGCGCCACCCACGATGAGGAAAGAAGATTCTATCGTTTGTAAAGTGTTGGAAATAAAGTAGAAGGATTGGGGTGACCAACGGGACTTGAACCCGCTAACGGCATTTCACAACCTTTCGGGAAAAGGATGGAATCACCCTGATTTTACAGGCGTTTCTGCGCATTGATCAAAAATGCCATCCCGAAAGGTTCACCCTCATTTGGCGGTTTGGAGTGTCAAGTTTTGTCAAGTATGTTGCAAATCGTTTGCATTAAGGGTGATCCGTTTTCACTTGCGTTCCTGGATCGCATCTCGATATGTTCGCCCCGGATGCTCCGCAAAGAGCTTCTCGCCGTTCTCGGGCAGGGACAACCAACCTGCCGGCGACTTGCAGAACACAAGTTATTCCCGGGACCGGATACCGTAAACGCGTGGTGGCGTTGCGGGATAAGGTTTGCGCCTTTCGGTCCCGGGCTCCACCCACGAAAACGAACAATGCTCACAAACGACATGACCCAAAGCGCCGGCGCTCTGTTTGCCGAGATGACTCGGAAACGGATTCTGGCGATTGCCAACATGCAGTTGAAAAAAACTTTGGAAGGCTGGATGCCGGATAAGCATGGGCTTTCCATGGCTCTCGAAATCGAAGCCGGCGGCGATAGCATCGCCGTCAAAACCAGAACAGAACCGCTATGAAATCAGCAAATCAATTCGTGTCCATCCCGCAACCGGGCAAGCTCAAAACCCATTACACCGTTGCCGCAGTAGCCGAACAGTTGGGCATGTGTGAACGGTGGGTCAAAGACCGCGTGAAGGAAGGGCTCCTGGACGGCTACCGCCTGGGGCATAAGATCGTCGTCTCAGAGGAATCCGTTTTGAAGTTGCTTGAACAACGGCGGATATCCTGTCCAGACCTCGGGCGAAAAGTGGCTTGATTCCCGTTCGCCGCACTGGCCAGGACAAGCCGGGGCGGCGTCGGAGTGATCAGGGGGCCAGCAGTGCCCCCCGATGCGTCCTGAACGATTTTAGGCGGGTCTACGTCGATCCATTGACACTTTTGCTGGAACTAGCCATCAGCCTGGGGCGGTGGAGGCGGGTCTCCACTGCCGTTGGTTGCCAGCACGCTGTGAAACAAACGGGTGAATTCGGCATGATCGAAAGCGTCAGGCGCTTCGCGGCCATTCGCGGGAATCACGAAGACGGCTCCCTTGCCTTGCTGGGGCTGGGGCGTTTGCTCCGTCCCGGCGTCGAGGCCCAAGAGCTTTGATCGGCGGTCCATGATTCGGACAAGCCTGTCCACCGCTTGCAGGCTCCCCCGCTCGATTTTGGGCATGACTGCAGCAGTGGCAATGTCGAGGCGCGCCAGTTCGATTTGCCTGAGCTGGTCCGCCGGCTCCTGCACTGCCGCTGACAGCCCGACCTCGATTGCCGCGTATGCCCCCGATGGCCCGGCGTATCCGAGCCGGCGGGCAATCTCTGAGAGGCTCAGCCCTTGAATCCTTAACCGGATTGCCTCGGCTTGTCTCATGCCCGCCTTGACCCGGCGTCTGGACGTTCGCGGTTCGCGCGACTTGCGGGGCGTTTTCAATTTGCCTTGCATTCAAAACCTCCTGTTCCATCCAAACCGAGTAGCGCAATCCGCCGTTTGTGAACATCGAGGACGGCCAGAAGCGCCCGGCTATCGCCTGGGCCGAATTTCTTTGATTCATCCCACAATTGCCACGCCGTGCGCTCATCTTGGCGCAAGCGGCGCAATCGGCGCTTGATGTGCTTGCCGAGAAGTCCAAGGGCATCGGATCGGCTCGGTTTTGAGTGGGTTTTTCGGATGGATTTCATGGTTGGTTAGTTGCAGTTAACGAGGGACGGCACATCTTCCGGGGCTATTTTTCCAGCAGGAAGAAACCGAGTCCATTCCCCGTGGAAAACGAGCGGTATCCGTCCAGTAGGTCCGGATCTTTGTTTGGCCACGATCAGGTCAATTCGCGATCCCCCCCTATCGTCATCCTCAGATTTATGGAGAAGCGCAACCAGGTCAGCGTCCTGTTCGATGGACCCAGAGTCGCGCAGGTCCGAGAGGAACGGCGGGCGGTTCTCCCTCTCGCTGGATCGGTTCAATTGCGCCAAACACAGGACGGGAACACTCAGATCCTTGGCCAGCCGTTTCAAGTCGGCGCTGATTCGGCTGATTTCCTCATACCGACTGTTGAATTTCCCGCCACCCCGAAGCAGACCGAGGTAGTCAACGACGATCAACCTGATGCCGTGCTTCTGTTTCCACTGCCGTGCTTTGGCCGACATTTGACCCACCGTCGATCCCGCCTGATCGCAAATGCACAGGGGCGCTCGGGCAAGTTTCCCCGCCGCCTCGGTCAACCGAACAAAGTCCGCCTCGGCCAGCTCGCCTCGGCCAGCCGCCATCGGGCTCACGCGAGCCCGACTGCATTGGAGTCGAAGCACCAACTCCGCCGCCGACATCTCCAAGCTGAACACGCCGACGGGTAATCGAAGGTCAACTGCGATGTGTTCAGCTATGTTCATTGCCAGTGATGTTTTGCCGACTGCCGGACGCGCAGCGATAACCCAGAGCTGTCCCCCGCACAAGCCGTTTGTCATGCGATCGAGTTCCGCAAAGCCTGTCGGAATGCCTCGGATTTGTCCGGCATGCTGATGCGCTGTCTCCAGCTCCTGGATCGCGTCGAGCACCAAATCGCGAATGCTCTTTTCGCTGGAAGCACCGTCTCGCCGAATGCCCAGTGCATCGGTTTCTAGAGCGGTCAGTAACGCTTGGGCGTCCGCCTCAGGCTCAAGCGCCTTCCGATGATAAGAGACCGCCAGGTCCGCAATGCTTCGCAGTGTGGCCTTGTCCTCCAAGATCGCCTTCCAGTGCGGGAAATTTGCTGGGCTTGGTCCGCATTCCGGCAGACTAGCGAGGAAAGCAACCCCGCCAACCTGCTCCAACTGTCCGGAGGTTTTGAGCCGCTCGCAGATGGTTGCGACATCGATCGGATTTCCGTCTGCCGCCATCTGGATCAGTCCGGCAGTAACAATCCGGCATGCTTCGTCGTAGAACCAGTTTTCGCGCAGATCGGGAACCAGATTCGGGTCGTCCAGGCAACAGCCCAAGATTCCCCGCTCCGCATCGATTGAATGTGGAAGGGCGTTTGTCATGACAGAATCGTTCCGCGCAACAAGGCATTGAGTCGATCGCGTTGGTTTTTCAAGTCCTCCAGCTTGGCCATCCGCTCAGGGGTTCGTTCCCATCGGTAATGGGTTTGCGCTTCAAGGTCGCGGATCTCCCCGTCAATCCCCCGGAGTTGCTGTTCCGCTGTGATTCGCTCCGACGCCGTCAACCTCTGGACTGGCATGGACGCTGGCTTAGTCGTAGGCATGGACTCAGGCAAGGACATAGTCCTAGGCATGGACATAGTCCTAGGCATGGACATAGTCCTAGGCATGGACTCAGGCAAGGACATAGTCCTAGGCATAGATGTACCCCTTATTTCTTCTTTTCTTTCTATGTCGGCAAGTGTGACCCCCTCAGCCTTGCCTATCGTTCGGCAACCATTGCTTAACGCTCGGCAACCATTGCCGATCGGCAAAAGCGTGAAAGTGGACGGGGTTTTGAGTTGGGTGTTCGACACAGCAACAACCCCGATCCGCTCCAAATCTCGAATCCGAGATCCAACAGACCGCTGGCTTAGTCCGCACTTCGATGCGATCCAGGCATGAGTGGTCCGAAACACATCCACCCCTTGATCCGATGCGATCTCGGACAATGCGAGGTAAACCAGAAGCGCGGACGCGATTTCCGGCCCATCGATGGATTCCCGGATCATTTGAAGCGCCGCCTTTGCCTGCCAGCAGAACGGCTCATGGCTTCGATTCTCGGGGTTCATTTTTTTACCGCCGGTTGGTCCGGTTGTTGGCGTTGGAGAGCCAAACGCCGTTCGGCGCAGAATTCGCGCAGATCCCGTGCGACCGCCAGCAAATCCATCTGGAATTCGTCGTACAGCTCATTGACTCCTTCGAATGACCGCGCCCGTTCATCCTCCCGAGCGGCCGAGATTTGAGGTGTGGCAACCATGGCTCAGTTGACTTGCCGGGTCTTCAGCCACGCCATAACGTCCGCCGGAATGAACCGCGTGCACCGGGGCGTCAGCTTGATGTGAGGCATTCCACGCTTCATGTGGTGTTCAACCGTCCTCGTTGAAGTTCGAATCAACTCGGCAACTCCGCGCTTGTTTAATAAAACTTGACTGATCTCCGGAACAGTGGTTGCAACCTTCCGGCCATTTTTTGCTAATCCGTTTGCCATATAAATTTTCTGGTGACACCCCGGGCTAAAACCGTCAACGGGTTTGTTCGGAATTTTTTGGGTTTTGGACTCAAACCAGCTTGATCACCTTGTAAACATTGGGCGATTCAACGCTTTGCCTTGGGGCAAAAAAACGCGGCGCGACCTTGACGGTCCCACGCGAGAGCAAACGGAGAAGCCTGGGGGGAGGGTTACGAGGCGACCCCTGCGGCCATGGGCAGGATGTTACCGGCGGGCTTTGGTGGCGCGATGGCGAACCAAGCTTTGGCTTGTTCGGGCTTTGACAATTCCCTGTAGCAGCCGAAAATCATTTGCGGGCTGTTTCCCATTTCCAAGGCAAGCGCGTTGACGTTCTGAATGTCTGCTAGTCGATAGGTGGCGAACGAATGCCGCAACCCGTTTCTCTTCCAGGTTAGGTTGGCATCTGCAGCACACTTTTCGAGAAGCTGATAGAAACGCGATCCGGTCACATCGTGAAGCACGGGGCCACTCGGACGGACGTAAAGCGCGAGCCATTCCGCAAGGTTTGGTGTGATTGGAACCAAGCGCCTGGATCGGGTTTTTGATTTTTTGGCCTTGACTTCAATGAGATTGTCCGCCAAACGAACCTCGTTCCAGCTGAGACGTTCCAGCTCCGCACTCCGCAGTCCGGCGAAGCCACCGATCGCAATGGCGGGCACTATGCGCGGATCGGCATGAGCCAGAAGGGCGGCAATCTCCTCCGGCGTGTAAATCTCGATTTCACCATCCAGATCATCGGGCAACTCGATGCCATCGAGCGAATCGAAATCCTTCGGAAGGTAGCCCCGGCTCTTTGCGAATTCAAACAGTGTTCCAATCGTTCGCACGTGGTTTTTATATGTGCGCGGGGCCATTTTCTTCCCGTCGAGATATGTTCGCAGATCAGCCCCCGACACCGACTGGATTTGACACTGGAAAGCTTGGGCGAAAGAGCCACCCCGGGACTCAAGGTCTTGCACGTATCGGAGGCTTCTATGAGCGCTCCGCTTCGCCTCGATTAGTTCGCGCACAACCTCGGATACGGTCCGTTTGGGCATGTTCGCCGGATGACGCCGAGCGAAGTCCCGAGCCGCCACGACAACGAGATCAGATGACCCAAGAATGCGTACGGCTTCGGCGAAACGTGCCACGGCAACATCGATCGCGATCCCTCCCAGCGGGGCAAGGGTTTGTTTGGCGCGAACGTAAATTGCCCGGTCAAGTCCGGTCAGTTGCAGAGCCATGGCATCACCGGACGCGAGCTTGCTGGCGATGGAATCCGCTTCGAGGCGGGCTCGCTCGTAATCGCTGAAGGCTTTCCTGTGGCGTTTGCCTGCCAGCCGCCAGTCGATCGAGTAAATCTTTGACCCATCTCGCTGGGGCACTTGATAAATTTTAACCCGAATAGATCCTGACTTGACCGTCACCGGGAATTTTCGCGCCGTTTTCACCCCGATAAGGTGATTTTGTGTCAAGAAAGTGTCAAGAAAATCCAAAGTCAAAGGAGCCGATTCTGCGTAAATCCTTGATTATGAGGATGTAGGAATGGGGTGGCCAACGGGACTTGAACCCGCAACAGCCAGAACCACAATCTGGAGCTCTACCGATTGAGCTATGGCCACCACAACACAGTCACTCTAACCATCGGCCCGAACAGCGTCAAGCTCACGAAAAACTCCATCAAAAAAGGTTGCACGCTACCCTCGGACTACATTAGGTTTTCACCCGCTTTGGATTTTTTGTCCCAAACAGGGATCCAAACGACCTCCAGTGGGTTGGTAGCTCAGTCGGTAGAGCAGCGGCCTTTTAAGCCGTTGGTCTCGGGTTCGAGTCCCGACCAACCCACCAAATTCTCATGATGTTCCATCGGCAGCCCAAAAACCACCGGGAATCGCATCGGTGATGGCGTGAGCCGACAGCCTTAGCCTGACTTACGCAACTCGAACCGGTTTTCAGCGATTTTTGGGGGTATCACATGAATGGCGCTTAAATCAAACCCAAAACTTTCTTGCCAAGACGCTTGCGACGCTTGGGATTGGGTAGGGTGTCAAAGAGCACCTGGCGGCTGAGTCGTTGCATTTCTTTTAGCGTCTCCTGGAGTTTTCGCCAATTGCCAATCGCCTCGGCCAGCCACCGGTATTGCTCCTGAGACAACGCCACGCTGACGGTCTTGCCTTTCACCTTGCGGGTCCATTGATAACAAGGGCCGCCCGCCCCAGGCCCTCGATCTTGCACATACCCCTGGCTAATCCAACCGGTCTGCGCCAATGGCTCGCGCAACCGGGCATATGCCCTCTCCAGCTCTTGAGCGGACTGACTTTTTTTCTCTTTCATCCAGAAAAGGCTAGCATGCCTGTCAATAGGGCGGTATATATACCGCCCTATATGGCAATCACCCCGTTTTTTCAACCATGGCTGCCCCGGCTGGCCCCGATGGGGCGGCGATCGGTGGCGGCTCTGACCCGCATCCGTCAATGCACTCTCTCGCAAGTGGAAGCCTGTTTCGGCTCCCTCTTTGCCGCCCCCGTCCTGATCCCGCCCCGGCCCGGCGACCCGCGCCGCGAGCGCCCCTATTCCCTCCGCCGCACTTTCTGGTGCATCCTCTGGCAGATGCTCAATGAAAACACCGCCTGCCGTGAAGGGGTCCGGCAATTGCAGGCGGTCCTGGGGCTGCATGGCGGGCCCAAACTCGACTCGGGCAACAGCGCCTATTGCCAGGCGCGCGCCCGTCTGCCGGTGAGTTTGCTCGAAGGCGGATTAAGCGACACCGCCCTGGCCGTCGACCGGCAGGCTCCCCAACGCGCCGGGCTCCAAGGCCGCCCCCTCAAGGCCGCCGATGGCTCGACGGTGGTCCTGGCCGACACCCCGGAAAACCAGGAACTCTATCCCCACTTGCACGCTAGGGACATTATCGTCTACGACCGCGCGGGGGGTCACTTCGTGCTGGCGGCCCAGTTAATCCAGATCAACGTGGATTTGATCAGCCGGGTGTTCAAACGACGCATCGACTGGCGCCGGGGCAGCCGCCTGGGCAAAAACGACCGTTTGGTGGTTTGGAAAAAGGGGCCCCAAAAACCCGCCTATCTCACCCCAGAACAATGGGCGGCGATGCCAGAGCAGATCCCCGTGCGCGTGCTCAAAGTCCAAGTCAGCCGCCCGGGCTGCCGCACCCAGCAATTGACCTTGATGACCACCTTGCTCGATCCGGTCAAATACCCAGCCCAAGAAATCGCCGAGGCCTACTTGCGCCGTTGGCGCCTGGAGTTGTGCCTGGACGATTTGAAGACGACCCTCGGCATGGAAACCTTGCGCTGCCTCAGCCCGGAGATGGTCCAGAAGGAACTGTTGGCCTTTATGATCGCTCACAATTTGCTGCGCTGGGTCATAAGCGCCATTCGGGTCAGTCCCAGTTATTGTAGAAAAAACTTGATTGTCAATGGCGCGGTGGAATTGTTTGCGCCATGCCGTGCAAGCTGAGAGTTCAAGATCCGGGGGGCATCGACCACGTCCTGGAACGGGCTTGACCGTCGCGAACCCATCTTCAAGGACGACCAGGATCGTGAGTGTTTTGTCCGGACCCTGGCCGAAGCCTGTGGGAAGGCCGGCTGGCAGGTTCATGCGTATTATCTGATGCCCAATCATTTCCATTTGGTGGTGGAGACCCCGCAGGGGAATCTGGTAGCGGGCATGAAGTGGTTCCTGGGCACCTGTTCAGCGGGCGCTACAAGGCGTTGATCGTGGACGGCAGTGGAAACGGATACCTGCGGACGCTATGCGACTACGTGGATCTGAACCCGGTGCGGGCCAAGTTGATCAAGAAGGACGCCCCGCTGGAGGTGTATGCGGGAGGAAAAGCGGGAGACAGACGTGAGGAAGGCGGAACGGATCGTGGAGGAGGAACTGGAAAAGCGGGGATGGTCAGAACAGGATTTGGCCGCGCGGCGGAAGACCGACGCAAAGAAGACATCGATCGCGGCTCGGCTCAGAAGCCAGACGGTGATGACGCTGGAATGGATTGCGGAGCGGTTGAAGATGGGATGTCGGCACGTGGCGGCACATTGCCTGAAGAAAATCACCCATAGCCGGGACTGACCCTATCTCGCGCGGTTCATGACCCTATCTCGCGCGGTTCATGGCTTCGCCGCCAGCACGAGCACCCAGTCCTGGTCCGCCACGGGCGGCTTGAACTCGGTGACCTTCCAGGGCGCGATCTCGACCGACGGCAGGTCGCGGCGTTCGCCCGTGCGCGGATCGAACCACTGCGCAGCGATGCGCGGTCCCTTGAGCAGAAACGTCCGGATGGTTGCCGGCTTGCCAGACGGCAAGTAGATCAGGGCATACCTTGCGTCCGGTGCGCGGCAGGCCGCAACGTAATCAGGGCCGGTGGAATTCGGCGGCGCGACCAGGGAGGGATCGGGCATGCGGTCGAAGTAATGGCCCGACTCGATGAGGGCGCGGGCGTGTCGCATCTGGCCAGCGCCGGAGAGATGGATCGCCTCATGCCACGGCCGTTCGGCCCCGATCAGCGGCTCGCGTCCGGGCGCCCACATCTGCCAGACTTCGTTGCAACCGTAGGTGTGGCCGAACGCACCGCTGAACAGCGACCAGTAGCAGAACCGCCGTGCATGGATGGCTTCGAGCCGGCCATTGGCCACGGTGAACGCGTGCGGGATGTTCTCGTAACCCGGCTCTCCATCAAGGACGGGTTTCACGGGTGTGCGGCAGTATTCGGCGAGGACTGACGTGTGATTGTCCCGGTCCCGCGTATGCCCGGTCTGCACCATGTTGAAGTCGAGCCAAGGCGCATCATGAAACCAGATCGCCGAGCTGTATTGGCCGATGGGATGAAACGTGATCAGGTGCGCCCCCCCGTCGCCCTCTTTCAGACCCTGGGCCATTGCCTCCAGAGTGCGCCGCTCCTCGTCGTCGCAAACGAACTTGTCGCCGCCGAGGATCCAGACCAGGCCGGCTTCACGATAGCGGCGACCCAGCCATTGGCCGTAAGTGCGCGCGTTGTCGGGATTGAAGACGAGGGGGCCTTTGCCGCCCTTCTTGTGCCACTTATCCCCCCACGTCGGGAGGAAACCGATGCGCAGACCGAGTTCGTTGGCGCGGTGCAGAATGAAATCGACGTGGTCCCAGTAATCGTTGTCCGGCCCGTCCTTCACCTCGGGCCGCGTGGGATCGTTGTTCACCAGTGGGCGATGACCGTAGGCATTGGGCGTGTTGAGCCCGTCGAGTTCTGCCAGCGCCACGGCCTGGATGACGGTGAAGCCCTTGCTCGCCCGGTCTTCGAGGTAGCGTGTCGCCTCCTCGCGGTTGAGCCGGTGAAACAGCTCCCACGCCGTGTCGCCCAGCCAAAAAAAGGGTTTGCCCTCCGCGGTGACCAGAAAGCGGTGGTTCTCGGAAACACGTAATCGTGGCAGATCCCTCTCCGCGGCGGGTGCCGCGAGGACCACCATCAGGCTGAGAGCAAGCGCAGCGGCTTGCCCAGGCCGTCGAGGTCGCGCACGCCGCCGGCCGCCTTCACCTGTCCCTTCGGTGACACGCTGGCTCGCATGAGGGCCGGGTCGTGCTCGGTTGCACCCTTGTAGTTGTAGCTGCCGTCGGCTTGTTTCACGAAGCCATAGCCGCTGGAGGTCTTCACCCAACCGGCTCCGGCCCGCTCGCAGATCTGGCAGAGCTTCTTCTTGAAACGCCACTACTCGGGCCCGCCCCGTTTTTGGTAAGATAGTCGATTTCATATTGTGCAAGGCGCTTCAGATTGATTTGGCGTTCGAACCCTGGCGTCAGGGAGTTGCCGCCGTGAACACCCCCACGCGCAGTTGGCTGGATGATCCGCTGTTGAACTGGGTCGGCGCTTGGTCCGGCAACCGTCGCGCGGGCGACCGTCGCGCGCTGCCCGGAGGGTCCTTGCTCATTGAAGCACCCCCAATCCACCGTGTGGTCGAAGAACCACGAGTCCTGATCCCGTCGCAGGGCGGCCAATGTCAAGTCCATGACGAACGGCATGTTCTCCCGGCGGCGGATCAGTTCACGGGGTCCGACCGTCTCCTTCGCGGGACGCGGTGATGCCGGCTTTCGCCCAGAGTCGGCCGCACGAACACCGAACACAGCCCGCACAGCTTCGAGGTATTTCGTGCCGTGGACGGTGTCGGGCTCGAGATAGCTGCCCTCGGTCCATTCGTTCCAGCAGTTGATGTTTAGGATGCGCGGCCCCTTCGGATCGGCCAGCAGGCGCTCCTGGGTCAGCCGCAGGGCGGATTCGGACTTCTCCGGGGTGTTGCCGACGATCACGCTTGTGAACGGGTATCCGGAGTTGTCCATCGTCTGCCGTTGATCGCAGCGTGGGCTGGGGTCCCATCCCATCGAGACGTTCGGATAGTATGGCACACCGAACAGGATGCGTGCCTGGTCCCAGTAGCGGAAGTAGCCGTCGCGTACCACGTCGTAGTCGGTCTGCGGCTGCGGCATGCCAAAGTGGTGGATCCACACGTACGAAGTGACCGAGTCGAAACCGAGGTCGCGCACCAGTTTGGCGGGGTCGGCCGGCACTTTCTCGCCCGGCAGGATCGGCTGTCCCCACACGACGGCGTTCAGGTGCAGTCCCGACAGGCCGGCCCTCACCGCCTTGGCGCGGAACGCGTCGAGGGCGGCGCGTGTTGCCGGCACGGAGCCGAAGCTCTCCAACAGCTTGCCGAGATCGTAGAAAGAGAAGTAGGGCTTCCCCTCGATTCGCCAATACGACGGGTGCCGGAAGTAGTCCTTAAGCAGATGGTCGGCGATGCGATCAAAGCCCGCCGGGCTCACCTTGCCCGGATAGAGCACCGCCTGCGGGTCGCCCTTGGAGTAGGGGAACAGGTTCTTGATCCAATCGTGGTTGGCCCACATGAAGGCGAACTTGATGCGGCCGTTGTTCTTGGCCTTGAGGAAGCCCTCGTTCACCGTGCGATCGAGAAACGGCCCATCCTCGTAGTGATACCAGTCGAAGATGAACGCATCGATGCCGTGGTCGGCCGCTGCGTCGATCTTCTTCGCCATGACGCGCGGATCCGACTCGTCTTCGTAGCCCCACTGCGGGACCTTCGGCTGCGCGTGTCCGGGGAAGCGCGGTTTGGCGGCCTTGATCAATTCCCACTCGCTCCACGGGCCTCCTCGCTCCTTGAGGTTGCGTGGATCGTTCGGGTGGTATTGCCCGAAGTAATAGCACGCGACGGTGATGCCTGAATCGCGCACGCGCGGTTCCTTCAGGTCCGGCGCTCTGCCTCCGCCCGCGAGCATCGCCGCGGCGACCACCACAGTTGCACTCAGATTCCTCATGATATGATAGATCGTGGATTAATGAGTTGCGGGTTTCACTGTCCCTTTTGCAGCCCGTCGGTCTCGCGATTTAGGCGTCTGACTTGAAGTGTCACGGGCCGCCGGCTCCTGTCCGCACGCGGACCTCTCGGTGGGTTGCCACGCGCAGGATGCTGCCAGGGCTGTAATGCAATTCCACCCGGCCAGCATACGGGCTATACAGCTTGAAATCAATCGCGACATGCTCTGCCAACAGGGGGCCCGACACGCCGTCGTAGTGCTGTCCCTGGTAGCCGTGATAGCCGATGACCATCTTGGCGGTCTTGACCTTCGGAACCTGGTCGGTGAACAGCCTGGTCTTGGCCAGCCAAGCGTCCTTGGACTTGAGGTCCAAGGATTCTGTCTGCTGATTGTCTGGTCATTCAGTGGTGGACGCGCGGAAATCATGAAGATCATCTGCCTTTGCTAGAGCCGCAGCCTGAAGCCCAGGCGGTTCAAGCCTGCCGATGCGCCCAAAATCAATACGCCCGAAACCGCGGACGTGAAGATGGCGGCGGTCAGACCTGACTGCAGTATCTCTCGGAACCAGCCCTGGCCCAGCAGGTCCAAGGCTGGCGGCAGAAAATTCGAGATCAAGTAGGCCAGCAGGACGTTTTGGCCGGCGACGCGCAGCACCCCGGTGATGGTCCCTGAGCGCCAGCCTTTCTCCGTTGCCCGGGTGCCCCTTGCCTCGTCCCGCACATCGCAGACGATATGGAACACCAGCCAGATCGCGGCGGTGATGGCACAGGACACCAGGCACCAGGAAGGTGTCGCGAGGTTCTTGCTGATGCCGTAGAGGCCCTTCAGCAGAAACGCCCCGGCAGCAGTCCCCGCAATGAACAACGTCACAAACCTGAGGCGCGCAGCGGGCTTCAGCGCGTCGGTCGGATTCAGGATCGAGGCCAGCAGCATGCCTGCTACGGTGATCGCCGGCAACGAGCCCAAAGTGTCGCCGATGCCAATGTGGCTTCGGAGCCAGAGACCATGGAACAAACCTGTCCGATCGGCGGCGAAGAGGCACAGCAGCAGCGACAGGCAGCCCAGCAGGGCGGTGCGCTGGGTGCCGAAGACCAGGTAAACAATCGAGCCAACCAGGTAAGCCCACCCGATCAATCCCAGAATGCCCCACCATTGGGCGCGCAGAGTGAACGGCCACAACGTGACCATCCGTTCCCCTTCGCCACCGCGCCAGGCGAATGCCAGCCACATCAGCGCCGCCAATCCCAAGCCGCGACAGGTCAGCGAGAGGATCCGCCATGGCCGGGCCGGGGGCCGGGGGCCGTGGGGTGGAGCGATGGCGCTGAACGCCAGGATGGCGGCCAGGTACATCAGTGTCTGCCACAGCTTCGGAGACCAGCCCAGGCGCTGCGCATCGGGCCATTCGTTGACCATCAGTACGCCGATAAACAACAGCGAGAGCGTGCGCGCCAGGACATGGACGAGGATGCTCCAACGCGCTTAACCTCGGGCGAGACGCGCGCCCAGGGGAAAAGGTATGGACATGCCGACGATGAACAGGAAGGCCGGAAACACCACGTCCACAAAGGTCATGCCGCTGGCGTTCGGGTGGCGGTCGCTGAAGTGGACCATCCAATCGGGCACGATCTCGCCCGCGCCCGCCAGGTAGTTCACGAAGATCATCGTGAACATGACCAGCCCGCGCAGTGCGTCGATGGACGCGACTCGCCCAGGCTGGCGCATGGGCCTGGAGCCGGTGTCTGTGACCAGGGGGCTTGCCGACGATGGAACAGGTTCGACGGCCATAGGCCTCACTTTGCTTTCGTGATCACGTAATCGATGCAGTCTGGCTTCAGCTTGAGCGGCGCGACACCGCGTTGAGACTCGCCTGCGTCAGTGAAGATCAGTTCGGCGACGAGGCTGCCAAGTTGCAGCAGCATCCGGGTGGGTTTCAAGTTCATTTTCATGGCGAGTTTGTCTGGATTCGAATGGATTGATCAGTATTGGCCGGGCGTTTTCTCCCACAAGGCTTCGTAACCGTATTCTTGATTGACCTGCGGAATGACCCGGCCGGTGGCGGCCTGCCGGGCGCCGCGTGGAGCGATTGCAGCTGGCTAAGAGTCGGTGGCGAATCATGTCGGTTGTGGGCTTTTCTTTGGGGCAGGGGAGTGTTCACTCGATCAGAGTGCGGACGGCAGCAGCTTCCGCAAAGTCGGGGTTGTTCAGGAGCGCTCCGCCGCTCAGCATGAACCGCCATGCCTGCCGCCGATAGTGGGCGTCGCCCTTGCCCGCGAAACCGGTTTTTTTCTTCATCGCTGCCCTTGAAAGTCATGGGCATGTTTGGTGATTTCCTGCAGATCCATTGCACCCCGGCGGCTCACTCGGCTGCCGAAGATTTGGAGTCCCAGAATCTCGCCACGAAACTGCCGGTCCAGGCCGTGACCCTGCATCGTGCGATTGAAGTTCCCGATCGCCAGGCCCTCGACCTCAGCCCCCAACGGACCGTTGCGATAAGCGGTCCTGCGGTCCAAGGCAATCTCCACCTTGCCGGGCGTCTCCTGGGGCGCGCTGAAATACCAGGCGACGTTTTCGCCCGGCGCCTCGGCGTCATAGGTGACCGCAAAGTAAGTCCACTTGCCCGCCACCAATTTCCCCGACGAGCTGTCATTGCGAACGCTGTCCGGCCATTGGTTGACCGCCAGCCGCAACCGCCCGTCGGCCAGGCAAACCAGGTCGACGCCATCGATTTCGCCTTTCAAGCAGTGCACAATCCGGTTGCCACCGGAGCCCATGGTCAGATTGCCCGCACGCAGCCAACCGCTGATGGTGAACGAGCGGAGGCCGCGCAACTCTTCCAACGGCTTGTCGCCGGCCTGCACCCAGCCCCACGGCGCGGCGTCGGTCAATGTCAACGCGCCGTTGGCGCCGCGCCTGGCTGAGCCGTGAAATTGCAGGGGCGGCGTCTCGCCCGACGTAAAGCCAACGCGCACGATCGGCTGGTCCGAGACCCGGTCGGCCACCGCTTGCGCATAGGCCACCGCCGCGACCTTGCCGGCCGCGTCCGTCAGAATGGCTTTGACCAGGTGCACCCCCGGTTTTTGGAACGTGTGCCGCGCGTTGGCGCCGGTGGCCTTCGTGCCGTCACCCAGGTCCCATTCCACCCGTCCCGCGCCCCCCGATGCCTTGAAGGAGACCGTGAGCGGCGCCAGACCTTCCACGCTGGGCGGTTCAATGCGCAGCTCCGGCCGCAGCGCCTCGCCCGGCGCGTAGGGAGTCAGGCGGAAGACCCTGTCCGAGGACGGCGGCATCAGGGTATAGGTTCCCGGCCGCGCGGTGCCAGCGGGCGTGATCGTCATGGCCCATGGATCAATGAGATCCACCTTGTAGGGACGCGCACCGGCCAGTTCGATCGCCTGGGATCGCGTGTTGGCACAATAAACCAGATAGAATGTCTCCGGCTTGGCCAGCACAAACCGGCCCTTGCCATCGCCCAACGGCCGCAGTTCGTGAAAGGGCGGCGCCTGCGCCATAAGGTCCTTGAGCCACTGAATGCGTTGCGGGCTTTCGCCATGCAACACCCCGCCTTTGGCCCACCACAGGATGTCTTCCGGGTGCTTGTAAGTCTCGCCGTGGCCCACGTAGCAGCCGCTGAGGGTGCCCAGCCAGAATTTCTGGGTCATTTCCCGCGGGGTGAGGTTGCCCCAGCCCTGCGGGATGTTGCCCTCATACCGGCACTCGTCGTAAATGATCGGCTTCTGATACTGGTTGCGGAAGCGGAACCCGGCGTTCATGTCCGAGGTCTGGAGGCTGGCATGGGTCACCCAACCTTTGGTGTGGTCGTACCACTTGCTGCCGTTGTGGATGCCGCGCAACCGCTGATGCGGATCTTCTTTTTGCAGAATCTCGAAGAATCGGTCCCAATCTTCCCATTGCTTGTTGCCGCGGTGCCCCGGGCGCTGTTCGGTCATGAAGTCGTATTCGTTGGCCAGCGACCACCAGACATTGCGGAAGGCGCTCAGGCGCGCGATGCAATATCGCAGATAACGGTCATCCTCCTCGTCGCTCATGTCGGCGAAGCCCCAGCGGTCGTAAGGATGCCACAGAATGAGGTCCGCCTCGATGCCGAGTTTCTGCAAGTCCTGGATTCGCTGCTCGAAGTGCCGCCAAAAAGCCGGATCGGGCCGGCTGAAGTCGAACTTGCCGTTCGCGCCCTTCTGAAACGCAAAGAACTCCGGCTCGTTTTTGTTGTAGACGTAACTCTTGGGAAAGACGCAGAAGCGAATCTTGTTGAAGGGCGACGCCGCCAGGGTTTTGAGGGTCTGTTCCTGCAACTCGCGGTTTTGGTGCGTCCAAACGTAACAGGTGGTGCCGAATGGGTGGTAGGGCGTGCCGTCGGCATAACGGAGATAGAAGGTGTCGAAGACCTCGATCGGGCCGCGGTTGCCGGCGGTGGGCACGGTGGCGGTGAACCGGCCGCTTTTGCCATGCAGTTCTGGCACGTTGCTCGCCGTTTTATATTGCCACTCGCCGGTGGTGGGCGGGCTGAAGCGCGCCTTGTACGTGCCGCCGCCATCCCAGAAGCCCGGCACGGCAATGCGCCGGTCGCCCTGAGCAAATGTGGCGGACCATTGCACGTCGAGATAAGGATTGCCCGCCACAGGCCCCGAAAGGGTGAGTTCAAAGACGCCCCAGCGTTCAGCGGCGTGCGCCGCCATCGTGAGGCCGGCTATTAGAAGCAGGGTTTGGATGGTTTTCATGGTTTGATCGTGACAATGGCACGCCGGTAGGACCACAGACGCGGCGTGCCGCGGTCTTGCACTTCCAGAATGATGTGAATCGTGGCCGGCTGTTGAACCGCCGGCGCGGTGAGGCGCGTGGTCAGCCCGCTGACGTCACTCAGCGCGACGTTGGACGGGAACTGGTGACCGCGCGCATCGCGCACGGTGCTGGCCTCCGGATAAATCCACCAGCGCGTTTCGATGGCGTCGCCGTCGGGGTCACGCGTGCCCTCGGCAGAGAGGGTCACGCTTTCGCCAGGTTTCGCAGTGATATCCAACACGCGCTTGGTCGAATCGCCGTTGAGCACTGCGATGGGATTGTGGTTGGCCTTCTGATAATCCTCGGCCACGCACCACTCCATACGGGCAGCGAAGTCATGCTGAAAATTCTCGCGCCAGCGCCAGATGGTGGCCATGTCCGTGCATTGGGTCTGGCCGTTGTCGGCGGTGACGGTGTCGCGGCTGTCCTGATTGTTGGTCCAGATGGGACGCGTTTCGCCATAAGCATGATACAGCGCGTAGCGTCCGCCCCAACCGCCGTAAGCCGGATTCATGTGCCAGCCGAGGCCGTTGTTGATCAGGCCAAGGAACGATGGAGTGTCGCCTTCCATGATGTATTCGAGCCGCGGGTAAAGCGCCCCCAGCGGGCCGTGGTTCTTGATGATGTTCTCCTCCAGCCACGGGTTTTCCACCAGATGAAATTTGTGGCTCGGACCGTTTTTGTAGTGACGGTCGCCGCTGATGCCGGTCCAGGTCGCGCGCCAATACTCCTTCCAGTCGGCGCCGCTTGGACTGACGATGTAAAACAGGCTTGGGAATTCGCGGCGCAGCCACGGTCCGGAGTCGTCCTGGTCCGAGATCGTGTAAACGCGCAATCGGGCAACGAGGGACTTGATCGCTTCCGGCGCGCGTTCCTGGCGTGCGTCGAAGAGCGCCTGGGCGAGCGTGTTGGCGCCGCCCCAGATGCTCACCCACAGGGGGCGCTCGTCCGTTTTGTCCGCGGCGGCCAGCAGGAGGCGAGAGCCGGGGGTGGACTTGCCCCGCCCCATGGCGGCAAGGCCGTAAGCGGATTGACCCACGGCCGTGACCTTGCGGAGCGAATCGACGGAGGGAAAGCCCGGTGCGTGCTTCAGCAAATTGGGCCGCGCCTGGGCGTAGGCATCAAGCTGGCGGTGGATCAGGTCCACGCGGGTAGTCTGGCGCAGCCATGTGCTGGTCGTCGCCACCAGTCCTTCGATGTCGTACTCGTTGGCATAGACGAGAAAGCGCACCATGGATTCCTCGTCATCCGGTTCGTTCGAGATGTCCGTGAGAACGAAGACGCGCTGCCGGTCAGTCTGCGCCAGCGAGGCGCACGCGCAACCGGCGGCCAGAATCAAGGTGAGAACAGGGTTTTTCATAGTGGGGGGAGGTGTTTATGTATGGCGGGCGTTCAGCTTGTCAATGGCAACGGCGGCAAGGATCACAAAACCCTTCACCACCTGCTGCCAGAAAGGCGAGACATTCAACAAAAACAGACCATTGTTCAGCACCCCAATGATCAGGCAGCCCAGCACCGTGCCGAGCACCGAGCCGCGGCCGCCCGAAAGCGAGGTGCCGCCGATCACCACCGCGGCAATCGAATCCAGCTCGTAGCCCAGCCCGGCATTGGGTTGCGCGGAGTCCAGTCGGGCTGTGACCATCAGCCCGGCCATCCCCGCCAGACCGCCACCGAGGGTGTAGGCCAGCAGCTTGACGCGTTTGACATTGAGGCCGGTTAGCAATGCCGCGCGTTCATTGCCGCCCACGGCGTAGAGGTGCCGGCCAAACGGGGTCTTGCGCATGACCAGCGCAAACACCGCCACCAGCACCGCCGTGATCCATACCGGCATGGGCGCCCCCAGCAAGATCCCGGTGCCCAGGAAACCGAATTCCGGCCCGAGCCCGGTGATGGGGAAACCGCCCGTCCACAACATGGTCAGGCCTCGGGCAATGCTGAACATGCCCAGGGTGGCCACAAAGGGGGGCAGTTTGAAACGGGTAATGACAAAGCCGTTGAACCAGCCGCAAGCCACCCCCACCAGCACGCCGGCCAGCATGGCGCCGAACACCGTGAACTGCAGCAGCAGGTCAAACCGCAGCAGCGGCAGGCCGTGTTTCAACACCCCGGCCGCCACCGCGCCTGCCAGCGCGAGGATCGCGCCCACGGACAGGTCAATTCCTCCTGAAAGAATGATCAGCGTCATCCCAATCGAAAGACAGAGGTTCACCGAGATTTGCCGCAGGATGTTCCAACCGTTTTCCGGCGTGAGGAATTTGTCCGACAGCACACTCATGACCAGCACCATCAGCGCCAGGGCGATGAGGGATTGTGACCGCGCCAGCCATGGGCGGCCCTGGGGACCTGTCAAGCTCATGCAGCCTCCTTTCCCTGGGGCAGTGCCACCTGCATGACCTGTTCACTGGTGGCGTCGGCGCGGCACAACTCCGCAGTCTTCCGGCCCTCGCACAGCACCACCAGGCGGTCGGCCATGGCCAGAATCTCGGGCAGTTCGGACGACACCAGGACGACAGCCAGCCCCTCGGCGGTGAGTTCGTCCAGCAACTCGTACAACTCCCGCTTGGCGTTGACGTCAATGCCCCGCGTGGGTTCATCCAACAGCAGCACCTGCGGGCGGGTGGCCAGCCACTTGCCCAAAATAACCTTCTGCTGATTGCCTCCGCTGAGATGGCCGATGCGCTGCTCCAGCGAGGGCGTCTTCACGCGAAAGCGTTCGAGGAAACGCTGGACATGCCGGCGCTCGGCGCGGTTGCGGATCCAGCCAAACCGCGTCACCTGGCGCATGCTCGCCAGGCTGGTGTTTTCGCCGACGCTCATTTCGAGCACCAGGCCCTCGCGCTTGCGGTCCTCGGGCGCCAGCGCCAGCCCGTGCGCGATGGCTGCGGCGGGAGACGTGATGTGAACTTTGCGACCGCCCAGGCAAATCTCGCCGGAAGCCGCCGCTGGGTGCAATCCGAACAGGACTTCCAGCAGCTCCGTCCGGCCAGCGCCCATCAGGCCAAAAATGCCCAGCACTTCGCCGCGCCGGACGGTGAACGAGATGTCGCGCAGCAGCCAGTCGCCGGGCCGCTCGGGATGGCGCAGGGAAATGCCGGTCACCCGCAGCGCCTCGTCTCCCAAGGGCGCCGGCGTCCGCGCATGCCACGCGCTCAAGTCCCGCCCGACCATCCAGCGCACGATCTGCTCGCGGGTCAGGTCCTTGAAAGACGCCTCGCCGGCCACGCGTCCGTCGCGCATTACGGTGGCGTCGTCGGCAATCCGATCCAGCTCCTCGAGTTTGTGGGTGATGTACACCAGCGCCACCCCGCGCCGTTTCAAATCGAGAATAAGCTCCTGCAGCACTTCGATCTCATGCTTGCTCAGCGCGGACGTCGGCTCGTCCATGATGATGACCCGCGCCTGGCCCGAAAGGGCCCGCGCGATCTCGACTCCCTGTTGTTCGCCCACGCGCAGGGTCTCGACCGGCGCGTCCGGCGACGCCTGCAAGTCGAGTTGTTTCAAGAGTTCAGCCGCCCGCCGGCGCATGGCCGCGCGGTCCACCAGGCGGCAGCGGGTCAGCGGCTCGCGTCCCAAAAATATGTTCTCCGCGACGGTCAGATGCGGGACCAGGCTGAGCTCCTGGTGAATCATGGCGATGCCCGCGTCGCGCGCCTCGCCGGGATGGGTAAATCGGACTTCCCGCCCCTCGACCCGCAGCATGCCTGAATCCGGCGGCTGCGCCCCGGCCAGAATGCTCATCAGCGTGGATTTGCCCGCGCCGTTCTCGCCCAGCAGAGCCATCAGGCGTCCGCGCCGCAGCGTCAGATGCGCGTCCTCAAGCGCCAGCACACCTGGAAAGGCTTTCGCGATGTGCCGCGCCTCGAGCACGATGTCCTCCCGATCGCTCATGGCACTTCGATGCGGACCGGCACGACGCGCAACGGCAGCGCATGGGCGGGGTCCCCCACCTCCACCCCGCCAATAAAATTGATCCGCCGCCCCACCGCCGCCTGGGCTTTCAAATGAGGCAAAACCTCCGCCTCGACCCGGCGGTTTAACGCGCCGGAGATGGCATTAAAGTCCTGCGAATTGGGAAACAGATTCACATCCAGCAAACCCGAACCGTCCCGGATGGCGTTGCCAAAGACGGGTCCGGTCTCGATGACCACGCTGACCTCCTCGCGGTCGCCCTCCAAAAACAGGGACACCGCGTCCGGGACCACCGCCGCAACGCGGCCGGCGCCGCGGATGAAATAACTGGTGTTGCGGCTGAAGCCGAGACGGCGTCCCAGCTCGGCGGCGGCGGCGGGATTTTCGCGCAACAACTGGACCAGCCGATTCGCTTCAAGCGCGGGCGTGTCCGGGTTCAGCAGCTGGTCGCGCCAAAACTTCTCCACGAAGGCTTCCGCATCAAAGGCCGCTCCGGCGGCCTGGTGGCGTGTGGCGGACAAGCGCACGACCCGTAAAGGCGGCAGCACCCAAAAGACCATGGCTGCGACTGCCATGGCCGCCGCCCAACCGAGCCACCGGGTATGCCGCTGCGGGGTCATTGCGCCGGCTTGGAGGTGTCGTCGCGCCGGCCATAATCGCCGTAGCGGGAGACGTTTTCCCGCGTCACCAACTCGACCGCGACGGGGTTCTTCTGCGGGAAATGGCGTTCGCCCATGAGGTATTTGTGGGCCGACTCGGCGGCGGTGCGAGCCATGACCTTGGGAAATTGCATGCCGGTGGCGGCGATCTTGCCCTCGGCAATGAGCCGCACCACGTCGTCTGCACCGTCGAAGCCAAACACCTTCACCTGGTCCGCCTTGCCGGCAGCCAGCAGGGCCTGGTAAGCGCCCATGGCCATGGCGTCGTTGCCGCAAAACAGGGCGTCAATGTCGCCGTGCGCCTGGAGCAGCGATTCCGTCACCTCGAGCGCGCGGGCGCGGTCGAAATCGGCGCTCTGCTGCGCGACCATCTTAAGTCCGGGGTAGCGGTCCACCACGCTATGAAAACCCTTCGATCGGTTCCACGTGTTGTTGTCGCCCACCAAGCCAAGCAACTCGATGTACTTGCCCTGAGTGCCAACTTGTTTGACGAAATACTGCCCCAGGGCCACACAGCCGGAGTAGTTGTCGGAAAGAATCTGCGAGGTGGCGGCGTCGGTGGCGTTGATTTCGCGGTCCATGCAAAACACCGGGATGCCGGCGGCCTTGGCTTTGCGCACATTGGCAATGGAACCGTCGGCATCCGTGGGGTTGAACAGAATGGCGGCGTAGCGGGAGGCATTGATGTTCTCAAAGTGCGCGGCCTCCTTGGCTGGATCGTTCTGGGAATCAAAAACCGTTGCCGCGTAACCCAGGCTCTTGGCGTGATCGCGCGCCGTTTCAGCCAGGACGACAAACCACGGGTTGTTCAGCGTGGAAATGACCACCGCGATACGCGGCGGGCCGCCGTCGGGGGAGGCGTCGGAGGATGACTTTTTGCACGCGGTCAACACGAGGGCGGCGGCAACGACTGCGACGAGCGTTTGAAAGAAGGTGATTCGTTTCATGGGGGTTCAATGTGGGCGCTTCATGAGTGTGCCATTATATAACCCTTTTCACCGCCGCCTGCCAACCTTCAAGCAGCTGGCGGGCCTGTTCCGGCGTCAGGCGCGGTTGATACGTGGTCCACGCGCGCGGCAAAGCGGCGAGCGCGTCGAGCGAAGGCGCCAAACCCAGACCCAGCAGGCCGGCGGATGCCGCCCCCCAGGCCGAGGATTCGGGTACATTGGACACGCGCAATTCGGCGCCGCAGAGGCCGGCAACGAATTGCATCAGAAAACGGTTGGCCGTGGGGCCACCGTCGCCGTGCAGCGATTGAACCGAAACCCCGGCGCCGGTCTTCATCAAGTCCAACACCTCGCGAAGCTGGTAGCCAATGCTTTCCAGCGCAGCGCGGACGATGTGCTCGCGCCGGGTATGGGCGGTCAGGCCGAGGATGGCCGCGCGGGCTTCGGGTTTCCAGTAGGGCGCGCTCAGACCGGCAAAGGCCGGCACCAGAAACACGCCACCGCTGTCCTCGACGGCCGTGGCCAGCGCCTCGGTTTCGTCGGCGTCGCGAATAAGACCGAGTTGGTCTTTCAACCACGCCACGGTGGCGGCGGAGAAATTGATGATACCCTCGTAAGCATACGTGGGCTTGTTGTGCAGGACCCAGGCCAGGGCGGTCACCAGGCCCTCCGGTGGCAGCGTGAAAACACGGCCAATGTTCAGGAGCACCGAGGTGCCCGTGCCGAAGGTCGCCTTGACCATGCCCGGATGAAAGCATTGCTGTGCAAAGAGGGAGGCCTGGGAATCGCCCATGACCCCGCACAGCGGGACGCGTCGGGGCAAAATGCCGCCGGCATCGGTTTCCCCAAAGCGCGCGCTGCTGTCCCGAACTTCGGGCAAGGCGCGCGCCGGCACCTCAAACAAGGCGCAGAGTTCCTCGTCCCATCGCAGCCGCTGGATGTCGTAGAGCAGCGTGCGGCTGGCGTTGGTGGCATCGGTGGCAAACACCGTGCCGTGGGTGAGACGATAGATCAGGTAGGCATCCATCGTCCCGATCAAGGCCGCGCCCTCACGCACCTTCCGCGCCAGACCCGGTTCCTGGCGCGCCAGCCAACTGAGCTTCGAGGCGGAAAAGTAGGTGTCGAGCTTTAGCCCGGTGCGGCGGCGGATGGCGTCTTCGTGTCCCGCCTCGCGCAGCTCGCGGCAGATTGGGTCGCCGCGGCGGCATTGCCAGACAATGGCGTGGTGCAAGGGGCGGCCCGTGCCGCGCTCAAATACCACAATGGTCTCGCGCTGATTGGTCACGCTCAGTCCGGCGAGCCGCGAGAGGTCCTGCCGCGCCGCCAGGTCGCCGAGCGCCGCGAGTGTGTTTCGCCAGATTTCCTCGGCATCGTGTTCGACCCAGCCGGGCTGCGGGTAGATTTGGCGGTGGTTCCGGGAGGCCTTGTCCAGGATCGCGCCCCGGTCATCAAAGAGCACCGCCTTGGTGGCGGAGGTGCTTTGGTCTATGGAAAGGAGCATGGCACTCATGCGATGGCTAACAACGACACCGCCAATTCACTCAATCCTTCCATGCTGATGCCGTAATGGCGGAAGATGTCCGCCTGGGAACCGGTCACCGTCTCCTCATCGGGGATGCCCACGATGCGAAACGGCTTGCTGACACCAGCCTGCATCAGCGCTGCCGCGCAGGCCTCGCCCAGCCCGCCATGGACGATGTGTTCCTCCACTGTGACAATGGCCCGGCACTCGCGACCGGCTTTGAGGATGGCTTCAACATCCAGCGGCTTGATGGTATGCAGGGAGAGCACGCGGGCGGCCAGCCCGCGCTCCGCGAGCTGTGCCGCCGCCAGCAGGGCGTGAATCACGGTCTCGCCGGCCGCCAGGAAGGCCACGTCGCGGCCCTCGCGCAGCATGAGGGCCTGGCCCGCATCGAAGCGGGCGCCTGGCGGATGCAAATCATATAGGGCGGCCTTGCCGAACCGGAGAAAGACCGGCCCCGTGGCCGCCGCCGCATACCGGACGGCCTCGCGCGACTCGAAGTTGTCCGCCGGGACAATGATGCTGAGGTTGTGGATGGCCCGAAGGACAGCCAGGTCATGCAGGGAATGATGGGTCGTGCCCAGCGCGCCGTAGCTCACGCCGGCACTGATGCCGACGAGCACCGCCGGAACGTCCGAATAACACACATCGTTCTTGATCTGCTCCAAAGAACGCGCCGTTAAAAAGCAGCTTGGCGAAACGCCAAAAGGTTTCTTGCCGCACGCCGCAAGACCGGCGGTGATCCCAACCAGATTTTGCTCGGCGATGCCGACTTCAACAAGCTGCTTGGGCAACGCGTTGCCGAACGAGGTCAGTTTGCCCGAACCGCGTGAATCGCTGGTCACCGCGATGATGTTCGGATTGGCCTTTGCCAGTTCTTCGAGGGTAGCGGCGAACGTTTCGAGATTGGCGCGGCCCTTTGTCAGGCCGAGCTTTTCCGCCATCGCCACGGCGGAGGGTGTAAGCAGGGATGGATTGGGAGCACTCATGAGTTGGAAATGGGACTTACGGGACCGAGGCGTCCGAGCGTAATTGAGCCTCTTCCGCATCGAGGTCGGTCATGGCTTGACTCAACTCCAGCTCGCTCGGCACTCCGTGGTGCCACTTCGAGACATGTTCCATAAAGCGGACCCCTTTGCCTTTGATGGTGTTCGCGACGATAAATGTCGGCTGGCCGGGCGCCGGCGCGTCGGTTAACGCGCGGGTGAGTTCAGCGTAATCGTGGCCGTTGACGCAACGCACCGTCCAGCCGAACGCGCGCCATTTGTCCTCCAGCGGTTCGTTACACATGATCTCCCTCGTGGGGCCGGTGATCTGAAGTTTGTTGTGGTCGAGGATGGCCACAAGGTTATCCAGCCTGTAATGCGCGGCGGCCAGCGCGGCTTCCCAGTTCGAACCTTCGGCCAGTTCGCCGTCGCCGAGCAGGGCGAACACGCGATATTGCGCGCCGTCCATCTTCGCGGCGAGCGCCATGCCCACGCAGATGGACAAGCCATGACCTAGCGCGCCCGTGTTCATCTCGATGCCCAGAATATGACGCGTGGGATGACCGACGTAGCGCGAACCATAATGGCCAACCGAGTCCAAATCCGACACCGGAAAAAAACCGCGGTCAGCCAGCACCACGTAGAGCGCCTCGACCGCATGGCCTTTGCTCTGCACATAGCGGTCGCGCAACGGATCGCCGAAGCTTTCCGGCGAGACATTCAGAATGCGGTTGTAGAGCGCGTTCAGGATGTCGATGCAGGACAATCCGCCCCCCGTGTGGCCCGCGCCGGCGTTGAAAATGAGCCGCAACAGCGCGCGGCGCAGCGCGATGGCTTTGAGTTGAAGTTCGCGGTCAGTCATGGCTCGAATCCCGGGCAACACACCAGTCCATGCGTTTGGCGAAATCCTTTTGCATGTCGGGCAGCCACTGGGAGACACTTTTTGCGCCCGGCCCATCATACCAGTGCCGCTTGGCGGGATCTCGCCGCATGTATTGACCGCCCCAGCTTTCCTGTTCGGGCTTCTCGGAGTCGTTCATCCCCCGCACGGCGCTGTAAAGATACAGGAACGTGGGACTGTCGCCCTCCTGCTGTCCGGGGCTGTTCGGATTGAACCCACTCCGCGGATACACCGCGCCCAGGGGCCCGTGCCCTTCGCGGATATTGGCGTTGAGCCATTCCAGGTTTCCGATGGGAGAGTTCTGGGCGAACATCCCGCCGTAGGTCTTTTGCGAAACGATCACGAATAAGTTTGGGAAATTGTCGAGCATCCACTGCCCTGAGCCGTCCTGTCCCGGCTTGTTTCCCAATCCGATCAGGAAAACCCGCAGCTGGCTGAGGAAACGCTCCAAATCGGCAGGGCTGCGTGTCTGCTGCACTTTCCAGATTGCCTGAGCCAGGTCGGCGGGACCGCCCCAGACGCACACCCACAGCGGCCGCGGATCGGGACGATCCACGACCTTGATGATGGCTTCCGATGCCTCGCTGTCTCGCCCCTCGCCAATGATGTCCTTGGCCGGCTTACCCCAGGAGCCATCCCGGCCCTGCCAGGTGACCGCACGCAATTGGCCCGCCGTCGGATACCGGGAATCATGCTTCCTCAAGTTCTCGTCCACCTGGTCGTAAAGATTCAGGATATCGAGGATGTTTTGCTTCCTCGCGATGTTGGCAAAAGTGCCTGCCGAAGCCACCAGCCCCTCGACATCGAACTCATTCGCGTAAACCAAAAAGCGAACCATCGATTGCACATCGTCCGGATCACTGCGCTTCTCGGCCGGCCCCCGGCCTGCGCCCCCGGGAATGACGTCCAGCGGCGGGAAATCCGACATGATGAGCACTCGCGGTTTGAGCGAAGCGGCCATGAGCAGGGCAGGCATTGCGAAGGACAGCAAGAGCGCAAGTAGCCACCTCAGATCGCTGTGTCTCATGGCGAGGTCAGGGTTGAAGGTTGATGATGGCCCGGCGCGTGTTTGGAAAGGTTCTCAACCCCATTGTCATACGCATCAATGCCGCGATGCAACCAATCCTCTCGCATTTCATTCATGCCGGTATACGTCCCATCCAAAATAAGTTCCGAACGCCTCCGCAAGGATTGCCGCCGAGTGGGATTGCGTCATGGCAACGTGATGCTCGAAGCCATGTTCGCAAATGTGGCGCAGGAGCTTTTGGAGGTTTGGCACCTTGGCCACGGCGCGGTTGCCGAAGGTCTTGAGCTCGTCATTTGTGAGTTCGCCTTCGCCGATGTAGCAACGGATCTTGCCCTCGGCGTCGGCTGTGGTGATTCGGCCATAGGTCAACGGGCCGGCGGGTGCGCGACCTTCGAGAGCGCCATAGGTGTTTTCCACGCCGAGCGTGCTGCCGAGGATCGGCGCGATGGAAATCTTGATGTCGGGCAAAAAGGACTTTGCCCAGTTGCCGCAGTGGAAGAGGACGCATTGGTCGTCGTCGTCCGCGTAATTATTGTTCCAGTCCACAAGGGCGGCGGGCGTGCCGGCGGCGAGCTGCATCGCATACATCGTGAGCGCGCCGGTGACGTCCACCTCGCAGGCGCTGGGCATGAACTTCTCGCTCATCATGCTCATCAGCGCGCAGACGTTGCAGCCGAAATTCGCCTGCACGGAGGTCCAGCATTGGATGGCGGTGGCATCGAGCTGATTGGCGTTCATCCAATCCGTGAGGGCCACGCCCATCCTGGCCATTTGCGTGAGCTTTTCCTCCGGTATGCCAGGCGCGGGGGCGTAGCCGGTGATTTCGGCGAGCTTGGCCTTCACGGCGGCGGCGTTAGCGTCCAGCTTGTTCGCCGCGCCAATGATCTCCGACAAATCCACCGTGGTAACGCTGACGCCATGGCGCTCGAGTATCTTCTCCGAGTATCGAACGGTGTTGAACGCGCCCGGACGCGCGCCGACCGCGCCGAGGCGCACGCCCCGCACGCCCTTCACCACGCGGCAAACGCCGAGAAACCGTTGGAGGTCGCGCTGGAAGCCGTCGGACATCGGATGCGCAACGTGTTTGCTCGTCAGCGTGAATGGGATGCCGGCCTGCGCGAGATTGTTGCAGACGGAAATCTTGCCGCAGAACGAATCGCGGCGCCGCGAGGGCATGAGCTGGTGTGGTTCGTCGGGATAGCCCTGGATGAGGACGGGCACGTTGAGGCCGGCGAGCTTGAGCGTGTCAGCCACCCCCTTCTCATCGCCAAAATTTGGCAGGCAAACGAGCACGCCGTCCATTTCCTCCCCGTGCTTCCTAAACAAGTCCGCGCACTTTCGGGCGTCCGGGTGTGTTTCGACGCCGCCAAGCTTGGAATCGTTTTCCCCGAGCTGAATGGCCTGGATGCCGAACTTCGCGAAGACCGATGCCAGGTCCGCGCGGGCTTCGGTGACTAGTTGATCGGGGAAGAAATCGCGATTGCCATAGATCACTCCGAGGATGGGTGACTTGATGATGGGATGGCTCATATGGAAATGAGGTTAGAGGATTCGGATCGAAAATGCTTCCGTGATTCGGGGCGGATTCTTCCTGAATTCTAAGGAGTCAACGGATGGTTGGCGGCGGTGTAGGGTGTTGTCACCGTCCAGGCGCCGTCGCAGCAGGCATGGGAATGGGCGCTTGGCATCGATCCATGCGGTTGGCAAAATCGCGGAGGAAATCCTCGCGCCAGCGGCTGACGGTTTTCGCGCCGCTATGCGGGCCTTCCGCCCACTGCGGCGTTGGATCATCCGTCCACCAATTCGATAACTTCGCGGAGGGATGCTCGGCGAGGTTGGGCGATGGTGATGTTGCCGTGATGCCGCCTGTCTTGCCCTCGAGAGAAGGCACGTTGCTCTCGAAGATGAAACGGTAGGCCTGTGCCGCCTTTGGGCAGAAACGAAAACGGATCGTTTTGTCATCGGCCACGTGGCCTGGCGAGGATTGGTTTTCGGCAATCAGCCGCGCTTCCGGCTTCGATGGCGCGTCATCGCTCAAGGGGAGCGCGATCTCCAGGATGCCGAAGACCTCTATGCGGTCTTCCTGCGTGGTGATTCGGTTGGAACGAGAGGTTGGCCGTTCCCATGCCCGGACGAATTGGCCGCCCCAACCGGGCTTCGACGGATCATCCGGCGTGCCCCGGAGCAGCCAGGCGACCGATGGCGTGTCGCCCATCTTGATCGTGCCGCCGAGTTGTTGATTGAAGAATTCCCCGAATGCGCCGTGCCCGACGACATGCCGCCTTACGAATTCTCGGTTGCCCCATTCTCCCTGCTGGTTGCCGCCGACGAACCACCCGCGATAGGTGGCATTGGCTTCAATGATCCAGAGCGCCCCATGGTGATCGGCAATGTATTGGTAGGCGTTGGCCCCCCATTTCTTGTTGGGCCCGCCAATGTAATACACCCGCAGTTTCGGCAGGATGTCCGGCGCGTCATAGAGCGCTTGGGCGAGGTCCTCGATGCCGCCCCAGACCAGCACATGCAACGACCTCGGATCATCGCGGCGCGCGCACTGCACGATCCACTCCGAGCCCTCCGTGCTCTGCCGCATCCCGGCGTAGGGCGCCACTTCCGTTTCGCCCTGCTTGGACATCGCGCGCAAGGCGCCGGGCGTCGGATAGCGGTCGGAATAGGTCTTCAGGTTCGCGTAATCTGTTTCGTAGCAATCGATGACTTCCAGAATCTGCTCTTTCCGACCGGGACCGTAGGGCGAAGATACCAATCCTTCGATGTCGAACACATCGGCGTAAACGAGAAGATGGACCATGGACTGGAAGTCATCGGGATCGGTGCCGCCAATGTCCGTCGAGACGAGGATGCGTGGACGATCGCCGTCGAGGGCTCCCCCAGAAGGCGTTTCGGTTCCCGTGGCAGCTTCCCCCCCGGGGCACGCGGCGCCGCCCCCCATCCAGACTGCTGCGAGCAGGAGGGTGAAAAGCCTCCGATTTGTCGCTAAACCCATAGTACGCGGATCAATCGATCGACGGCTGAAGCGCCATTCGCAATTCAGACTATGAGACAATAGCTTTGAATATTTCGCGATTCTCCCTAACTATTGGAGAAGACTTACGGAATTCTAAGCTGCATGAAGCGATTCGACAGCAACCGGGCCGATTTCGCCGAGTATGGATTTACCTGCGAGTTGTGGAAACCCGCCCGTATGCCGCGGCCGGACAAGCACAACGAGATCGAATTGAATCTGCTCACCGGCGGTTCGCTGACCTACCAACTCGGAGGCCATCGCATCACTCTCAAGGCCGGGCGACTTGCCATTTTCTGGGCGGCCATCCCGCATCAGATCGTAGCGGCCGAGGGCGGGGACCCCTACTTTGTCGTGACCCTGCCACTGGGGGAGTTTTTAACCGCGGGCCTGCCCGTGGCTATTGTCAACCGCATCCTTCGGGGCGAATTGGTGGTGGACTCGGTTACCGATCCCTGTGACGCACTGAAGTTCCGGCAATGGGAGAAGGAGTGTCAGGAGCGCGATCCGGTGGGTCAACGGGCTTCGCGACTCGAGATTCAGGCGCGGTTGCTCCGGCTGGCGCGCACCCTTTCTTCTGAGCCGGTGGCACGGCATCCCGATCCGGCGCTCTCCCGGGCGGACCAACTCGCCTGCTATATCGCACGAAACTACTCCGAACCGTTGACAGCGCAAATGATCGCCCAGGCCAACAAACTGCATCCGAACTATGCCATGAATCTGTTTCGCCGGGCGTTCGGCACCACCATGACAAGTTTTATTACCCAGCACCGCATTTCGCACGCGCAGCGGTTGTTGCTGACCTCCGACGAATCGATTCTCAGTGTGGCGATGGCCGCCGGTTTTCAAAGCCTCAGCCGTTTCAACGAAGCCTTCAAAGCGGCCTGCGGCTGCTCGCCCCGTGATTATCGCAAGGCGCATAAAACCGGGTATGCGCCAAAAACCAGAACCTAATATGGAGCCTGCGGCGGCTGGTTCGGCCATGCGGAACACAGCCATGCTCCGGAGCGTCGGTCAATCACGCCGCTGACGGTATTCATCAGCTCTGATCCAGAAAGTATTCGCGGTGCGCCATCCAGAATATCCGATCGACTGTTCGGAGCACGGCAGGGCTAACGGTTTTGCCTGGCCTCCCATTTCCGCCGGCCTGCAAGCATGTCGTTCCAGATGCTTTTCACAAAGATCGCCACGCGTTGCGCATGCTCCGGCGTGCTGGCGGCAGCGGCTTGGGCTTGTTGGACCAACCTGGCCCACGCGGCCATGCGTTCGGTCGTGCCGAGATACTTCCACGCCATCTCCTCGGTTTGGTGGAAGTGGATGTCATCGCGCTGTACGGTTTCGGGGTAGTTGGCGGGCGTCATGTAGGTTTGCTCGATGCCTAGATACAACTGCTTCATCGGCGCGGCCGCGGGGCCGTAGTAGCGGGTGAAAAACTCGTCGAGCGCACGGTCCACGTCAAAGAACGGGTCGTCCAGGCAACGGAAAGTGAGGTGACCGTCAATGTAGCTGGCCACGCCGCACAGGAAAACGCCCCGCACCTTGTCGCGGCCGAAGATCTGGAACTGTCGTGACAGCGTGTGGGCGTGAAAGCCGGGGAAGGGCTTGAACTGGTTGTTTTCGGCGATCTCATCGGGGAAGCACTGGTAAAGCCAGACGCAGTGCAAGCGGCCAGGGGCCTGGCGAACCCAGCCCTGATAGAAGGCCATGTCGTTGCGCTCCATCGAGGGCGACCACCAGTTGCGCGTGTGGAGACATGGGCCGACCAGGATGTTCGACTGCACCTCGAAACGCGGCGGGAAGGCGTAGTCGAAGTAGGCAATCGTCCCGACGAATTTGTCCGGATGCGATTGCCGCACATCGCGCGCGACTGCGTCGGCGAACGACCAAAAGAGGCCGCTGGCTTTGCCGGTCGAGAACTGGCGGCTCTTGTTTTCCTTGTCGAGCAGGGCCTGGCAGTCGGCGCACTTGCACTGCTGGTCGTTGTCCATCGGGACCAGTGGCACATAGTCCGCCCCGGCGTCGAGTTTCCCGCGGGCGTCTTTCACCACTTGTGCGATGAGTTGCGGGCTTGTGTAGCAGAGTTGTGGCGGTCTGTTCTGGTAGCCTTTTGCCCAGAATTCCTCGCGGCGTCCCTCGAACGCCTCCGGATGTTTCGGATTCCTCTCCCAGAAACGGTCGTAGAAATCATAGAAAGAATGGTTGGTCATGAAGTTCCTTCCGCCGAGCCGCCGACGGGTCACGAACAGGCGTTGCTCTTCGTCGGTGGGTTTCTCGGAAAGACCGACGTAAGCCTTCGCCACACCGCTGGGCGCGTGATGCCGAAACTCGAACGCCGGCGCGCGGCGGATGTCCTCGCCGCTGACTTCGAGCGTGACGCGCCTCGGGAAGACCATGCCCAGCTCCGTCGGCGCGTACCAGCGCACGCCGCAAAAACGTTCCAGAAAATCGTAAACCGCGTAGCAGGTGCCCTGGGGAGTCATGTTGTCATCCAACGACGGCGGAGCGGTGGCGCGCGGACGGCCGCTGAGTTCGCGCGGCGGGCCGGAAGCTTCATCGAACGAAAGCCGAACCAGCGTCTCGGTGTCCGTCGCGCCAAGCCGCGAGGCCCAGTCCGCAGCAGGCGGACGCACGGCCCGTGAGACGCGTGCTTCATCCACCCGCCCCCGGAAGGCGTTCCCTGGCTTGCCGTCGGCGAGAAAAGCCCCGATGCACAGTGCTGGCGCGTTGCTGCATGAAGTGCGCGTGTAGGCCGCTGTGCCGCAACTGGCGCCATCCACAAACAACTCGATCCGCCCGGCGCGCGCGTCATGGGTGGCACAGATGTGATGCCAGCCGTTGGCCAGCTCCGAGGAGGTGACGCTGCGGCCGGATTTCCCGTCATAAACCAGGTAGCGCACCGCGACCCCTTGAAGATCCACGATGTGATACGTCCACGGATCGCCATCCAGCCGGAAGATGGTGCCCGCGTCGGGCCGCTCGTCGCCGAGATATACCCAGGCTTCCAACGTCCCGGCCTCGTCCGAAAACCCGTGCGAGGACACCGACACGGCTTGCGCGCCGGTAAATTCCAGCGCCTGCCCGAACCGGCCTTCAACCCGCTGGAATCGGCCGGTGACACGAACAGGAAACGCGTCATCCTCACGATCGCGCCCCATGAGCACAAGCGTGTCGGGCCGGAAACCGATCAGATATTCCTGGGCTTTGAATGCCGCGTTGCGCAAACCCAGTGCTTCCGTCTGGCGACTCGAACCGACCAGAATGCGGGTGCTCTTCACGTCCAAGTCGTCGGTGACAATGGGCAGCGTGGCGCCGGTGATTTTCCGAACGTGATACTGCAATTCCCCCGCCGCGAACCACGGGGTATGGCCCGCCGACCTGGCAACGACGATGGACGCCGTGGGCTTTCCATCGCGAACAAGACTGAGCGCCGGCCCCGCCGCCGTTCCCAAGCGAACCGCGAGCGCCAGGATCACAAGGGTGAGGACAAGAGTTTTTTGACTACGGAAGGAAGTGCGGAGCGAGTTCATGCATGTGGGTCAATGTTTCGATCAGGTTTACCCAGCGTCGCCCCGGCGTCAAGCCGAGGCCGTTCCAGCATTTCGATCTTAAGATGTCAGCCGCGACGGGACGGTCCGCCCGAATGGGTTCAACCTCGATTTCACAACCATGGCGAGAAGCGCGACCCGAGACTCGTCGGGGCAACCCCTGGATTGGCTTCTTCCTCTGCGCTTCAGATTTTCCATCAGAGGAATGCCTTGCCGACAAGTTGGTCAATACATCTACAAAAAATATACAATTCTGCCTGAGCGATAGGCTAAGAATGCCCGATATCACGAATAATATTCAAAAAATGAGCATTATATCCCACGCGAAAAAAATCGGGCGCGGCTCCTTGACATTATACAAAACATAAACAATATTGATACAAGTTCGGCTGTCGGTGGTCGGCTGTCGAACGAAACAAACGAAATCTCAATCGAAAATTAAAATATGAAAAAGAACAGCATCTTCACCGTGGCAGTCCTTGCCGCAGTTGTGACCCTTGCTCCCAGCCTGAACGCCGGCAATTGCGCCGCCGGGAAGAGCACATCCGCCAGCACATGCGCGGCGGGTAAGGACATTGTGGCCCTCGCCTCGGGCGCCGAAAACTTCAAAACGCTGGTCGCCGCTGTCAAGGCCGCTGGTTTAGTGGAAACGCTCCAGGGCAAGGGACCGTTTACGGTCTTTGCTCCGACCGACGAGGCCTTTGCGAAGCTGCCGGCCGGGACCGTGGAAGACCTGCTTAAGCCGGAGAACAAGGACAAGCTCGCCTCGATCCTCAAGTATCACGTCGTGCCCGGCAAGGTATTGTCCGCGGACGTCAAGACGATGGAAGCGAAGACCGCCCTGGGCCAAAACGTCAAACTCAAGGTATCCGAATCGGGCGTGATGGTGGACAGCGCGAAGGTCATTAAGACGGATCTCCTGGCCGAGAACGGAGTGATTCACGTGATTGACAGTGTGATTCTTCCCAACTCATGAATATCTACCAGGATTGGGGCGGAGGGTCAAAACCCTCCGCCTCGACAATTGAATTTTGAGGGCGGGAAAAACGCCATAGTTTGAATGAACACGATCCAACCAACTTCAGGTTTGAAGACTGGGCCTATTTTGGCACTGGCGGGTTGGGTTATGATATGTTTTGCGGCGGCGGCCTTCGGCGGACTGTTCATGCCCGGCGACTGGTACGCGTCCCTGCGGAAACCCGCTTGGAACCCCCCGGGCTGGGTATTTGGCCCCGTGTGGACAGCCCTTTACACGATGATGGCGGTGGCCGCCTGGCTCGTTTGGAAGCGCGGGGGCTGGGCGGTGCAACGCCGGGGGCTCACGCTATTCCTCGCGCAACTCGCGCTCAACGCCGCCTGGACACCGCTATTTTTCGGCTTTAAGAAACCCGGCTGGGCCTTCGCGGAAATTTTGTTGCTTTGGCTGGCGATCGCCGCAACCCTCGCAGCATTTCGTCCTGCAAGTCGCGCCGCCGCGTGGTTACTCGCACCCTATCTCGCCTGGGTGTCGTTTGCCGCATTTTTGAACTTTACTCTGTGGCGTCTGAACTCATGATGCCTTGTGCGCGCGATGAAGGCTGACCTCTTTAAATTAACTTCTCTGCTAGCCTCAGGAGCGTGCATTGGGTTGACTCTTGCCGTGAACGCATACTTAGCTTCCGATAGAATTGTTTTTGACTTCGCTGGTGGTGCCAGTGACCGGGCATGGCAGGTGATTAATGACGACGTGATGGGCGGGGTGTCCTCCAGTCGTTTCGGCGTGTCCAACCGGGTAGCGGTGTTTCGTGGCTCCCTGTCCCTGGAGAACAACGGGGGGTTCGCCTCGGTCCGTTCGCGGCCCGCTCGCCCTGATCTTGCCGATTGCGAGGCCTTCCTCATCCGGGTGCGGGGCGACGGGCATCGTTATAAGTTCACCGCGCGAACCGATGTTGGTTTCGACGGCCCCATCTACCAAGCTTCCTTCAGGACGAAGCCGGGCGAGTGGGAGGAGTTGCGCATTCCAATGAAAGACTTCGTGCCAACCTTCCGTGGCCGCGTGCTCTCCAACGAACCGCCACTCAACCCGTCGAAGGTCACCTCGGTCGGATTCCTGATTTCCGATCAGCAGGCCGGGCCGTTCCAATTGGAGGTGGCTTGGATTAAAGCAACACCGCGCGACAAACCCCATGCCCTTGGTCGTGAGAATGAAACCCGCGGGACGTCGCCTCCTGACTTTGTCCAAGCTGCGGGGCAGACTCATGGGGAGGATTTGAAGGCAGGCGAAGTGCCAAAATAAACTCTTGCATGGCTCGAAATATTTTTTGGCAATCGGTATAGACATTAGATCGCAGATAGGGGGGATTCTACCCCCTTGCCATCATTACCCCTTCACAGGTTGTGGCAAGCATGCGAAGATCCGGCCATGCTCGACTCTCTTGATATCGGATTAGCATGGGTGGTTGCGCTTGGCATGTTGGGCTCCACGGCGAGGGCGAGTGAGCTTGCGGCCCGCTGGTCTTGGCAGGAGCCACACGCGAGAATGCTCCCTGCCGGTGGCCTGGAATGGGCGCCGCGGCCTTTCGAGTTCAAGGCGGGCAAATCGACTCGCTATATCGACTTCGAGTCTGGCAACGATGCGAACGACGGTTTATCACGGCAAAATCCCTGGAAACATCATCCCTGGGATCCGAACGCCGCAGGCCAGGCCAAGGCCTGCAGGGGGGTGCATACCTACGTTTTTAAGCAGGGCACGGTCTATCGCGGGGAGTTGGAGGCGAACGAGTCCGGCACTGCGGCGACGCCGATCATCTTGACGCGCGATCCTTCCTGGGGCACGGGGCCGGCTATCATCTGCGGCTCAGAAGTGGTGACGAACTGGACGCGCGGAGCCGGCCACCCACAGATCCCGGAGCCACAGAAGGTCTGGCACGCGGATCTGGCGTGGGCGCCGCGCAACGTTTGGATGGTGGGACGGGATGGGGGGGTGACGCGTCTGGCGCTGGCTCGCGCGCCGAATTGGAACATCACCGATCCCGACGACATCAAGAGCGAGTGGTGGATTTGGAAGAATCCCGACAAACCATTCGACAATTACACCATCATCAATGGACAACGACGCCATCTGGCCTTTGACAAGGAACACATCAACACGAGCCAGCCGCAGGAGTATTACCAAGGCGCCATCCTCTGGACTACCAAAGGCTGGGTGATGGGCAGCCCGTTTCAGGCCAAGGTTATCGAGGTCGACCGGGAGAAAGGCTCGCTGGCCTTCGCCGGCCAATGGGGCGGTGAACCCTCCTACAAGATCATTCGCGGCTGCCAGTATTATCTGGAAGACAAGCCGCATTACCTCGATAGTCCGGGCGAGTTTTGGTTCGACAAGAAAGGCAACGGCGGCCGGCTCTACCTCCGTTTGCCCTGCGACCAGGATCCGAGCGCGGTTCGCATCGAGGTGGCCAAACGCATCCGTATGATCGACAGCCGAGGCATGAGCCACATGCGGATCAGCGGTCTCACGTTTCGATTTCCCAACATCCACTGGAACCTGACCGCCGCCCCGTATTGGGTATCGCGCGAAAGCATCGATTCCGAACCCGGCTGCGTGCGGCTGCTGGGGAGCGGCACGAACCTCCAGGTGACGCACTGCGCGTTCGAGCACGTCCACAAAGGCGTCCGATTCAAAGCCATGGGTGTGCAGGACGGCATCGATGAGGTCGTGCTGGAGGACAACATCTTTTCCAATGCGGACTCCGGCGGCGTGGAACTCGCCGATGGCACGATCTACTCGGCGGTGGACGGGCCGATGGGCCGTCTCTACGACGTGCGCGTGATGCGAAACAGATTCGATCACATTGGCCTGCGCCCCGATCTCTTTGGCCAGGGTGGGGCACTCGTAATCCAATACGCGCAAACGGCGGAAGTGGCGGGGAACATGTTCGATCGAGTCTGCGCCCAGGGCATTGACGTGCATGGCTCGAAGCAGAGTCGCGCGGCCACGGATCGGCCCTTCACGCGAATTCTCATTCATCACAATAAGGCCGTCGATACTCTCTTGAACAATGACGATTTTGGTGGAATTGAGACCTGGCAGGGTGGACCGGCCTACGTTTATGCCAACCTTTCGGGCAACCCCGGCGGTTACCGCAACTGGGATCATGTGCTCAGCCCCGATACCGAAGACCGGTTCGGCCACGCCTATTACCTCGACGGTGCGTTCAAGAATTACTATTTCAACAACATTGCCTGGGGCAAGTCCAAGGGGCCATCCGGCAAGCTGGCCAACACGGCGGCCTTTCAGCAAATCATCAGTTACGAAAACGCCTTGTTCAACAACACCGTGTTTAACTTCGTGCGCGGCTCACGCCGCCAGGCGCCCCAAGCCGGGCGCGTGAAGGTCCTCGGCAACATCTGGCAAAGCATGGGATCGAGTGTGTTTCGCGACGCGGACCCGGTGCGAACCGCGCCGGCGGGTAATGAGGCCGATGCCGGGCCGCGCCGCAGCCTGTTTGCCATCGAGACCGACGCCTATGCGCGAAACGTTTTTTACGACGTGGGAACGGGAGAGGGATTTGGCGTGTTTGAGTCTTCCGGGCGCTGGCACAAAACACTTCCTGGCTTTCAACAGGCCTTGGCGGGCTACGAGCCGTTGGCCGCCGAGGTGGGCGTGATGGCTGACCAGGCGCCTTTGCGCGATGCCGCCGCCCACGACTTCCGGCCCTCGACCGATTCAGCGGCTAGCGCCCGGGGCGCCAAGGTGTTCGTGCCCTGGAGCCTATACGAGACGGTTGGCGAATGGCACTTCTGCCCAATCCTAGGCGACCCGGCGCGCGTCCTTGACGAACACTGGTGCATGTCGTCCTACTACACCGTCCGCGATGACTACTACAAGCGGCCCACCTACCCGCTCGAGGGCGTCAACGTCACCCTGAAAGATTACCAGGATGGTCCGCTCGAAAACTGGACCGCGGGCGCCCTGCACTTCAATGGAACCGATCAGTACGCGATGCTCAAGAACGAAGACATCGAGCGCGCGGTGACCCTGGCTGGTGGTGGACGCAGCGGTGGCCAGAGTCGGGCTTTCAGCGGCGCCGACTTGAGCAATCCGCAAATTCACACCTCCAATTTCCTCATTGAAGTTTATTTCAAAACCGCGCCGGGCCAAACCGACGGGGTGCTAATCCAAAAGATCAACAGCACCGGCTACGTGCTCGGCATCAACAAAGCGGGTGGTGTGACGCTGGCGACAACTTCAGGCGGTGCCGCCGCCTGGCTGGACAGCCGCACCGCGGTCAATGATGGACAATGGCACCACGTCCTTGCCGAGGCCGATCGCGGGGCCAAACGGTTCACGCTTTACATCGATGGCAAGCAGGACGCCGCGGGGCCCGGCCTTGGGTTCGATATCTCCCTGGCCAACGATGCCGATCTTTACGTGGGTGGCGCCCCAAACGGCCATTACTTGAATGGCGCACTCGATTTCCTACGCATCGCGCGCGGCACCCTGGCGGACTCGAAGACCACGATCGAGGAACTCTACGCCTGGGAGTTCAGCGGGCCGTTCCTCGACGACTTCACCGGGTATCGGCGGCCCAGCGACGGCGGATGCGCCGGCGCCATTGACGAGACCGCAGGAGTGGAAAACGCGGCTCGCTGAATTCAATCACGCGGATTTCACGACATGGCGATCGAAGTGGCGAATGAATATCCGACAAGGCCAGCCAAGACGCGGCGGCGGCGACGAGAGTGTCGGTGGCCCACGGTTGTGGCTGTGGCGCTGAGTGATGGGTGGCTCAGCCTGGATCATTTTGCGGCCAAGTTCATACATGGCCGACAGCTGCTGAGCGCCGAAGCAGTGCGGTTGACTACGGCCGATGCCGGCACCCCCGGCCCGTGCGGCATTGGCTGGTGGAACAACGGCGAAGGTGATTGCGCCAAGTTGCCCCGTGACGCGTTCTTCGGCTCAGGGGCCGGCCCGAAGTTCAAAACATGATTTATAGTTTTCACATGTACGTTCCGACCGAGTTTACGCACCAGGGAGTTTTTAGTCCCTCCCCGCCGATCACCTACCCGGGACGCATCGCCGGCGCGATATGGGATCCGGCGGCCTTGGAAAAGGCGATGGGCCCGGCCATCGACTTCGCCCGACGTTATCGCGCGCACATGTATGTGGGGGAATTCAGCGCCATCCGCTGGGCTCCCGGCGGAGACAAATACCTGGATGATGCGATCGGTATTTTCGAAGCGCACGGCTGGGATTGGACCTATCACGCGTTCCGCGAATGGAATGGCTGGAGTGTGGAACATGGATCGGATAGAAACAATCAAGAACCGGCGATGGAACCAACCGCGCGCCTGAACGTATTACTCAAATGGTTTCGAAAAAACGGGGTTAAACGATGAGCCTTGAGAACCACAAAAAAACCGACCGGTGATTAGCCGCGGTGCCCATGGAAAAAGACACTAATGACTCAAAATAAGTGCATTTTTGCGGCTAGGCACCTGTCTTCTATCCTGCGGACTCTTCTGTAACCGCCCTGTCAACGAAAGCCCGATGACGCCTCATTTGCCGGGTCAAGCAAGATGCGGCCGTCCCCGGGTGGAATATCGAATCGAGTGCCTGTCTGGCCACTCAGCGTGTCTTTGGCGGCTTGATCTCGGACAACCTCGTAAGGGGCTTTGGCTCCCGGCAAGTTGACAATCACCAGGGCCCGGTCGTAGCGACGCTGCCAAACATGGGCGTTGATCCGTTGAGCTGGGCCTTTGGGCTGGCCAATCTTGACGTCATACTCGGCATGCCAATCATGCTGGTGCGAGGTGCTGTCTGAAAAAAGGTAATAACAGTCGCCGATCAGGAGCGCATAACAAAGGCTCCAGCGGCGCGCGGCCGGATCGCGCGGCCGTTCCTGGCCCTTGCGCGGATCATTGGGCCAGCCCGCCTGATCGCGGATTTCCTCGAACCGTTCGATGACACTGATGCGCGGGGGGCGAAGCAAGGTTTGTGTTTGCCGCATTTTGCGGATGCATTCCTCCCATTCGACGCGGCCATGGCTCCAACCGGATTCATACATGATGCCGTTCAGCCACGGGGCAAGCCAGTCGTAGTTGCCGACATCGTAACCGCAGTTGGCCAGGATCAGGAATCGGTCGCCCACCGCCGACCGGACCGCCTTCATGACCTCGATCCAGGGTTCTTTCTCCAAACGAAGGTTATCATAGAAGACCCCGTCAAAGCCCACCTCCTGGCAGGCCACCGTTTGACGAACGACTTTCCGCTGGTACTCCGGATTGGACCAGTCCGTGCGATGGGTACCCGGCCAAAACTGCTGGCGTTGGCCGTTCTTGCGCAGCCACCACGGATGATCCTCCGGCAACCATGAATCCGCGTATTCATAAAAGGACTGGTCGCATAGTATGATGACCCTGGGATTAAGACGGCGTAATTCGGCAAGACGTTCGCGCGTCAAGGGGACCGATTCCGGGGCAAAACCGTCGGCTAATCCCTGCGGGGCGCGATTGGGTTTGAGTCCAAATCGCCCGGCGCTGGTCATGATGAGGTCGTGCCGGGCCATTCCTTCCAGCGAGCGATCCTTGCGCACACTCGCCCATAACATGGCAATTCGAGGATAGGGAACCTCGGAATCTACGGGAACAGTGTTGGTGGCCGCAGGTTGGTTCTTGGCCCAATCCGCCAGTGCGCGATACTTGTGCGCCTGTTCCAACGGTTGGCCGGTGTATTCGAGTGCCCCCCAGGCCCCCCCATCGCCCGCTTGCCCCACGTGGTTATAGTGTGAGAAATGGGTGAAATACTGGCTCATCGCGCGCAAGTATTCTTGATAAAGTGTGAACATCACGGGATTCCGATTAACAATCGCCGCTTTCTTCACCACGTGCTGACCGCCCTCGTAGGCGATGAGTTTTAATCCCGCGCGATCTGCGATCTGCTTGTGCCGCGAGGATTGCTCGGCGGATTTCTGGATGGCCGAGCGCAACTGTTCGATCGCCTCCGGGGAATCCCCTTGAACCTGATGCCCAAAATACGGGGCTGTTGCCAGGGCGTTGGCCTTGACTCCCCATGGATTCCACCGTGAATCGGATAGCACATCGAGATGTTGCTGGGCTATCCATGGATTGCTGGTGAATGCGGCCAGCACCTTAACCACGCGTGGCGAATCAGCCCCGAACACCAGGTCGGCAGCCCGGAAAAGCCGGATTGCAGCCCAGGCATGATAACGGAAACCGGCCGTCCACCGATTGGTGTCCATTCCCAAGGCTAGACCTTCATCACAGCAGTCATGGGCCTGTTTAAAAACGCCATTCCAGGTTTCATTGGAGTATTCGACATAGAACTTGAGTCGGAGATCGAGCGGTTCGGCGGTTTTTATTCCCCCCAGGCGGATCAGGTCTTCCGCGGTCATCTTGAGCAATCTCGATTCGACGGGTCGGAGGTCTGCTCCGCCCATGTCGATGCCCGTTTTGACCAGCAAACACAGGCGCAACGCGTAGTCGCTGGGCGCATTTGTGAGCGTGTGTGGGATTGTCCGATGCGGAACCGTGACCCAGAGATCGGCCCGGGAGCGATTGCAGAGGTCGATCATCCACTCGTAAGCGACTGGGTTCTGTTTGAGCGCTGTTTTTTGAGTGCGTTGGCTCCACCGTTCCCGCTCTGAGCCGTTCGTATTGTCCCAGTCCATAAACCGAAGAGACCGGTATATGCCGATTTCATCGAGGAATTGGGGATTCCAGGGATTGTCACCTGTAACCCTGGCGACATCCTGAAAACAGTCGCTGGCTTTGTGCCAACCCGGGTTCCAGAAATTGGCGCCCAAGTCCATGCCGCAAGCCAACCGAACGTCGAATAGCCAGCTGCAACAGACGACCAGAATGAGGGCGACGCAGCCAGGGAATTTCGCCCGTATCCTTTTGGCGGATGAACCTTGAATCGATGTCATACAGGATGTTGTTTCAGCTTTCATTCGTGGCTCGGTAAAACGAGTGAATATCGTGATCATCCTATGGTGTTTCCATCGGGTTTTACAGGCGGAAATAGTGCATCGGCTATTCGCGTCCGAATTGGCCGCCGAACAACCGTCGAACCCCGGTTGCACCCCCAGGTGAAGTGGGACACCGGCTTGAGTACGGGGCGGCGTGGGGTTCAGGCGGGGGCGTCGAGCACCTCACGCACCTTGCGGTTGAGCGAGTCGGCGGTGAAGGGTTTTTGAAGGAGGGAGGTGCCTTCCTTGAGCACCCCGTGGTGGGCGATGGCGTCGTCGGTGTAGCCGGACATGAAGAGCACGCGGAGGCCGGGCCGTTTGGCAGCCAGGGTGCGGTGGAGTTCGCGGCCGCTCATCCCGGGCATGACGACGTCGGTCAGGAGAAGGTGAAAGTCGGCTCCCCATTCATCGGCCAGGCGGCAGGCGGCCTGGCCGCCGGCGGCTTCCAGGACCGTGTAGCCTTGCCTTTCGAGGAGGCGTTTGGCCAGGCGACGGACGGTGTCCTCGTCCTCGACGAGCAGGATGGTTTCCCGGCTGGGCACGGTGGGGCGGGGGGCGGGTGGGGAGGCCGGCTCGGCGGTTTCCCGGGTGCGCGGGAAGTAGACCTTGAAGGTGGATCCGAGTCCGACTTCGGAATAGACATTCACGAAGCCGCGGTTTTGTTTGACGATGCCATAGACGGTGGAGAGTCCCAGGCCGGTGCCTTTGCCCTGGGGTTTGGTGGTGAAGAAGGGCTCGAACAGGTGCTGCAGCGCGTCACTGTCGATGCCGCTGCCGTCGTCGCTCACCGAGAGCATGACATATTCGCCCGGCACCCCTTCGGGGTGGGCTTTGCAGAAGGCTTCGTCGATGTTGGCGTTGCGGACCTCGATGGTGAGGTGGCCGCCATCCCGCATGGCGTCGCGGCTGTTGACGGCGAGGTTGACGAGGATCTGGTCGATTTGGCCCGGGTCGGATTTGATTTTCCAGAGGTCGGGGTCGAAGCGGAGTTGCATGGCGATGTGCTCGCCGATGAGGCGCCGGAGCATGGGTTCGGAGAGGGAGACGACTTGGCCGAGATCGAGGACGCGGGGCCGGATGAGTTGTCGGCGGGAGAAGGCGAGCAGTTGGCTGGTGAGGCTGGCGGCGCGTTTGGCGGCCTGCTGGATTTCGACGACGTCGGCATGGAGGGGGTGTTCCGGGCGCAGTTCAGCCAGGACCATATCCGAGTATCCGGAGATCGCGGTGAGGATATTATTGAAGTCGTGGGCGATGCCGCCGGCGAGGCGACCCACGGCCTCCATCTTTTGAGCCTGGCGCAGTTGGTCCTCGAGCCTGGCCTTTTCGGCTTCGGCGCGCTTGCGCTCGCTAATCTCCGCCTGCAGGGCGCGGTTATGGGCCCGGACCGTGCGGGTGCGCAGGAGGTGAAGCGACACGAGGAGTAGCGCGAGCAAGGCCAGGCCCGAGGAACGGAACCACCAGGTCGCCCAGAGCGGCGGCTGGATGAGGACGCGGATGGAGAGGGCGTCGTCGTTCCAGAGCCCGCCGCTGTTGGCTTTGACGCGGAAGTCATATTGGCCGGGGTCAAGGTTGGTGTAAGTGGCTCGGCGTTCCGAGCCGACCTCGTTCCACTCCTTGTCGAAGGGTTCGAGACGGTAGGCGTAACGATTGCGTCCCGGGGAGCGAAAATTCAGAGCGGCGTAGGCGAAAGTGATGACGGAGTGGTTGTGGCGCAATCGGATTTCGGTGGCCGTGCTGATGGAGCGGGTGAGGGGGCTCCCAGGTTTCCGGTGGTCGACGGAACGGTTGAAGACCAGGAAATCGGTGAGGACCACGCGGGGGGGAGGCGCGGCGTCGTCGATTCGGTCGGGGAAGAAGGCGCTGAAGCCGTTCTGGCCTCCGAAGAAGAGCTCGCCGTGCCGGTTCTGCCAGGCGGCGTTTCGGGTATACTGGCTGGCGAGCAGGCCATCGCTCTCGTCGTAATTCCGGACGGTGCCGGTGGCCGGATCGAACCGGGAGATGCCCCCGTAGGTGCTGATCCAGAGGAAGCCGCCGGCGTCTTCCAGGATCGCGTTGATATAGTCGCTGGGGAGGCCGTCCTGCCGGCGGTAGCTGCGGGCGGTGCCGCGGTCGGGATCGAACTGGTTCAGCCCGCCCGTCTTGGTGCCGATCCAGAGTTGGCCGCGTGAGTCCTCGAAGAGGGTGGTGATGGCGGAATCGGTGAGGCTGGCCGGATTGCCGGGGTCATGGCGGAAATTCTCGAAGGTTCCGCGGGTGAGATCGAGGCGGGACAGGCCATCTTCGGTGGCCACCCACAGACGGTGCTGTCGGTCTCGGAGGACATGCCGGGTGATCGAGTGGGCCAGGCTGGCGGGGTCGTTGGGGTGGTGTTGGTAGCGCGTGAACCGCTCGGTTTCCGGGTCAAACCGGTTGAGGCCGCCGAAGGTGGCCAACCACAGGAGACCTTCGGAATCCTCGGTGATGCCCCACACATGGGGGCTGCTGATGGAGTGGGGGTCGCCAGCGCGCGGTTGGTGGCGGGTGAAGGTCTGCTCGGCGTCGTTCCATCGGTTCAATCCGCCCGCCCAGGTTCCGAGCCAGAGCCGGTTGCGGGCGTCGCGGTAGATGCAGAGGACCGCGTTGGCCCCCAGGGTTTGGGGATTGGCGGGGTCGTGACGGTAGTGGGTGACCTGGCCGGTCGCGCGGTCGAACCGGTCGAGGCCGCCTTCAGTTCCGACCCAGAGCACTCCGGAGGGATCTTCGAGCAGCGACAGGACGGTGTTATGGCCGAGGCTGTTGGGTTCCTCGGGGATGTGGGCGTAATGGGCGAAGGACTCGCTATGGCGGTTGTGGTAACTGACGCCGCCGGTGTAGAGGCCAATCCAGAGATCGCCTCTGGAATCCTCGAAAATGGTGCGCACCACGTCGCTGCCGAGGCTCGAGGGGTCGTGCTGGCGATGTCGGTAGGCGTGGAAGCGGGAGGTGCCGCGATCGAGCCGGTTGAGCCCGCCGCCGTCGGTGCCGATCCACAGATCTCCCCGGGTATCCTCGCAGATGACGTCCACATGGTTGCTGCTGAGACTCCCCGGGTCGTCGGGGTCATGCGTATAACGGGCGAGCCGGCCGGTGGCCGGGTCGAAGTGCCAGAGACCCTCCTGGGTCCCGACCCACAGGGTTTGGTCGCGGTCTTCGCAGATTGCCCGGATATCGCCTTCGAGGACGGAGACGAAGCTCTGGGTTTGAGGGTCGAAGCGGCTGAGGCGATCGGTGGCGGTGCCGACCCAGAGGTTGCCGCGGCTGTCGCTCAGCAAGGCCATGACGTGCGGTCCGCCCTGGGCAAGGTCGGCATCGGGTCCGGCGAGGGAGTAGCGGATGAACCGGTCGCGTTCGCGGTCGTAGCGGTTGAGCCCCCAAAAAGTGCCGACCCAGAGGTTGCCGTGGGTATCTTCGTGGAGGGCGGTAATCAGGTCATTGCTCAGCGTGGCGGGATCCGTGGCGGCGCTTCGGTATTGGACGAAGGCGTCGCGCTCGCGATCGTAGCGGTTCAGGCCGTGGTTGGTGCCCACCCAGAGCGTTCGGGTGCGGTCGACCAGCAGACAGGTGGTCGCGTTATGGCTGAGGCTGGTCGGATCGGCCAGACGATTGCGATAGATCACGAAGTCGTACCCGTCGAAGCGGTTGAGTCCGTCGCTGGTACCCAGCCACATGAAACCGTCAGGGTCTTCGACGACGCACCGGACGGTGGCTTCCGAGAGGCCTTGTTTGATGCCGTGGGTGACGAACCGGAGTGGGCGGGGTTGGGCTTGGGGGGCGAGCGAGGTGAGGGCAAGGGCCAGAGCAAGACACAACCAAAAGCAACACCGCGATCGCGCGCGAGGTTTGGCTGGGTGACTGAGCATCACGACCTTCCTGCCAGGGTGGCAACAATTCACTGGGGGTGCCCTGGGCGGACCTAAGACCTTCGCGCTCGGCTTGTCACCCCGTGTCGGTTCAGCAGAGCGGGTTTCGTCATTGAAAGACCAATTATCGGCGGAAATGATGCCCACATGAGAACCACGGACAAGGCTTTCGGAAGGCCTGGACTGGCGGCGCGCTTACCAATACTAATAAGAAATCGCTTTTCAGCTTTTCAGGCCGCGCGGGAACTCGCCCGCCGGAACCGGTCTGAAGTAGCGCTTTCATGGGGAAAAAGTAGCAGAGGCGGGATGGAGGGGTCAAGAACCACTCCAGGCGCCGCGGTAATTGGCGGCGGCGGTTGAACCCCCGTGCAAAGTAGAGGTCCCTCATCCTTTGCGCGATAAACTTCGGGAGGTGAATGAACAAATCGACCTCATGCTCCAAGAGACCCATAGGCTCAATTAACCGATTCCTCCAAGAACTAAGGTCGAACCAAAACTTGACTCTTTTGTTAAGACTTCTAGCCTGCAGAGCAGGCTAGTTCTCCGGGCAACGGGGCGCTATGGACAAATTCAGTCCGCCCATGGTTACGGCATTCCACCGCCTGGCTGCGGCCGGAGGACATCAGGGTGATCCAATACATTACGGCGCGCGACTACCTGCGGCCAGAGCCAGCAGGGCAAAACCTGATCCTATCCAGGATGGATCTCATACGCACAATGCGCGGCGTTCTCAACCGTTCGATCAGAAACTCAACCCGATTCACGTTGAATCGCGCCTTCCGTACGGGCATCTTTGCCTCATGCGAAAAGGTTCGGTGTTTAGTTCTGCCCACAGCCCGCGGTAAGCCGGATGAAATGAAAGTATGGGACAGTTCTCCCATCTCAAGTGCCCTCAATACAGTTGGCTTCGTCTTCGAAAAGACCGATTTGAGGGCGACAACGGACTGATCGTCCAAGGCCCGCGGGGCCGCTGGCGCCAAGCCGCCACGATCGATCGGCGGATGAGGTCGCGCTTCCTCGGATTCGCCATTGGAATCGCCTTCACCCTATTCTCAATCTTGGTTGCCCAGGCGCAGTCCCACGTCGAAGGCAGCATCCAAAGCGAAGGAATATCTCCGGCATTCCTGATGGAAGAGGGGCAGCTGACGCCGGCCACTCATGCCACCACCCATCCCGACCTGTCCCGTGCCCGGCAGCTCTCTCCCTCCAGCCGGGGCACTCCGCTCATTATCTCCGAGATCATGTATCATCCGCGCAAAGCCGGCGGCATCGAGGTTCTGGAATTCATCGAGATCTTCAACACGGAACCGGTGTCGGAAATCCTGAGCGGCTTCCGGATCTCCGGCGCGGTGGATTTCACGTTCCCGTCCAACGCTGTCCTTTCCGGTCGCAGCTTCGTGGTCGTGGCGCGCGATCCCGAGGCCTTGAGACAGGCGTCTGGCATGAGCAACGTTATCGGGCCATATGCGGGTAGCCTGCCCAACGACCGCGGCCAGGTGCGGCTCCACAACCGCGCGGGCGCTTTGTTGCTGGAAGTTGACTACCAAGACCAGATGCCGTGGCCGGTTGCGGCAGACGGCGCGGGGCATTCGCTCCAGTTGGCCCGCCCCGATTATGGCGAACGTTCCGTCGACGCCTGGGCGGCCAGCGCCGAGGTAGGTGGTTCACCGGGCCGGGCCGATCCTAAACTTGTAGACCCGCTGGATGCGGTGGTGATCAACGAATTCCTGGCCCACACCGATCTCCCGGAAGCAGACTTCATCGAGCTTTTCAATCGCGGCACCCAGACTGTGGATCTGTCCGGCTGCGGACTCAGTGACCAGCCCGACACGAACAAATTTATCATCCCCGCAGGCACTCAGCTTGCACCGGGCGGGTGGGCGGTTTTTTCGCAAGCGGACCTCGGTTTTTCGCTCAGCCGCCACGGTGATACGATCTTCCTGGTTCGAGGCGACGGCGCCCGGGTGATCGATGCCGTGCGCTTCGACGCCCAGCCCCTGGGCCGCTCGTCGGGACGCTGGCCCGATGGAGCCCCCGGCATCTGCGAACTGGCGCAGACAACGCCCGGCGCGGCCAACAGCGCGCCCACCCTTCACGACATCGTCATCAACGAACTCATGTACCACCCGATCTCCGGCCAGGTGGAGGACGAATACGTGGAACTCCACAACCGGGGCAGCAACGCGGTGGACGTAGGATACTGGCGCTTCGTGGACGGGATCGACTTCATGATCCCGCCGGGAACTATCGTCCAGGCCGGCGGCTACTTGGTCGTGGCCCGTGACCAAGCCAACCTGTTGACGAAGTACCCGCAACTCGATTCAGCCAACACCGTTGGGGACTTCGAAGGAGAACTGTCCGACCGCGGCGAGCGCGTCGCCCTGGCGAAACCGGACAATCCGCGGCTGCCGTTCCAGGACTTCGTGGTGATCGACGAGGTCACCTACAGCGACGGCTGGGGGCGCTGGACGGACGGAGGCGGGAGCAGTCTGGAACTGACCGATGCGCACGCCGACAATGTTCTGGGCTCGAACTGGCAGGGAAGCGATGAGACGGCTAAAGCCCCTTGGACGGACATCGAGCACACCGGGGTGATCGACAACCAGGCCGGGACCGTGGAGGAACTCCAGGTCTTCTGCCAGCAGTCCGGTGAGTGCCTCCTGGACAAAATCGAGCTGAAGAAAGCCGGCGAGACCGTCAACCGCGTGAAGAACTTCGACTTCGAAAGCGGCCTTTCCGGGTGGGAACGGCTCGGCTCGCACGAACGGTCCAGCGTCGAAACCAACGAGGGCTATGCCAGCAGTCGGAGCCTGCGCGTGCGCGCAACCAGCCAAGGCCGCTACACCATCTCGGTCTATCGCATCACTTACGACCGGCTCTCAACGGCGGTCACGCCGCCCCTCGCCGGCGAAACGTTCACGATCCGGGCCAAAGGCCGTTGGATCGCGGGCTGGCCCTACATCGTGATCGGCGTCAAGGGGCACGCACTGGAGGCCGTGGGCGCCCTCGACCTGCCCCACAACCTCGGCACTCCCGGTGAGCCCAACAGCCGTCGTGTTGTCAACGCCGGCCCCGCCATTTCCGACGTGCAGCACTCCCCGGTCCTGCCGGCTGCCAATCAAGCGATACTTCTCTCCGCCCGGATTCATGATCCGGACGGCGTGGCATCCGTCGCCCTCAAGTGGCGCAACGACACCGCCGCCCGCCCAGTGACAACGACGCCGATGACGGATCCCGACGGCGACGGCGTGTTCCGCGCGACTCTCCCCGGGCAGGCGGCGGGGCAGATCGTAGCTTTTGCCGTGGAGGCCACCGACGCCGCCGCCCCGTCCGTCACCAGCCGGTTCCCAGGCCCACCGCTCACCGGCGCGCCACCGCTGGAATGCCTGGTGCGGTTCGGTGACACGCTCCCGGCCGGGGCGTTCGGTTCCTACAGGTTCTGGGTCTCGTCCACCAACGTCGCGCGGTGGAGAGCCCGGGAAACCCGCAGCAACGAGCCCGTGGACACGACCTTCACTTATGACGATTATCGCACCGTATACAACGCCAGCGTCCGCTACCGCGGCAACTGGCGGTCCTTCGACGACTATCGAAATGCCGCCTACCTGGTCGAATTTCCCAAAACCGAACGAGTCCTTGGCGACACGGAAGTGGCGATCGATTTCATCAGCCTCAACGGCGACAACGGCACCAAACAACAGGAGAAACATGCTTATTGGATGGCGCGTCAAGTCGATCTCGCGTCGATTGCCATGCGCTATGTGCACGTCAGCGTGAATGGGTCTGCCCTGTTTCGCTATGACTCCCTGTCTCCTTCCCGCACGCTTTGCGCCAGTTGGTATGGCGACGACGATCCGCATGTATACGAACAGCTCTACCCCCACGAACCGTTCCGCAGGTACACGACGACCGGAGGCGCCAAAAAACAGGCGAAGTACCGATACTGCATGCGCAAGAAGGCTACTGCCGTGCCGGACGACGATTTTTCCCCCCTGTATCGTGTTGTGGATGCGTTGGGCGCGCCGACCGACGACCGTTATGTCGCGCGCGTGTCCGCGTTGGCCGATATCCGGAGTTGGGCTGGTTACTGGGTGGTTAACCGCATGTGCGGCAACGGGGACCACTACAATTCAGCCGGTTACCCGCACAATCTTTATACGTATATCCCTCCTTACGGGCGATCCAGGTTGCACGCGAACGATATGGATGGCGCCTTCGGAACAACCTACAGCCTTTTCCCCGACGCGGGCTACCTGCCGGGCGTCATGTTCGCCAAACCCGAGTTTCGACGCGTATACTGGCGCCTCGCCCACGACATGGCGCTGGGCCCCATGAGCCCGTCCGCCAGCGATACTCGGCTCTTCGAATGGCACGAAGCCTTCCGCAACAACGGAATCACCGCTGTCGCACCGACCGCCATGAGGAACTGGATCGCGGCGCGAAGGGCCGATCACCTGCGAGAGTTGGCGCCCGTGACAAACCTCGCCTTCAAGGTGACCACTCCGGATACCCTTACGAATAGGACTCCGATCATTATCAGGGGCGAGGCGCCGATCGCGGTGATCGCCATCGAAATCAACGGCCAGGCGCATGCCATCCAATGGGTAGGGGAAACGACCTGGCAAATCCGTGTCGCGCTCGCCGGCGGCGCCAATGTCCTTGCCTTCCGCGCCCTCAACCAGCAGGGCGCCGTCCTCGGGAGCGACACGCGGACGATCACCTATACCGGCCCGGGCGTATCGCTCGAAGGCAAGCTCGTCATAAGCGAGATCATGTACCACCCGGCGGCGCCGGCTTCGAGTTTCGTTGAAATCCACAATCTTTCCTCCACCGAAACCCTCCCGTTGGGTGGCCTGCATGTCGGCGGCATCGATGCGACCCTTGGCCACGGGCGATTCATCGAGCCGGGCGGTTACGCGGTGGTGGCGGGCAGCTTGCCGGGGTATCAATCGAGCTACGGCAACGCCGAGGTGGTGGCGGGCGAGTTCGGCGGTGCGTTGGACAATGGCGGAGAGCAGCTGAGTCTGCAGGTCATCCAGGGCACAAACCGGATGGTTTTGGATCAGGTGACCTACAGCGACGATCCGCCCTGGCCGGCTGCCGCCGATGGTGGCGGCGCGTCGCTGCAGTTAATCGATTCGACACGCGACAACGACCGCATCGGCAACTGGAGCGCCGTCGATCCGGCCAGCGCACTGCCTCGGGCAACGCCCGGTCAAGCGAACAACGTCGCCGCGCCGCTGCCGGCATTCCCGTGCTTGTGGATAAATGAGGTCATGCCCGCGAACGCTAGCGTGCGAGCAGACAATGCGGGTGAATTCGATCCCTGGATCGAGTTGTTCAATGCCGGAACAAATGCGGTCAGTCTCGCCGGCTGCTATCTCAGTAACGATCCCTTGGACCTGCAGCGCTGGGCGTTCCCTAACGGATGGACAATCGACGCCGGTCAGCGGCTGCTCGTCTGGGCGGATGCGCAACCGGCACAGACCGCAGGCGCCGACCTGCACGCCACCTTTCAGCTGGACCGCGCCAATGGCACCGTCGTGCTGGCCCGGCAGCATCTGGACCGAACCCTCGTGCTGGATGCGGTTACCTATGCCGATGTCGCGGTCGACTCCTCCTTTGGCTCCTATCCCGAAGGCGATCCCCATTCCCGTCAGGTGTTTCACTCACCGACGCCCGCCCAGCCGAACCAAGCCGCCTGGCCGCCGATTCTCGTCAGGATCAACGAGTGCATGGCCGACAACACGCTCACCGCAGCCGATCCTGCCGACGGCGATTTCGATGACTGGTTTGAGCTCTACAACGCTGGACCGATCGCCGTGGCCCTCGCCAACTACACCCTGACCGATGACCTCGACAATCCAACAAAGTACTCGATCCCACCGGGAACGATCATTCCGGCGAGCGGTTTCCTGTTGATCTGGGCTGACGAGGAGGAGGATCAGAATGCTCCGGGGCAGGATTTGCACGTCAACTTCAAACTGGCCCACGACGGCGAGCAACTCGGCCTTTTTGCTCCGGACGGCTCGTTGGTCGACGGTTTCTCTTTTGGCCCCCAGACCAGCGACATCAGCTTGGGCCATTTCCCGGACGGCGCCGAGTCGCCTCTGTATGAGATGGTCCAAGCCACGCCGCGCGGGCCGAACAACCCGGACGGCGCCAACCGTCCTCTTCTTCTCGCGCCGGTGCCCGAACAGAGCGTCGCCGAGGGTAGCTTGCTCACCTTCACAGTCCAAGCCGCCGATCCCGACAGCGGTACAACGGTGCGCTACCGCCTCGGGACCGGCGCTCCTGTAACCGCCACGCTCGACGAACACACGGGCGAGTTCCGTTGGACGCCCGGCGAAGCCGACGGACCGGCTCGCGTGAACTTCGTCATCCAGGCTGAGGACAACGGAACACCCGTCCGCGTCGGAACGGTCCGGGTGACCGTGCAAGTCACCGAGGTGAACGAACCACCCCGGCTTAATCCGATCGCCGACCAAGTAGTGGAGGAAGGCATGCCCCTCGCACTTCAGTTCACCGCCCATGACCCTGACTTCCCCCCTAATCCGCTAGTGTTCACTCTGGCCCCCGGCGCGCCCGAAGGTGCGAGCGTGACAGCCGATGGCGCCTTTGCCTGGATACCCGACGAATCCAGGGGCGGCACGAGCGTCGATATTGTCGTGCGCGTCTCCGACCTTGGCTCGCCGCAATACACGGATACCGGAACGTTCCGCGTCGTCATCAAGCCTCAACCGCATCTCGTGATCAACGAGATCATGTATCACCCGCAAACAAACGATACGGAGTTCATCGAGTTGGTGAACAACTCAGCCAGGAGCGCCGAGGACCTCTCGGGTGTGCAACTCACCGCCGACAACCTCGCGTTCACTTTCCCCGCCGGTACAACGCTCGTGCCGGGTGGTTTCTCGTTGGTGATCGCCAACCGCGCTGCCTTCGAGGCCGCTTACGGCGCCGGGTTGCCCGTCGCCGGACAGTGGACCGGTCATCTGACCACGACCGGCGATACGATCCGTTTGACGCGCACGACGCCGAATGGCCAAACCGAAGTCCTCGACGAGGTGTGTTTCGCCGCCGATGCGCCCTGGCCCGAGGCGGCGGATGGTCAGGGCGGCTCGTTGCAGTTGATCGACGCCCGGCAGGACAACGCCCGCGTCGGCAACTGGAGTGCCGCGGCCTCCCTCGGGCCTCGCGCCCAGTCTGGTCAGCTTCTGGGGATAACGAACCTGTGGCGCTACGACCAGTCAGGAACAGACCTCGGCGCGGCCTGGCGCGAACCCGGTTATAACGACGGGGCGTGGCCCTCCGGACGCGCCTTGTTCTACGTCGAAGGCGCAGCCTTGCCGGCGCCCAAGAACACGCCACTCACCATCGGTCCCATGACGTTTTATTTCCGCACCACATTCTTCTACGACGGCCCGACCACGGGCTTGCGCCTCAAGATCAATACTGTCCTGGATGATTCCGCCATCATCTTCCTCAACGGCAGCGAATGGCTGCGCGTCGGCTTCGACGACACCAGCGAGGTCACCTTCAACACCCCGGCCGAACGGTTGGTCGGCGACGCAACCCTGGAAGGCTCGATGGTGGTCGGGCGGGACGCTCTGCGGTACGGCACCAACCTTGTAGCGGTCGAGGTTCACCAGAACAACTCCGGTAGTTCCGACGTCGTGTGGGGGATGGACCTCGCTGTCGAGAGCATAGGCGCACCCGCCACTCCGGGCCGCACCAACTCGCTCGCCAAGGTCTTGCCACCTTTCCCGTCCCTTTTCATCAATGAAGCACTGGCCGTGAATGCCACTGGGGTGCTCGATAACGCCGGCGAACACGAACCGTGGATCGAACTGGTCAACGCTGGATCTCTCTCTGCCTCCCTCGAAGGTTGGTATCTTGCTGATTCGTTCACCAACCTGACCCAGTGGGCGTTTCCCGCCGGGTTCTCGATTGAAAGCGCGAAGTTCTGTCTTCTCCGGGCCGATGGCGAGCTTGCTGAAACAACCGGAGCCGATGTCCACACCAACTTCCGGCTCGAAAATGGAGGAGTGATCGCGCTGGTCCGGACACAGGCGGGCGAACCCGCGGTGGTCGATTACCTGCGACTGCCCAAACTGCCCGCGGACACCTCCTACGGTTCGCTGCCGGACGGGCAGGACCGGATGCGAGGGGTGCTTGATCGCCCCACACCCGGCAGACGAAATTCCCCTGTCCCTGCGCCTGAGATTGTGAACCCCCGGCTGGATCCGGTCGAGGGCATCAGCTTCGAATGGGCCAGCGTCCCGGGCGTCCGGTACCGTGTGGAAGGCGCGTTCGCCTTGTCGGGCCAACCGTGGATGACATTGGCGGAATCCGTAGCGCGCGGCGAAGGCATGCGTTACACGGAACCCTTAGGCGTGTCCATGCGGTACTATCGCGTGGTAGTTCCCTAACGAAGCCGCGTCTCAAATCAACCCTAGGAGTCGAGGCCTTATTCTGGATTTTTGCGCCCCGTTCGGCAGGTAAAGCGTGAACGTCAGGGCGGTTCCATTGGTGGCACCTGTGATGTCCGTTTGGATATCCCGCCGGATTTTAAACCTGCATCTCGGACCCTCCTGTGGTTATTCTGGGTTTGTGAACGCTGGAATCCACAAATCAAGCCTGCATCATGCGCTCTGATCCAGACAATATTGGTGGTGCAGTAATCCGGTGTGCCGGATTGACTGTCCTGGGCACGATTGCCCGGCGGGTGAGTTGTCGCGCCTATCAAACGAGGCCAGTGCCGCAAGAGCAGGTGATGCAAATTCTTGAGGCCGCTCGGCTTGCTCCATCCGCCTGCAACCAACAACCATGGCGGTTTGCCATCGTTCGGGATCCGGAATTGAGACGGCGCATCGTGGGAGAAGGCTTCCTGCCCGGCATCACGATGAATTGGGCGATCGATGCCCCGGTCCACGTCGTGATCGGCATGGAACGATCCTTGGTAACGCATCGGTTGGCGGCATCGGTCTCCGGGGTGGATTACCCCTGGGTGGACATTGGCATCGCCGGGGAACATCTTGTGTTGGCAGCCACCGAACTCGGCCTGGGCACCTGTTGGATCGGTTGGATCAGACCAAAGACGGTGGGCAGGATTGTCAACTGGCCGAGATCCATTAAACCTGCAGTTATTATTACGGTGGGTTATCCCGATGACTCAGTGGTTGGACCGCCTCCCGCCTCACGTCGTAAACCTCTGACTGACCTGCTGAAGTGGTTGTAAGGGATCAATCACGATCGCCTGATTTTGTTTTGGCGGGCTGTTTTCCGTTTTCATAGTTTCATCGGCGTCGGGGTCGGTATCGGTATCGTTTCGACCAGGTCAGGGCAGGGGAGGGACGACGGTATCCAAGCGGAGGCGGTAAAGCTGGCAGTCGCTCGGCGGTGGTATCAGTGCGCAAGTCATCTGAGTCCCAGAAGCCGCCAAGCCGTTGGTCAGCATCGCAAAGGGTTGGGTGAAGTCTGTCGTGTGCTCGACGGCATAAACCAAACCAGGCACGCTGCTCCATCGGAGGACCAGCCCGCGCCCGGTATTCCATTCGACAGATTCGATGCGGAAGCACGAGAACGGTTCAGTGGGTATGGTCCGTGCCCGGTATTCATTCAGGTTGCTTTGTCCATCTCCATCCGAATCGTTCGCAGGCACGGCGGCAGTCGGTTGGCCAAAAAAGCGGGTTTCCCACCAGTCCGGCAGGCCATCCTGGTCCTGGTCGCCACTCGTAACGGTGACCTGGAGTTGAACCTCGTTGTCGTTGGTCGCCTGTTCTCGCCCGCTCAAATCTGCGACGCTGACCTGGATGAGATGCCTGCCGGTGTCACTGGGTGTCCAGGCCAAAGTGACGGGCGTCCAATCTTGAGCCGCTACCCGGTTAGTAACGACACCAAGCAGGCTGGTGCCATCATAGAAATTCACCGCCGCGTCAGCGGAGGAGCCGCGGTTGCCGACGAATGCGGACAACGAGTAGGTCCCCCCGGTCTCGGGGGCGACTGGTGCCTTCAGCGAAGCGGGTTCAAGATTCAGGTCCGGCAGGATCATGGTTCCGACGTGGATGTTGACCTGGTTGGTGACGGTGAAGCCATTGGTCGAGAGCACGCTCAAGCTCACTCGATAATCACCGGCCGCCAAGTGGGTGCGGATCAGACATCCTTGGCCGATAACACCTCCCGGATCGACGGACCAGGAATAGGCCGTATCCGAAAGATCACCGAGCTTCGGATCAAAGGCCCATCCACGGAACACGATGTCCTCGCCAGCCGGGTAGCAGGCGTCTGGCAGGGGCAGATCGATCCAGACCCGCGGCGGTTTGAATGACACTGAAAAAGGGGCCGGGGAAAAGGCCTCGCCAGCGTTGAAACCGTCTGTGGCGATGATTCTAATCAGGCCGGCCTTCTTCGCTCCTCCGCTTTCGGAAGTATCCCATTGCCATTCGCGGCCGGACAAATTCATTGCCAGCAAATCCCACTGGTGCCCCAAGTCAGGGCTGTAGAGAATGGTGAACGACAAAGAATCTCCGTCGCTATCCTCAGCCTGCCACCTGACGGTCTGGATCCCGTTCCACTCTTCACCGCCCACCGGCGATAAGAGCCCGACCATCGGTTCACGGGCTGAAGCCCGAAGGGATGCTAGCTCAACTCCGTCTCGGCTCAAAACCACTGACCGGGCTAGAGACGTCCACGGCAGAGTCACGGCAAAGCTGGCCTCGGCGGCTTCCATCAAGCCCTCGGGTCCCGTCGTAACGAAATTGACAGTGAAATTCACGCTGGCGACGGATTGGTTCTGGGTGTCGAACAGGCTGACTTGGTAAGGGCCTGATTCGGTGACATCCGGGCTTCCCGTGCTCATGCGAAGGACAGGGTTGAGCTGGCCGGATCCATTTCGAAAGACGGTTCCGGAGACGATAGCGACGCCCTCCTGGCTGGCGGCCTTTATGGGAGCCACCGGCGGCCTCGGCCGCGTGGTCTCCTTCAGAACGAACTCATAATTCACTTGATCGAGCCACAACTCGGTTCCCAACTGCATCACACCCATGAGCGATCGTACGCCATTGACCGGTCGGTTGATGGCCAGTCGATCATCCATCAGGCGGTTGTTTCGGACATCGATGCCATCGTTGATACGCAGTGATCCCGGAGAAAAACCGGCCTCATAAGCATAGGCAGTGGCCACCACCCCGCGATAATAGCTTAGAGGTGCGGCTGGATCGGCCGGCAACATTAAATAGCGGTGTTGAGGGGTGAAGGGTAGGCACAGGAGTAGTGGGTACGCTCCCGCCTCGTCAATAACGATGCGGGGTTGGATAAGTATTTTTATGAAGGGATTTGCCGCTCTTAAAATGGCATATTGGGTTACGCCGGACTTGGGCATCCGCCGGCCGTAGGTGATCAGGTTCGAGTCGTAGTTTAAAAAGGATACGGGAAGGAAATCCGGCGCCTGTCGGCACGCGAAACGGTACCGCGTGAGCCAGGATCTGAGCAAGGCATTATCTGCTATCTCGTCGAAGACTTCCGGTTCGAGCAGATGCGAAACAAATAACGCTTCCGGATACGGGTCCTCCGGAACCTTATGCCAGACTGGCGCGACGACCGGAACGGATTTGGACCTCTGGTTATTCATCTCGCTCTTTTCGTGCAGCAGATTCTCGGGATCAACGGTCGCGCTTACGGTGACCTGTCCCTGCGCCGCCGGTGTAGGATCGACATAGGGAAGCGCCGGCGGAAAAAAGTAGACGACGGTCTCGAGCTGGTCGGAAAATGACAACGTCCGCGAGGGGGCAAGGAACTTGAGGTTATCGTCGATATTGGCTTCGCTGCGCTCATAAAATTCGTCCAGCACAGCGTTATTGCATTTGAATTGAAGAGGGATCGGCTCGTCGGTGGTCGCCGAACTGCCCACGACCACCTTTACCGCGAACGGTTTCGCTTCGACCAACATCGCGACGTTTTCGACCACTTGGCAGAAAGTGATCTCCTTAATAACCAGGTCCAATGCGGAGCCCAGCAAACATCCAGCGGGCTCCTGTCTGCAGGGGATGAACGAAACCACCGCAGTGCTGTTACCTTTGATCGGCGTTCCCGTTCCGCCCGGGTTTGCGTCTAGCCGAGGGCCAGAGGGATCGCCCCACCAGTTCATTGCGGCATTCAACGGCCACGTACGTTCGCGCACAGTCAGTCCCGCGCCGTACTCCCAGCAATCGATCAGGCAGTTGTTGCTGACCACCACCGGACTATCGCCTTCCACAAGGATCGCCACGTCGCAATCCTTGACGGTGTTGCCGCCAATTTCGGTCTGGCCGGGAATCATCACCCCCGTCGAGCGAAAGGCAATTCCGTAACCATAGCCCTGGCCGGGAGCGGCCCCGGAAATCACATTGTTCTGGATCTGCGCAGAAAAGTCCGAACCTTCGGAATACATGTCCCATAGAGCCAGGGTGATCGCAATGCCACTCATTCGATTCGTGGTTTCGAAGACATTTCCCTGCACCACCAAAGGGGCGCGAGCCCAGGTATAAAGCGAGCCGTCGGCCAGGATGTTGCTGACAATCGTCGCGCTGGCCAGAACCCGGATCCCGATGGAGGCCTTTTGTATCCAGTTGTCAACCAGGCTTAACCGCGCTTCCTGCGCGGCGATGATTTCCACCCGCTCGGCCTGCCGGTGTCCCGTCATGGTCACCCATGACTTGCCCTGGCACAGCACTCCAACGTTCGTGAGCGTATTGTCCTCCAAGCGCACCCACGCCGTCCGGGGACCCGGCTCGGGCTCCGGCACCTCTCCTTCTGCCTCGATCACGCTGTTGCTGAAGACACACCCAGTGACCGTCTGATCGGCGTTGAGCACCAACCGGGCGGTGCGGTTCGTCGGCGATATCCCGGCGAACGTGCTATTCACCACGGAGCAGTCCGTCGTCAAGAAATACACCGGAATTCTTACCGTCGCCCCTTCGATTTGGATCGTCCCATGGCTCCGTTCACCCAACCGGCCATCCGTCTTGTCTGTGGGGTGGACCAATTCGGCACCCGGAAGAACGGTCAACGTGCGGCCGGCGTCCACATCGACCGCACCGTGAATGACGTAACGATCAGACGGCCAGACCAAGTCCTGGTAAATCCTGCCTTCGACCTCGCCTGCGGTCACCTGCACCGGTGCAAAGGTATACTCATTGGTGCCTTTGAAATAGGACCAGCGATAAGTGTAGATCTGGCCTTTAACTGTTGCGTCGCGATAAAAACGGATGCCGGGATCGGGAATCACGGTCACCCGGGAATTCCGCTGGATAATGTAACCGTCACATATCGCTGGATTCAGGGGATACCATTGCAGGTCAACGTTCGTGTTGCCAACGAATACCACCACGCCCGAAACACCCGCCCGCACCGGCGCGGTGAGCTCCACCGACACTGCGAATGCACAGCAAAGGAAAGCCGATCGACGTGACATGGGGACTTAGATTGGTTGCTGAAATTAAAGATGATACTCAGCTCTAATTCAAGGACAAATCCTTAACAAAGGAGAGATCTACGCCCTCATTCTGCGTCAGTTCAAAGTCACCGCCTCAGCCAGGCGGTCTGTGCCACTGGGATGACGAGGCGAGGTCATCATCCTTGACCGCCCATTGCAGCAACCGCCTGAGCGATGCGCTCATCGTCTGTTGCCACCCACAGCGAATTGAGGATGTGCGTTGTCCGGCAGCGTTCAAAAACGCGTTGAATCATCGGCTTGCCAAGAATCAGTCTGAGCGCCTGCCTCGGCAGCCGAGTTGAGCCGTAGCGGGCGGGAATGACACCAATGATGCGCGGGGCCATGACGAAATCTCAGGTTGATTTGATCGGGGATGGCATAACCTCGATGTGCAAGAAGTCGAACGCGACTCGGAATCCCGCTTCCTTGGGGCAACAGGCGTAAAGACCTGAGCACAAAGGAACGCGGTCCGGCCAATGCAACCGGGCCACGCGCATGCATTTCCATTGCACTCGGTTCTCAGGCGAGAACTCCACCAGAACATCCGTGCCGCGTTTCGAGCCGACATCGCCTCGGAGGATTGAACCATGCCAGCCGCGAATCCAAAGCGGCCGCGCGGAAGTCCTCGTGCAGAATGCGGGTGTTCATTTGGCCGTATTTGTTGTCTTGATCCAGTGGCCGTCTTTGGGCGGCACAAGCCAACCTCAGGATGCGCCAAAGTAGCTGGGCCATCGCCTATGAGTCTCCTCGTGCAGACGCTTGTCGGCACCAGAATCATGGATGGATTATAGGTCGGCGCTCTGACGGCGGGCAATAATGATTTGGCAAGGATAGCCGTCCACGACAAAGCACAGGTCATAGGCAGCGTGTCCGACTGGGGTCTGCCCTTAAGTGAACAGTTAAAAATCCAAAGTAAGCCAAACGGCCATGGTCATTGCCGACCACCGGCGTGCTGGATGTTTTACTGAACTTCCAGTCAACAAACGATTGGAGATTTGCATGAAATGGCGGTGCCAACCCGGGACTCAATACGGATTCGATTCAGGGATGCATGAGACGGTAGCCGCGTGAGACCGATTGACAATCTCCAACGACCGAGTAACGCGCGCCTTGGAGAAGAGGCACGTTCCCGGAGTCTTGCCATGCGGATCCCTCATCTCCCAATGACTTCTCTTGTAGCACATATCCCTCGGCTTCCTGGGGCCAGGAAATTTCCACGTGCGCCGGATCCAAATGACGGATCATCAGGTGATTACAGGTCACTCCCAAAACGGATACCACCGCTCGGTTGTCCACAACGCGAATTTCCTGGGTAAAATCTCCCGCCGATGCTAACAAGTGATACAGGCCGGGAGTGTCCGCGACAAACGACATGTGCCGTGAAGGATTGAGCACTCACGGCCACCCCTCCCTCGGTCTCAACCCTGACGGGACCAGTCGTGGCCCCCTCCGGAACGCGAACTAACAAATCACCAAATTCCGAAAAGGTTGCATTTACGCCATTAAAGGAAACCGATTTCACCCGAGTCAAGTTTTGGCCGCGAATCATTACCGCAGTCCCAGGAATACCTTCCGTGGGATTCATACTGAGGATCGTTGGCTTCGGCACCGCCGTCACGACGAACGGCGCCGTTTCCACCCGACCGTCCTCGGTTACGATAATGATCGGCCCTGTGGTCGCGCCTTTGGGGACGCGCACCGGGAATCCCCTTCCTTCTGACATCGAAGGATCTCCATACTGCGTAGTGGGCACCCCGTTGAATTGGATGCTCACTATGTCCAAGAGATGCTCTCCAATAATGTTTACAGATGAATTCTCGGGCCCGGACTTGGGAGAAAAGTCGATCACAACCGGCGCGGGCCGGGGAATCACCGTAAACGCCTCTTCACTGGTAACCTCACCATCGTCCGTTATTACCGTGATAGGACCGCTGGAGGCATTCTTGGGCACGACAGCCCGGAGTTCGGGATTAAACAACGGATCTTTCGGTATAAACACGGCATCGACGTCATTGAAGCGCACGGCCTTTACTTGCACTAAATTGGTGCCGAACAAAACGATGGTATCTCCTGGATATCCCGAGACAGGCTCAAACCTTGTCAGGACCGGGGCAAAACCGGGAGGTAACTCATCGTCGGCCCGCAATCGCTCAACTCCCAGAATGCTGGCCAAGGTCAAACTGAGGCCTATACCCGCCCAACTCCGCAATTTTGGATCTATGTACATACTCTTGACAATTCTGCTCACTATTGTGTACATAATTAATTATTATATATGTCCAATACTTTCCGGTGAAAGTGATCACATAATGCTCGAAAGAACGTAATATAGTATAATTTATAATGTCAATAAAAAAATATCTACTGTTACTGTAAGGCGGTCCTCTGTATTGGCCAGCGCCATTGGGACAGAATTGTGGAATGTTCCTCCTCGGTTGGACCTCTGATACAAAACCGGTTTAGGGTTTATTCATGGCTGAACCCCGGGCGCAGAGGCGAATCCCGGTTTTGTCGGATCCGGGCCGTGCGGTGGCGAGCTCGCGATTTATCGGAGTTGAGAAAAGTGGCGAGCACAGACCGAAGTCGGGATTGCAGTCGAAAGGGCGGTTTCCCGATGCTCGTGAGAACGCCTGGCTCTACGGTTCACCCAGCTGGAAAACGCGATAGAACCTTTGGCTTGTGTCAAAGGGAAGAGCCGGCGTGTGCGGCGGGCCGTTGTCGGTCCAGGTTGTCGGAGATCCTTGGGCCAGGATCAGGGGCGGCCCGTTGAACCATGTCATCAGGTCCGGCGAATATTCCACCTGGTAATAGCGATCGGCCAGGGCACTCCAAACCAGCCGAAGTGTGTTCTGATCGAGGACAGGTTCCAGGGTTGGATACATGAAGGAAAGAGAGACAAAACCCGCTTTTTTCAGTCCGCGTTGGATCTCCTGGTTTTGCATAAACCGGCGCCAGACCTTCTGGGTGCGGTAGTTTTCGATCATGAGAACGATGGGCCCTTGATCGATTCCGAGTTCATCGGGTCCCCACCATTGGGCGCCCGGGTTGAAGGCATCGCGGAAACCGTAGGCAGTCCAGATATGCTTGCGGAATTGGCTATAGAAAAAGCGGAGCGTTGGGATGGAATACTCGGGAGTGAAAGCGATCGAGCCGGCGGCGGCGGTTGGGGCAATGGTGCCGTCGTCGTTCTCGGCGGGGGGCGCGCCTCGGGCGGCGTAACCTTTGGGGCCATCGCAGGCGGTCAATCCCCAGACGTTGCTGGAATAGCCGATCCTGCCCAGCGGGTTGGTGATGCAGTAAGCACGCTGGGCGAGAGTGGCGCGGCGTGAGTTCTCGAAATAAGTGGTATCACGGCTGTTCATGTAGCCGTCGGCGGTGTGGCGGAAATCGATCCAGCAGTGGGAATATTGATGCCCGAACAACGGCGGGAAGCGAACGAAGGAGTAGCTGTAGTGATTGCCCCAGGCATAGCCGCGGGTCCAGCGATTCCAAGCCGATGCGGGTAGGGGATGGGGCTCAGCCCCCAGGCCCAGAAGGTAAAGAATCATGGCCTCGTTGTATCCGATCCAGTTGGCGTCGAGAAAGCCCGACTCGGGTTTCCACCCCATCGAAAGCAGATTGGTTCCGCGGGCCATCCAGTTCCAATCGACGCGGTTGAAAAGGGCATCAGCCATGGCGCGAATTTCAGTTTCCGCAGCATCCACGCCATCAAAATACTGTTTGGCGTAGAGGACTCCGGCCAACAGCAAGGCGGTATCGATCGACGACAGCTCGGAGTTGAAGGGCGCATATCGCAAGCCGGTGTTCATATCCAGAAAGTGGTAAAACCAGCCTTTATGTCCCATTCTGCCAGTGGCTTCCGGTCCTTGAGGCCCATGGAGGAAGGTGTTCAACGTCGTGTGAACCCTCGCCAGCCCCTGGGCGCGCGAAATCCACCCGTGATCAATTCCCACCCCCATGGCCGTAAGACCGAATCCCACCGCCGCGATGCTGCACGGTGATGCGCTCGGGAGGCGATCCGGGATCAGGCCATTCTTCGGATTGGCTCCATACCAGAAGTAATCGAAGTGCACCTGCTGGACGTAATCGAGGAAGTCATCGTCGCTGGCAAATGCCCGGGGGATAGCGGGGAGGACCGTTGACGGGAGGCTTTCTTCGGATGCCGTCGTCACGGCAGTAATTCGGTAATAAAGAGTTGCGTCATTGCTAACATTCAGATCGCAGAAGCCGGGGGTTCTCAACAGGGACGGATTCTGCAGTTCAAACGGGCCGTTGGCATCGAGCGATCGATAGACGCGGTAACCCGCCAGATGGCTTTCGACCGGAGGTTCCCAGTGTAACACGATGCTTTGGTCGCCTGTTCGGCTGACGATACCCGTGGGCGGTTCAAGGGCAATGATGGTCCATGGCACCCAGAAAAAGAAAACAACCAGCGCTCGGTTCATACCCAGTCTTTTGACAATACCCAACCCCATGCGATTATACCACAAGTACTGCATTTTACCCAATGCGCCTGTAACATCAGCGATTGTCTGGGGCGGAAGGCGGCTAGGGTTTGTGAACAGAAACTCCTCACTTATCAAGGAAGAAACCAACAAAATAGAAAGAGTAGTTATGAATACAGCCTTAAGAAACAGTGATTCCCCATTATTTGTTCTTTTTCGGAAAGCTTTCCAGGAGGTGATGGCGATTGGCCTGCTGGCATCCGGGAGCGCCCTTTGCCAGGCCAATGACCTTGTCAATGGCAACCTGGATTCGATCGCGATCGGTCCGCAAAATAATGCCACCCCAGCCGGTTGGTCTGTAGATGCATCCAGAAGTCTTTCCGGGCCTCACATGGATGGGTGCTCCTCAGAGCCCTGGTGCAACGTCCTGGATGAGGGCGGTTCCGGGTTGTTTTTCAAACCTTTCCAAGGGGCTGTCGGCGACGAGATCTCGGTGTTTTTCTACCAGGATCTTCCCGCGGCGCCGGGAGCGAAATACACCTTGTCGGGCTATGCCGCGGGTGAAGCCAACTTTTGCGCCTTTTCCAATACCAACACACCCCAGCCCACCGTCCTGTTTGCGGTTGAGTTTCTCGATTCGGCCAACCAAGTCATCTCCAGCAACACCTTAGACCTGGTAGCTGCCGGTCTTCCGGATTCGGGCTCGGGAAGCATGACTCTATTCACCCTTCCAGAAGCGACCGCTCCGGCCAACACCGTTACGGTGCGCGTCGGCGCATATATGCTCAATGCTTATAGCACAACGGGCAGCCAATCTTTCTTTGTCGATGCCTTTGAACTCGTATCGCAAGCCCCGCCCGGCGCGCCCACTATCACCCAGCAGCCTGAGAACACGACGGTGTCGTCCGGAGGCACCGCCCGGTTTTCGGTCGGCATTTCGAGCCCCACGGCCGCGACCTATCAATGGCAGTTCCAGGGCACCAATATCTCCGATGGCGGCAATATCTCGGGAGCCACGACCAGCACCCTCTCTGTGGCCAACGCGTCTGCGAGCGATGTGGGCCGATATCGCGTCCGCGTCACCAATGCCGGAGGTTCAGTCGTGAGCGGTGAAGCAACGCTCGCGCTTACGGACATCAGCTTCTATCCCGTCGTCATCATCACGGGCAAGATTGGAGACACCTACCGGGTGGATTACACGCCCACTGTGGAACCCACCGCCTGGGTTCCGCTCAGCACCAACCAACTCACCACATCGCCACAAATGGTGATCGATGCTTCTTCGCCAAGAAGCCAGACCCGGTTTTATCGCGCGGTGCTTCTCCCCTGAGTCTTCCGAGGAACATCAACTGACGAAGCTGCGCCCCCTATCCACCACAATATGAAGCCAGGAACACTCGGTACGCGGAATTCATTCCGCAGAGCGATTCCGCCAACAGGATTCCTCCGATTCAATTTGTGTCCATTGGGGTGGATTCTGGGTTAGATTTTATGCGGGTATCTTGCGTGTGGATTGGGGGGGTCCAAAGACGATTGATTGCCAAGGGTCTGTGGCATAGGATCGGTTCATGAATGGTTCTCCAATGGTCATTTTGGCCCTTGTTGTACTCACCGGCTGTGTCCAACCCGCTGCATTGCGCATTTCGGATCCGTTTCGGCTAGCGGAGCCCAAGGATTTCACGGCGCATCGGGCGTCCTCGAACAACCCAGACTGGAACTCGAATGACGATAGTCACAGACCCATCCCAGGCGAGACCAGCGTCCTGGCGGACCTGAAAGGTCCCGGCGTGGTGAACCACATCTGGATGACCATTGCGGACAACGAGTATGGCTGGCCGCGGCTTTTGCGCCTTCGGATTTATTACGATGGCAGTCCGACGCCGAGTGTTGACGCGCCGATCGGTGATTTTTTTGCGGTGGGCAACGGGGTCGAGGCCGAGGTCGAATCGCTGATGGTCCGCAACAGTTCCGATGGCCGGGCCCGGAACTGCTATTGGCCGATGCCTTTCGGAAAATCTTGCAGGATCACCGTGACAAATGAAGGCCGCCGCCGGGTGAGCATGCTTTATTTTCATGTGGATTGGAACAAGGTTCCGGCGCTTCCTGCGCGCACGCCCTATTTCCATGCCTGGTACCGGCAGGCATTGCCCGCCCCGGCCGACGGTTCGCATTATGAATTTCTGAACGTCCAAGGCAGGGGCCATTACGTGGGCACCGTCATGTCGGTGGTGCAGGCCGAGGCCGGCTGGTTTGGAGAAGGCGACGATTATTTCTGGGTGGACGGGGGGAAACCCTCGATCGAAGGCACGGGGAGCGAGGATTATTTCAACGACGCCTGGGGATTGCACGTCAATGACGGACCGCACTACGGCGTGACGGTTGCCGAGGGGACGGGGCTAGGGGCGCGCATGACGGCGTATCGCTGGCACTTGGTGGATCCGATTCCTTTCAAGAAATCGTTGAAGGCGGAAGTGGAGCACAAGGGATGGACTTACAATTCCGATGGGACGGTCAAATCGGCTTTTGGCGAGCGCACCGATCTGATCTCGAGTGTCGCTTTTTGGTACCAGGAGGGGATTGCCCAGGATCAACCGGCCTTGCCTTACGGGGCCGCGCGGTTGCCTCAAGGCAACGCCCTTCAGATCGAAGTCGAGCAATCGATGGCCGATTGCAGGGCCGAAGGAGGCCGGATATCGCTCAGCCCGGAACTGTTTTGGTCCAAGGACGTCATAGCATTTGCGGGGCAGGGCAAGGGGGCGAAGATCGAGGTGCCCTTCGAGGTGCCGGTGGATGGGGATTATGAAGTGTATACCGAAGTCGCGCAAGCGGCGGACCACGGCATTTACACGGTTTTGCTCGATGGCAAACCGCCGCAGGCCCCGCAACTCGAGCATGAGCCAGGCGCTGATGTGCGTCCGCAAACCCAGTTTGACGGCTATGCGACTGAAACCTACGTGGGTCTGGCCTATCCTGTGGGCTGGGTGCGGCTCTCGAAGGGACGGCACGTGCTGACTTATGTTTGCGTAGGAAAAAATGAAGCCTCGGCGGGCTATCATTTGGGCATCGACAATATTGTTTTGGCCCGGGTGGGCGCTGAGGCCTGGGCTGCCGCAGCCACCAGCAAGGAACCTCGGATTCCCACCGGAGACCTCGCCGAGATTGGCCGGCTGTTGATGTCGGATCCCGATCCGGTCATTCGGGGTTTGGCCGCCCTATCGCTGCGGGATCAGGGGAGAAGATCGTTGTCAGTGCTGAGCGCGTTGACGAGCGCATTGAAGGACCGTGATGTATCCGTGCGCATGATGTCGGCCAACGCCATTGCGGCCATCGGCAAAGACGCCGCCCCGGCTGTGCCCGCTCTTGTTGCCGCCGGTTCCGTCAAGAACGAGCAGGTGCATGTGTTGCGTTCCGTGGCTTCGGCTCTTGGCAGCATCGGCAAACCCGCCGCCTGTTCCGCTCTTCCCTTGTTGAAGGAACTCGCCAGGATTCCCCGGGTCCGTTGGGCGGCCGAGTCCGCGATTCGGAATCTCGAATGAGCCCGACTTTGGAGTGGCGGAGGAGATGAAAAACATGTAAACTCCCGTTGAGGTCTGAGGGGCCTATGAATGCCTCGATTCCAATACCCTATCTCGTGGGCCGTTGGGTGTTGGCAGTGGGATTGGGGTTTTATTTCGCTCGGATTGAGCGCTTTCATCGCGAGCGGATCCCGGTCAAGGGTTCTGTTCTATTCACTTCAAACCATCCAAACTCGATCACGGATGCTTTTGTCATTGGCATATCTGTCCCACGCAAGATCAACTTTGTTGCCACGGTCCGGCTTTTTCGTTTCTCACTGATACGATGGTTGCTGACGCGCTGCGGGGTGATTCCGGTCAACCGAAAGAAAGACGATCCTCGGGCGATGCGAACGGTGCTGGACACGTTCGAAGCCTGCTTCTCTGTCCTCGAAAAGGGTGAAGCCGTGGGCATTTTTCCACGATTCGCATCCTCGCCGGCATCCTCAGCTTTACTTTGTTCTACGGCATCTATGTTGCCATCGCGCAGGCTTTTTTTGGATTCCCTGTGAGTCTTTGGTATGCGCTTCTGCTGCCGGTGGCGAGTCTTCTGGCGCATGATTGCATGGGCGGGGTGCGCCGGTTCATCGTCAGCATCCGGACTGCCTCGGTTCTCCTACGGGCGCCAATCGCCGCACGCCGTATACGGACGATGCGTGAGGAATTGATTGCTGAAATTGAGGCTGCTCGATGGCAGGTTCCGAGTGAGACGCTCCTCCAGGATCGGAAAGGGGAATTATGAAACGGATGTTCGTCAGGGGTTTTCTATCGTTTTTCACTCGCACTCTGCGCGAAATGGCCCTTCAATTGTCCTCAACGGAGGCGGAACAACTGTGATTCGGGGGTGAACTTGAAATCGCGGAGGACGACTTCAACCTCGAGGCCGTTTTTTGGCGGCCGTCCCTGGAATAGCCACAGGTTGATGTGGACGGGCATTGGCCGGTCGGAGATATACCGGTCCGTCTCTTTTGGACGATAAACCCATTGGCTGAAGATTTCCTGGTCATCTTCCCGAAATCCAACCAACGATTGAAACAAGACCTGGGTGCGATTCCAGATGAACCGGTGCGTTGTCTGATCGCCAGGCAGGCCAAAGCGGAATGATTTGGTCTCACGCTGGAGCGACTTTTCAACCGGCCACACGGTGAAGTTGCCCATGGGATTGTGGGCATTGCCCCATCGGGCGAACTCGATGTCGATCTCGTGGGTGCCATCGGATCCCACGTCGCTTGTTGGATAATTGAACAGGCCGAGGACGACATTGTCGTCGAAGCAATCGATTCGTCCCGAGATCTGGAACTGATAGCGGCCGAAGCCGAGGCGCTGTCGCGTGGTGATTTCGGCGCAGGACCAATGGCCGTCGCGATGGCTGATTTTTAGATGCAGATTCGTGGAGGCATCGAGCCAGACATTGTCCTCGGCCCACGAATTGGGGCCCGGTCCGCCACGGCCCGATCGGATCTGCCAGGTGTAGCCCCCGAACTCGATGTCTTTGCCCGGCGCGATTGCGGCGCAGGCCAGGAGTATACCTGCGGCCACCCACATTCTCAGCCGCGCTAGACAAGAGAAGACTCTTTGACGGAACATGGCCTTTCTTTACCTGAGATCGGCCTTTACGGCAAGCGGGCTTCATTGGATTGCACGTTGGCAATGCGAGCCAGGCAATCCCTCAAACCGGTGCCCGATTAGGGTCCGTCAAGAAATAAGCTATACATTCGCGGCGAGGGATTGTTCGCTCCGACGAGGCGCGAGCGACGCGCAT
>JAKLHY010000249.1 GCA_022709905.1 Verrucomicrobiota bacterium | reverse complement strand
GCTCGTGAGCCTCGTCGCCCAAGCCCAAAAAATCGAAGAGGTAAGGGTCTTTCAGCGCCTCAACAGCAAGCTGCGCATGGGGCGGGGGCAGATGGTGCTCGAAATGGGTCACGGCAGCGGCTTGCCGCAAGTGGAGCCGGTTCTTGATGTGGATGTCGAGCGTGAGCCGTGACCAGCCTTGCGCTATCGCCTGTGCGGCGTACCACTCGCGCTCCGCTTCCGCGGAAACCTTGGTGAGGAGCGTGACGAGATGGAACCAGGGCAATTGGTCAGCAGGCTGCTGACCAATTAGACCGCTTGGGCACTGCTGGGCGAAAAACCGCATATATTTCAGGTTGGAGCTGGAGAAGCCTTTCATCTCCGGGAAAGCTTCGCGCAGGTCGCTGGCCAAACGGTCGATGACTTTCGCGCCCCAGCCCTGACGGGTCTGCCGTTCCAGTATCTCGCTGCCGATATGGTGATAGAGCCGCACCAGTTCCTGATTGACGGCAAGCGCGGCGCGCTGCTGCGCACCGGAGATGCGCGTCTTGAGACTGCTGAGCCATTGTGCGTAGTCTGCCGGGATGATGAATTTGCTGGAGGTCATGGCTGAGTTTT
>JAKLHY010000248.1 GCA_022709905.1 Verrucomicrobiota bacterium | reverse complement strand
CCGAGCCTTATCAGGAAGTCGAGCCGGGCCATCGCCACATTTCGCATCTCGTTGGCCTGCATCCCTTTGACCTGATCACGCCTGCCACGCCGGAACTGTTCGCCGGGGCGAGAAAGGTGCTGGATCATCGCCTGGCAAATGGGGGCGGTGGCACCGGTTGGAGTCGCGCGTGGATGATCAATTTCTTCGCCCGGTTGCAGGACGGCGACGCGGGGCGCGAACATTACTTGACTCTGCTGCGGCGTAGTACGTTGCCTAACTTGTTCGACAACTGCCCGCCGTTCCAGATTGACGGCAACTTCGGCGGATGCGCTGGTCTCGCAGAAATGTTGCTGCAAAGCCACGAACGCGCACCCGGCTCCGAGCCGGCGGATCAACAGTTCGTGTTGCATCTGCTGCCCGCCCCGGCCAAGGCGTGGCCTTCCGGCGCCGTCAAGGGTCTGCGAGCCCGCGGCAATTGCATCGTGGATATCGCCTGGAAGGACGGACGGGTGACGGATTACCGGGTTGCGTCCGACCAGCCGCGGGAAGTCAAGGTGCGCGTGAATGGCAGACTCCTGAATGTGAAGCCCGACCGTTCAAAACCATAAGAATGGCG
>JAKLHY010000247.1 GCA_022709905.1 Verrucomicrobiota bacterium | reverse complement strand
AGGTCGTCACGCTGAAGATTTTCGAGGATAACTCGCTGGTGCGCGAAGCCTTCGGCGAGAACGGCCAAGGCAAGGTGCTCGTCATCGACGGCGGCGGTTCGTTGCGCTGCGCGCTGGTCGGCGACCAACTGGCCATCCTGGCCAAAAAGAACGGCTGGGAAGGCGTCGTCGTCTATGGCTGCATTCGCGATTCCGGTGATATCAACGGGATCGATATCGGCGTTCGCGCCCTCAACACGCATCCGCAAAAGAGCATCAAGAAGGGCGCCGGCGACCGCAATATCGCCGTCACTTTCGGTGGCGTCACCTTCCATCCGGGCGAATACCTGTATGCCGACGAGGACGGCGTGCTGGTCAGCAGCAGGACTTTGTGCTGACGCAGCGCGATTTCATTTCACGAAAGCAAATGGCGTTTTGCATCGTGAAAAATTGTTTTTAACACATTGGTTTTATTTGAAAAAATTTTGTCTTATATCTTATATAAGACTGTTGCTGCTGCGCAAAAATATCTCTATACTTTTTCCATCGCTCGGGCAAAATAGTCTAGGCATAAAGTAGTAACTCCCAACCCTGCCTCTTGAGGAATTAACAATGAGCACTC
>JAKLHY010000246.1 GCA_022709905.1 Verrucomicrobiota bacterium | reverse complement strand
CTGCGGCGTCTGTGGTCACGATCTCCGTCTCGGACGCCAGACAGTGGGACTGGAAGCCGCCCATATCAAGTGGTTCCAGGCCAATGGCCCCGATATCGTACCCAATGGAATCGCCCTCTGTTCACTGCATCACAAGGTGTTCGACTTGGGCGTATTCACCATACTGCCTGACGCCTACCAGATCGTGTTCAGCCAGCATCTCAACGGCAACGATGAAACGACCGCCCGCTTCCTGTCTCACCAAGGCGCCGGCCTGATTCTTCCGCAATCCCGGGAATATTTCCCCGAGTCCGGATTCCTTGAGTGGCACTCGCGAGAGGTCTTCAAACACCCGGCCAGGAGTTAACGTAATGAGCGGCATGGAACGCATCTACCAGATCGATCAGATTCTTGGCGCACGACAATCCGTCACGCGCCAGGAATTGCTGGAACGCCTCGGCGTGTCCTGGGCAACCCTGAAGCGCGATCTGGCCTACATGCGTGATCGTCTGAATGCGCCGATCACATTCGACCGTGATCTGGGCGGCTACCGTTTCGAGCGAACGGCCCAACGCATCGGTCCCCAATATGAACTGCCGGGACTGTGGTTTTCCGCTGAAGAA
>JAKLHY010000245.1 GCA_022709905.1 Verrucomicrobiota bacterium | reverse complement strand
GGATGGTTCCGGACCTGCGGAGACTCTTTCCATGACAGGGCACACGTTCACCCTCAACCAGGGCTCACTTGATGACGGGGGCTGGATCCTGAAGGATACACGGACAACGGAAATTCTAAAAAAAATCCGGACGAAGGGAACACCGCTCGAGCATCTCGTTATGGGAGAGATCGTGACCGGGAAAATTCGCATGAGAAATAATCCGCTGGTGATCGATCAGGCAACAAAGAACCGGCTGACAAAAAAAGCAGGGTGCCGGCATTTTTTTGTTCCGCTTCTGCGGCCATCAGATATCCGGCGCTACCGGCCGGTGAAACCGGAACGGTATACGGTTCTGCTGCGGAACGGCCGGAACCTCAGAAAATGCCGGGCACTGGTGATGTACCTTGAACAAAAAGTAAAAGATCTGGGGGGACAATCCGGTGCAACCAGGAGCAGGGAAAATACGGATCCCATTTCCGGTCTGTTTATCAGCGGGCAGGATTTGGATGAGAACCAGCCGAAAATTATCTTTTCGGAATTTCAGTGCAGTCCGGCATTCTTTTTTGACCCGGAAGGCGCCTTTGCTATCACGCAATCCCTTGTTATGATTCCCCGGAATGAC
>JAKLHY010000244.1 GCA_022709905.1 Verrucomicrobiota bacterium | reverse complement strand
TATAAATAATTTTGACGCTCCCGGAGACTAAAAATGACTCACCCGCTTGCTGGCCAACCCGCGCCGCTCGATGTCCTGACCGATATACCCGCCCTGCTGGCCGCCTATTTCAACCAGCCCGATGTCGGCCAGCCCGCCCAGCGCGTCGCCTTCGGCACGAGCGGCCATCGTGGCAGCGCCCTCAATGGCAGTTTCAACGAGGCGCACATTCTCGCCATCACGCAAGCCGTGTGCGAATACCGCAAGGCTCAAGGCATCACCGGGCCGCTGTTTCTCGGCAAGGACACCCATGCCCTGTCGGAGCCGGCGCAGCGCAGCGCGCTGGAAGTGCTCGCCGCCAACGGCGTCGAGACGCGGTTGCAGCGCGATGACGGCTACACGCCGACGCCGGTCATTTCGCGCGCCATCCTGGTCCATAACCGCATCCCGCAGGTGCCGCGCGCCGATGGCATCGTCATCACGCCTTCGCACAATCCGCCGGAAGATGGCGGCTTTAAGTATAATCCGCCGGAAGCCGGACCGGCAGATACAGCTACTACAAATTGGATCCAAAACAGGGCAAATGAATTGTTGCGGCAGCGTAATACGAGTGTCCAACGTATGCCAT
>JAKLHY010000243.1 GCA_022709905.1 Verrucomicrobiota bacterium | reverse complement strand
CAACGCATGGATTTCCTCGGCGGAGAACCACAGACCGGGTAGCTCGTATTGCGGTCCGATTCGCTGGCCGGTTTTCTCAAAGCGATAGCCCCCGAGGTCACGGTCAAAAGTGATCGGTGCATTCAGGCGATCCCGCATGTAGGCCAGGTCGCGCTTGAGCGTTGCCCAGGAGACACCCAGACGTTCCTGAAGCTCCTTGCGGGTGACGAACTTGCGAGCACTGAGAATCTGGTCAATCTGGTAGATGCGTTCCATGCCGCTCATGAGAAATCTCCGGGTCTCAGATCATTTGTCTTGAGCTCATCCGGCGAGCCCGTGCTTGACTATGATGACATAGATATACTAGAAACGTTTATCCGGTAGAGTTCGAAAACTATCATTTCAACCGTCTGCTGAGTGTTTGGGAGCGCTGGGGGGCAAAGGTGAAAATCTATGAATAACAAAAATGACATAAAAATATTGACGAAACATTTCATCGATCAAGGTTGGCAAATTCGATGGGAAGAGACACGTCCGGCGAGAGAGGCAATCTCGGCTTCGATTGAAGATCTTGGGCTTGGCGTAGCGTCGAAAAAGTCTCTGGAAAAGCACAATTTTCAAGTCTATC
>JAKLHY010000242.1 GCA_022709905.1 Verrucomicrobiota bacterium | reverse complement strand
GTCTGCGGCATGTATTCGGCCGCGTTCTTCGAGAGCGCCCCCCGCAGGATCGTCGAGGCCGGCCTGGCCTGCATCCCGCCCAAGAGCCAATACGCCCTGCTCATCCGCGATTTGCTCGACTGGTCGGCCCTGCATCCGACCGACTGGCGCCGGGTCTGGCAGCTCGTCCAGGACAAATGGGACAAGGACGATCCCTGCCCGGACGGTTTCGCCGCGCCCTTCAACATCGACGCCAAGCTGAACGGGGCCTACATCGCCTTCGGGCTCCTGTTCGGGGGCGGCGATTTCCTGAAGACCATCGAGATTTCCACCCGCTGCGGCCAGGACTCCGACTGCAATCCCTCGAGCGCCGCCGGCGTGCTCGGGGTTGTCCTCGGCTACCGCCGCATTCCCGCCGCGTTCCTCGAGGAAATGCCCGCCCTCGAGGGCAAGAAATTCGCCTACACCGACTACTCGTTCCTGGACATCGTCAAGTCCACCGAGGCGCGCGCGCTCAAGGTGATCGCGCAGGCGGGCGGCAGGGTGACCGAACGCGAGGTCTCGATCCCGGCGCAGACGCCCAAGGCCCCGCGCCTCGAACAGTGGAGCCCCGGCCTGCCGGACAAGCG
>JAKLHY010000241.1 GCA_022709905.1 Verrucomicrobiota bacterium | reverse complement strand
CGGGCGTGGTCATGTGCGCATGAACTGTTGGGCTAGAGGCGACGGATCTTGTCGAGCAGCGCGGTGGTCGATTTCTGGTGGATGAAGGGAATTGAATGAACCGTGCCGCCCCAGCCGCGAACTTCGGCGCCGCCGACGATCTTGTCCAAAGGCCAGTCGCCACCCTTGACCAGGATGTCCGGCCGGGATTCGAGGATGCGCTGTAGCGGTGTGTCCTCGTCGAACCAGGTCACCAGCGAGACGCAGCCCAATGCTGCCATCACTGCCAAACGGTCTTCAAGTGCGTTGACCGGACGGTCGTCGCCCTTTCCCTGGCGCTTGACGGAGGCATCGCTGTTGAGCGCCACGACCATGCTGACGCCAAGCGCCGCCGCTTGCGCGAGGTAGGTGACGTGGCCGCGGTGCAGGATGTCGAAACAGCCGTTGGTAAACACCAACGGTCGTGGCAACTCGGCAACTGCTGCGGTCAACCGCCCTGGAGGGCAGATTTTCGTTTCGAAGGCGGGAGAGGCGTAGGTCATGGGTAATTATGACAAGATTGCAGCGCACTATTTTAGAGTGCGCTGACAAATTCTCGAAAGTTTTTCCCGGGGTCAGCCGATTCCAGT
>JAKLHY010000240.1 GCA_022709905.1 Verrucomicrobiota bacterium | reverse complement strand
AGGGCGCTCCAGTGAGATCGGCTCCTCAGCAGATTGCAATATTCGCTGCACTTTCACTTTTGCCCAGGTCCAGCGTTTTTGCAATTCACCGTCAATTGGCTGATTGATCTCCCGTGCGCGTTTGATGGCTGCTGCATCTTCCGGTGAAAGCAGGTCGCTCTCCAGCGCCAGTTCCTCCTGAGTGGGTTCGCGCCCCAGTACCTGTACCAGTGAACGTTGAATGCGCAAGAGGCGCGTGATCGCTTCAAACAAATGTACAGGAATACGGATGGTGCGGGCGTGTTCCGCAATATACCGGCTGATGGATTGACGGATCCACCAGGTGGCATATGTGCTGAACTTGAACCCTCTTGTGGAATCAAATTTGGAGACCGCGCGCAGCAATCCCAGGTTTCCTTCCTGGATGAGATCAAGGAAGGAGATCCCCCGCCCCAGGTAACGCTTGGCAATACTTACTACCAGACGTAGGTTAGCGCGGATGAGGGTCTGGTTGGCTTCTTCAGCTCTGCGATTGATCCCTTCAATTTCATTCTTAAGTACCTGGTCTTCCGGCAAGCGGCGTTTGAACCAGCCTGCATCCGGCATTACCGAGGTATCGGTCAGTTTTTTC
>JAKLHY010000024.1 GCA_022709905.1 Verrucomicrobiota bacterium | reverse complement strand
GGTTTGAGGATAGTCTGGCGCAGGCACGGAGCTAATGTGCAGGAATAAACCACAAGAGTCAACTGCATAGCCCTATTCTGTTATTTATAGTTAGGTTTCGGCGTAATGAGGTTTGAAGCTCGAGGTTTTGTGGCGTGAATGTAAGTTTGAAACTAGAACTGGAAAATTTCGTCGAGAAAGAAGTTGAAACCGGCATGTACCAGTCGACGAGCGAGGGGATCCGCGCTGGTTTGAGGCTGTTAAAAGCCGAGAAGAAACCTAAGCCTCGGTTTATGGTCTCTTCCATGAACGATCTTGAAGAAAAACTGCGGGTCGGCGTCCGACAGATTGACCGTGGCGAAGGGATTCCCCGGGAAGTTGCTGCCAAGGATCTGCGCGACCGGGCGGCAGCCCGGCGCAAGCGTCATGGTTCTTGATTCCAACAGACACTGCGGTTTCATTGAGAAATAACATCATGACTGAGTTTCACAAAATTTGGATCGAACAGTGCGAAGCCGCCGAAGGCATCAAAGAACGCTATGGCGCCCAGGAAGCCGCTCGCTATCTCATTGCTGAAAAGCTCCTCCGTTTCATGGAGGCCAGCCACGACCACGCCGACTTCGCAGCCGTAAACGCGGCCAACGAATTCGCGGGCCATGTCTTGGATTTTCCGGACCTGATCCCTTTCAATAATCAACTGGCGGATCTCCAGGAGGAATACATGCCGAGTTACCCGCCCATGAGCCCAGTCACCTCGGCCTTCTTCGCCTCCTGGCTTGTGTTGGATGCGAGAGACTCCAAAACCGACTTCACAATTGGTGAACTCCTGGTCCGTTACCTTCAGCACACGGGCATGTTCGATTACTTCCGAAAGGCGATGGTGGCTCTGAACGACTCCTGTTGTTCCTTTTACGAAGTGACGGAGGTTGATGCCCAAGGGATGGTACTTTGGGACATCGTGTGCAAACGAGAATTCCGGGCTTGGAGCAGTAACGGCTACCAAGGCCGTCCAGGAGAGGTCTGGTACGTGCGATTGATGCCTCCGTTTGTCGAGGGGGCATTCGCTGGGTGACGATGAGCACGCCTTACATCTTCCGGAACTCCAAACGACCGGCCTGGGAGGATTACTTCCAACGCTACGCGGCTTCTGGAAATAGCACGGACCGTGACTTACGCAACTACCTGAAATATGGCAAATGGCTCGGTTATTGGCTGGAATTCCTATTCCAGGCCTACACCGGATACACGGACAACATGATTATGGCCGTAGGGGTGCCAGATGATCCTGCGTCTTTCCCGCATTCCGATCCAAGGCGCAAACTGTAGCGATCGCCAACAGTCATAAACTGACCTGTGCGTACCGCCCTGCCCGAACGAATTCTGAATTAGATTGGCTGCTTCAAAACGGCCGCTGGATCAACGTGGTGCGACTGAACTCACCGATTGAACAGGACCGGGTTTATACACCAAGATTTCTCTGCCTGCACCCGGCTCTCGAATTGTCGCTCAGCCATTCGGCATAGCCAGCCTGCTTCAATTTCCCGCTGGCGAGGGCTAATGTCATTTCGATCACCGACTCTTCCGTCGCCGTAAACTCCAGGCCATTGATTTCCAGGAACGTCGCCGCCAGCATGAATCCCGTCCGCTTGTTGCCATCGAGAAACGGATGATTCCGGATGATCCCCGCTGCATAGCTTGCCGCCAATTCAGCCAAATGAGGCGAGCGGCAGGCAAACAGGCGCCGGGGCCTTGAAAGAGCCGACTCCAGCAGACCTTCATCGCGCACCCCGGCCAATCCGCCGTGCTGGGCGAGCATCATTTCGTGGATGGCCAGGCAATCCTCGCGATTCAGCCAAATCGGCTCTTTCACTTCGCCAATTCCTTGAGCGCATGCCGATACCGCCGGCTGAGCCGCTCGGCGACTTTCATTTTCGGCGCGAAATCAGGATTGTTGGCCGTGACCCGAAAGCCGCCGTCGGTGGTTTCCGTCAGGTACACCGCGTCCCCTTCCTCGACATGCAAACGGGCCAGAGCTTCTTTGGGCAAAACCAGGCCCACCGAGTTGCCCACTTTGCGCAGTTTTAATTCCACGACCATATAGTCCAGTGTAGTCACGTTTGTTATCACATGCAAGTTCATTGATGGGTCAGGAAGCGCGATTCGGGTCGGCTACATTGCCGGTTGCGGTTGGCGGCTTTTGCCGATCTGGAAGCACACCCCAAACTGGGCGCCTCGTGGGAGGGCTTTGCCCTCGAACAGGCTTGAGTCTGGTCAGCCAGCGAGAACGGCTTCGTGCGACAGTCGATCTCCCTTGCGGGCATTCACCACATGGTTGGCACACGACCACCTTTCCCATGGGCATAGGTGTTGGTTCTCTGTTAATGGCGTTGACGGCGTTGGCCAAGTCTAGTGTGGTGTTTGCGAAATACGATGCATTCTGTTGCGCCCAAAATGGCCCGATGACGAGGCACGTGGAGGGCGCATCCCCTTCGTGGGGCTGTAACCGACGCGTAACGAAGTCAGGGGGCCATTTTCGGCGCAACCCTCTGGGCGGCCGTTCTTTTGGCCAGGCACTTCGTTGCGTCTCCCTTACAGATCCACTGGGGGATATGCGCGGTCGGCGCGCCTCGTTCCTGGCCAAAACTCCTGGCCGCAGAATGCATCGTATTTCGCAAACACCACACTAGGATTGACGGTGACACCGTTTTGGTGTCTATTGTGAATATGACGTCGATCACGTCCAAAGAATTGCACGAGCAAACGGGGGCCTTTTTAGATCGGGTGAAGCAGGGACAACGTTTCCGGGTGATACGCGGGGGCGAAACTGACGCGTGGTTGGTGCCTGCTAGTGACCAGATCGATCCGCCCTGGGATGATATTATGGCCGAGGTGCGAAAAGCTCGGTCACAAGCAAAACCGCTCCGTTCAAACCCTATCATCGCAGAAAGAAGAAAGCGTCACTATGCCGCTCGTCTACGCTGATAGCTCGGTGTTATTCGCCTGGTTCCATCCGCATGATGAGTTTTCGACCTTAGTGGATGCCGCCGTGCAGAAGCAATCCCCGGATTTTGTCTACTGGCCATTTCTCCGGTTTGAGTTGCGTCACAATCTGCGGATGACGCGTGTGGATTCCGACGGCGAGGTTGCCTGGCGCGCCTTAAGAGCGGCCGAGAAAACAGCATCCCGCCTCCGTTGGCAGGCAGACCTGGTAGCGGACAAAATTTTGGATGCGGCAGACGAACTCAGCGCGGACAAATCGAGCCTGTTCGATTGTGGCAGCGCCGATTATTTGCATGTGGCCGCGGCACGCCGGCTGAAATTGTTGAACGGGATTGACGAATTCTGGACGTGCGATACCGCCCAGGCGGCTCTCGCCAAGGCCACGGGTTTGAAAACACGACTCTTCGAACTCAAACGTCCCTCCAAAGAATAAAGCGGCCGAAAGTCAGCATCACAGGCCCGAACCGATTTTTCTTGTTCCATGGAGTCGTATCTTCCTTGCCAAATTCCTTCAACCGTTCCGGTGTGTCAATCTCAACGGGAAAGGCCGCTCGGGGAATGAATAAAATCCCCTCGCCAATCCCTTCCACTTTGCGTCAGGCCGTCCGGCCAATAGCGTCCTCAACCATCGATTATTTTCTTTGCCATGGCTGTTGCTGTGTTCGGAGCGCAAGTGGCTGCAGGTCTTAGCAATAAGCATCCCGCCACCACGATGGCCTTGCCATTCCGCGATGGTTTTTAAAATCAATCCCCAACTCCACGGCTCGGGTCATAAAGCAGCGGCGCAGGAAACGAGGGCTGAGTGCCTCATCAAATCTCCTTGCCTCCGTGTCGGAAGCGGGCATAATTTGTTCCGTTCGATATCCTCGTTCAACTGGATGGGGTCGTAGCTTAGTTGGTAGAGCGTCTCGTTCGCAACGAGAAGGTCGGCGGTTCGAATCCGCTCGGCTCCACCATCCAGCTCAGTTGAGGGGAAGGAGGCCCAGATCACAAGTCAAGAGCGGATGCACGGGAGCTGCGGACCGGGCTTGCGGAGAACCGTTCACGAATGAGGCGGATTCTTTACCGCTTGATATGTTCTCGAGGCGTTGGAGCTCGCGTCGCAACGCGGCGCGGCCCCGGAAGATATCCATTTTGACTTTGCTGAGGGAGATGCCGAGACGAGCCGCGATCTCGTTGTAGTTCAGACTTTCGAAGTGATACAAGACCAGGGCGATCCGTTGGTCTTGCGGGAGGCGGCTGATAGCCTTCTCGAGGTGTTGCTTGCGGTCAAAAGCGGTAAAATCGGTTTCTCGCGTATCGGAGACGAGCCATTCGTCGACCGAGGAAATAGGTTCGTTTTCACGTTCGAGCTCGGAAAAGAAGCACCAGCGATGGCGGTACCGGCTCAAGTGATTCAGACAGAGATTTCGGGTGACGGTCCGCAACCAACCCAGGGCGGTGGGACGGGTGCTCAGGTCATCGAAGTGATCGTAGGCGCGCAGGAAAACCTCCTGCGAGATGTCTTCGGCCTCGGTTTCATTTCCTAGCATGCGGGCCGCCAGGCCAAACACCAGGTTTTGGTGGTTTCGCATGAACGACTCAAATGTGGCCAGTGTTGTCATGTAAGGCGAACTCTCGTTGGTCGAGTCATACTTCTATCACGCTCCCGATTCCAAAAAAAGGGGTTAGGTTATAGCGGCCGAGTCGGCGGCCTTGGATTCCTCGACGATCCGGCCGTCGAAGAGATGGACCGTGCGATCGGCGTGTCGTGAAAACCGCGGATCGTGGGTGACCATGCAGATGGTGGCACCTTCCCGGTGCAGGTCGCGGAGCAGATCCATGACCGCCTCGCCATTCTTGCTGTCGAGGTTGCCCGTGGGTTCGTCAGCGAGCAGGATGGACGGTTTTCCCACCAGGGCGCGCGCCACAGCCACGCGTTGCTGCTGGCCGCCCGAAAGCTGGGAGGGATAATGTTTCACACGATGAGACATGCCGACTTTCTCGAGAGCCGCCCCCACGAGGCTTCTGCGTTCGGCGGCCCCCATCCCTCGGTAGGTGAGCGGGAGTTCGACGTTTTCAAAAACCGTCAGGTCGCCAATTAAATTGAAGCTTTGGAAAATGAATCCCACCTCGCGATTGCGGATGCGGGCGCGTTCGGCAAAATCAAGATTGGCGACGGGCTTATTGTTCAACCAATAATTGCCGTCCGTCGGTGTATCCAACAGTCCGAGGATGGAAAGCATGGTGGACTTGCCGCAACCGGATGGGCCGGCGATGGAGACATACTCGCCTTGGCGAATATCGAGGTGGATGCCGGACAAGGCGTGGGTTTCAACTTCATCGGTATAAAACACCTTGGTGATGCCTTCGAGTTTGATCAGGGGTTGGTTGTTATTCATGATAAAATCCATTGCTCAATGGCTTCGGGAATCAATTCAATCGCACGCGGTCATGAGCGTCCCATTGGGACATGTCGGATAAGATCACCTGGTCGCCCTCGTTCAGACCGCTGACAATTTCGATAAATCGAACAGAGCTGCGTCCCAATTTGACCGGGACCCGGACGGCTTCCCGTCCGCCATTGACCACCTTGAACAGGCCCACCGGGGTATCGGCCTGGCCTTGAATGGGACGCCCCACGTGCAGGGCATCCTCCAATCGTTCGAGTTCCACGGTGCCCTCCACATTCATATCGGGACGCGCCCCCTTGGGCAACGGCCCGTCCAGAGCGATATCAATCGTCACGGTTCCACTCTGGGCAGCCGGATCGATGCGAATGACGTGGCCGGCCACCTTGCCATTCCGAGTATCGACCAGAGCGGGCTGGAGCAATTGAACGTCTTTGGCCTGGGTTTCGGGAATTTTGATTTCAGCCTTGAGTTGAGTGGGTTGAACCACCCTGGCGAGCGTTGCGTTGGGATTCACTCTTTGTCCCACCTGCAGCATCTCACGATCTCCAATCTGCTGGAGCACTCCATCAATTCCCGCTTTGACCCGCAAGTTTTCGACTTGCTGCCGGCGAAGACTCAGCAGCGCCCTCAGTTTGGCTAACTCGGCCTCCTGGACCGCAATCTGGGCTTTCTGGGCAGCATCGCTGATTTTCAATCGTTTTTGTTCAATCTCGTATCGCGACTTGATTTCCTCGGCCCGTGATTTTGATTTTTTCTGGATCAGGAGGGGGACCAGTCCTTCCTTGGCCAATTGATCGTCGGCCTCGGCGTCCATCTGCGCGACCGTGTAATCAATACGCAGGGAAGCAATCGCCGCCTCCTGGGTTAATCGATCGCTTTCGAGTTGGACCTTTAGCTTCTCCAATTGCGCCTCCGCGGCCCGCAGCTGCCATTCTGTCTCAAAAGCCGCCTGTTTGAGTTCGGGATTGGTCAACTCGATAATCACCGTGTCCGCCTGAACCGCCGCCCCCGGCAGAATCAAAATCCGCTCCACCTGCCCCGCGGTGTCCGCCTGCACCAACTGGATTTGGGTCGGCACCAGCGTTCCGTTCCCCCAGACTTCCCGCACCATTTCACCGCGTTTCACGGTATCGGTGTAGATCGTGGCCTTGTCCACCGTTGGCGCGGCCGGTTTCAGTCGAGCCAATCCCATGGTGATCACGGTTAACACGACCAAACTCACGCTCACCCCCGCCACGCGCCGGATCCGACGCCTCTTGATCGCTGCTGTCCGCGGAATATCCATACGGCCTCGTATCGCTCTCAGTCCATCAACTTGAAGACAGCCCCAAGAGCCAATGCCACCACGGGCACAAGAAGTGCCGCTAACAAGATGTCTTCAAGAACCAATACTTCGTTCATAAGCCTGCGACTCTTTGGAATTACGGCGGATCTTCTCCGCTTTGTTCCCACTCGACACCCACCTCATTGCATGGGGCGTGCCAGTTTCGTTCAACCACCTGCCCCATGCCCCCCCAACGAAAGATGCCCTCGGATTAAGGGAAGGAAATTAATACGTAATATGTTGATATTTAATATCATATGGTTCAAAATTGGCCGGTCTACCGTTCCGGTTTTCTCCTGAATTCACTCCCGATTCCCGCCAAGCCAACCCTGGCATCGTGTCGGGTCATGTTCATCTGTGGGAACAGGCCGTCCCATTAGCGGGAAAGCATGCTCCATCCCGTTGACGCCAGAATAAGCTCCTGTATAAGGGACACATGCCTGTTCTTGCGTTATCGAGCCGATCCTGGGGATTCGGAATCGCGACCTTCCTGTTGTCCCTCCTTTTGACCCTCATCTGTATGAACGTTTACGCAGCTCAAGATTACTTTCCCCCCCTGGAATCGCAGGGCGGCTGGCGAAAGCTCAAGGATCCAGATTCCATTCGTCGGATTGCGGGCATGGACCCTAAAAAGCTCGAGGCTTTGAGCGATTGGCTGCGGAGATCGGACGATCGCAACTTTGCCGCAGTCGTGATCCGGCGCGGTTATATCGTCCTGGAAGAAGAACGAAACAACAGCGCCATTTCGAACGCGACTCGGGTTGCATCGTGTTCGAAAGCGGTCTGTGCCACGGTATTGGCGATTGCGTCGGAACAAAGCCAGGGGGGAACACTGCCCTGCAAAATGAGATTTGATGATCGGGCATTTGACTATATTCCATGGGCGCAGCCGTTGAGTGATCCGCGTAAATCCCGCATCACGGTCAAGCAGCTGCTCAATCACACCTCCGGGATTTGCCCCGAAGCCACCGGTGCACCGAATGATGGCAGCTGGGATTACATCCTGGGCCATAGCGGAGACGTCCGAACCGCGCAACTGGCCTTTGATCCTGGAACCGCTTGTGGCTACTCGACGCACGCGCTCGCCCACGCGTCGCTGGTATGCGAAACAGTGACCGGCAAAACTTACGATCAGTATGCGATTGAGGCCTTGTTCAAACCGCTCGGGATCGAGCACTGGTGGTTTCAGTATTACGAGGGCGGCGAGAAATATGGGCGGCATCCTTCGCACGGGCTGGGAATGCCGGCACGCGATTTGGCGCGGATCGCTTATTGCATGCTTCGCGGAGGCCGCTGGAATGACCGCCAGGTCATCCCTCGTTGGTTTATCGACGAGACCGCCGCCCCGACGCACGATGTAAAAACACCCGAGCTACGGTGGAAACTTAATCCACAGGTGTTCTCCCACGGCTGGGAATTACCTGCTCGTTTGACAGGCGAAGACGGTCGCAGCGGCGATGGCATTCCGGCTGATGCCCGATCCAAGCCGGGTTCAGGAGGGCAAATCCTGGCGTTTGTGCCGAGCCTGGATCTGGTCGTCACCCGCCAGACCGGCAGCAGCGGGCAGTGGACATTCGAAGAATACCTGCGCCGCGCCTGCAACGCGGTCATTCTGGAGTAATCCGCAATCCCCAATCCCCAATCGCCACGCCTCGGCACGAGCCCGCGTGACGCGAATTGCGCGTTGGGCATCGAGCAGGGGAACAAACGGTCGGCCGGCTGGCAGACGGTATTCGAGCACCACTCCCGTGATCCCGTGTTCGTTGAGCCAACCGGCAATCCCATGGCCTTCGGGTCCCACCACCAATCCCCCATAGCCACCCCCCGGGCAGATCACGATGGCGGTCCCGTTGGGTTTGTCGGGACGATGGATCGTGATTGTGGCGTTGTTCGTTTCGCTGTGGCCATTCCCAACCGGCGCGAGCCCCGGCCAGAGCTGCATCCGGAGAGGATGGGTTTCCGCGGAGGCCACCGGCGATGGAGATGCGAGGACGATGATAAGAGAGAGTACGGCCACAGCCGAATTCAGCCATCGAAGATTTGCGATGCGTTGCATAGGTAATCAGCGGGTATGCTCGTCATTCGCGCCTCGCCAGCCAGCCAAACTGCCGCCAGCAAAACCCGATACTATTTTTGAACAGCCCCTTAATGGGGTCACTTTTGTTTGCCGGGATGCAGTCCATACGCGACCCGAGCGTTTTTTGAAAACACCTTGTCGATTGTAGCCTGGCCCTTCTCCGAAAAATAACGGAGCGCGATTCGTTCGACGCGCCCCAACGGCGCGAACCGCTCGCTGACAGGCCAGTTGCTCCCATAGAGGAGCCGATCGGGACCAAAGGCCTTCCAGAGCTTATCGAGCACCGGGCGATAGAACTCAATCTCCTCGGGCGCATCGCCATTGCGGCGATCGGTGCCTTCAACCAGGCCGGACACTTTCATGAACACCTGCGGATGTTCGGACAAGCCGTCAATCATCCGGCACCAATCATCCGCCGGTTTCTTGCCTGTAACCTGCGCGTTCGCGACGTGGTTGATTATCAATCGGAGACTCGGCACCCGCCGGGCGAGCCGGACGGCTTGCCCGACCCATTCCCGCGGCGAATGCACTTCAAAGCACAGTCCGTGATCCGACACGGCATGGAGATCTTTAACGAATGCCGGTTCGCTCAGGAGCTTTTCGAATGAACCCTCCCGAATCCGCACACCGCGAAAGAGCGTCTGGGCGGCGAACCGTGTCAGCAACGCTCCAAATTCCGGTGTCCCGATCGGCAGGTTCCCGACCAAGCCCATGATAAATGGATCCTGCGCCGCCAGATCCAGGATCCACTGGTTGTCCTCAATCCAGTGGCTGGCCTCGACGACAACGGTTCCCTTCACCGGCTGGGGCACCGGAAGAGCGCGGTAATCCTTCGGCAGCACGGTGCGATACAGCAACGCATCGTCCTTGGGCGGCCAAGGCACACCCTGGGAACGCATCGGATCATAGAAATGCGTGTGAGTATCGATGATCTCCACGGGCTGAACCTCCGAGGTCTCCGCCGCACAGACACAGGCCGCCAGGCCGGTGGCGGCTTGGATAAACTGGCGTCGATTCAGGTTCATGGCAGCAACTCCAATCGGACCGGACCGATCAGGCCCGACCTCATTAACGGGTCGTCCGATGCGAATCCCTGGTAAGGCTTGAGGGTGCGCGCCCCCCGTTGGAGCGCCACGTTCGTTTTCGTGATGCGCTTGTCCTTTGGCAGTCCCGCGTCCCCGATAAGCCGGTTCACCCAGGTATTGACCACATCGATCTCCAACTCGTTATGACCTTGCTGGACGGCCCCTGTCAAATCGACACTCCATGGAGCTGTCCACACGACGCCAAGATCCCGGCCGTTCAGGCGCACCCGGGCAATGCATCGGACCTCACCCAGGTGCAATCGTGCGGCACGGCGGGCTTCACCCGCTGTCAGGTCGAAATCCTTCCGATACGTGGCGCGACCCGAGAAAAACCTGATCCGCTCATCGGAATGCAAGTCCCAAGGAATCAGTGGATCAAACACCGTCGATTCAGGCGCCCCACGCCCAGGTTCGAAATAGGCCGTCCATGGGCCTGTCAGGGCCACTTCCATCGATCGTGATGAGGCGGAGGAACGGGTCGTTCGGGGGAAAGCGGGCTTGCGAAAGACAACAAACATGGATCCGTTTTCGGGCAGCGAGAGCGAGACGCGCGGGCGTCCATCATGATCCACATGCCAGTCTGTGGCATTCATGATTCTTCCTGAGACAGCGTCCCACAACTCCGGTTGTCGACCGCTCACTCGAAAGGCACACTCGGCCGTTCCCTGGCCTGAGACGAAATAGATATCCGCCTCGGGTGTCCGACGGTGAGTGAACTCGAAGGGGCCTTCGAAATCCGGTCGGGCACATTTTCCCTCGAGCGCATCGTTCAAGGTCGGGGAGTTCTCCCAGAGCCGGTCCGCCAGTTCCCGCACCGCCAGGTCGCCCGAGGGATAGGCTGCCCGTCCGGAATCGCGGCTGGGTTTACGGCGGCCGAACACCACGGTGGCACCGGCATTCTTCAGTGCGGCGATTTTTTGCAGTGCCGCAAGCGGAGCCGTTTCCTCCTCGAGGTCCACCACCAGGACGCGGTAGCTCATGCCGTCGGGCAGGACCAGATTGCCCTTCTTAACCTTGAGCCGGCTGGTGAGCACTTCGGTGTTGACAAGGTCATAAGTGTACCCGGGCGGCAGGCGCATCGTTGCGCGCTCGCTCCAATCGGTCCCGCGCCCCCAGTGCTGATAGGATCGGTCTCCCATGTAAGCACAGACGTCGCTGACGAAACAGCCTTGCCGCAACATAAACTGACAGCGCCCCAAATACTCGATGAACGGACCGGCCATGGAAAACCAGGTTACGTTGGGGTTCAGGTGGGTGCCGGCGAAATACTCGCTGCCCGGTTTTCCGAACTCGGGCGGCGAACAGGTGAAGGTGTGCCAGATCAAGTGGTTAATGCCGTCGCAGAACGCGGCATCGGCGAATGGCTTCAAGACGGCCGGATAGGCCGACCAATGATGCACCATGTGGGTAAAGGCCTCGGCGGCGGCAAGCCGCCGGCCGTAAATATGCGCCGCCATCGCCGGCGGCCGGTTCATGTCCTGCCGTCGTTTGACGGGAGTTCCTGTGAACCAAAACTCGCCTTGGGGCATGTCGTTCCGTCCCAGAAACGCCGGTTGATCGGCTTCCGCGAAGGATGCCAGCTTCCGGTTCCACGGGCCACCCGATTCGGAATGCCATTGCAGCCCGTGTCGATGACACAACGCCTGCATGGTCCCATAAAAGTTCTCACGGAACACATCCCCGAGCGTCTGGTAGTAATCGCGCAGAAAGCGCTCCGATTCCTCGAGTGACTTCACAGGAAAACCAGCCAGCACCGGCAGCCATGAACGCAAGGCATAACCACGGTATTTCCTGAATTCCTTCTCCAAATCTGGCGTCCAGGTGGGAACGGCGCCTTCCCAGCTCACGCTATAAAAATGGGTCAGTGTCCGGCCGGCCAGCGGTCCGGCCTCCTCGAGGATCGTTTTTCCCATACGTTCGAAATGACCTGCAACGGCCTTGCGATCCATGACATCGACGTCGTATTCGTGACCTTCCATGGTAACGCCAACGAAACGCAGGATCGTCCATGGCCCTGGCGGCGCGTCCCAGTCCAACCGGCCTTGAGCGTTGATTTTTCGGGAGAGATCGATCACCTCGGCTGCGGCAACCAGAGAGCCAACTCGCGGCACGACCTCGTGCCAGCTTTCTGATTTATCTGCCAGAAGGACCGGTTCCGAGTGGCGCACAGCGAAGATTGCGACCTCCCAAAACGGCCTTTCGGACGGCTTTTTCAGTTCCCAACTTAAATGCCGCGGGCCCTGCACCGAAACCGAGCTCCAACGAAGTTGCTTCGGCGCGTCCTTTCCAACCTCCCAGGGTCCTTTCAGCGCGCCGGCACAACTGCTCAGGTTAAGGCTGACCCGAAGCCCCAACCGGTTTGCCTCCGAGAGCGAAAACCTGACCCGTCTCCGCCACTCAGGACTCATGAACTCCATCCGGCTGGGCGGCATGATCACGTGGTTTTGATCATCATGATACCCTCGCGCATCGAACATCAGCAGCCCCCCAACCCCCAATTGCCGCATGGCTTCGAGATCGCGCGTAATGGTGGGTTCATCCACGTTGCCATTCAGCCACCACCAGTAGACCCACGGCTTGTCGGAATCGGGCACCCGACGGAAACCCTGCTCCAACAGTCCAGGGGCGGCCTGCCCGCTCGCCAGCGCCAAAACCCAACCCACCAGCATCCAAAAACGTATTTTCAGGATGCCAAGTCTCCCGCCGCTCCTCGTCGTTCCCGAGGGATTCACACGATTCCCGATGAGCCAGATTGCTTTCATATTCCTCAGGGTTGAACCATCGGCGGGGAATCGGCCATAGTCAGACGCCGGAAGTTCGCAATGCGATGAAACGTGAGAAAGTTCGCGTCATGATTGTTGTGCGCGCCGCCCAGTCCATCGTCATAGGCCGTTCGGCAAACGGCAATGAGATCGTCTCCTTCAAACAACCAGTCCACATATTGGAATCCGTGCGATTTCACATCCGGGTGATAAAGCAGAATGGAGCGAATGGCCCACTCGAACAGGTTGGAGGAACAGGTGAGGGCGAGCGTATTGCGGATCCTGCCGGGATCATTGGTGCGATGTCGTTCATGAACCATGCTGGCCAGCGACCAATAGAGTCGGGACTGCGGATCAAACCGGATCGCAAATTTTTTCGCCCCGCCTGGAAACTTTACAAAGCCGGTCGCAGGATCAAACGAGGCTTGTTTGCCATCGGAGCTGATGCGGACGATGGCAGCCTTTTCGTCGGGCGACCGAGTCTGCACCCGCAGGACATCGACTAATCCACCATCGGGAGCCACCACAGCGTTGCCTTCGAGCCAGGCGCCCATATCCCCGCCGTTCCACGACCGGTCGCTCGGCAGCCACTCGGCATGCGTCCATTGGGCGGCATCCAAAAGATCCGCCTCCACAGGAACGGACAGCATCCCGGCCCGGTAATTGATCCCCCAGGCGACCGGCGGCTGACGCCGTTCCATGCCTCGCCACAACCGGCCGTTGTGTTCGATCACCGGCATCGGCGCGCAGTGATACTCGCCATCCTCGCGAAGCAGACCCGTTCGGCTGTTGGTGGGCGAGGTCCAGGTCTCTCCGAAATCCACCGATCGGCGGATCAGGATGTTGCCATGATGCCGGTCCGGACCCAGCAAATACAGGGCTCCGCGATGCACAAACAGCGAGGACCAAAACGCCCCCTGGATCTCCGAGACCTTTCTCCAGGTTCGTCCGCGATCGGACGAGCGAAAGATGACGCTCCGCGCGCTTTGGTGCTCCCCGGATGACGGACCAAAAAAATCGTGGGACGCCACATAATGCCCATGGGTCAGAACCGCCAGGCTTGGCGAACCAATGTAAAGCCCCGACGAAGCCGGGCTGTGGTCGATGACAATTCCCGGCACAAGATCGAATCGGGCCTGACCCTGCACCATGGCGTCGCCGGCCATTAAGAACTGCGCCGCAAACCAGAATACCGCCGCCGTTAAACCACCTTTGACTAGATCCATAAATCCACCTTAGCATCCTTAGGGTCCGTGCAAAAATAAATTCCGATTTTGCTGCTGAGGATTTGGTTCGCTGGCGAGGCTCGACGAGGGAAGATACCCGCAGCGGTCTCTGACCGAGGAGTAACGAAGCCAGCGAGCCAAAGCCTCGCAGCCCTCCGGGGCGGGGCGGCGCCGGGTCATCTGCGTTGTTGCGTGGACGATCGAGTATCGTTGAGGATACACTCCCATTCACGCGCCTAGCATCTGACCCGGCGGCGCTCCCGCCAAAATCGGAAGTTATTTTTGCACGGACCCTTAGGCTCCCGCGTGAAGACGTTCTCCTTATGAAATCCATTGGCGGCAGGACACGGCCGCCGGGGGCGCCACAGGAAAGACCACCGGCCGGGCGGCCCGGCCTTGCGGAGTTCGTCGCCGCGATGCATGGCCCTCAGGCGCTTTGTCAGAATGTCCCCCTGGCAAGGCGATTGAGGACCGCCGCGCTCCAAAACGCTACTTGCAGTGAACCACGTTGACGACTTGCTTGTCCTCGAGCCGCAGCCAGGTGTCGAACGACGCCTTGCCTTCCTTCAGGACAATCACGCGCGAGCCTTTCGCATAATTCTCTTGTCCATAGGTGTTGTAGCTGATCCCTCGGGCGTAACCCAGCCACAACCCATGGAAACCGGTGATGTAGTCGTTCACATGATCATGACCGCAGAAAATGGCTTTGATGTCCCGATGCTCCAGAATCGTCGCGCACAGACCGCTATTGATCGCGGAACAACACACGTCTTCCTGCTTGATCCCGACGCGGGATTTGTTGGTGTAAAACAGGCCAAACTCCGGCAAAGGAATATGGAAAAAAGCATAGGACGGCAGAATATCGCCCTGGTTTTTTTGCCGGTAAACCTCAGACGCCTTCCGATACCACTGGATCTGGTCCCGGCGAATCCAATCATAGGTCTCCAGGTTGTCCTGTTTGTAATAAGCGTTGGAATCCAGCACATACAGCAGCGCGGCGGGCTTCTCCCCGGTTCGATCCATGATCGGCAGAATAAAGTTGCTGTCTCCATGAATGCTGGCAGGTCCGGGGCGGGACAGGTTCCCCGGATGTCCCAGCATGCACCGATAGACCTCGGCCCGTGTCAGGCCGCCGTGTTCACCGTCATGATTCCCCAAGGTCGCTGCCCAGGGAATTCCCCGCCGCACCACCGGTTCGGTCAACTGTTTGTATCCCTCCCGAACCGCGCGCAAATTGTCGCTTACGCAGTTGTCTCCCAGGTAAATCACCAGGTCGGGCTTTTCGGCCTCCACGATGGTGTCCATGGCCCGGAGGGTTTGTTGATCTTTATCGCAGTTTCTGTCCCAATGAATATCTCCAAAAGTAATGATTTTGAAACTCTTATCGGATCGAAACCTGAGGGGCGAGTTCGACGGGAAATCCAACTCGCTATCCGCAATTGCCGAACCGGAGGCTCCCAATAACAGGCATAAACCCAGAAGGTGTTCCCACCGTAAAAAATGATGTTTCATGGGTTCATTTCACTGATGGGAGCCATTCCAGGCAAGAACTTTATAGAATGATCCCGGACATTTTCCCCGCAAGTTGATCCGTCATTATCCGCTCAGCAATGGGCGGCTTTCCACCCTCGGGACAAAAATGCCCCCCTTTGTTGACAGGCTGTCCTTGGGGGGGCAATTGCTGTGATGGGATTTCCGGTTATGGATTCACAGGCTGTTTCCCTAAAGTCTCCGGCGATTCAAAGAGCTCGTCTTCCCCAAGATGTTTCAGCACGAACTGCTGGAGATCGGCGGTCGATGCGGTCAGGATCAGCCGGTCATCTTCCTGGTGGTGCGGCAGGGCGGTCGGATTCTTTTCGAGATGTTTGGACAGCCAGTCGTAATCGACTCCGGCCACCTTCAGCTCGGATTCCGACAAATGCACGCGAAGGAGCAAGTGTCCAGGAAACACCGAAAAGGCGACCAGGTCCGCCTGATCCTCGGCAAATTCACACTCGGAAGGGATCAGATCCAGAAAAGAATGTTCCTTGAGCTTGAACAGCCGGGCTTTAAACTTGCCTTTCTTGTCCTTGTTATCCTTCTTTTCGGTCAAGGTGAGCGTATAAATCTTCTTATCCGCCCCGTCGAATTCCCAAACACTCGGATTGTCTTTTTCTCCTTGTTCCTGCCATTTGCCCACCAGACGATTGTCGACAACGAGGTCCTTGTCGCTGCAGAAAGGATTCAAGGACGGGATGCAGGCGTTGAATAAAAACGCCGCGCCGATCAAGCTGAAGATATGGATTTTTTTCATGGGAGATTGCTTTCTCATCATCAGGTTCATTGTTGGATACGGAACATCATCAATCAGCGACGCCTGTTCAGCAAACGGGCCTTTGAGCGGCTTGCGGGCCGCCTGCCTTCCCACGGCGAGACTTCTGACACTCCGTATCGCTTGGCTTTCCCGGCACCATGCGCGAGTCAACCTATCGAAAAGAACATGCGTAATTCAGGCCGAAAAGGGATCATCGATCTTCGCCATTTTTCAACTGACCTGGAACTTTCCCAAGGTTAGTCTCATTAAAGATCGAGAGGTTCGAGGATTGTGGAATCTATGGATCAGCCAGCCGCTAAAGCGGAGTCTGTTTTCAGCCGGGCAATTGAACTGTCGCCGGGATCGGCGCGCGATGAGTATGTCGCGAAGGCATGCGGCGACGATGCCGGTCTTCGCCAGGAAGTCGTGTCACTCCTGCGGGCTCATGACGCAGCTGACGGCTTTTTGAGCTCCCAAGACTCGGTTCGAAGCAGTGACCTTCAGGAGATCCTCCCCGCATCCACCGAGACCTCGGCCCTGCATCCAGCGGCCCATGCCGCCGCCTTCTTGCTTCGGACCACCCAGACCCACGAGCTTCAGGTCCGGGATTATGTCGCCGCCCTGCCCGAAGGGATCCGCCAGGAGACCGGCGAACGGATCTGGGCCGGCCTGCGGGTCCGGCAAATGCGTTTCACATCGAAGCCTCCCCAGGACCAGGGCCCGGAGTCCTGGCCCCGGTTACCCGGTTTCCGGATCGAGCGCAAACTGGGAGAGGGCGGTGTTGGAACGGTCTATGCCGCGATCGATGAGAAACTGAATCGCCGGGTCGCTTTGAAGATTCTGCGGCAAAGCGCCGATACATCCGTTCGCCGCCGCATTCTCGACGAAGCCCGCAAGGCCGCCGCCCTGGGAGATCCCGCGGCGGTTACTATTTTCTCGGTGCTGGACGAGGCCGATCCTCCGGCCATCGTTATGGAATGGATCGAGGGCTTCCCGGTAGACCGATTTGCCGAGCGGCTGAATTTCGAGCAGAAAGCGCGTCTGCTGGGCGAAATCGCCCGCGCCCTCGCCGTCGCCCACGCGGGCGGACTGGTTCACCGGGACCTGAAACCCGACAATATCCTGGTCGGACCCGACTTGCGGCCGCGGCTTCTGGATTTCGGATTGGCGCTCTCGATCGAGGAAGCCCGTCAGCAGGGACAAGGCTTTGCGGGCACTCCGCTGTATGCCTCGCCAGAACAGGTGGCCGGGCAATCCGTCGCTCCCGCCTCCGATGTGTTCTCCTTCGGCAGCCTGATGTTCAAGGTCCTGACGGGACGAGCCCCTTTTGCCGGCGACAACATTCGCCAGGTATTTGAAGCCATTGCCACCACGGCCCCACCGTTTTTGAGAGACGTGGCGGTCGGCGTGCCGGAAGATCTCCAAGCCATCTGCCTTGCCTGCCTGTCGTGGAATCCATCCGATCGCCCCGCCGCCGCGGATATCGCGCTGGAACTCGGACGTTTTCTTGTCGGTGAACCCATCCGCCTCAAACCTAAACTTTACGACGACCTCCTCCGCCGGAGCATCAGCAACTACGCCAGCCAGGCGCAATCCTGGCAAAGCCAGAATATCATCTCGAGCGACGAACGCGATTCGCTGGCCGTCATCCATCGGCGATTGCTGGCAGATGAGGATCACTGGATCATCGATGCGCGGCGGATCACGCCGCTTCAAACGCTGTTGTCGGGCGCCACCTGGCTGACGGTCGTCGGCACTGTGCTCACGGTTTGGATGTTGCGAGACGAACTGGCCGCTCCCTGGCGCTGGTGGGTTCCCGCATTTTTCACCCTGACGCTGCTGCTGGGCGGCCACGCCGCACGCCGACAAAAGGAAACCCTCTCGGCGGCCACTTTCCTGGCCGGCGCCGCCCTCGCCATCGCCCCAACCACGCTGGCGCTCCTCGCCGAATGGCACGTGTTCCATCACACCCCCGAAAACATCGCCCAACTTTTCCCCGGTCGCTTCACGAATACGCAGGTGCTGGCCTCCTCACTCACCGCCTTCTCGGTCTCCATTTTCGGATTCTGGCGCCTGCAGATGACCGGTTTCGCCTGGACCACGGCCACGCTGGCCACCACGAGTTACCTTGGATTCCTGCTGCTCTTCAACTGGCTCGAACAAAAACCGGAAATCCAGGCCTTGTGGTGCCTGCCGATGATCTCGATGGAAGCTATGGCCTTGTTTCTGGAACGACGAGGCCGAGTGCGCTGGACGCTGCCTTTCCATCTGGTGGCGCTGGTGACTCTGGTAGCTTGCTTCGATGTCATAGCCCTCAACGGCCCGACCCTGAACATGCTGGGGGTCCAGGCCGATCGCTGGCCTTTCTTCGATGACGAACGTCAAACCAACTTGTCCCTGGTCTTGAATGGACTGCTGTTCCTGGGGTTGATGCTGCTCACGGAACGGTCCTCGAGCCTCGACCTGAGACGGGCCGGGAAACTCTTCGAAGTCCTCGCCATCCTCCACACCCTGGGCCCCCTTTATGCCAATGCAATCAACCATCGCGAAAACGCCCTGGTCCGCATCGATGTATGGGCCTATGTGATAGCGGCGTTGCTGTTTGCCATCCTCGCCCCGTTCCGATCACGATGGCGTCTGTTGGTCGGGGGATTGGCCGGGTGCGGCCTTGGCTGCTATTTGCTGGTGGACCTGGGACTGGTCGCGCGCCAGCCCTTTATCATCGGCCTGGGTTTCATCGGCCTGCTTACAGCCATGGGCACGTTTGTTTACGTCAGACGCAAATCCCAATTCAATCACCGGCTGCCTTGAATCAGGTCCTCTCCCCCGTCAAGGCGCCGTCATGGCGCGGTAAAGCCAGGCTCTGGCATAGGCCCAATGACGTTTGGCCGTGGGAGTTGAAACCCCCAGGACTTGGGCCGCCTGATCCAACGTCAGCCCCGCAAAAAAACGCAGCTTGACCAAGTCGGCTTTGACCGGATCGTGCGCGGTCAATTGACTCAACGCCTCATCGAGCGCTAGGATTTGCGCGTCTTCGGGCGCGGCGGCCAAATCCAGGTTCTCCAGATCAATCCGCACTCCAGCGCCCCCATGGCGCTCGGCGGATTTGCGTCGGGCGCGATCAATCAGGATCCGGCGCATCGCTTCGGCGGCGGCGGCAAAGAAATGGGCGCGATTCTCCCAGTGCGGCTGGCGGTCCCCGCCCAAACGCAGCCAGGCTTCATGCACCAGAGCGGTCGCTTGCAGGGTCTGGCCCGGGATTTCCCTCGCCATCTTCCACTCGGCCAACCGACGCAGTTCATCGTAAACCATCGCCAGGAGATCCTGGGCGGACGAGGCGTCGCCCTCTCCTGCTGATGGCGGGTTATGAGGGATCTCATTCATGCCAAGCCGATCATGTCGATAAAGGGTCCAGTCTGAGAGCCTGTTTCAAAACTCCGAGGGTCGCCTGCAGTTTTCAAACAGACTCTAACAATCATAGGCCTCAAATGAATGCCACAATCGAACGTTCAACCATCGCCGGCGGGGTCGGAAGCCGAGCACCGCCACAGAACCTCCCTCCAACTAAATCTGTTTTACGATGCCCCAGTAGACGTCAAGCCGCTTGCTCAGATATAGCCGGACGGCGTCCACCAATACCTTGGTTTCCAGCCGCTGGCCCGCGGCGATGATCTCCTTCAGCGTCATGTTGGGCGTCACCTTGTAACTGTCCTGGGCAATAATGGGCCCTTCGTCGAGGTGCATGGTGACAAAGTGCGCGGTCACTCCGATGATTTTGACCCCGCGCTCGTAGGCCTGGCGGTAGGCTTGAGCCCCGGGAAAGCTCGGAAGCAACGAGGGATGAATGTTGATGATCTTGTTCTTATATCGCCAGACAAAATTGGGCGACAGGATGCGCATGTAGCGAGCCAAGACCACAAAGTCGACTTCAAGCATTTCCAGTTCGGCAAGCGCGAGTTTCTCGGCCTCGGCCCGATCGGGGCTCTCAATGCAGACAAAAGGCAGATGATAAGACCGGGCCAGGGGCTCAAGATCACGGCGGTTCGAGAGCACGACAACAGGATCCGCCTTGAGATCTCCGCTCTTAAAGCCGGTGGCCAATCCCTCCAGACAATGGGATTCCTTGGTCACAAAAATGGCGCCGCGTTGAGGCCGTTGAGGATCAATGGCTTTAAGCCGAATTTCCATGGCCAGCTCGGCCGCCAGACGGTCAAGTCCCTCCCGAATCGCCTCGGGTTTCCATGAGTCTTTTCGCCAGGACGCCTGGAGGGTCATGCTGAACTGGCCCCGGGTGACCTGTTCCTCCAGGGCTTCAATGTTGGCCTTCTGCTCAAACAGGAAGTTGGTGACACGGGCAATTACCCCGGTTTTATCCTTTCCGATTACGGTAATGATGGCGAATTGCTTCATAAAAAGCCCTGCGACATGCCCAGGCTCGCTTTGTTTCTCAAATCCGGGGAGCCTGCGCAAGGGAGAAAGACTCAACGCCCTGTCGGACAAATATTTTGGCAATTCTTTTTGACCCGATCCGCAACTTTCCCTAGCCTCCCTTGTTTAAAACGTCTGTAATTCGAGCCCATGGCCTTCAAGTCCATAACCAGTGTCCTGGCTCAAGCTGAACTGACCAATCGAGTCCAGTTTGACCAGTGGCAGAAAGCCTGGAAGGTTGCCGTCGAAAGCGGCTCCCAGGAGAGTTTCTTTGCGTTTGTCTGCCGGGAGCTCGGCATAACAGAGGAGGTCTTTCTTCAAAAACTGGCGGCAGCCCTGAACTGGCCCTATCTCGACCTCCCCAAGATCAACGTCGGCACCGAAGCCCGGCAAAAAATATCGACCAAGGTCGCCTTTCAATACAACGTCCTGCCGGTCCAGTTCGAAAACGAAGTGCTCCAGGTGGCGGTCTGCAATCCCTTCGATGCCTCCATGGCGGGCGCGGTCCAATTTGATGCCCAGTGCCCCGTCCAGTTCGCCCTGGCTCCCCAGGCCGAAATCGAAAAGGCCCTAAAGAAATACTACGGCGTCGGGGCCGAAACCCTCGATGAAATGGAGGAAGACGAACCGATTGAACTGCTGGTTAGCGAAGATAAGGAAATCACCGAAAGCGACCAGGAAGCCAGCGTCATCAAGTTCGTCAATCAGATCATCTGGGAAGCCTTCAAGGATCGCTCCACGGATATTCATTTTGAGCCCGCCGAAGACGAGCTCCGCATTCGTTACCGGATCGACGGCATCCTGCACCAGACGCCGATGCCCCCCCAATTGAAGCGGTTTCAGGCGGCGATCATCTCGCGCATCAAAGTCATGTCCGGCATGAACATCGCCGAGAAACGCCTCCCCCAGGACGGCCGGATCAATGTGCGGATCAAAGGCGAGGAAATCGACATCCGCGTCTCGACCGTCCCCACGGTTTACGGCGAGAGCGTTTCGTTGCGATTGCTCACCCGAGGCAAGATCTTTCTTAGCCTGGATAAACTGGGATTCTCTCCGGCCGAGGAAAAGGCCATTCGCGAGTTGATCGTCAAACCCCACGGCATTTTCCTGGTCACGGGACCGACCGGGTCCGGCAAGTCGACCTCGCTTTACGCGTTTCTCAGCACGATCAATTCCGTCCAGAAACGCATCATCACCATCGAGGAACCGGTCGAATACGAGTTGAAAGGCATCAACCAGATCGCGGTGCGTCCCGAGATCGGTCTGACCTTTGCCATGGGCTTGCGACACATCCTGCGTCAGGATCCCAACGTGGTGATGGTGGGTGAGATCCGCGACCTGGAAACCGCCGAGATTGCCATTCGAGCGGCCCTCACCGGGCATTTGGTCTTCAGCACGCTGCACACCAATGACGCCCCCAGCGCCTTCACCCGGTTGATCGACATGGGCATCGAACCGTTCCTGGTGGCTTCTTCGGTCGAGGCCGTCCTGGCTCAACGGCTGGTCCGCACCATTTGCTCCCACTGCAAGTCCGAACAGAAGGTGGAACGTGATTACCTCCGCCGGGTTGGATTTCCAGAGAACGAAATCGCGACGGCGAAGTTCTGGCACGGCGCCGGATGCGAGGAATGCCGGCAGCTGGGTTACCAGGGCCGGATGGGCATCTATGAACTGCTGGTGCTGACCGAGGAATTGCGTCCTATGATCTTGAATCGCGCCCCGGCGTCCACCATTGCCCAGAAGGCGATGGAACAAGGCATGCGCACGCTGCGCATGGATGGTTGGAACAAGGTCCGCAATGCATCGACCACCATCGAAGAGGTTCTCCGCGTGACTCAGGTGGAGGAACATCTGGGAGCGTTGGTTGGAGACTCCAAGGCTGATGTATGGGCAAAGTAACCGCCACGCCTCCCCATCTCTGCAACATCCTGCGTCTGAGTGAAAACGCCCGGGATCTCTGGCAGTTCAACCTGACCGGGGCCAACGAAAACCTTGCCGCCGAAAACCAATCGCTTGCCTCGACCCCCCTGCCGGCCGCTCTCGTCGCCAAGACCTGGCGATCGCTCTGGCAACGCAAATTGAACGTCGCCTGGCTCCCGGCCGATCAGGTCTACCTGCGCGTCGTTCAACTGCCCGCCTGCGACCCGAACGAGTTGCAGTCCATGGTCGAGCTGCAACTCGAGAAACTCTCTCCCATCCCGGTGGCGCAAGTGGTTTGGAGCCTCGAGGTGGTCCCGACAGCCACTCGGCCAGCGGCGCCCCCCCCGACCCCCGAAACCGGCAGCGACACCGCCCCAGCCACTCCCCCCTCGATGCAAACCGTCATCGTGGTGATTGTCGCTCGAAACCTCGTGGAAGCGTTTCTAGGACAACTGGAGAATCAAGGATACCAGGCTGACCGGATCGAGTTTCCCGCTTTACACCAATTGCTGACCCTTCCGGTCGAGGCCGACAGCATCTGGATCTACCCCAAAATCGTTGAAGGCAAAAACACCTTTCTTGCCGCCTGGTGGACTCGGGGTGTTCTCCAGTATATCGCCCTGTTGACTCTGCCCAGCGACCCTCGCTGGTCCGCCTGCCTGACAGACCACCTCAGCCAGATGGCGTGGTCGGGCGAAGCCGAAGGTTGGCTGGGATCCAAGCTCGAATGCCACTTGGTGGCCGATCCGGAAACTGCGGCCGTATGGGAACCGGTCCTGAACGAGTGGCTCGGCGAGGCCCCGCGCGTGATGCCCCCCCTTCCTGCGCGCGATTTGGCGTCTCTCAGCGCGCGCCGCCTGATGAAACGGGAATCGCGGGTCAACCTGATGCCCGGCGAATATACAGCCCGTTACCGGCAGCAATACACCGATCGGCTGTGGATGCGCGGCCTGGGGGCTGTGGTGGTTCTTTACCTGATCGGCGTCCTGGTCTACCTGGGCGCCCTCGAGGTGCTCAAGTATCAATACAACCGGGTCCAAAAACACGTCAAGGCCCTGACGCCCGATTACCAGAAAGTCCTTCAACTCCGGGCAAAAGTTCAGGTCTACCAACTGCGGCAGGATCTGAAATACACGGCCCTGGACTGCTGGCGGGTGGTCTCGGAGTTGCTCCCCGAAGAGTTAACCCTCGAGAGCCTCAGCTTCCAACGAGGCAAACTCGTCGTCTCAGGCATGGTGCCCGCCGACCAAGTCACCAAGGTGAACGAATTCAACCAGGCGATGATTGGCGCGACAAGCGAAGGCCGGCGTGTCTTCAGCAAAGTGGGCTCTCCCAACTCCCAAACGGGCGCGGGCGGCCAGACTTACTCCTGGAACTTCAGCTGCGACCTCCCGGTCACTGAGATCGAATGAAAAGCCTTGGCCAATCCCTCAACCTCCGACCCCAGGAGATGCGCCTGGTGGTGTTCGTGCTCGCGCTGTTGTTCGCGCTGCTGAACATGTGGCTGGTCTGGCCGCACTTCAAAGATTGGCGGCGATACCAGGTCGATCTCGAGAAAGCCCGTCGCACCCTCGCCCAATACCAGGCCGAAATTGCCAAAGGCACCAATTACCTCCAGCAACTGCAGGAGTTCGAGGGCGCCAGCGCCGTCATTCCCGAGGAAAGCCATGCCGTTAATCTCAGCCAAACCGTCATGGCCCAGGCCATGCAAAAACAGGTCCGGTTCTCGGGAGTCAACATGCGGACATCGACCGCGGCGAAAACCAACGCATTCTTCGATGAGGCCATTGTCGATTTCGGGCTGAATCCCACCGGCCCCAATGAGCTGGTCAATTACCTGCTGGCCCTTGGCGCGGAAGATTCCATGATTCGCGTGCAGGAAATGACTCTTCGCCCGGACCAGACCAAGAGCAAACTCATGGGCCGCCTGGTGTTGGTGGCCAGTTATCAGAAGAAACCAGCCGCCCCACCCCCCTCCACAACTCCGCCGGCCCCGCGGGCCAAGGCCTCGGTTGTGACCACGAACAAACCTGATTTGAGGAAAAAACCGTGAACAGAATCAAAGCCCTAACCGTCGCCGGCCTGATGATGACCCTGGTGCTGGGATTCGGAGCTGAGCCAGCGTCCAATCCCCCCCCGCCATCGGTTCAGACCTCCGGGGCAACCACGAATCCGGTTTTGGGCCCGCCCATACCCGCCAATCGCCCTCCTGGCTTTCGCCGTGGACCCGCTCCCGCGTCCCAAACACAACCCCCGGCTGGAGCCGTTCCGACTCTCCCAGCCCAACCGGTTGACACCAATCAACCCCTGCCCTCTGTCACCGCCCCCGTCCCCATGCGCGGTCAATCGACCTCCTCAGTCTCTGCGATTCCCATTTCAGCACCGGCAAACGCGCCCGCCGTTGCGGCCCCCGTCCTCGCAACTCCCGCTCCATCCACTACGACGCCACCTCCGAATCCACCCTCCACCGCAACCGTGCCGCCTCCCACAGTCCTGGCCAATCCCCCTCGAACGGCGCCCAATGCGACTTTTCCCACCCTCCCCGGAGCCGCTGCCCAAATTCCACCCGGCCCCGCCGCCCCGGCGCAGACACCCGGATTCATGCCAGGCCAACAGCCCCCCATCGTGCCTTCCCCGGCAAGCACGGCCAACTTGGCAACAACAGCCGCTCCGGTCGATGAACCGCGCGAGATCGACCTAAACTTTCCTAATTCCGTCCTCGAAAACATCCTGAAAATGTATGCGGAATTGACGGGTCGCACCATTCTGCGCCCCGGCAACCTGCCTGCCAACCAAACCATCACGCTGGTCTCCAACGGCAAACTAACCCGCACCGAGGCCATTCAGGCCATCAACAGCGTCCTAACCCTGAATGGAATCAGCCTCGTCCCCGAAGGCGAACGCTTCGTCAAGGCCATTCAATCCACCCAAGTCCTCACCGAAGGCGCCGCCTTTTCCAAATTGGCCCCCGAACTACTCCCTGAAGCAGGCGAATTCGTCACCCAGGTGGTCCAGTTGACCAACGCATTTCCCTCCGAAGTCCAACCCACCCTCGCTCCCTTCGCCAAGATCCCAAACGGCATCGTGCCGATCGATAGCAGCATGACGCTGGTCATTCGGGATTTCGCGCCCAACATCAAGCGCATGATGGAAATCATCCACAAGGTCGACGTGGTTCCGCAGGTGGACTACAAACTCGAAGTCATCCCCATCAAATACGGCAAGGTGGAGGACATCTACAACGTGATGAGCGGCCTGATCGGAGGCGGCGGCGGAGGCACGGCTACCAGCCGGACAGGCGCCCAGGGGAGCACCTCGATGCGCACCCGAGGTTCAAGCACCCGCCGCACCGGCGCCACCAGCCGTGGCGGGCTCCAACGCCCCGGCCAGACTGGGCAACTGGGAGCCACCCAGGCGGGCCAGCCCGGACAACAATCTTCCTTCCAACAACGCCTCGCCCAAATCGTCAACCGCGCCGCCTCCGGCGGCGACCTCCAGGTCCTCGAAGACGCCCGCATCATCCCCGATGACCGCGCCAACTCCCTTGTGGTTTATGCCAACAAACAGGACATGGGCGTTATCACCAATATCGTGGGTAAACTCGATGTCATGCTCGCCCAGGTCTTGATCGAATCCGCCATCATCGATGTCTCCCTGAATAACAACCTGGTCTTCGGTGTTTCCATGGTTCAGAAGCCCAAAACTCGCGATAACATCACCGGCGCGGGAGCGGTCAACAACGGCCAAAGCCTGTTCGACGCCATCAACACCAATCTCACGACCGCCTGGCCGGGTGGCTTTAGCTATTTCATGAACTTCCGGGGCGACCTGGATATGGCGATCAATGCCCTGGCCTCGAGCGGATCGGTCACCGTCCTCCAGAAACCTCGCATCCAAACCACCCATGCCGTCCCAGCCAGTTTCTTCAACGGCCGCACCGTCCCTTACATCACTGGCTCCTACTACGGCGGCGCCGGTTACGGTAACAGCTCGCAATACCAGCAGTTGGAAGTCGGCATCGGCCTCGAGGTCACCCCTTTCATCACCCCCGATAAACTGGTGTTGATGGAGGTGAATCAGACGATCGACGAAATCTCCGGCACGACCAAAATCGATAATAACGATGTGCCCCTGACCTCAAGCCGCACGGCTTCGTCCACCGTGTCCGTGCGTGACGGCGAAACCATTTTCCTGGGCGGTTTCATCCGATCCTCCAAAGAAAAAACCCGCTCCGGAGTGCCGGTGCTCAAGGATATCCCCCTCCTCGGCGCCTTGTTCCGCAGCGATAAAAAGACCAGTGATCGCAGCGAATTAGTCGTTCTCCTCAGACCGACTGTCCTGTTGACGCCCGAAGACGCCTCAAACGCGGTCGAAGTCGAAAAACAAAACCTGCCCGGCGTCCGCCTCGCGGAACGGGAATTCAAGGATTCCGAGGAGATCGTCAATCGAGCCGCGGAGAAAGAGCTCCGTAAAAAGGACGAGCTGCGGGACTCCAAAGCCAAAAAGAACCGAAAATCCGCCCAGCCAGAGTCTAATCCCTGATCGGATCGCGAACTGGCTTCGCTTGATTGCGGATTGCGGATTGACATCGCAGCGATGCAAAAATCTTCGCGCAGATGACCCCGGCGCGTGAAATCCAGCCCTTCGTTAGGCCAGCTGCCACGGTCCGCTCGCTGCGCGCTGAAAACCATCAGCCGCAGACCCGTCCGATCGCCGTCTGGCGCGCCCAAGCGTCGGCTTGAAGAATCCGGTCCAAGTCGGGATGATCGATGGCCGTGTGCTGATTCATCACCCCGGCGACCAGGTCGCTGATCTGATCAAAGCGCAGTCTGCCCTCGCAAAAGGCTTGCACCGCCACTTCGTTGGCGGCGTTAAGCACGGCAGGTAATGTGCCGCCTCGATTGCCGGCCTGGCGAGCCAGATCCAAGGCTGGAAATCGCTTGTTATCGGCGGCTTCAAATGTCAACTGGCCCAATTGCACCAGATCCGTTTGCACACGCTGGCTGGCGATCCGCTCGGGATAGGTTAAGGCGTATTGGATGGGCAGACACATGTCGGGACTCGACAACTGGGCCAGCCAGGAGCCATCCACAAATTCCACCAGCGAATGAATGATACTCTGGGGATGCACCATCACTTGCACCCGGTCCATCTCCACTCCGAATAACCACCGGGCCTCAATCATCTCGAGGCCCTTGTTGAAAAGCGTGGCCGAGTCGATCGTGATTTTTCTGCCCATGCTCCAGGAGGGATGCTTGAGCGCGCGCTCGATGGTAATCCGGGGAAACTCCTCCTTGGGTGTATTCCGAAAGGGCCCCCCCGACGCCGTGAGCCAAAGCCGCCGCACCGAGTCTGCCGGCTTCCCATCCAGACACTGGAATATGGCCGAATGCTCGCTATCCACCGTCAACACCCGGACCCGGTGTTGCTCGGCTTCACGCATGACAATCTCGCCGGCCATCACCAGGATTTCCTTCGAGGCCACGGCAATGTCCTTGCCGGCCCGGATGGCCGCCAGGGCAGGCTGCAAACCCGCCGTGCCTACAATGGCGATCAAAACCAGATCCGCCTCGGGGAGTGTCGCCAAATGGACTAATCCCTCGGGACCCTGCCACACGTCGGTCTTTCCCTGAAGCCGCTCCCGCAAATCCACGGCCTTCTCGGGATCGTGCAAGCACACCGCCAGCGGCTGATGCCGGCGCGCTTGCTCGGCCAGTAATTCCGCATTGTTCCCAGCCGCCAGGCCAATCAACCGCAATCGGCCGGGGAAATCTTCGACGACCTTGAGTGTGTTTTGTCCGATGGAACCCGTGCTTCCCAACAACACCACGTTTTTCATGATCAAGCGGTCAGGATATGCCGGAGATAAAGATACATCAATGGCGCATTGAATAGCAGACTGTCTGTCAAATCCAGAATGCCTCCAATCCCGGGAAACCAGGCCCCGGAATCCTTGATCCCCGCCTCGCGCTTGAGCAGGGACTCGATCAAATCCCCCACAATGGCCGCGCAACTCAACAGGATCCCCAGTATCAGGGCATGCAAGATCGTGATCCCCGCAAGCCGATCCGGCGCAAGCCACACAAACACCAGACTCGCAAGGGTCGATGCCGCCACCGCCCCGCCTATCCCCTCCCAGGTTTTTCCCGGACTGATCCGCGGGATCACTTTGTGCCGGCCCCACAACGAACCCACCGCATAGGCGCCCGAATCACTCAGTTTCGTGACCACCAGAAAATACAACAGATAAAAACGCCCATCGATCCCCGGAAAAAAGGTGATTTTCTGAATGAAGTTCAGCAGCCACGGCACATACATCAAGCCCAATAACGTCGTGGCCATCGCGATCAATCCATGCTGCGGATTCGAGGACACCAACTGGCGAACACCCAATCCCAGGACAAACAAGATCAGAAAACTGGTTTCAAAATCGTTCGCCTTAGCCGGGATCACCTCGGCTCCCGATCGCCCCGATAAATAGAAAAAGCTGCAGACGATCAACAACAATCCGCCCAGCACTCCCCAATTCCTGTGACACCGCAATCCGGTCCGTTCCACCAACTGATAAAACTCAATCAATCCCAAAGCGGACAAACCGAGCATCACCAGCAGAAATACGTAGTCCGACAATGTGGCGTTGCCGGAAAACAAGGCCCCCAACACCAGGGACCAAAGCAGGATGGAAGAACCCAGTCGACGCCAGAAAATGGCCGACTTCGAGCTCGCGGCGGTTCCGGTACTGTTTGGAGCCATCATGCCGGCCCAGAGGATGGGCAATCGTCCGGCAGCTGTCGATTCAGAAAAACTACTCTGCCCTCAGAGGATCGCGAACCGCGGAATTCATCCCGCAGCATCGATCGAGAATTCGCCCCACCCTGAGATGGACCGCGGAATTCATTCCGCAGCCCCAACCCAAAATCGCCCCGCTGTCAGACCGACCCCTAGTGTGGTGTTTGCGAAATACGATGCATTCTGCAGCCAGGAGTTTTGGTCAGGAGCGAGGCGCGCCGACCGCGCATATCCGGAATGGATCTGTAAGGGAGGCGCAACAGAAGGCATCGTATTTCGCAAACACCACACTAGACCACAGCAGATCCCTGGGCCACGGGCGATGGATTGGCTGTCTCGACCGGGACCATGCCGGGAGCCTGATAGGCGCTGATGCTGTCGATGCGGTAATGCTTGCCCACACCATCCACCTCGAGATCCACTTCCTCGCCCACCGCGTGTCCCAGCAGTGCCTGACCCACCGGGCTCAGATAACTGATAATGCCCCGTTCGGAATTGAAATCCCACGCTCCCAAGACGGTGAACTTTTCCTTGTGCTGATGGAGCAAATCGGTGGCCTCCACCACCGTGCCAATGCTGACCACATCGGTGCGTGGATTGACAAAGTCGGTGCCCCTTGAGCGGGCGAGTTCGGCCTCGAGCTCGGCCTTGCGTCGCATCAGGAGCTTTTGCATCTCCTTGGCGGCTTTGTACTCGTGGTTCTCCCTCAGGTCGCCGTAGCTCCGGGCGAGCGCGATCTCGCGTGAATTGGCCGGGATTTTCTTGTGCACCAACTCCCCATATTCGTTGCGCCGACGTTCGAGACTTTCCCATGAAACCATCAACGGCGCATCCTGACGGGTGCCATGATCCCCGGACACCATCGACTGGATCGCGGGAAAATGCTTGATGATCCGCGCCAGCAAAGACCGCTTGTCCATATCGTCAAAACTGGGCGACAGCTGAAGGTTCCGCGTCAGATCCCGAATCAGATCGATATCCGCCGACTCCACCAGATCCAGCAGCAACTCCTGGTCATCCAATAATAGGTCTCGGAGCCGATTGGATCGTTTTTCGTTGAACTGATCCCGCTCGACGGCGGATAAAATCGCCCGAAATACCTCGGGACCAATAATATCGGCAAAAGTGTCTGATCGCTCCTTGGCCAGCCAGTATAACAGATCGCTGCTGGCCTGTTGATGATTGATCAGGCGGCCCAGCGTTTCTTTCAAAACCTCCAGATGACCTTCCTGCACCAACAGTTGAACGCACTCCGCACATAACCGAGGAGAAACGGTATTAATCACCTCCAATAACGACTCCACCCATTTCTCGGGCATGCAGTCCTTGAGCGAATGCAGGGCTTGTTTGTGTCTGACGCTTTGGATCTGTTCCAGAACCTGGTTTAAATTCTGGGCCTGTTGCCATATCGATAACGCCGTCACCTGATCGGCCGGAACCGGCAAATTCAGCGTGGATTGGATCTCATCCCGCAGAAAGACAGCCTCCAAGGCCAGGGACGGGATTGTGCGCTGGTGACTCGCAATGTCGTTGTTGAGGGTCTCCACCATCTCCTGAATGGCCGCCGACGCGTCATCAAGGTCCTGGCGGCTTTTAAAAAGCTCGTGGGCATGCACCAACCTCGCCTTGAGCCCCTTGGCGGAACGAAAGGCCTTCAGGAGCCGCGCCTGCAAGGATACTTCCTCAGGCTGATAAAGAATCGGGTCCGTCTTCTTGATTGGAACGATAAAGTGCCCGTCTTTCTTCAACTCGCGCTTCGCGACTTCCCACCATTTGCGCCAATCCTCCGTGATAACGTCTGGGACCAGGATCTGCTGGATCTGCTCAATGGTAGCTTTGCCCCCGTAACTCGACAGAACAATCTGGATCAGGTTCAGATGATTCAGAGCCGCCATCTCTCGAAGCCCGGCCAGATCCGCCGCCTTGCGGGCCATGATGTGGTCCTTGGGGATCGGTTTAAGCGATTCCGCGGCAAAGTTTAAGTCCATCTGATGGCCAGGCTTGGAGGAAAAATCGATCGTAAACCGGCCAAAAACCGTGTCCATCGTCGTGATGCGGCCGAACCCCCAGCTTCGATGCGAACAGAAACCGCACTGAATCAGTTGCAGTAGCGGCGCCACATGGAGCCGACTGATCTTGCCGGCGGCAACCATTTTCTCGAGCTCTTCTTTCATAATTCGCTGTTTCCTGCTGCCCAGGTTGTGCAATTATGAGTTGTGCTTGCAACAAAACCAAGAGAAATTGCCGTAAATTTGTTGCGCCAGCGTGAGGAACACGAGGCCTTTATTGAAACGCTTCTGAACGAAGCGCTTGATCGATGCCCCTTCAACCCTCTCGATAAGGCGCTCGTCCGCGAACTCGTCCTCGGAGTGGTTCGCTGGCAGATCGCCCTCGATTGGCTGATCGATCGAAAAACAACCGGACGCCCCCCCAAACCCGGCCTCCGAATCCTTCTGCGCCTCGGCCTTTATCAGATGTTCTGGCTCGACCGAATCCCCGCCTACGCCGCCGTCAACGAAACCGTCCAACTAGCCCGTCAAACCGGCTTCACCGCCCAGGCCGGTTTCGTGAATGCCGTCCTCCGCGCCTATGGCCGCGAACTTGATCCAACCCGGCTCCTCCTCGATGACCTGAAAAAAACCCATCCCTGGCTCGGCTACTCCCATCCCCACTGGCTTTACGAACGCTGGAATCAGCGCTGGGACGCCGAAAATACTTCTCTCCTCATGGCTTGGAACAACGGCCCGGCCAGCACTTACGCCCGAATCAACAGCCTCCGAACCGCAACCACCGACCTCCTACCCCAATGGGACCTCGAAAAAATCAAGACCGCCCCCTGCGCCTTTGACTGGACCGGGACCAACCTGGTCTTCGAACTTCTGGAACATCCTCCCCTGGATACACTCCCGAGTTTCAAGAAGGGCGCTTTCTATGTCCAGGATCCCAGCACCCTCCTCGCTGTCCACCTCCTGAATCCCCAACCCGGTGAACAGATCCTCGACGCCTGCGCTGCCCCGGGAGGCAAAACCACTCTCATCGCCCAATTCATGAACAACCGGGGCCGAATCGTGGCCGAAGACACGGACGAGACCCGCATCCAGCGCCTCGAAAGCAATTGCCGCCGCCTCGGCGTCACCTGCGTCCATACTCGTCACATCCCTTTATCCTCCGACACCGCATCCCCAACCCCCTCGCCATCAAGTGAATCCACAGCCGCCTTCGATCGGGCCCTGGTCGATGTGCCCTGCTCCAATACTGGAGTTATGCGGCGGCGCGTTGAACTGCGATGGCGACTGCGCCTCGAGGAAATCCAGCGCCTGTCCCGAATTCAATTTGACCTGTTGCTTCGCGCCAGCCGCCGTCTGAAACCCGGCGCAACCCTGGTCTACAGCACCTGCAGCCTCGAATCCGAGGAAAACGAACAACTGGTCCGCAAATTCCTGACTGCGGCACCCGATTATGTCCTGCACACCGAACGCCAACTGATCCCGTTCCGCGATGGAACCGACGGCGCTTATGTGGCACGCTTTCAGAGAAAGCCTTGAGCCGGTAAATAATGACCTGTAACCGGCTCGATAATGAACGGTCATAAACCTTTGATGTGCTAGTCAACACAGTGGAACCATCCAGCCAGGAGCGGATAGACAACGATCATCTCTTGCTGCAACGGGTGCGCGAGGGTGACGAAGACGCCGCCCGGGACTTGGTTCAGCGGCTCTATCCATTGGTCATCAAACTGGTGCGCAGCCGCCAAACCCGGATGGTTTCCGAAGATGATCTCGTACAAATGGTTTTCACCAGAATATTTGCCAAGCTCGACCAGTTCTCAGGCCAGGTCCCCCTGGAACATTGGGTCTCACGGATCGCCATTAACACCTGCCTGAATCAGATCGCCCGCGAACGCGTCCGCCCCGAGTTCCGATGGTCCGACCTGACCGAGGAACAGGAACGCGTCATCGAAAACCTCACCGCATCCGCCAACGAACTGCCCGCTTCCGAACAACTGGCCGCACGCGAATTGGTGGAAAAACTGCTCGAACACCTGAAACCCGAAGAACGCCTGGTGATCACCTTGCTGCATCTCGAATCCCGCAGCATCGAAGATATCCGCAAAATGACCGGCTGGTCCTCCCCGCTCATCAAGGTGCGCGCCTTTCGCGCCCGGCAAAAGCTGAAAAAACACCTCCAATTGCTTTTAAAGGAGCCAACATGAGAATCAACGACAACCATTTGGACCGGCTTTTTCGGGCCGCCTCCCGGGCATACCGGGCTGAGTCCGAGGAGCTCAGTTTTGCCACCGAAGCCCGGCTCATGGCCGCCTGGCGTCGAAGTGAAACGCCCTCCAACGGCTGGGAGTGCGTCACTCTATTGCGCCACGGCCTGATCTGCGCCTGCATTCTCATGGTGGCTTCCGTCACGCTGGGTCTTCTCCACGGCAATCCCCAGCCCGAAACTGAATGGCAATACGCCAACACCCTGACCCACCTGACCCTCAACCGATGAACCACCTGACCAAAGGCAAACTGCTGGGCTACCTGGCCGCCATCTTTGTTGCCGGCCTCATCGCCGGCGGTGTCCTTGGCTTTAACTACGGACGGCAATCCTTTTTTAAACCGCCCCCCCCGGATCGAGTCTCCCGCAATATCATGAACTGGTTGAAAACCGAGCTCCAGCTTTCCCCCGAACAAGCCCGCCAAATCGAGCCGATCCTTGAAGAAACCACCCTCAAAATCAACGCCCTCCACCAGGAAACCCGCACCAATACCATGGCCTTGATCCGGGAATCCCACCAGCGCATGGCCCCCTTCCTCTCCGAGGCCCAAAAAACCAAACTCGAGGAACTCGGCCGTCCTGGTCCCGGCCCCGGTCCTGGTCCGGGCGATAAAGGCCCCGATCACCGTCACCCCCCCAAGCCACCCCCCGAGGGACATCATTAAGGCCGTCTATCGCAGGGATCTCCCCGTGCCTGTGGAACTCTGCTCATCACAATCCCTCGCCGCCATTCGCATTTCCTTGCCTCCTTCGTAATCATAATCATAATCATAATCATAATCGTAATCGTCTTCGTCATCGGGATCGTCTTCGTCATCGGGATCGTCTTCGTCATCGGGATCGTCTTCGTCATCGGGATCGAATTCCGAGATGCCTCAGCTTTTAATTTCGATCACAACCACAATTTCCAAATTGCGAAATCCTCGTCCTCCTGCGAACTCATGATTTGAATCAGCGCCTTTTTTCCTCACGAAAGCTTGCAGACCGCCGGTTTTTTCCCGATAAAATGCGGCCGTATGTTCAAGGGTCTGATTGATTGGTATTTGAATACGCTGGAAACCGGGGGCTACCCTTTGATCGCCCTCCTGATGGCCATCGAAAGCTCAATCGTCCCCCTGCCCAGCGAAGTCATCATTCCCCCAGCCGCCCACCTCGCCCACACCAAAGGCATCATGGGCATGACCGGCATTGTCATCGCCGGCGCCATCGGCTCCTGGATCGGCGCCACCGTCATGTACGCCATCGCCCGCTGGGGCGGTCGCCCCCTCGTCATGCGCTACGGATACCTCATCCTCGTGACCCAGGAAAAACTCCGAGGCGCCGAACGCTGGGCCGCCCGCTATGGATCCATGGGGGTTTTCATCTCCCGTCTGCTCCCCGTGGTCCGCCATCTCATCGGCCTCCCCGCCGGGATTGTGCGCCTGGACTACATGAAATTCAGCTTCTACACCCTGATCGGATCCGCCCTTTGGTGCGCTGTGCTATGTTGGTTCGGGATCAAAGCCGGCGCCAACGCCCATGACCTCCATCGATTGTCCTATTGGATCGGCGGCGCTGTCCTCATCCTTGCCGCCATGTATTACGTGTTCGTTCATCGATTCATGAAAGACACCCCCCCAGCCGACTCTCCGGAAACCCAATAAACCCCAAATCCTTTGTTATGCGGATGATTGGTCATCTGAACGCCGAGGAATCCGCCAGGATTTTTGGCGATTTCCTTTACGTCCAGGGTATCGACAACCTTGTCGAATCCGAAAAAGACGGCTCCTGGAGTGTCTGGGTTCATGCGGAAGAAGAATTGGAGAAAGCCCGGAGTCTCCTCAAAGAATTCCAGGCGCAATCCGCCGACCCCAAATACGCCGCCGCCTCCCGCGAGGCCCGCAGACGCCGGTCGCACAACGAACAATCCGACCGGGCTTACCGCAAGAAAGTCCTCGATGGCTCCATCCTCTGGCGGTCCACCAACACCCCGGGTTACGGATACATTTCCCTGGCCCTGATCATCGTCTGCGGGGTGGTCTTCTTCCTCTCTCGCTTCGGACAGGACATGCGAAATGTCGGCTGGCTGTTCATCGGCAGTTATCAGTCCATGGGCGGAATTCTGGATCGCCTCGGCGCGTTAACCGAAATCCAGCACGGCCAAATCTGGCGGCTTGTCACCCCGGTGTTCCTTCACTTTGGATGGATGCACCTTATCTTCAACATGATGTGGCTTCTCGACCTCGGCACCATGCTCGAACTCCGAACCGGCCGCCTCCGCACCGCCACGTTATTTCTCGGCCTCGCCATCTTCTCCAACCTCTGCCAGTATCTCGTCGGAGGCCCCAACTTCGGAGGCATGTCCGGCGTTGTCTATGGGCTGTTGGGCTATGTTTGGATTCGCGGTCGGTTGGACCCGCTCTCAGGATTATTTCTGCATCCCAGCACTGTGATCATGATGTTGATCTGGTTTTTCCTCTGCTTATTTGGACTTGTGGGCAAGATCGCAAATACCGCCCATGCCGCCGGCCTTCTCCTTGGCATCCTCTGGGCCTATATCGAAGTCCGAAGCCGCGAACGTTGACCCCATGGCTTTGTGCCCGGCCTCCCCCTGCCCGTCAGTCGTCCTTCACTGGCCGGTACCCAAAAACCGGTGCAATCCAAAAAAACACGCAAAAACCCTTGCACCCATCCTGCCGCTGATTTAAAAAGGAGATCCTTTGAGACGCGGGGTGGAGCAGCCCGGTAGCTCGTCAGGCTCATAACCTGAAGGTCACAGGTTCAAATCCTGTCCCCGCAACCAATTTTCCAGGGTTTTCCATCAGGAAAGCCCTTTTTTATTAACGGGTTACGATCTCGACACCGCCCGACTCCCTCCCTGTGCAATACTCTGCAATACTCTGCAACGCTGTGATCGATTGCCAAATTTTTGCCAAATATTTGGCCTTTCAAACCTGGCAAGTTGGCATTGTTTTGGGATCGGCAAGGAGCTACACCATTTTGATGACGCCTAGTCTTAAGTTCTAAAATGGCCATAAATCCGAATAAAGCCATCCCCACGCGGGTGGGGAGAACTCGTAGTGGTTGAAAAACGATTCGGCGTGTTCCGGACCATCCCCACGCGGGTGGGGAGAACCGCGTATGCCGCCGCTTGGATTGCCTTAAGAGCGGACCATCCCCACGCGGGTGGGGAGAACGCACGGATGCCCAAACCCGGTTCCTGAGCCCGCGGACCATCCCCACGCGGGTGGGGAGAACTGCGTGAAGGCAGGAATCACCGAGGCACAGCTCGGACCATCCCCACGCGGGTGGGGAGAACGCTTCTTGCTTTGTTTTGTTTCTGTCTTTTTCCGGACCATCCCCACGCGGGTGGGGAGAACGAAGGCGGTTACGTCGATGAACGTTACCTCTTCGGACCATCCCCACGCGGGTGGGGAGAACACTGAAATACCAGCAGGTTACGCGGCCGTTTTCGAGCTTTTTCCGGAGATTAGAAGGGCTGGTTTTCTGCCTCTACCCATTGTTCGGCCACCAACCAGAGGCCACTAATCTCGGTGTCGCGCCGGTCGGGTTCGCCCCAACGTTCGATCTTAAATCCCTGGCAATTGGGCTCGCTGGTAAGAACTAGCAGGCTCATGCCTTTCGCATTGCGCTTTACATAGTCAAGCACCTTGTCACGGGTACGTCGGTTCACTGTTCCGACGAAGACATTGGGCTTAGGCTCCAAGAACCAGCGTTTGAGGATGCCACGAATGGCGGGTGGAGTGTCATTGGCTATGAGGACGGTCATTCGATTGCGGATTGCGGATTATGGAATCAGCTCAGAGCCGAAGGCGGGCGGCCACCAGCCTGGACGGGGGCGGCTTCGGCGGTATCGAACAAGGCGGCCAGATCTTTTGGCATCCGTTGCAGGAGGCGTTCCTCCTCGACTCGTTGCTTCAACAGTTTCCGCACCAGATCACCCTCGTCCTTCGGGTCCTGCCGGACGGCGAGAAACGCAGCGGGAATGCTGGTGAGGTGCTTGTAGAGGTCGGCCACGTCATAGACGAATGGGAGTGTGCCGGCATCGTGGATGAAGCCGAGCGCTGGCACGTAACCGAGCGAGCAAATGACGGCGGCGCAGAGGGCGTAAAGGCTGGCATTGGCGGCGGAGAGGGCGCGGTTGATGTTGTCGGCGGTGTCCCAGTTCTGTCGGTCGTAGTTGCGGCCTTTCCAGGTGACGCCGTGCTTCAGGCCGAGTTCAGTGTAGAGAGCACGGACACGCAAACCCTCCATGCCGCGCAGTTCCTTGACGGGTTTACCTTCCACGTCGGCATCGGGGAATCGCATCTTGAACATGGCGCGAGCGATCTGGGCACGGCGGCGTTTGTCCGCCCACGCCTCGGCGTGGAGGCGGGGCATGTCGTTGGTGTGATTTGGCGTGAGGCCGAAGGCGTAAAAGCGCAGTGATTCCTCGCCGGTCCAGCACACGGGGGTGTTGGACTCAGCGCAAGCCTTCATGGCGGCGTGGGTGACGGTGGTGCCAGGGCCGAGGATGAGTGCCGAGACCGTGGCCACGGGCAGGCGACAGAACAGTCCGTCGGCGCTGATCCATTTCACGCTTGAATCGTCCACTTCGAGCCGACCGTGTTCGAGGTAGAGGGGGGTCCAGCGGTCCTTGGCCGGGGCCAGGGTTTCCAGCGGCGGGCGTTCGAATAAGGGCATGAGCGATTTAGGATTTTGGATTTGCGAATGGCGATTTGGAGAAGCGACGAATCCAACGCGGGGCGTGGCGCTCGCCGATGGACTTGCCGTAGCCGAGCGGCGCATCGTCAATCGTGTCGGAGCCGGCGGCGCCGGGCGCGGTCTCTATAACGTGGTCGAATTGCTCTATGGATTCTGTTCCGGCGAACCCGGCGCGCTGGAGCAGGTGCGGCCAGACATTTGCCCGCTTGCCGGGCGGGGCTGCCAGCACCGGGCTGGCGGGAAGGCAGCACTTGCGCCCGAGCCAGACACCCCACTTGGGATTGCTCAGGGCGGCGGCGACTTCTTCGATCAAGCCTGCTGGGCCTTCGAGCAGCACGCCGAACCGGGCGTCAAGGAGGTAGTGGCGCTTTGTAGGCTTGATCTCGGAATCGCGATCTTCAGCGGTTATGGGACCATTTGCTTTCGCCAGCAGTTTGGCCACCCTTGATGCATTCGCCCCTGCTTCGCGGGTAAAAGCGACCGTGTGGTAATCCTCCAAGCGGAGAATCGGCAGTTCGTCTCCGCGCCGATTGCGGCGGAGCAGAGTTACCGTGGTGATACGCAAAGGCTGCAGCCGAGCCAGTTGGTCGGCTTCGTCTAGGTCGTGTTTGTTGATTCCCATCGCAGCGGCGATCAACCCAAACACCCCGCTACGGGTTGGATGAAGCGCCGTGGTGCGGCGTTCAAAGCGCGAGGCGTGGCCCCACGACTGCATGGGGCCGTCGAGCAACAGGGCGAGGCAAGCGTTAGCTAACATGCTTGGTGAGGGCCTCGCAGAAGGCGTTGAGGTTCTTGTTGGGCAGGATCACTTCCTCATCGCAGGCAATACCCCACGTTTCCTTCAGTTGGGCGTGATGAGCCTTCAGGGCTTCGATAGAGGCATTCATCAGTCCGGATTTCGGGCGAACGGGCGTTTCGAAGGCATTGATCAACTGGACGGGTTGTCCGGCGGACTTGAATGTTCCGATTACGCATCCAGGAAGGGTGTGGGCGTTCATGGAGTTCTTCCGCGCGCCGGGAACGGTCATGAGCGTGGCGCGAATAAAGGCGTCGACGATCTTCTGCCGAATTGACAGGTGATCCGCCCCAAGAAGACTGCTCAGATTCGCGCTTGGTTTGCCGTCTCGATCTGTCTGGTAGAATAGTTGATCCAAGTTTAGTGCCACGTAGCGGTAGTAGACAGCGGAGGAGAATTCCAAAGTTCCCATCATTCCACTGCCTGTCCGATCTTCTTCGCCGACGGTGGGGTCTTCCTTTTGACGGTCATCAACGGCTGTAAAAAAATCCAGATCGTTGTCGGCCTTGTGTGTGGAAAGAGCATGGCCAAACATGGCGGCCCCTTCCACCGTAATGGAATGATCACTCGCGACCATACGACCGAACAGAGCGATGTCTGCCGCGTCTTTAAGCGCCACATTGTTACAGGCTTTTGCTGCGATCTTGCCTACGTCCAGACTGCTGTCTCCCTTCTTCTTTATCTTCGCGCCAGATTCGTCGGGCTGTGATGCGGCCGGGGGCGCTGCTTTCGACGCATGAGCGAGATCTTTGGCAATGCTGTCGAGTTCCGCCGGAGAAAGAAACATGAGGGTTTTCACTTTCTCGACTCCCTTGGCGGCAGCTTTCTCGTCCAATGTTGCCAAATAAGCCCCCGTAGCGCGGGCAAGCTCCAATGCGCGTTCGCGTTCTACGCCGATCTTTTCGATCCGATCTGCCAGTGGGATGATGATCAGCTTGCTGCGCTCGCCTGCAAATATGGAGGGCGCTTGTTCTTGAAGTGCGAGTCTAATCGGTCGTTTGAGCGACTGGCTGGAAAGCCTGGCGCGGTTGACGCCGCCGAAGACGGCAGTCTTGGGCGAGCCGACGTCATCACGGTTCAGACAGGAGACAGGGAACGATTGGAGGATGTGGAGTTCAATCAGTTTCATTTTGTTTTGTTGAGGGTTAAAAGTTGATTGTTGAGAGATCAGGAAATCGGTGCCAACACGAGCAGGCCGAAGCCGAAGGCCTTGGCCGAGCCGATGCCGGAGGCGACGGTGACGCGGAACTGCGTTGGATCGGTGACTGTAAGTTCACCCTGGAACTCGACGGCGGTGTGCGTGCCGTGCGAGCGCCTGTCTTTGTGGAAGTATTCCTGGCCACGCGGAAGGGTCCGAAGCGAGTCGGCAGAAACCTGGAAGCCTCCAGATTCGGCTTTGCGTTGCAGCCAGGTGATCAGATCTTCGCGTTTGGTAATCGCGCGACGCTTGCGTTTCTTGGCGTCGGCGATGTAGTTGCCGTCCTTGTCCTTCACCGGCTTCCAGGTTGGGTTGGCCAGAAGGCTGAACCGGTAGCGGGTGCGCGCGAAGAAACGCTCGGGAATATCCTTGGTGCCGAAGCAATCTGTGGGACACCAATCGGGCTTAGCGGGAACGGAGCGGGAAAGAATCAGAACACGATAGTCTTCTTCTTTTCGGTCCACGCGGACGAGAAAGTCGCGGACTTGGCCATCTCGACCGCCGAAGGCCTGCCAAACGCGCTGGTGCCAATCGTAGGTGTCGCGAATGCGGAGCAGACGGATGGCGTCCTCGTAGGAAACGAGAATCTGTGTGAGGTGCAGCGTGGGGGTGGCGGTCGGAGTCTCAAGGGTTGCCGTACTCATACAAATGCGGGGTTGGAGGTTGGAATCGCCTCGGGGACGGCGGCTTCGCCTGATTGCCAGAAGGCTTTGGCCCATTTTATGCGTATGTCGTCCGAATACCACGGCCAGTTCCAAAGGTCGGCAAAGAGGCTTTCATAGTTCACTCCAATGCCCTTGCTGGCAGCGAGGCGAATCCAGGAGCGAAGCTGGCCGATCACATCCTCGACGCTGTCGCAGGCAAGCAGGCGACGGAAGCGGTGCTCGAAGCTCTTCGCGATGTCCTTGCTGTCGCCTTGGGCAAGGCGACGGCAAGTTTCGCCAAAGCTGCGGGCGGTGGATTCATCGGGATGGATGGCAAAGAGCGCCGCGATGGCCACATATGCGGGCTGGCCGATGTCGCCGCCGAGGCTGGCAATGACGGGCCAGGCGTCCACGTGCAGACGCGGATTCTCGGTGAGGCCGCGACGGAGGGTGGCAAGTTTGCCGCGGTCATTGCAGGCGCGGCGCAGCGCGCCGACGAAATCGGCGGCGCGATCCTTGGGGGTACGTTTGGTTTCACTCATGGGCTTTGGACTTGGGTTCAGGATTTGGTTTCGGACGATAGGCAAGTTTACGCAAGCCGAGCGCGTAGGCTTCGATCTGGCGTGGGCTCTGGCGCGGACAAGATTGTTCATAGGCTCCGAGCGCCGCATCGGTGACAGCAATGCCCCAATCGCTGCTGGGGATGTCGGCGAAAAGATCCGGGTTGCGGGCGAGAGCAAAGAGGGCAGGCAGGTGTTGTTCGACGCGTGTCCAGAACTGTTGTCGGGCGCGATCGTAGGCGGGAGAGCCAATCTTCAAGGTGGCGGCGTAGGTTTTGACCGCTTGAATCAAGACGCCCTCGCGCTCCTCCGCATGGGCGATGCCTCGTTCATACGCGGCACGGCCCAACTCAGTGAACATGCCCGGCGGGATTGAGTAGGTGGATTCAACCACATCCTCGATCTTCGCGTTCTTCTTCGGGAAGATCATCGCACCTGACCAAATGGTAATTCCGGAATCGGGAATCGGATTGCGCAAGGCCAGCGGGCCTGAGACGCCGTCCGTCTGCCGACCCTTGACGCAGATCGCGGGCAACTCGCGCCAAATCGCTTTGTCTGCGCGGATGCTCAAAGGCACAACCTTGGAGTTCCTTGCGACGACCGTTGCAGTAGCTTCCCGAAAGCCCGAGTCCTCCATGCCTTCGTAAACCAGTGCGTTCGCGAGGGTCATAGTCCTGTAAGAATCCAGCCAAATGGCTCGCGCGAGCGGAACAAGACGGCCCAGGTAGCTTTGAGTAAGGGCATGCAATTCTGTATTTGAAGGCTTCTTGGTAAGTTTGATCTCCCAAACTGGGCGGCCTGCACCTGATGGTGAATAGCAGTCGGTGATTGTCTCCAAGGTCAAGAGGTTCAGGTGGATCGTTCCAAGCAAGTTTTCGCCCAGAAGAAACGAATGGAGCATGCTTTCGTCAGCACACGGAGAACGCCCCTTATAGCCGCGCCCAAGCAATGGTGAATAGCACTGGTAGGTCAGGAGGTATAGTGCTGCTTGGGCTGCGCTGAATTCTCTTGCATCCGAAGCTGAATTGTCAAAGAGGGTGGCGTTGCTCTCTCCAGATGCGAGACAAAGGTTCAGTCGCGTGATGCCTTCGTTCTCCATGACTGGGGCGGGATCGGCGATACTCCCTGGTTTCACTTGCAGAAACCGTTGACCGTCTCCAAACAATTCAAACGCCGCCTTCCACTTCGCCAGATAGTCGCGGACGCGCGGTTGGATGAGCGGTTCGCACGTTTCCCATGCCGCTTCGTCCGCCGGGCCGTCGAGCGCGGCCTGGGTGATGCAGAGCAGCAGGCGCATGAGGGCGATGCGTTCGTGCGGCTTGGCGGCGAGGTCGCGCAGGTTGTGGGCCTGGGCGAACAGGTCTTGGAGGCTGAACAGTTCGCGGCGGCCATCGGCACGAAGCGCTGGAATCCAAGGGTCAATAGTCAAATTCATCGTCGTCGTCCTTCCAGGTTTGCGGTGCGGGTTGTGGAGCGCGTTCGGCAAAAAGGCCGAGGCGCGGATCGTATGTCATCGGGGAAACGTCTTCGCCGAAAAGGCAGCGCCCGTCGTCGCGCACCACGGCGACCACAGCATCGGAAGGACCGTGCAGGTCGAGCCATCGCGGGCGGGGCGCATTCGCGGGAACCATCCAATGCGGGGCGCGCACCATCCATTCGAGCAGGAAGCGGGCATGGGCACGCCGCCATTCGTGTTCGCTTATTTCGACGCGCGAGCCATCAAGCGCCGCGAGCGTGGTGAGGCCGTTGAGCCCGCCCGTGATGGAGCGAAGCAGGATGACCGGTGTGGTGGGAGGGCCTTTGCGCCGGGTGAGGATTTCCTCCTTGTCGGCGAGCACGGGATTGCCCAGCACACGGGTGGCGGCAGCAGCATTGGCGGCAAGGGTGGCCTTCTCGGTTTCCAATTCCGCATGGACTTCCCTCCAGGCGTCTGCCTCGTTCTTGTCCGGTTCGGCGTAGGTGGCTTCGAGCAGTGGGCGGATATCGGCTGGGAGATTGATTTCCGTTTGCGATTGCCAGACATCCATCGTCCGCAAGAGGACATAAGGCGCATAGACGCGGGCACTGCGTCCGAAGGACTTTTTCAATGCGCCGGCATCCGCATTGGCAGGCAACTCCGGTAGGCGAATCCAAAACTCCGGTTGCGAGGTGGGGCGGTGGGGACGTTCGTGCCGCCACAAGCGTCCGAGGCGCTGAAGTAGCATATCGGTGGGAGCGAGGTCGGAGATGATGAAATCCAAGTCGATGTCCACGCTTTGCTCCACGACCTGGGTTGCTATGAGGATGGAGCCTGGCCCATCGGCGGGACGGTTTTTGCCGAGCCGTTCCAGCCAGTCGTCCTCAAGTTGCGCGCGGCGTTGAAAGGGAAACCGGCTGTGCAGCAGGCCGACGCGCACGAGGCATTCACGCGCTGAGCAACAAGCCTCTCGAAATGCTTCCTGCGCCTCGATCACCGTGTTGCGAATCCAGAGAACCTGTTGACCGGCCTCGGCGCGCCGGACAAGCTCGGCAACAGTTTCGGCTTCGGGGATAACAGCCGGACGCAGAGCGATGCGGCGTTTCGATTTCCAGTCAGGGGCGAAGTGTCGGGCGTTTCCGTTTACGCCTGTGGTGATGAGCGGGTAGGTTTGCGGCGAATCGGTTTCGATTACACCCGCTCCCTTGAGCAATTCCCTGCGCCGGGCGGCGGTGAGCGTGGCGCTCAGGACGACGACAGAACAGCGGAGATTCACCAGCTCGCGGATGAGCGCCGCGACGAGCGTGCCGGTGTAGATGTCGTAGGAATGGACTTCGTCGAGGATGACGACCTTGCCGGCGAGGGCAAAACGCCTGACAAAGAAGTGTTTCACCGCCACCACGGCTTGAAGAGCTTGGTCAATTGTGCCCACACCGTAAGTGGCCAGTAGTGCTTGTTTGGCCGAGGCAAACCAAGAGCGGGATTCACGAACACTCTCGGCGGGGTCGTCACTGCTTCTATCGGATCGCCAGTGGAACGTCGGCCGGAGGCGAAGATCGAAATCGTCTTCTAGCCAGGCGTTTCCGTGGGCCAGTCGCAGCGGCGCTTCGTCCACCAGCGTATTGCGGAGGAATTGTTCGACGCGCTTGTGAATCCGGTTGCTGGTCACCTGGGTGGGGAGCGCAAAGTAGATTCCGTGGTTGGGGCCGACAGCGATCCATTGCTGTGCGGCGAACAGGGCTGCCTCGGTTTTGCCGCAGCCCATTGGGCCTTCGATGATGATGACGCCGGGAGCTTGTGCGGCCTCCACCACGGCCTGTTGCAGCGGATTCGGGATGAAAGGGGTTTGCTGTCCGGCGAAGAATGCGGTCGCAAAGTCGGTCTGCTTGAGCCGCCCACCCGGCCAGCCGATCCGAACCAGCGCGCTCCGCGCCTGCTGCCGGGCAACTTCCTGTGGCAGCCCACGTTTGGGTGAGAACCACGTTTCGTTCGAACCAATCCAGTCCGCGACAGTTATGAGTCCTGCGAGAAGCCACAGGTCGGAGTGATGCGGAACGAAGCGAGGATCAGGCGGTAAGTCAGGTAGAGCGCCAAATAGTGAAATAAGTTCCCGAGCAAGTTTGCCGCGATGAAGCTCCGCCCATTTGGCGAGGGCTTCCGGCGTGCTTTTGGGTAACTGCGCAGTTCTACCTTTCGGCCGACCATGATGCGCACCAACGGCAGCGGCCCAGAGCCGGGCAGGCGCAGGCTGAAGCGAATTTTGGAGGAACACCTGGCTGACCAAAGCATGATCGGAAACGGATAGCACAATCTCGCCCGGTGAGAACTTCGGCAACCGGTCGTCTTCCAGCCACATCGGACACTTGGCCTGGAAGCCAAGCGTGATCTTCCCGATGTCATGCAGCGCCGCCAGTGTGACCGCGCCCGGCGGGAGCAAGGCTTGCACGCGTGGCGGCAACGCCGCGATCAGCGCCTCCGCCACGCAACCGACATTGAGGCAGTGGTCATAGACAGAAATGCCGGGCATATCTATTCCCTCGGCATTCTTCGTGGTCTTCGCCCAAAAATGAATGTTGTCCGGATCCATTACCTCAAGATTTAAGCATAGGGGGTTGGTCAAATACGGTCCAACCCCCATATTTTTCTTCGGCTCAATTTTGTAGCATCGATTCCCTCATTTCTGCAAAAGAGATCGATGGCTTTTAGTCTTCCGACACGGGCATCGTATACCGACACCTCGGGTAGCCTGAGCAACCCCAGAACTGTTTGCCTGCTCCCGCACCTTTAGCGGCGGTCCGCAAAACCATCTCCCGTTCGCACTTCGGACAGTACTTGGATGTATCCCGGAGGATCGCCAGCGTTTCAGGATCGTAATTGGCGTCTGTTGCCTCAAGTAATTTCGCCAGCCCCACCTCATGGACGATTTCAATGCCATGCTTTTCGGCCAATTGCCTTGCCTCAGAACTGTAGCCTCGAAGCGTAATGAAAATCCCTTTCTGAATTCCAGCATCGGTCAGAGCCCCCAGGAATTCACGCACCGCCTTGACCCCCACTTTCCAGGCTTTCCAGTGTTTGCACTGGACCGCTGTCCGCTGCCCCTCCTTTTCAATCAGGAGGTCAATGCCCCCATCAGGATTTGCTCCGCCTCTCCGGGTCACCATGTAGCCCAGTTTCCGATAAGTCAGCGCAACCAGCTTCTCAAATTGGAACCAATCGATAGAGTGGAGTTGCTCCAGAAGCTCAGCTATTGACTTCTGCCGGGTGTTTCGAGTTTGGTTCGGAACTTCCATTTCAGGGACGATCACAGAAAGTGAACTTGTCTCATCGGAAGATGATTCAGGGAGTGAGCGGCTCGAAGTTGACCTCAGCGATCGTGTCGTCCATCTGTAAATGCCGAAGCAAATCAATCCTACCAGGAATATACCCATGAGCCAGAAGGCGGCGATGCTGACGGCAAAGATGGCCTCACGGGCTTTGGGCGAGACCATTCCTACCAACATCACTAAACCCGCAATGGGGGCAATCAGTTCCAACGGATCATTTTTCCTTCTTCTACTTCTTGCCATAGAGAAGGTTAAATCCAGCAAGCCGAATGCCAATCGACATTCGCACCGATGAGAAGAGTCTCGACAAAAAACTGCTCGGAAGGCTTCGCCAGTTGTTGGGACCCATCGGTTTCTAGTCCGGCATTCGGAGCAGGAGAAAACCTGAGTAGTTTTCGACGGTTATCTTTACCGCCGTGTCCTGAATGCTGACACAGCGGATATTGAGAGAATGATTGGCGACTTTAATTGATCCTTGCTCGCCAACACCCAGAGGTTTCCCATTGATCATCGCCAACCGATTGTTGCCGATACCCGTGATGCCATTCAGCTTAATCTGCTTTAGAAAAGCAGGCTCGGGCAGCTCATCTACGGTTGTCTTGTGCGGAACAAAAGCCTTGGCCCGCCTTTCCCCTTCCTGAATCTGCTCCTGGGTCATTTTGAGGATAAGATTGTCTCGGTGCACACGCGGTACTATCGGCGTGGGAGATCGCATGGCCACCGTGAGCCATTTGTAAGCTTCCGCATTATCCTGAGGCAGGTATTTGCCATCGGTACAAAGTGAAGCAAGCTGAACTTGTGCCTCAAAATGCCCCTGGTTGGCCGCCCGTAGAAACCATTGGATCGCTTCCTCGGTTTCGGCCTGCCGCGTTTCCTTTGCCGACCATGGCTTGGTTGACCGCTCATAGAGCTTGCACCCCAAGCGGTATTGTGAATTGGGGATGCCTTTTTGGGCGGCCTTGCGATACCAGACTTCCGCTGTGGTAAAATCAAGACGACTTTGATAGGCGTCAGCCAGTCGATCCTGGGCAATTGGATCGCCTTTTTCGGCCGCGTTCTTGAGCTGGGCAAGAGGAGGCACCGGGGTTTGCGCACAGGAAAAGCAAACAGCCATTTCCAACAGAACCACGAAGATTGTGGGCAAGTTATTTCGCACGCAACGGAGTGTAAATTGGGATGAATGATTGGCAACAAAAACATAGCAACGCAACGCGCACAGTCCGCGCAGCTTGTCTCATGGCGGCCTCCTCGGCCGATCAGGGCATAAAAAAAGCCCCCGGATTTCTCCAGGGGCCTGTACGTCGCTGGACTGTTCCTTACTTCGCCGCCATTAGCTCGAATACCCGCCGGAAAAACCGCGCCCGGCCGCTCATTCGCCGCACGATCTTAACCGCCTGGGTGTCGCCCAGGCCGAAGGCGGTTTTGAGTTCCTTGGCGATCTCCGCCTTTTCCTTACCGGAAAGGAATAGGAAGCAGACTAATCCGCCTTTGGTCGCCTTCAATTCCTCGATCGTCGTCGGCAGACGGTCACCCAACTCGGCGCTGGCCTTGTTGACTTTCCCCGGTTTTGGAGTCTTGTCTTTTGCAGCCGGTGCTGTATCGGCCTTCGGGTCTTGTGTTTTCGTGGTCTTGGTTTTCGGGGTGGTCTTCTTGGTCGGTTCCTCCGTTGTTTCTACGGTGTTTGTCATAGGCTTCATTTTTTGTGTGTTTAATCCCAACATGAGCCTCGTTACGGTGGCGTTCCTGACATGTCCAAGGGAATCGCGGGAATTCCATGGCATCCGGGATTAGGCCTGTTCGGGATCAGCGCCCGCCTCTTTCCCCGTGACGGCGGCATCCGATCGTCCTCGCACCGGTTCTCGGCCGGTCTCGGACCGGAAAAGATCAGTGGCATCAGCGATCTAAAGCCGCCCGGATCAGTGCGTAGGCCCAATGCCGGGGACTGACCTGTGGATACGGATGTTCAGTCCAATGCCCCGTCGGGGTATCCTGAAAGACCACCGTCCGTTGTCGGCGGCGGACAAATATGGCTTCCTACCGTAACCGTCCGGCGGAACCGTGTGGGGCGCGGGGCGCGTCGGGTAATTGCGCGAGGCGAGCGAACCGGCTGACAGTTAAGGCTAGAGTGGGTGGGACTCAGTCGCTGGGACTGGGCGGCGGGCTCTTGGGCGCGAAGGTTTCCTTCCAGCCCCTGGGAGTGAGCTGCCAGATGTGCTTGTTGGGATGAGTGGGTAACCGGCGCAGGATATCGTGAAGGTAGGCGTAAGGTTCGACCCCCAGCCGCTTGCAGGTGATCATGAGCGAGAAGAGATGGGCCGCCTTCTCTCCGCCTGCTTCCTGGCCGACGTGCAGCCAGTTACGGCGACCGAGCACGACTCCTCTGAGGCCATGTTCGGTCGAGTTATTGTCCAACTCGGCTTGAGGGACCTCCAGGTATCGAGCCATGGCCGGCCATTGGTGCTGCGCATAGCTGAGCGCCCGGCCCAATGGGCTCTTGGGCAGGACATCCTTGCGCAGCGTGGCGATGAGATCGCCCACGTCGTTAAAGATCGGCTTGGCTTCCTGCTGCCGTAATTGCAAACGGGCTTCCAGGCACAGACCCATCGCCTTGGCCTGGCTCTCGATCCGATAGAGTTTCTGGATGGCAGCCAGCAACAAATCCACAGCCAGGGGCGCGTCGGATCGAGCCTCGAATAGACCTCGACGAATATGCGCCATGCACGCCACATGCAACAGTTCCAGAGCTTTAAACACCGGCACATACGAACTGCCCCCATCGGTCTGTAAAAAGCCAGCCCTGGTCCTTTGAAGAAACTCCTTGGGACCTTTCTGGCTCTTGTCCGTTCGAAAATCAAAGACCACCTCCGCCCACGGCAATCCGTAGGCAAAGAGTCGTGCCGTCTCCATCTGGCCATTGGCTAATTGCATCCGCACCGGGGTCTCGTCGGACTGGATCAGCGGCTGGGCACAGATATAGTCGGCCATCGCCTGGACGATCGGCTCGACTTGATCGCTGCACCAGCCGGTCCAATCGCAGAGCGTCTGCCGACTGATCGGGATCTCTAATCGGTCAAAGGCTTGTTGCTGGCGGTAAAGGGGTTGGTGTTCCACGTACTTCTTGACCACGACATCGGCGATCACGCTCACATCGGCTCGGAGGCTATTGTCCTGGCGAGGCGCGCTGGTCACCCCCTCATGACATCGTTGGCAGGCCATCTGGGGATACACATGGACCTGCACCTCATATTGAACGGGCAGCTTGACCAGTTTCTCACACGTATCCTCCCCCACCTGGATCAGGGGCGGATGATCCGGGCAACACCCACAGACGGCCTGGGCGGGATCGACGGGATGCTCGATCCGGCGACGCGGCAAATGCGCGGGAAAACCACCCCGGCCGTGCGGGCGGGCTTGGCGTTTCTTCTCTTTCTGTGGGTCGCCCGGTTGATCTGCGGGCGGGTTGGCTTGATCGGCCGAGGGGTTCGCCTTCTCTTCAGGCTGTTCTTCCTCGGCTTCCGGGGGAGGATCTCCCGGGCGTTTCTCCTGGGCCAGTTGGTCCCGGGCCTCGGCAGCTGCTTTGGCAATCCGGGCCTCCAGTTCCTTGGGATCAATCTTTTCCGAACGAGAACCAAAGAGACACCGCTTGTAAACAGCCACCGTATGTTCCAGGTTGCGCCGAATGACTTCAAGCTCCTGGAGCTGGAGTCGCAACGCCTCCTTCTCAGACTCAAGGCTATCCCGCTGGAGTCGCAACGCCTCCTTCTCAGACTCAAGGGTGTTCCGCTGGTTTCGCAATGCTTCGTTCTCCTGGCGCAGCCGCTGGTTTTCCTCCGCCAACATTTCCTCTGGAGTCGCGCTCATCGGCACAACCTTTGGCGAGCCTGGCGGCTGAGCGGATAAACAAACACGGCTTTCTTGGGAACCTGGATCCGGCGCTCTCGATCCCCACGGCTGCGTCCCTGGGTGAGCCCCACCTCCAACCAATTGCTGGCCGCATAAGCGCCCCCATGGAACCGACTCCGATCCACAAACGTTTCCACCAGTTCAATCCCATGCCCATACTTGGACTGCCAATCTTCCACCAGACGTCGACTCACCCGGCTCCAACCCCAGCTGGCCAGTCCACGGACCTGGACCCACCGGGGGATGAGGAAGCGGGTGTTGTTCGTCAGTCGATGGAGGCCTGCGGCTCGCTCTTGATCGTTCCAGCCGATCCACCGATCCCGCGCCTCACATCGCCAAGCGGCCGCCCCGAAAAGCCAGGCGGCCACCGGACGATCCTGCTCGGTGCACAAGAGATATTTGAGGTTCTCTCCAATGGGACTGCGGTAGCTCAGATAATGCTCGGTGGCCAGCAGCGTTTCGAAGACCGCGCGCCGGCCCGGATCCGAACTCACCTCGTGAAGCTGAAGGGCTCCCAACTGGCGGAGCTCTCCAGCCACCGGACCGGTGTCCACCGCCACGCATTCCAGCCGCCGGTGCTTCATGCGGTTGGGACTCTCCCGCCGGCAGGGGGGCAGTTGGATCAGGGCTCGCTCCTGGAGCTTATTCAGGAAACTACGCGCCGCCATGTCCGCCAACTGCCCGTTGGGGCGCCTCCAACCGCACCGGGTGCAGAGCTCGCGCGAGAGCCGGTAGCGGCTCCAGCCGGGGTTTTCCCTCACCCATTGGCCAATCTCTTGGATCTGCTGGGCGCGCCAGCTTCGTCCTTGCAGTTCGATCGTTTCGCTCATCTGGGAACCAGAAAAGCTGAGATCGGTTCCAGAGTCCAGCGAAAAATCTATTTCTTTTCAGCCTCTCGTCGATACCACTTCCGCTCGTGGGTCTGCTTGAGATCGATGCCTCCCAAGAGCAGCAAGAGTTCCTCGCGCCGGTAGCACGCGCAGGCTCCCTCCTTTTGCGGCCACCGAAAAGTCCCGGCCTCAAGCCGTCGCGCGCACAACCAATATCCCCCCGGTTCCCAGAAGAGGATCTTAATTCGATCCTTTCGGCGATTACAGAAAACGTACAGGCTGCCACTCAGGGGATCTTGACCCAGGCTCTGGCGCACCAAGACCGCCAGCCCGTCATACGCTTTGCGTAAATCCGTGGGTGCGGTGGCCAGGAAAATCGCCGTCGTGGGCAAGAGGCCAATCATCTCACGGCCTCCAGCACGCTGAGCAATCGGCGCAAAGAATCCGTTTCGAATTGCAGCGGGATCTTCAGGGAACGTCCTGCGGGCCAGCTTAGGACGTAATCCCCGCCCAACCCCTCACCCTCGATCTTCACCGGAACAAATCGTGGATCAGCCTGGGGTGCTGGCGGCACCAGAACGTTGGCTTCTTGGCATTGCCGGGATCTCCAGCGCAAAAGGCTCGCGTAGCACAGTCCCTCCTTTCGGGCAAAGGCCAGCAGCGAAAGCCCGCTCCGTCGGTGGTCTCTGAAAATCCCAGCGATCTCTTTGGGGGTGCGATGTCGCCGGACCGTGCCGTTTATGGATGATGGTCGTTTCACCCCTCCATCCTGCCACACCCTCTCCCCTCTGCGTAAGACGGCTCCGCCGGACGGTTACTTCCTACCGGTGATCGTCTCGGGCGACGTATTCGGCTCCCAGGGGAATCCGTTGCGCAATCACGGGGTTTATGCTCTCAAACCCACAGGGCGAACTGAATGCTGGTTTGTCCTCTGACTTGGCCTATCTGGGAAAACGAACGGGGACGATCGCTGGATCACCGAGTAACATGTAACCGTGCTGATGCCACCGTGAGGTTTCGCTGCGCTTGGCCATGCTCTGCTTCATTTCCATGAACGCCTGGCCGACACTGATACCAGGAGTGCGAAACAGTTTTCGATAATACTCATCCTGGTATTGTCCTCCTCCGGCTACCGGACCATGGCACAAAACTCGGGCAAAACCCGCGTAAATGACTGCGCCACCTCGAGAATTACGCAGCCAGGCTTCTGCTAAACAGGGATCGTTAGCTCCGTCAAACCAAGCCGTCTTGCAGCCGCCGCTCCGCACAACACTTAAGCACTGCATGTTGGTCAAAGCCCAGGCCTCGGCTATCCCAAAGGCCCCATTGGACCACCCCCATGCTTGTTCACTACCTTCGCCTGAATATGTCACCATATCATAGCCATTGTTCAGCAAGCGAACGGCATTATCAGGCGTCAGAGCCTCAAATTCCTTCGCGATCGAGGTCGATGGCTTTTCACCAAGAAACACGGCACGTGAGTCCGGACATCCCGGCAAGACGATACGCCGGTAGGTGTCGCCCATATAGGCCGGGCCGCCCAGGAAGAGGAACGAATGGCCTTGTCGAGCTTGTGCTTGATTTTCGTAGCAAAGGACTTTATTCACATAACCGGTGGCTTCCTCTGCTTCACGCACCGGAATACGGCCTAAACAGACGGAGGGCACAAGGCACACTTGGCTATCATCGTCACCCAACTCACCGTAACGGCCATCTTGATCTGCGTCCCAGGTGCCAAGACTCGTATCCGAATAATACAGGTCACTCGGAACCCAGGCCTTAATATCCGATGTGGCTCGAGGTTTAGCCTGGCAGTAGCGAATCGGGATGATGACGTCATCGCCCCCCAGCAGCACATACAATGGCCGTGCAGATTGCACCTGTTGCTTCCGAATGCAGTTCCTAATTTTTTCCTGTAGATCACGACCTTCAAGCTCTCGATCAATGTTTTCAATGCTCCTAATCGCAACGCTGAAGTCCTGCTGCTGCCTGAGGTGAATCAGCGGCTGAAAGCAGCCCACGAGTTTCTCACACGTAATCAATAAATAAGCCCGGCTTTTCTGCAGCGAAGTTGGAGTGAGCGAGAAATTCGACTGATCCACGGGAATCACTGATTCACGTTTCAGAGATCTCGGTATGCCGAAAAAGACCAGAACGACAATGACAGCCCCAAGCAAAATTAAAAGGCTCAACGGGAAAGATCGCTTAAAACTCCGAGACACGTCGGCGGTGCATCTCGCGGGTGTTTCAGTGGGGATACGAATTGGCTTTTCGCAACTGGGGCAATGCAACAAGAACCCGCTCCCCTCAGCATCAACGGTTAAATGCTGGCCGCAATTTGGACACTCGAACCTAATATCCATCGCAGATGAATAATCGGCATCCCCGAGTACGGATATACTCCAGGAGAGTTCTGGTTCCTGTCAATGAATAAGCGAGCAGAATCCGATCGGCTGACAGTGAACTGGTTCATGACAAGGGGATGAAGCCGCTGTTATGCTCGTTGATGGCCTGGTCATAAACCGATTCAATGACCGATTGGAGGCAATCACAGTAAACATCTTCCACCCGGGCCAGAACCATCGAATCGGCCGACCGTTCCCTATGGCCTTCGACCAGCTAGACGAGGTATGTATCGTCCGGTTCGTAGGCGATAATCAAGGTCCAGGCCTTTCCGCGTTTGCCGTTGACTTGGCATTGAAGTCCGACTTTTTCAGGATACTGATCGGCTTATCCTGATATCTTGTCCTTGTGCGACCACCGTGAATCCCTTGTGTCTATTTAAGGACCAAGGATTTGCTTTAATTCATAGATGACTGGAGCAGCACTAGCTGGAGAGATTTGGTAGTCAACCCATTTTACTTGAAAGAAACCTGGTTTAATCCACTCGTACCATGGTGAATTGGAACTGCCCTTATCTGTCTTCTTAATCTTCAGGCATTGTGTGTAGGTTCCCGCAGGCACGGTGACATTCTCAATGGCTTCGATCGTAGCTGTAGTGTCACCATACGTCCAGGTCGTGCCTACTGGACCTTTTTTCCAGGCTATAATTTCCGAATTAAAATCTTTAAGTGCAAAGAGCGAGTCATCAGTTGACCGGATCAAAATAACTTGATCGTCTGTAATACCGGCTGGAGGGTTACCAGAGTAATTATGAGTCAAATTCAGAATCACATAATTGTTCGACATCGTTGGAATCGCCGCCAATCCAACAAAACTATACCGCTCTTCCCAAGTATGATTGAATGCATTTTTACAGCTGAAAACCAGTGTTTGAGCTACTTTAGGCCTAACGAAAAGACCGTTAGACCAACATTGAATGCGGTATAGCGTGGGCACTGTAATTTCATTATGGCTATTGGTAATATAAATGTATTGAGATTCTATCCATTGACGGGAAAAAGCAGATGGAGAAAGGATGTTCGCCCACTCAATCGAGCAGTCGGAGTTGATTGGGGCAGTCCAGGATAATATACCCTGCTGGTTCACTCCATCGATCTTAACATCTTGTGCTAGCGATGTGATAATCGAGGTTGCTCCAAAAATTGAGATTAGCCAAGTGATGAATTTACAGCAATGAAGGTAACGGATTGCGCAGTTTTTCATGAATACTATTATGTATAGAAATATCGAAGACTGTCAATGCTGTACAGCAGCGAATTGATCTGTGGAGGCAGGAGCGGAGTCGATTGAGGAGCAACGGGGGAGATGAGCGGATTGGGCCGTGGGGTGAAAAGCGCGGTGGCGTAGGATAAGAGTCTTGAGGAGGATTGTCGCTGGTCTCTCGGAATCGGACCGAGAGACGGTAAGGCGTTGGCGGGTGGGGGCGGCTTCGGAATGGGCCGTGGGCGCTACAGCCCCTGCTCGGTGCGTAATTTGGCCAGCAGCTGCAGAGCCCGTTGGCGCGTCGCCTCTCGTTCTTCGGGCTTTGGCGGTGGAGTGGGAGGTGCTGGAGCCGGAGGTTTGGGCGCGTAGAGCTGAACGCGGCATATATTCAAATCTTCTTCGAAGCGGTCGACCTGCAGGAGGTTGGAGAGCTTGAGCGCGCCAACATTCCTGCGTGCCTGGCGGATCTCCCGCTGGAGATAGCGGATGACCCTCTGGAGGTCGGCTTCGTTGAAGCCGGCGTGGAAGAGCTCATACCAAAGCCGTTCCCGATCAAAGCGCAGGCTCACGCGCTGGCCGGTCAGGCGGCAATACAACGCGTGAGCCTGTTGAATCCGCTCGATCATGGGTTGTGGCGGGTGAGGCCCGTCAGCCCAGGCACCTGTTCCATGGCCTGCTGCAGGGTCTGAGCGTTGATTTCCCTGGCTTCGGCTCGAGCCGCTTCCAGCCAGGCCGCCCGGGCCAAAAGGCAGACGCTGCGCGGCACGCCCGCCGTGGCCCGCACCAAGAGATCCACCGCCGCCGGCTCGAAGACCTTCGAGCGATTGATCCCCACCGCTTCCAACCCCGTTTTGAGATAGGTCTGGATCTCCTCCAACGTCCAGGGGGTGAGCAGATGATGAGCGCCCAGACGGGAACAGAGCGCCCGGTGATTACGCAACTGGAGTTGACCCAACAGATACTCATCGCCGATCAACACCAGGGCGAAGGTGGGCTGGCTGGGCAGGTTGAGTCCCAGGAGCAAACGAAGCTCCTCCAGTGTGCTGTGGGAGCTGTTTTGCGCGTCATCCAAGATAATGACCAGTGTCTCTCGGTCGTGCTCGGAAAGGTAGCTGGAGAGTTCATCCAGGTTGCGTTCCCGGCGCATGCTGGCCCGTTTGCCCACTCCTCGGGCCAGGCTGGCCAAGAGTCCACTGCTGCTCAAAGTGGCTTGGGTCAGATTGACCGGAGTGTAGAGCCGGTTCTCCAACTGCCGCACCCAACGGCCGACCAAGGTGGACTTGCCCATGCCATTGCCTCCGCTCAAGAGCATGACGCCACGCAAGGCCACCGTTTGGTTGAGCAGAGTCACGGCCCGTTGCTGCGAAGCAATCGCCACCCATTGGGTTTCGGACAAAGGACCGAAAGGCACGGCGGTGGCGCCCCAGCTTCGGGTATAGAGTTCGAGATCATTCATGGCTGGACCTGCCTCCCTGGATCTGGCTGTTGAGATGGCGATCGACCTTGCGGGCGGCTCCGAAGTCTTGCCCCTTATAGCGGACCAGGATCGGGTTCATGACCCAGGGATCCAATTCCAACTGAATCTTGAGCCCGCGCAAAGCGAGATTCACTTCGTAGAGGTCGTTGTCGATGCGTACGGTCCCGTCTTTGCGCACGACTCGGTCGATGCGGGTGTAGCAGAGCTGATCCAGGTCCAGTTGGGGATCCAAGGGACGCAGAAGCGGCAAAGCTCGGGCGAAACGATCCTGAGGACTTTCGCCGATGCCATCGTGATGGCGAGGGTGATAGACCTCCTGCAGCCAACGGGCGAGTTTGCCGTTAAGTTCCTCCAAAGACCCAACCCCTTGGCCGGGCAAACGCAAGCCGGCTTCAAAATCCTGCTGCAAGGTCCGGAAAACCCGCTCCACCTTACCACGGCTCCATGGTTTTCCAGGCTTGGAATGGATGAGCCGGATGCCCAGGTTGGCGCAGACGATCTTGAGGTGGTTGTTGACGAAGGGTCCCCCATTGTCAGCATACAACTTTCTGGGCAACCCCCTGCGCCGCAAAGCCTCTTTGAGGCAACCCAAAAGCGCCTGGGTGTCGGCCGCTCGTGCGTAGGACGCATACGGGATTAATCGAGAGTGATCATCGATGATCACGCACAGGTGAGTGGCCACCGCCTTGGGGTGCAGCGCCAGGAAAGGACCGGGAGAGAAGTCTACGATCCAGAGATCGTTAACGCCGGGGGCTTCGAAAGCCTTGGTGGGACCGGGAATGTTCTGGCGCAAAAGGTAGCGGCGGCCCTGGGCATCCAGATCGTTCTGTTCCAGCCAGCGATAGATCGCCGAGAGAGCCGGCAGGGTGGCATCGGCTTGTTTCCATTGCCGGTAGAGCAATTTGACGGGCACCCCGGGAAAGGAACGAACCCGTTCCAGGATCCACTGCTGTTGGGCGGCGGAGAGACGGCGCGGTTTGCCCCGATCGGACCGCCGTTTGGGTTTTAAGCCCTCGAAACCGCCCTTCTTGAAGGCGTAATACCAATCTTCGAGGGTGCGTTGGGCCACGAACTGAGGGGGAGCGTCGGCGTCCCCAGGCAGGGGATGAGCAGAGGCCACCTGTTCCAGCGCGGCCGATAAGGGCCAATGCTGCTGAATCAGCTCGATAATTTGTTGAACCAGGCTCAACCGCCGCAGGGCGATGGCCTCGTGAACCGATGTAGAGGTGTTTTTCATGCGCCACGGAGCCTTTCACGCCGTCGCCCCTCTTCCAAAAACACCGTTGTGTGGGACGGATAACCCCCTGCGGTCCAACGTAACATTCAGCCAGGCGGTTGCAGGCATCGGTGGTTGCCCAAGAGCGAAATACGGTGGTGCTCGGAAAGAAAACAGAGCATCTTTGCCACCGAGTCGAATGACTGACGCAAGCTTGCCCAGAGTGAGGCACCGTCGGAAACCGTGCTTGAAACCAGTTGTCCGAAGGCGTCTTTGAGGGGGGTTACGCGCTTGGTCAAGGCACTCCACGCTCGTTGGAGGCAACCGGCCTCCACGACGCGGGGCGGAGGATCCAGACCCTGGGTTTGGATCTCCGCCCTCTTGTCGAAATCCGCTTGCAGCCGTTCAGCGCGAATGGATCGATAGGGTAATCGGTGAGGTGGAAGGACCGAGAAGCTCAGACCGCAAGGACGACAGAGGTAACGCTGAATCCTCTCCTTCTGGGTCTCTTCCGGATCGGCGTAGCGTTCGTAGTATCCATGGCGGTGGACGGTCCCCGGACAACCCCAGGGACAGACAGGACGCATTCCTTTGAGCTGATCTTCGCGGAATTGGATCGCGGAGGATCTCCAAAATCCTAACGCAGCATCAAGCCGCTTTCTTCTGAGCTCCTCGTCTCAACTCCAACGGCCCTCCTCACCACCGTCCAGCCTCACGCTCGCTCTTTAATTCGCAGCGCTACATCAATGCCGGTTCTTTTGCGATCATTGCAGCATGACGACACGTCTATCTGATATTCCGAGCCTAAGGGTTCCGGGTAGTGACGGGATCTGAAGTGCAGCATTTATTGTTTTCATGAGCTTATTTTTGGGAATCACAAGCGGCTTTGCCTTTTACTCTTCGGCGAGGGTAGGCTAATTAGGCTATGGTTTATTTCTCCTGAACCTTGGCAATATCCGCCGCGTGTTCCAGGGCGTTCGTCGCCGCTGTCGCCCGGAGGGAATGGACGCACAATCCGACCTATGGAGACGGCTGCGATTTCACCGCAACACGGCCTCCATCCCTTTCCTGCCCAGCAATCCGGCCTGATGCAACTTCTTGGCCATGTCATGTTGTCGGGAACCGATCCTGTCTCGCTTGGCCGACTTCATGCGGCTGGGCATCAGTTCCAGGTTGGCGATCACGTTGTCGAGTTCTGGGGCCACGGCGCGCGGAATGATGTGGTCCACGCTCAACTGGTCGCTTTTGTACGGCCCTTTCATCACCGTGGCTGCATTACCACGTGGGACCGTTGCTCGCCGCGCCGCCCGGCCGGGGCGAAATCCAAGTCCAACTCGGTCAACTGGCTGCCCAGAAGTGGCGTCACCCCCACTCCGGTCAGTGGGTGCAGTTCGGTCGCTCGACGATCGAGCGCTGGTACTACACCGCCCGCAACGAGGCCAAGGATCCGGTCCGGGTGCTCCAGCGCAAAGAGCGCTCCGATCGAGGCCAACACCCGGCGCTAAAACCAAAGCTTCAGCAAGCGCTGGTCGATCAGTATCGGCAGCACCCCAACATGAGCCTCGTTACGGTGATGGGGTGAGAGTGTCCAAGAGAATCGCGGAAATTCCATGACATCCCGGATTAGGCCTGTTCGGGATCCGCGACCGCCTATTCACCCGCGACGGTGGCGTTCGACAGCCCTCGCACCGGTTCTCGGCCGGTCTCGGGCCGGAAAAGGCCGATGGCATCAGCGATCTAAAGCCGCCTGGATCAGGTCGTAGGCCCAATGCCGGGGATTGACCTGTGGATACGGATATTCAGTCCAATGCCCCGTCCGGGTATCCTGGAAAATCACCGACCGTTGTCGGCGGCGGACAAAAATGGCTTCGTGCCGCTTATCGTCTCGGGCGACGTATTCGGCTCCCAGCCGTTTAAGGTCCGCCACCTCGTTCTGCGCCCACCGGCGAGCAATCAATCGGTTGCCAAAGTCTTTGGCGTCCATAGAGGGGGTTTGTAGGCCGATGACGTTTCTTGGAGTTGGTTGACGCAGGCTAGATTGGCCAATCGCCGGGCGACCTCGGTTGCGCCTCGCTTGTAGACGCACACGCAGACCAGGTCCCCAGCCGAATCACGCACCGCCCAGAACCGGCTGTGGCCGTAACGGGTGACGGTGAACTGGCTCATGACAAGGGGATGAAGCCGCTGTTGTGCTCTTCGATGGCCCGATCGTAAACCGATTCAATGACCGATTGGAGGCAGTCACAGTAAACGTCCTCCACCCGGGCGAGGACCATCGATTCGGCCGACCGTTCCCTGTGGCCCTCCACCAGCCAAACGGTGTAGGTGTCATCAGGTTCGTAAGCGATGATTAAGGTCCAAGCCTTACCCCGCTTGCCGTTGACCTGGCATTGTAAGCCGACCTCGTAATCGACGAATCCAGCAGGGGCTGGAAATCTCCCGTTGGCATTGGGTTTATGTGGGCACCAGTTTTCGGTTGGACCAACGCGGCTGCACCGCCGGGGGACGTCCCATCATCACCGAGCGGGGCTATGTAGCGACCCGGCTTGCTCTGGAAGCCTTTGATCGGCAGTTGTATGCCGAGGCCCTGCAACGCGGACTCCTGCCTGCAGGCCGACAAGGTTTTGGTCATCGCCGATGGCGCCCTATGGATTTGGAATTATGCTCAGGATCGCTTCCAATACGCCACCCACCGCCTGGATCTATGGCATCTCAAAGAGCATCTCTGGGAGGTCGCTCACGAACTTCACGGCCAAGGCACCCCGGAAGCCCGGGCCTGGGTCCAGCCCTTGTTCCGACAGTTGGAAAACCGCACGGATGGTGCGGTGAAGTTCCTGTCCCGGCTCGAGCACCTGAAACAGACCCTGACGCATTTGACCGAGAACCAAAAAACCATGCTGAGCCGCGAAATTGAATACGTCAAAAACCATCAGCACCGGATGGATTATGCTCAAGCCAAGACGGCTGGCGAACCCCTGGGATCCGGAGCTATTGAATCCACCTGCCGTCAATACCAATGTCGCTTCAAACGCCGGGGGCAGTTCTGGAGTCTGGACGGTGACGAGGCACTATTAGCTTTGGAGACCCTCTATCGTAATGACCGTTGGCATCTACTCTTCCCACACGCCGAATCCCTTGCACCTATGAAAAACAATTAACCCTCAAAGCCACTACCAGATGTCAACCACTTGCGCGGAGAACTGTCCACCGAATAACCTGAGCTGCCCCGAGTTGCAGAAAACCCTTATAACGCGCTTGCGCCCCTCCGGCAAGGGGTATAATATTCCTCCAAGTGAACCCAAGGCAAAAGCAATTCCCCTTAAGCGGTGATAGCCTTAAAAGCATATTCCTATCAGTTCTAAGCATAGCATCGCAGAGCATTTGCATCATTATAATCTCAGTTGGCTGCAAGTCGACCGCCCCAACAACCCGAGATCCTAGTGCAGGTTATCCTCGCAGCAGTGCCCAGCAATACTATAGCGGCGATCAAAAACCCGTCGACCACATCGCCTTCATTGCATGTGCACCAAACCTGTACTTTCGTGGAATCAGCGGTACCTTAAGAGAGGTGGGGCCGAATTCCTGGCAATATGAAAATTACCACGGCAGTATCACCAATGACGTAATAGAGGTCACGCCTGGGGATTACGAGTTTATTATAGGAACTGCGGGCCTATATTATCCTGATGTAAATTATACGCCCGAAGGAATTTTTTACACTCGGACGTACGAGGACTTTCACGATCAGCTGGTTTTTGTTACTGCTCAACCGGGAAAAGTGTATTATTTAGTCGTACAAGACTTCACACATTCTGGTCGGATTATTCCGCTGGATGTGAGCTCGTCAGTTATAGTTAATGAGAAGAACCATAGCGTCGTTCGCCGCAAGTAGTTCAGAGAAGAATGACGACAGAATTCACTGAAGAAATCAATACCAATGAAGACAAAACCGAAATGAATACCCGGCAGCCTTAGTTGCAGGTATGTAATATTATCCGCACGATAAATAAATGCATACCGATATTAGTTTTAAAAGAAGACTCAAAGCCAAGCCAATAAACAATCACAGCGTGATTTCGACCGCAAAACATGCTATGAATAATACCAGCATATTCCACCGCGATAATCCCACACAGAGAACATGCCTTTCAAGTATGGGAATAGCATGCTATGAATGTGCTGCCGCTTTTCTATTATTGTTTTCGTTCTTTTTAACCGGGTGTGCGTCTACGAAACCCATAAATATATCGGCCAATCCAAATCGCACGTCATTGACTCAGTTGCCCGCTTCATGCCGGATTGAATTCGCACCCGTGAAGAACAATTATGGATGGCGCTCGACACCTTGGGCGCTAGATTCGCAGAAGCTGAAGGAATCCCTGGTTAACTATTTAAGGAAACGCGGAACGTTCAAGAGTATGAAGTGTATTGAAGGCAATTCTGACTTCGTGCTCAGGGCACGCCTACTGGAATTAACACTTACGAGAAAGCTCAGCGGTTTTATCTATCTTATTGCAGCCGAGATGCAGCTTGAAGACCGCGACGGAAGGACTGTCAAAGTGTACCAGCAACAAGGGGAAGTGAAGCGATTAGACAGGATATCAGATCAGGCGGATGAGGAGGCAATAAGCATTGCATTCGGATTAGCGTGCGATAAGACCTGCGAGGAAATTGAGCGCGATTATTCGCTTCAGTCGATACAACAACGCTCAAAGCCTTTGACCGTGGAAGAATGGACCCGAATTGAAAATGTTTTAACCGCTGCTCTACAATCGACTAAAGCGGAAGACAAGATTGAAGCGGTCCACGACCTATGCGATGCAATGATCAACAATAGTATTGTTCGCAAAGCAGAAACGATCAAACAGATAATATCCCTTTTTGAGGATCGCGATTATGAAGTTAGAAGCAAAGCCTCAACCGCACTAGGAATTCTGGCACGCGCAGACACATCCTTAATTACTGAACTCATGGGCGTCTTAAGGAAACCGAGTGTAAGCGGTCTTGCGGCAGGATATGCCGCCACTGCCCTCGCTATCGTGGGACCAAGCGCAGTGAAAGCAATTCCCCTAATTCTTGAATCTTTTCCGATAATAAATGAAAGCGTACCAGTCGATAAAATACAGTACTATGTTCCTGGAAAAGGCGATAAAACATCTGGAAATTATGTCAATATCTCATCCTCTGGGGTTGTCGAAATGACTAAGAGCGTAAGCGTACCCATGCCAGATATCGAACTTAAACTCGAACTCGAAATAGTCACCGAAAGGAGATTAACAGGCTCGTACAAATGTGAGTATTACGCAGGAGGTTACGCTCTGTACAAGATAACCGGTGTTGATCTGGGTAAAGAAAAGGCGAATTGGCAGAAATGGTGGGATGAGAACAAGAATAAATACGGCAATTAGCAGGCAAAAACAATAGGGTCACGATAGTCAACAAATGCATTGGCCAGGAGCCCTTGCTGGTTTCCGCATCGCGCATATCTCGCACCACGGGCGCCAGCGTGTCACCTCTCCAGCGCACGCCGCAATTGCCGGACGAATCGTTCCCGTCCCGCGTCATCCGCCAGCCTCCGCCCAAACCGCTTCACCGCCTGCGCCGCCGCCGGATACTTCAGTCCTGTAACGCCCCGATACACCTCCACCAGTCGATAACCCAGGTGTCGCACCGCCGTGTACAGGACCCCGTCGCGCACCCAGTCCCTGTGCGCCTCCACCGCCTCTGACCATCGCCGCCCACTCCGGACGCCGTTCCAACGCTCGATATGTTACCCCCGGATATGAGTCCGTATCGGCACCCCGGGGCATCAGCACCTTTGCCGCGAACTCCTTCGAGCCCAGGACCAGTCCGCCGACCACCCCTTTCCAAAGGCTCTCCAGCCGCTCCTGGCGCACCGGGGATTCAGTGATCGCGCGTATCGGGATCAGTCAATAGTAACATAGTATTGACATTATTGATGTTTATACATTAGTAGTCGAACATAGCGTGGGAGCCGGTCTTCATGGCGCGTTTATCATAATGGCAACGTTGCAAGATTAAGAAAATGCAATATACTATTGACTGACCCCGTTCTGGATGGCGCACAGAGGGTCGCGGCATCATTGTGGACGGTGAAGACAACATCCTAGTAACTGGAAAGACGGGTTTCAACAGCAGGGTCCGTGGAGGTTATGATGCTACGATGGACGGTCTCTATGATGCGTTTGTGATGAAGTTCAGCCCTACTGGAGCGCGAATCTGGTCAACCTATCTGGGAGGAGCCGCTAAAGACTGGGGTAATAGCATTGATGTGGATGCTGCGGGCAATATCCTGGTAGGCGGCGGAACCACATCTCAGACCTGGATTTCTGGTGGATTCGATACCACGTTCAATGGAGGTGGTATATACGGCACGGATTCTTTTGTGGCGAAGATTCGCAACTCTGGAGGGCAGAGTGAGATGCGGATCCTGAGCCTTCAAGTGGAGACTGGTCACACGAAGATGGTTGTTGAGACCACTGGGTTTGCACCGTCGACTTTTATCGTGGAAAGCACCGGTACACTAAATCCTCCAATCCCATGGATCGTTGAGTCCGATGCGGTAATCACCGGTGCTGCGGCTGGGCGATTCCTGGTCCAGCTTCCGTTGAGGGGTGAGGCACGTTTTTACCGCGTGAGGGCGCTGCCTTAAGTGTGGGATGAACCAACGTCGGCAAGGCGCCAAACAACCCAGAGCCCAGGAACAACAAAAGGAACACCAGGTTCGCGTCCCCGGTTGGCAACCCGACTCGATGACGCACTTGTGCAGTTGCTGGAAGGCCTTTTCTCCGATCCAGAAGTGCAGCAGCTGTTTGGAGAGCGCGCAGGAAGCATGCACACGGACTCGGAGGGAAAGTGAGATGTGGCTGACCGAATCCATTGAGCCTGAAGATAGCGGCTACAGGATCCCGTTTCCACACTCAATGCTCGTAGGTGCTCCGGTTTGCTTCCTTATAACGTTTCCTTAACGGACTGCTAAGTAGTAACAGCTATGCGTCGATCATTGGGCTTGAATCCTGTAGAATCTACCCCCTATGGCATCACACCGATTTGTAAGTACAATCGTGCTTCCATTCCCACCCATTGTGTGTCCGTCCATCCACTTCTCATCACTTATCAGTTCCTTGAACTGAAGCGTGTAAGTTCTGAGGCTCTGCGTGACAACCGAACAACTGAAAGTGTTACCCTCTATCTTAGGATCATAGATCTTCAGAGACATTTCCCCACCTACGTAGTCAACGTTGAGCATGAGGTTGCCGGAGGCCCCGTTAGCTCCGTCCACCGCAATCGCGTACTTGGCCCCTGCTGCCGCTTGGAACGTAAGCCTGCTGGCTCCGTTGGTTGCGCTGCCACGGTCGCTGGATACCGTGGTCAACCGATTTAGAGCGTCCCCTTGATACACTGCCAGCAACGTATCAAAATCGCTCCCAATCGTGTCTATTACGACTGCTCCGCGGATCGGCGCCAGCCATTCGTACCAAACGGAGTGCCCGCCCGCGTTGCCGGCATGGTTCAACTCCATTTCCTCTTTCGTCGCATTACGGTTCGAACCTGCCGCTTGACGGCCGATGAGCGTCTCGCGTTGCAGGAAGTCATCGTTTGCCGGCACGACAGTGACAGTGCACATTCCGGATAAAGTTCCTAGACGAACTGTCACGTTACAGGATCCGCTGCGCAGGGCGTCCATAATGCCATTAGGGTGCAGGATGGAGACATTGGTGTCGGAGCTTTCATAGACGAATCCGTCGTCCGGTACTGCAAACAAGAGCCGCTGCGAACCGTCGGAATAGGCGCCGGACACAGCGAACGGTACCGTCTGTCCTGTGCGCAGTAGTTGATTTGGTATGACCAATGAAATCCCCACGAGCGATGCGCCTCCGTCATTCCGATAGGCCCTCAACGGTACGGTGACAAGGGTTTCACCGGCAGCGTCTTGGTACGTCGCAGCTACCGCGATATCGCCAATCAGCGCCGGCGTAACTTTGAGGGTGGCACTGGTTCCGCCAGTGGCATCAGGCTCCAAAATAAATCCATCCAGATCAAGGCCGGCGACTCCGAAGTGCACTGCGGACCACACCATGCTCCCCTTCACTGGGGGAGCCGATGAAGATCGAACCGAGATACGCCACGTGCCAGGAGTCTGCTGCAGGGCGTCAAGGAAAAGTGGGGGCTTGCCGACGCCTGCTTTGATGAGAGCCTCGATCGTCTCTTTCAAGGCAGTTGGCCTGGGAATCGCACTCTGGAATGGCCCAAACGCGGTTTTGGCCTCCCTCAACAGCTTGCACACAGTATCCGCAACATGGGCACTGTCGATTTGGCTTTCTGAGTCGTCTTTCACGCCAAACAGGTCTCTGCCCAAGGGACGTGGAAAAATCTCTGGCATCCACACTTTCTCGAAGGTCACACGGTAGCCGGGGTTCATTTTCCAGAAGTAGAACAGATGCGCGAAATCGCGCTTGGTTAGCTCTCGAAGATCGGTCACATTGGTAGTGCACCCCCCTCGCTGGCTATCAAAGTCCACCACCCCGTCCGAACCAACCGGCAATACGAAATGGCCCTTTCGCAAGGGTGAACTAGCAGGAATGTCAGGAGCTTCTGGCCAGAGCGTTTTGTACAGCGACCGAAGTCCTCGATCCTCCGGAAGCACATGATCCAGCACCCAGTAACCCTTGGGGCACGGTCGATCCGCCTCGCCGGGGGGTCTGCCATCATAGATGGTCGATCGGATGCAGTGGAAGCGAGCGGCAGGATCGGTGACGAAATAAGGGGAGTTGATGCTCTCAATTTCTCTGCCAAACGGATCGAATTTATGGTTTCCATCGTTGTCGAACCACAAAGTTGCGAGCTTGTCCAATGGGAACGGGCTCAGCCGGCAGGTAGCGTTCATGTAGAAGTAGTTGAGGGATCCGTTATGTGGGGATCCGATCGTGATCAGGCGGTCAAACCGTCCCCGGTGGAGATTTTCTGGAGCGCAAAAAGCTGGTATCATCAGTCCTAGTGGCTGAGGTTGAGCCAAGTAACGCAGGATCAGCCCTCCCTGACTGTGGCCGACGATGTCATAGCGGGTAAACGCCCAGGATTGTCGAATTGTCGCAGTGGGAGACTCCAAGGCCGCGAGCAAAGACCCATGCAGTAATCGGGCACATTCGATCAGAGGACTGCGAATATTCAGCGTCGGGTCGTCATGATCTGGCCCGGACACCCCATACTCGATAGGCAGCACAAAGTCCTTGGGGTAATGTCTGTACATCCAGTCCAAGAACGGCTGCGAGAATTCCCACTTAGCCGTCGAACCGATTCCGTGCACGAGCACGACTGGTGGTCGCCTAATTCCTAAGTGCGTTGTCGCCACGGACTTGCCATCCAGAGTCTGAAGGGACACACCGACAACAACCTCATTATCCGCGCCGAGGGTGAGGTCTTGCCGGTCGATGCCTTGGATATAGGCGAATGCACTCGTGGACGTCGGCGAGAGGGATATGGTCGTGCCCAACTTGAAAGCGCCCTCTGAAAGCACACTGATCTTATTGCTCAAATCTACCGAACCCGTCCGAGAATCAAGCACAATTCTGTAAGTTGTCGTGGTCAACGGGTGAGCTTCGATCTTAAGCAGCACGGGGGTTACTCCATCAGCTACCACTCCAAGTCCCAGCGGCGGCATGCGGGCAAGTATGGCGGCATCGGGCTTCACCATAAGTGGCGCATCAATGTCGCTTGGGGTGTCTGCCACCAACCCTTCGTACGTGACCCGGTGCAGGGACAAGCTAGCCCATATGTCGTCATCCTGAAAGGCTCGACATTGAACAGCGAACCAGTTATCGGGCCAGTCGGGTATTCCCCAAGCTGGCGGAAGGTGGGTCCAATCATAACCCACAGGATAAAGGAAGTTACTTGCGCTAGGCCACTGGCCAACACCACCTACTCCAGTGACACCCGATCCCACGGTCAGCACGAAAGCATCAGGGGGAGTATGCGAGGTGCCGCCAATGATTAATGTGGCGCCTTTTGGTGTGGAAAAAACCTGTCTGCGAGGGTGGCCTAGAAAAATGTAGAGAGAGTAACCCTGAGCGGGCGAGTAGGCCTCAATCACAAACGAGCCTGGCCCAAAACCCACTATGGGCGGTGAATGATAAGTCAAATCGAAATCCGAGGACTCCAAAGTCACTAAATAGTCTTCAGAGATAGGAGGCGGAATAGGTGGATCAGGTTCTGGCGGCACCGCATAAGCAAGGTAGCTCAAGGGAAGTTCCAGTTTCACTGAAGTGACGGAGTAATGCCGGAGCCAAGCGCCTTCGGAAGACAGAGAATTCTGAACCACCGCATGCACGTTGGCCTTGAAGGCGCCTTCAATCCCAACATCAACGCCCCAAAAAGGCCGGTAGTGCCCTGTCCACGTGAAGTTGGTTTCCTCAGCAGCTCGGGCAGTCACTCCCAAAAGATGCACCAGCAACATCGCTAAGGCCACCAGGTCCATGTGAAAGCCGTTTTGTGTCGAGCGGCGAAGCAGGGAGGTAAGAACCTGCCAAAATTGCTGACTGATAGGCATTTGCCTTTGAGGCTGACGCCGGTTAGGGAGAACTGCTTTTACGTCGGCTCCAATGAAGTTTAATTTACGCCGCTCTGGGCGGGTGGCAAGCTATTTTAGTGTTTTTGGCCTGGGATCTGAATCCTTAGCCAAGGATGCTGCCAAGCGGTCGAAAGCCGAGGAATGGGTTGCTTGGGCATCAATCGGTGGCGAAATAGCATGCGATCGAACTCAGCTGATGGAAGGACCGGCAAAATCCTGACATCGGTGCTTCGGAATGCTATTTTTGAACAGGCCTCTTCCCCCTCGCGCCAAGCGTGTGAACCCGGTCGGCAGTTGCTACGGTTACTACGGACGTGACCTACGGCTTGACGAATGCACGGGATTCCTGGTTTTCCCTCAATACACCACCCTAAACGTCGGTGAATCTTCCGGCCTGGTCCTTCGCCGGTCGTATAGCCGCGTGGTCGCTATGTTCGAATGGCCCAGCCATTCCTGGACTCTCGCGATGTCCGCCGCGTGCTCGAGGGCGTTCGTCGCTGCCGTCGCACGCAGGGAGTGAACGCAGAAGCCTCGCACCCCGACCCCAATCCGCCGGGCATACTTTTTCACGATTCGGTGGTGCACGTTTGAAGGGGACAACGGCCTGCTCGCCTTCCCCGGCCTTGACCTTGTCGATCGGAACAAGGGACCGTCGAGGTCATCCCGGTGCCCTGCCTTTTCAAGATAAGCATCGATCCGTTCCAAGGTGCCAGGATGGGCCGGGACGAACCGCAACTTCCCGCCTTTCCCGTGGATCTTCAAATGGAGAACACCACTCCGTAGTTGAATATCCCTGACCTTCATCAGGCACAGTTCCTGGAGCCTCAGGCCGTGGTAAAGGAACGTGGACAGAATCGCCCGGTCCCGCAGGCCCTTCAGGGTGGTCGGATCAGGTGCTTCCAGCAATGCCCGGGCGTGGTCGTTGCTGATCGCTGGGGTTTTGCCCTCGTTCGCCCCGCCGTTGGGCCGTTTCACACCGAGGGTCGGGTTGAAGAACACCGCATTCGATTCGCACAAGTGGTTAAACAACGCTGATAAGGCCGAGAGCTTCCTTCGAATGGTCGCCGCGGAGAGATTGCGTTGCTCCAAGGTCTTCCGCCAGGCGATGACATGGGCACGGACCACAGTGCGGAATTCCTCGGGCTTCTGGATGCCCGCAAACCGCCTGAAGTCCTCAATGTCGATCCGATAGGCCTTCCGGGTCCTTGGATTGACGATATTGGCAAACCACTCGATCTCGGGCGGCACGTCGGCCAGGTGGCTGAACTCATCGGCACTCAGCGCCCGGTGGCCATTTCGCAGAACTACCGGATGCTGTGATCCCCCTACCGTCGCGTTACCGGTGCCTTTTCCATCCGCACTGATCGTTGTATCGAGACTCATAAGAGAGCCTCCTAATGCAGATAGAATATCTTATCCACACAAAAACCGGTCCGTCACATGCAATGATCTCTGGGATTACGTTGGTTTTCATCAGGAGAATATTCCCTTGCGTGGCAGGCAAACCTGCGCGATAAGGAGCGTAATTTCCCAGACAAGCCGGTGATTCACTTTTGTTTTGTCGATGGACTTCGCTGATGAATTCCGGCTGAGGCTGGGCTGCGAAGCAACCTTTACATTTTGGTTATGCAGACCCACTTCCAGAAACTTTTTCGGTTCTTATTGGTAATGGCCACGGTTCTCGCGGTGGGAAAGTTGCCGACGTCCGCTCAAAACCCTGCCGATCTTGACCTTCAATTGTATGCTGGGCTGACCATCACGGGCACGATCGACACCATCTATTCCGTGGAATGCGTCACCGATTTTGCCCAGACGAACAATGCAAGCGCATGGAGCTGCGTGGAATTCCTCAAATTGCCTGCCAGCTCCTTTCTATGGGTCGATAAGTCTGCTCCGGCAAAAGACAAGCGGTTTTATCGGGCTGTTGCCTTTGCCGCCCCGAATCAGATGGTATTCATCCCGCCTGGAACCTTTTGGATGGGCAGTCCAACTACTGAAGCCGGCAGATCGACCAATGAGGGACCGCAGACCGCAGTCACGATAAGCCGAGGGTTTTGGATGGGTAAGTATCCCGTGACCCAAGAGGAGTATCGGAAGGTAGTGGGGAGTAATCCAAGCCGTTTTATCGGCAACTCAAGTCGGCCAGTGGAACAGGTCGATTGGTTCTCTGCCACGAATTACTGCGCGATGCTCACCCGGCATGAAAGAGCATTGGGTCTAATTCCGATGGGCAGCGCGTATCGACTGCCCACGGAGGCGGAGTGGGAGTACGCTTGCCGAGCATGGACTTCAACACGGTTTAGCTACGGGGATGATCCGGGCTACACTAATCTCACTCGTTACGCATGGTACGGAGACAATAGCGGTGGCACCACGCATCCCGTTGGCATGAAGCAGCCCAATCCCTGGGGCTTGTATGACATGCATGGGAACGTATTCGAGTGGACTCAGAGTTGGTACGGTCCCTACAGTGGTGGGAGTCAAATGGATCCGAAAGGTCCAGCCTCAGGCACGTCTCGTGTTTACCGAGGTGGGGCGTGGTACGAGGTTGCCGGGCTCTGTCGATCGGCTTTACGCGGCAAGGCCTTTGGGCCAACCACAAAGTTGGCCACTCTGGGATTTCGAGTTGTCCTCGCTCCTGAGGAGTCGCAACAATAACTGTAGTGGGACCAGCCTACCATGAGGGGAAGCATTTACATGACCCCCTAAAGTAAAAAAAACGTATCGGCCCCTACGGACCCGCTGTGCCGGTACCGATCACGCCACGAAGATCTTGTGTGTCCCGAGCAGGTTCTTGAAGGCCCCACTCAAGGCATCGACCTGATCATCATGGTTTCCCTCCGGGAAGTTTTCCAGTTCCCGCAGGAATGCCTCGTTCCAAGGCCCCCGGACCAGCTTGACGTTTCCCGCCTCGCTCTGGGCTGATACCGGTCGGGCGCGGGTCTGCTTGTCCTTCGTCACCACATTGGCCCGGACCGCGTAGCCCGCCAAGGCCCGAATGTAGTAGTTGACTTCCGCGACCCCTGCCTGCCCGGGATCTTGTTCCAGAACGATCCTCACTTGATGTCCGTCAGCCTGCGCCGTGTTCCGGATGGTTTCCTCGACCCGTGCTGGCGTGCCTCGAAACCGCACGATGTTTTCCACGCAGAAAATCCCGTTGCGCCCACGGGACATCTTCAAGCCCACCGTCCAATCCGGATCGGTCCCCGCTCGGGCTTCAGTCGCCGCCCGGTCCCAATACCGCACGACATTGTGATTGTCCGGGATGGCATCGACCACTTCGAACCACTGGCGCTTGAACAGGAGACCCGCCGACGGTCGAACCAGCCAGTTGCCATTCAAGAGCCGTTCCCGGTCAACCCGGGGCAAGGCGGTCAAGTTCGCCATGTAACCTGGGTCTTTGCTGAGCAGGATCGAGTTGTCCCGAATGCTGGCCGGGATGAAGGTCAGGCTCTTCGGGTGAACCGAGTCTCCGTGCTGGCTGAGTAATTCCTCTTTCGAATCGGCCCACAAGAGGTCATCCCCGCTCCGAATGAACCATCGAATCACGCCCGCGCGTTCCGGAATGGCAAAGCCCGTTTCCTGATCAATCCACCAACTGACCAACTGGGCCACGAAGGAATCCGGATCCGGATTGCAGGTTGCCCGGACATACGGTTTGACGCCACACGTGCTCCGATTCCGGCTCAGCAGGTACCAGAACTGCCCTTCGGTGAAGTGCGTCAGTTCATCAAAACCGATGAAGGCGACTTGCGCCCCCATCCAGCCGAACTTGTCTTCCTCATGCTCCAGGTGCGCAAACCGCAACCGTGCCCCGCTGGGGAAAGTCCAGATCAACTGGTGCCGTGAGCCAATGGCCGACAGATTGGGATACAACTGTTCGGACTCATCCCAGAGGCCACCCTCGTTTTTGATCTGTGTCGCCTGACGCCGAAAGATCACCCCAAAGAAACCCGGCCGGTGATAATGCCGGATTGGTTCCAACAACAGGGCAAAACTCTTGCCCCCACCGGCAGCACCGCCGTAGATGGCAATGTCAGCCGGTGAGGTCAAAAACCGTTCCTGGGCCGGTTGAGGCCGGATGGCCACCGATTCCTCGGTCCCCGGCTGTTGTTCAGTTATCGCGGCCATTGTTGGGCAGGTAGAACAGAACTTGAGAGTTTACCACGGGCAAGGGTTGGCCCTCGGGTCCGGAATGTTCATGCCGGTCAGTCGGCAGGCCGGTGACCAGCTGTTTGAGCCGATGGGCCACGTCGAGCATCTTCGCGGCATCCGCGAAGGTCCAGCGCCCCGGCTTGATGATGGTCTTGCCGTCCTTGCTGATCGTTTCAGCCAAGGGGAACTTCAGCATGGCCTCAGCCTTTTCCACCAGCCGACTGGCCATCTGATAGGCCTCTTCCCGTGTGTGCTGCATCCGTTCAGCCCACTCCCCGGCCTTCTCGATCAGCTTGGCTTCCTCGGCTTCCTGGGTGATCCGGTCCAACCGATCATCGAAAGCCGCTGCCCTTTCCACCCAGTGGTGCTTTGCCGACCACTTTCCAATCAAGGCTATGCTTTTGTTCAGACGCTTGCATACCTCACGAGTCGATCGACCAGGCCCCAGACCGGCATAGGTTCTGAATGCCTCATAGGCTTGGGTTGACTCACCGGGCAATCGTTCCATGAGTTTCCTCCTTTTCAATGATCCAGCCGACAAACTCGCCCATCTGAAAGAAGGTCCGAGCCGATGCTGGGAGTGATTTTGGGTCCAGCGGGCGCTGATAGCCCGCCAAAGACAGTTCCTTGCGTATGATGGCCTCTGGGGGCGTGCCGGTAATGAGCTTTTGCTGGAGCGTCAGCCGGCTGAAGGCGGTCCCGACATAACCGGGGGGCATTTGGACCTTGTCAACGACCACGAGGGCGCCGCCGGGCTTGGTTAACTCCTGTAAACGGTGCAGGAACGCCGCCCGGACCTGGACCGGCAGGAACATCAGGACCAGGAAACAGACCGCAAAGTCAAATGGCTCATACTCATAGGCCATGGCGTCGGCCACGACCAGTTCGGGCGGTCCCTGATACCGGTCGGCCATTTCCTGGCTTTCTTCGATGGCGATGAACCGGGCCTGGCGTTGGTCGACGGTGTCCTTGATGGCCAGACCGATATTGCCGGTTGAAGCCCCGATGTCATAGACCATCCCTTTGCTGGGGATGTAATGGCGTCCGAAATTGGCCATCGCCTGGGTAGCCAGGCCATACCAGGGGAGTTGTTCTCGGACATGGCGGTCGAAGTGTTTGGCGACAGCCTGATTCCGAAAGGTCCAATGCTTGGGGATTTTAAGAGAGGATTTCATGGTGAATTGTTTTTGCGATATGGAACATCATCGTTGGCGGCACGGCTCTTCCGAGGCGTTCCCATTGCTGAGCATAGGTGCCGGTCAATTGGAAGTCCTCCGGGAAGGAACAGATCCGTTTAAGTTCGTCGATGGTGAGTTTGCGCCTTTCAGTGGGGTGGGTGACCGATGCGATGCCGGGGTGGCCATGAGAAGCGCAGATCGTGGGGCACGGTTCATCGGGGTGGGGTTTGACCAGGTTGAAGTACTTGTCCGAGGCCTGACCCGGTTTCAGCCGGTCCCATTCCTTGGCGATAGCAAAACCGCTGAAATCGACCTCGAACTGATTGGGTTTGGTGCCCAGGACGGTCGGACACGGTCGGTCGAGGTCAAAGGCTTGGCCTTTCTGTTCGAAGGCCGCGCCGGTCCCGCCCTTGAGCCGAGCCTCGACCAACATCGATTGTGTCGCCGTAGCCAGGACCGTTGGAGCCGGGCCATCGGTGAGGTCTTTGCCCGCCTTCCACCCATTGCCCTGAGGCCCCTGAATAACCTTGGCTTCAACCAGTTCAAGCCCCTGGTGACTGGTGGCCGGGTTGTAGGACCCGTGCGCGCTGACCGTAGGACAGGGCGAGTCAGCTTGTTTCCAGGTCGGCCCGTATTTAGCCCTGACCAGCCACGGCAACGCGTCTCGCAGGGTGTAGCGGTAAGGCAATGGCTTGGGGAACACTGGTTCTTTGCCCAAGTCTTCCCGGACGCCGATGAAAATGGTCCGTTGGCGGGCCTGGGGAACCCCGAGCCATTGGGCATCGAGGACCTTGCACCCAACCCGGTAACCGCAGGATTTCAGTTTCCTGAGGATTTCGAGGAAGTAACCCTTGGCGACGCCTTTGACCAAGCCACTGACGTTTTCGGCCACGAAGACCTTGGGTTTGAGTCCTTCCAGGAGCCGGGCGTATTCGAAAAACAGGTCATCGGTCCGTTGGACGGTGTCACTGTATTTCTTGGCCTTGCCCCAGTGCTTTTCTCGCTTCCCGGCGGTGCTGAAGCTGGCACAGGGGGGCGAGCCGTTGAATACGTCGAGTTCGCCGGGTTTTAGGCCGGTGGCATTGAGGATGTCCTGGGGCTGGACCTTTCGGATATCCCGGGTGTCGAGGATCGTGTCCGCGTGGTTCAGTCGGTAGACTTCAGCGGCGGCCGGGATGAATTCGTTGGCCCAGATCACGTTGAAACCGGCCATCCGGAAACCAAGACAACTTCCGCCGCAGCCGCTGAACGTGGAAACCACCTTCAGACCGTTCAACGGCACTGCTTCAATTTCGGCTACAGTTGGGATTTTGTAGGGGGGCTTGTTCATGGTTATCACGGCAGTAATGGAGGATGGATGCTGCGATCGCCACCGATCCCGGGGCAATCGAATCATAGCGAAAGGCGATTTCAGCCTCTCGTTGGGGATCGAGTTTGGGCAGACCTGCCAGGGTCTTAACCGCTTGGGCGCGGCGGGAAAGGTCCGCCCGGTAAGCGAGCATGGTGGCCAAGGCAAGATCCACATTGTTGATAGCCCGACGCAGTTCGTACAGTTCGGAAATTGGGGTGTTGATCATAATGGCTTTCCGCTCCATTGGTAGTTGCACTTCGGACACCGGAATTCGGTCGGCAGGCTTTCATCGACCGATTTGAAGTCTTCTGGGGGGACCTGGTCGGTTGCCGTCTGTTCGAGGACGGCTGCCAGCTGGGCATCGGTCATGCCAGCCAAGGCTGGTTGTTGGCAATTGGCCAGCAGTTCAGCCAGCAGGCCGTCGTCAAAGGACCCAACCTGCTGGTTGGCCGCGATCATGCGGGCTTCGTGAGTCGGTTCGTCGTAGTCCACGACCACCGCATCAACAGACTGGACCCCCTCGGCTTCCAGGACCTTGGCCCGGAGGTGGCCCGAGACCAGGCACTCATTGCGCTCGTTCCAAACGATCGGATCAAAGTAATCGTGCTCCAGGGAGGCTTTGAGAGACTCCCATTCCGCCGATCCCGGTTCGGGATGGATGCGGGGGTTTTTGGGGTGTGGTTTCAGCTGCTCAATATTGAGGTGCTTGACAGTTAATTTGAGTTCTTTGCGCATAAGAGTGATGTGTATTGATTGATTGCCGTTAACAGAAAAATGCCAAGGGAGCAGTGAGGGCTGGCCCCCTGTCTCAGAGCAGAACCAAGAGGCCGCCCACTGGGCTCGGCACGGTCCACGCCGATACAGTCCGCAGTAGCCGCAGTAACCCTCAATACTTTTAGAAAAATGGTACCGTTTTCCATAGGGTTGTAGGGGTTGCTGCAGTTACTGCGTTACTGCGGACTTGTGATCAAAGGTGTAAGTTTTGAGGCAATAGCAACCTCCCTCCTGTCGAGAACGTGTTTCCTCACTTCGAGTAACAGTGAAGTTATCGAGTTCGATGGTGTTTTGTTTTTTGAAAACAGTTCCCAACTTCATGCCAAGCAATTTCTTGGCCTTTTCCTCGTTAAGGGTATCGTCGCGGCTTAGTCCGGGCACTACTAGGTCAGCATTGTTGGCTAGTTCGATAATGGAAGACGCGCTTAAAGGACTTCCAAGCTGCTCTGTTAATTCTATTTCAAGTGCGATCCGCCGCAGAAAGGTGAGAATGGGGCTGCTTACCCTTTGCTGTGCATCCAGGTGTCCATCCATGAGCGGTGCCATCCCACAGACGTTTTGAACGATCCAGTCCAGTATTTGGCACCACTCGCGAAAATCATGGCGCACCTCTTGGGTTCGCGGCTTTCCTTGGCGGTGCCATTCCCGAATGACTGCAAAAACGCAGCCCAGATAATGGGATTGTCTTTTGGTGACCTCACCCAGGGTGTCGGGGAATTGAACCTGGTGACGCTTGCGGATACGCACGATGCTTGCACGGTTGGCAAGGTCCCGCGTGGTCTCAACACCATTGCTGGTCACCAGCACCATGAACCGAGAAGGATCGACCTCGATCTCGCGACAGTGCGGTATGCGACACGGGAATGAGCCAGTCCCCGTAAGGAAAGTTTCAAGAGCCGGGGAATCCAGCTCACCCCGAATATTGTCGAATTGGATAAAAGGACGGCCATTAACGAGCTTTTCAAAAAAACTTTCATCGATCCCGCCCACCCCGGTTCGTTTCTGAGGAACCAAAGCCGGTGTTTCATTGTAAATGGCGGCAATCAACTTTTGCCGATAAGTTTTCCCGCTTTGGGACTGGTCGGCTTCGGCCACATCCGCCGGAATATGTCCCTTGAGCAAATCCCCCATTTTGAGCGCGGGCGTAATCATCGCCGCCATCGCCCGTGACGCATCCGATAGGGTCTGAAATTCAAAGTTGATAAGCAGTTGCTCTAACGACTTAACGGCTTCGGGCAGAGACACATCTTCAGGCTGGCTACCGTCTAGCACCAACATTCCAGTCCGGGAATCGTAGCCTTTCGAGCTGACGATTAGTTGACCGTCGACTTCTGTGAGTAGAGGACAATTGACCAATCCTTTAATGGGCGGCAGTAGTTCTGCGGCAATGTGACAATCCAGGAGTGCCCGGGCCGTCTCCTCCGGTATTACCGTTGGCTTTAGAACCGGCTTGCCATCCTTGCCTGACCGCCATGCAAAGAAGCGAGCGAACTTTTCGAAGTAACTGCGAGCCGCACTTGGGCGCAAGGGTTCAATCACTAGCTGCCGAGTGAGGTTTTGGGTTAGGAAGACGATTACTTTGCCACGGACAAAGAGCTGATGAGTCGGAGCGATGATCTGATAAAGGTTCGATGCGGTTGCCATGATGCTCACTTCACTGCCCGGAAGAACGATGTGGGGTGTTCCGTTACAGTCGGAAGGCCGAAATGGAGAAGTCGCCCCTTCACCTTGATTGACTGGATCCGGCAATTCGGCAACCGCGTCGGGAGTCCATGTGGTAGCTGGCATAGGTTTAAAGGATTGCGGGATTAAAATAAAAACAACGCTGGGGGGAGCCATCCTCACGCTGACCTTCGGGCAACCTTACCATCTGGCATTTCGTCCAAGTTGCTGGATCGGCACCAATCATCACGGCGCGAGCCATGAATCTTTTCAGCTCCGTTTCGCATTTACCATGAGTCGGAAACCAACCATGCAGTGATTTACCACCGGAATGAACAGCAAGCGCAAGCGGAGCAAGCTGGGCCAGGTGCCAGATTCGGCCGGCTTGTGAATCTAAATCCCCCTGGTCGAACTCAATGACCAGGAACCGGCGTGGTCCCGTATTCTCCAAACACCGTGATGACTCACGTCCGTCCTTGGTCTTGCCCGTGAGTGCCGACATTGGCGAGGGAACGATGAGGGCCGAAGTGTCAAGTTGCCCGATCCACGTTGACCGTGGCGCCGTCTTTGCATCAGCCGGTTTGGCTTTGGCGATGCACAGCAGTGGATCGCCGGGGAAAAGGGCGGTAATCAGTTCCTCCGCCCGGCTTCGGTTGTCCTCGATGCGCACCGGAGATTCCTCCCACAGATCTGCCAAGCCGAAGCCGCTGGCGGTGATCTTCTCGATGGAGTCTTGGTTTGGTTTGGGCCATGCCGATGAAGGCGAACATGCATGGGCACCAGGCGTATGGCTTCTTGGAATCGGTGACCAGGTCGATTCATAGGCCGTTTTTACGGCCGCCCTGATTTCCGAATCCGGCACAGTCCGCCCGCAGGCGCGAGTGCCGTCCCGCAGAACCGAGTGGGTGGTTTCTGGCTGCATGCCTTCGAGCCGGCAGCGATTGGCTTGGCTTAATAACCAGCGGTGCACGCCATTTCCGGTTTTAGGACAAGGTTGAAAGCGAAAATTTGTAGTCATTCGGAAGTAGTTGTTCGGAATTTTTTACACCTGGCCGGGCCTGCCGTTTGTTGGCATTCGTCTGTACCGTCGGGTTTGGCCTGTGACTGCTCGTCTGTTCGTTTTGCAGCGAAACCGTTCCGCCGCTCAGCCCGCAAGGCCGCGGCCCGGCGCTCGAAATCGTCGCTGGCCAGATAGGCCTGGACTTCCGAAAACCGGTAACGACGGCGACCGCCCAGGTCATGCGACGGGGGCTGCCAACGCCAAACCGTGCAGGGGCTAACCCCCAAGCGTTGCGCCAGAGTTCGGCAGGTTAAGTAAGGTTCGTTTTGAATGATCTCGTCGCTGGTGTCAGTGACATGGGCCTTCCTCTGCAATACACACAAAGCGGCAAGCCGAAGATCAGCATCGGCAACCATTGCGGCTTGAATGATTTGTTCGAGTGTGGTCATTGGGAATTCAGAAAATTACGGACAACACCAGCGCTGGATCCGTCTGCTCAATGAGTCCAGTAGCCGACAAGCTTTGGACATTTGCAGCACAATCTGGCATCGATCGTCTAACGAGCAGTCCCATGCAGCTTTGCATGTTGCCCCTCGCATCATCAGTTGTGATATCATTCGATTTCACGACATCACTCTCCATTAAGCCACTTTGCAGGAGCAATAGGGGGCAACTCCTGCAACGTAACGCATTGTTATACAGTATGATGCGTATTTCATGACTCCGATTGCTGGTCGGAAGAAGAAAAAATACCTGCAAAAAAAGATGGCTAATTTGCTCTGGGCACTGGGAACATTATGAATTCTAAATAACTACGCAGCAATATGATACAGATATCTATTTCACCATTGAATCAGGAAAAGGCATGGATCTATCGATCCGCTAGGAGAATAAAATGTGGCCAGGCAAAACCTATATTTTCCAATAATATTTGCCTGCTAAAGAAAGACCATTATATGCATTTAACTCATTACCAATATAATACAAATATCAAAAAAACTGTTTCTTTATGGATCAAAAAACGGGAATAGCAGCGACTGTCACCGTCCCTGGCGACAAATTTTGCAGAGCACCCGGCTTGCGAACAAAAAACTCCCTTTTGAGATTCAGCAGTTGACCTGTCCGAATCCGTGGTCTTTAGGCATCCCACTGTCCAGCCATACTAGCAAACCGTTCCTTAAGTGTTGAAAAAAGATATGCCTTCATTCGGCCCGGACTTTGTTGTTTCGACTGCGCGGTTACAAGTAGTGAGAGCCTCTGCCGCTGTACCGGATCCTGCCAGAGACGAAGAAGAATTTCCTCGGCCAAAACCCAGTACTTTTTCCAGGCCCCACGTTTCTTGAGCGGAGGGAGTTTCGATACTCTGTTGCGAAATTCTTGGGCTGCTTTTCGGTCATCAGCGGGATCATCGTCATCTAAGGGATCCTCAAAAAGCCGACCGTTAATGACTCTTTTCAATAAATGGACTGCTAATTCTCCAACTTTGTCATTTGCTTTCCACTTGCTACCTACGACTTTAAGCTCGGCCTCCGTACCTATTTTTAACTGGGCAAATAGCCATTTTTCGTTTTGCTCCTCCTCTACAAAGCCCAATCCTGGTGACTTAATGACAGGCCAATAACATGCCTTGGCAGCAAAACCAAAGAGGCGAGGATTTTTAGCTGCATGGGTATTCATTGCGCGAACACCCTCTCGGAGCGCAGCCGATACTGAAAGCCATGCAGCCTTTAACATTTTGTCCGAAACACCTCGGCGATTTTTTGCCTTCTCCAAGTTCCTGATCAAATCATCGAGTTCGTGGCATACCCGAACAGCCTTGACTACCAAAGCGTCTCCCTTGAGGGCACGTAAGACGTTCTTGCTTTGTCGCTCTTGCTCCCCGCTGTGGTGCACTCCTGCTTTAAAACCAGCTTTCACGGCCATTTCAATCGCCTGTTCCGGGGTGAGTCTGTCAGGACAATTCTCGGCATTCTCTGGTGTTCGATTCATTTTGGTTTGTATATATTCCTTTTGAACCAAGAATGTCATTTGAAAACCTAGTCGCCGGGATTGGTTTGTTTGCCCTCACGGCCTTAAATGTGGCTGCCGCGCCACTTCAAGCTGGCGTCGCGCGCATCGATCTGGACCCCACCGCTGGAGATGAAGGCCGCCCTTGGTGGCTATGGCGAACGGATGAGCCGACCCGCTACAGGTGTGCACGATCGTGTATGGGCGAAGGCGCTGGTATTTCGTGATGGCGAAAAACGCCGCGCCCTGGTGACCGCCGATGTGCTGGCGTTTCCTCCCGGTTTCCGCGAAACGGTCGCGCTGGCCCTTGGGGCCGAGGGCTGGCAAGCAGATGATTTGCTCCTGCTGCCCAGCCACACGCACACGAGTTTCGATATGACGGCTCTCAATCCGAAGAACACGCTCCAAATTCCGCAGCTAGGTCTTTTCCACAAAGAACTGCACGCTTGGACTGTGGCCAAGCTCGCCGAAGTGATCCAAAACGCCGCGCGAAATCCTGTGCCGATCGCTGCCGGTTCCAGCACGCACGTATTGATGGATTGGAACCGGAACCGCCGGGGAAATGGGGCGGTGGACCGGGATCTGACATTGGCGCGGATCGATACGACGGACGGTCAGCCATGGTGCGGGCGGTGGCGGAGGCCGCTGGACAGGCCAAATGATTACCCACAACACCCGGCATTTAGTACCCGGCAGAATTCAGCACTCGTCAAAGGTCTGTCTGAGATAATCGAAACCGCAGCCCGCCTGTGTAAAGGCGTTCATTCTCTTATGATCCATGGGCCAATGACTTCCAGCAATCTCACTTCGAAACCACATCGTAGCCAATGCAGCCAACAAGGCTGCAGCAATAATTAGCATAATTGCTTGAAGAACAATGGGAAAATGGCAAGAATCTTAAGCATTATACAGTGCTTGAAAACCATTATGGCCCCTGAAAAAGACAACATAATCTACGAGCAAAAACTGCACTATGGCATATTCGTTCTCCCATTCCTTGCCCTGGTGATAAGCGTTTTTCCGCTAGGGTTTCTCTATTTATCTTTCAACATAATCATGATGCCGATTCGGCAGATGCAGCCCAATTCGGCACCTCACTTAACATGGCTCATTACATTGCCGATCATGCTGTTCCTAATAGCCAACGCAGGTTTCTTCATTGTGATATGGCTAGCACACCGTAATAACGTTGTGAGGTTGACAACCAACACCCTGGCAATCAGGAGCGGCTTTATTTCGCGAAATGTGGCTATCCTTAATGTAGGTGACATTGAATCGGTTTTCTTGAGGCAACCACTTTTAGGCAGGTTACTGGGATACGGAACGGTTGTGGCCGTTGGAACCGGCGGCACACCCTTCCACATGCAGTTTATGCCCGAGCCAACGGCTTTGTATGAGATGATTCTCGATGCAAAATCGAGAGGAAAGCTCCCAAAGAAGGAAACACGGAGAAATGATCTCCCCCCGCAGGACGATTCCCGCTATATGCCGAAAGGATAATGCCGGGATTTTGACAAGGCAGGGAAGGCTTAAGCATCGCCTGATTGCGCACGAGACCTTGATCGAGGTGGAAAGACCCACCAGGCGGCCAGGACCGCCAACCCGAAGGCCGAGTAGGCGAGAGTGAAAACCCAGGTGGGCGCCTCGAAAAACAGCAAGCGATCCAGCCAATACTCGATAAAGCTTCCTGTGTATGTCGTTTCATGAGCCTTGGTACGGAGCCCCATTTCCAGCGTTGTGAGCGCGCACAGTTTCCCAAGCCAAACTTGAGCGACAACCACAGCGATGGCCACCAGGTGCATAACACGAAACCAAAGCAATCGCGCCAGCCGCCAGCCTCGCCAACCGCCGACCCCAATGAAGACCAGGCCGCCAATGATGAACACAACGATGGCGAAGTGCACGATCAACACCAGATCGGCGAGAAATTGATATGGCACCGAATTGCTCATGTGAGGTTCTCAATGCGATCAGCAACAAGGGCGCGCTGATAATCGTCTGACCACTTCCCTCTTTTACCACTCACCACGCCGTTGTTATACAATTTCAAGCAATTGAAGAATTCGCGCTTTATCCTTCTTCCATGTTCGGGGCGTGACATGTTCGACGATCCTTCGGATCTCGTCCTTTGGCGACAATACCACCTCGCCCTTGGTTTCTGATTTCTTATGTCCGTTCACCAAGAATTGCGGCATCGCAGCATTCAGTGCCTGCCGGAAGTCTTCCCGCCCCGGACGGAAGTAGTGCTTCATCACGACCGCAACCGTTCGATGGCCAGTCACCCTTTGGACCAGTTCCAACGGCACACCCGCCGCCAAGGCCAGCGTGATCCAAGTCACCCGAAAACTATGGAAATCATGAACCGACGCCCGACGTTTCCCGTTTTCCCGCTCCGTCTGTAATCCGTCGGTCTTCAATGCCCGCTGTTTCCCGCGCAGAATGGGAAAACCAGTGTCACGCTCGAGTTCATTCAGGTAATTTGACACCGTCCCTCGGCTACAACAAGTCCCGGCCATCACTTCCTTGAGGTTCTGCCCGTCCACGTATGCCGTGAACACCACTCGCATGTTCTCAGCCTTCGACGTCTCGCCCAGGCCTTTAATGTAGGCCAGTCCTTTGGTCCGCACTTCATCGGTGGACACAGACGGTTCAGGCGTGTTCGGGCCTGTCGGCGATTTCAGCGCCTTGGCCAGAACCTGCTTCACCCGCCAGGTAATCCCGTCGGGATTGGTGGTATACATCTGGGCCTGTTCCGGAAAACAGCATCCCTTGCCCCCGGTTGATGCCAACGCCCGCTGTAGTTCATCCCTCAACATCGGGAACACCGGGATATCGACCGTTTCCCCTGTCTTGGCCGTTTTCACCGTGATGAATCCAGCCTTCAGATCCACATCGTCCCATTTCAGCATGCAGCAGTCGCCCCGACGCATGGCCGTGCACATGCCGGTCACAATAATCGGCCGGATGAAGTCATCCCCGGCACAGGCCTCGGTAATCGCCTTGAGTTCCTCGACCGTGAATGGCTCCCGATTGACCGTCTCGGTCGCCTTGGTCACCAAGCCATGAAATGGATTGCTCCCGTCATTGAGGTGCGGATGCAGATGCCGGAAGGTAGCTCTCAAGAGCTTTAGTGTGTCGTTCCAGGTCTTGGGGGACACCCCTCGGGCCTCTTCAGCGGCCATGAAAGCCCTGGCCGTCTCCGGTTTCACCGACACAAACTCATCGGCCCCCCGCTGACGCTCGACCACGAACGCGGCGAACCGTTCCAACGTGGTTTTGCACTGGTGGGCATAGCGTCCATCCGGGGTCTTGCGTCGTGGAATCGCTTCCCAGTGTTGAGGCAGGTCGATCAGCATGGGGAAGGAAACCTCCCGCCCTGTCTTCATCTCGGCCAGTTTGGTGAGGGCCTTCTCACCGGTTCGGTCTTCATCCATTTTCTTGCGCTGCTTGGCGTAGGCCTGCATGGCCCGGCCCCGGGAACGTTCAAATTCATCATCCCCCAGCATGGTTCGTTTGGGGGGACGCCGACCCGTGATGGGAACGCCCAGATTGATGACGGTGCGTTGGCCGTTAACCATGAACACCCCGTACCACCATTTACTCGATTTTCGGATTTCCAGAGACATATGTTCAGTTTGTGCAACGCTTTGAAAGACTGTGCAATACTGTGAAAGACTTTAGGGGCGTTTCCAAATAATTGCCAAATAAATTGCATAAAAGCCGTATAACTGACTGGAGATCAATCATGCAGCTTTAGACTCATAACCTGAAGGTCACAGGTTCAAATCCTGTCCCCGCAACCAATTTCGGGCCTAAAACGCAGGTTTTAGGCCCATTTTTATTGGGGTTCCAGTGAGTTGATCCCTTCTATGGCATGTCAGTGAAACATGGCGAACATACTGAAACACCACGAACAAAAACCAACCAATCCACCAACCACACCCTTTTTCAATCCCAAGAGACCTATGCCCGGAAAGCGTCGGTGTGCCACCGGCATCCATTCCAGCTGCCGAAAACATCATTGAGTCTTGATCCAAGGCTCCAATCCTTGCTAGCTAAATGTTAGGCCACGCTCCCATAGCCGTGCCTCGGCTGTCGCGAGCACCACAACCGTCGGCATCCGAAAATGACGCCGTAAATGAAAAGCCCCCACAAAAGACTACTGGCCACTAATAATAGCCACTCAGCCGGACCACCGCCTCCGATGTGCGTCACTTTCGCCACCTGCACAAATGGAAACCATAGCACATGTACAACTATTCCGAGGAATCGATCGAACGTGCTCGGCATCTCACCGCTGTCAAAACGACGCATCGTGCTGCCAAAAGAACGAAGGAACAGACCAAAGGCCACAACAAAGTGGACTACCGCAAAAACAAGAATGATGCGCAACGCCTTCACAGTGCGAACTGGCTAACGCAAAGCTGACCGATGACGAGGAGCGCGCCGAGGACGTTCGCCCTGAAATATGCGGCTGACCGCGCTCCTCGTCATTCGGTCGAGCGATTTGAGTGTGTTGTGTTGTACAGTACCTCTTCCCGCACAAACGCAATTGGCTGGACTGCATCCGCAGCCGCAAACTCCCCAACGCCGACGTCGAACTCAGACACCTCGGCAGCATCCCGGGACACCTCGCCAATATCGCCTATCGTGTCAACCGCCGAATCCAGTGGGATGGCGAACGCGAGACGATTGCGAACGATTCCGAGGCTGCTGCCCTATTGGGCCGGATCTACCGCGACCCTTATACCTTGCCCAAGGTTTAGCATGGTGTTCTACCGGTGTGTTGTAGATTGATCGGCTTGATGAGGTATCGATATTTCGCTGCCGGGCTAGCTGTCTAAGGTGGCAAAGCATCCGGCTCGGTGAAACGGTCGCACGGACCAGCAGATCCGTCACGGGGAGAGTGAAATACGTTTGAGGCGAGGATCACCATTGGTAATGCTTGCCACGCGAAAAATCACTTTCCATGATTGACTCAGCTCGGATTTGTCGTCAAAAATTCCAAGCGTAATCTTCCATGCGCCAGGATGTTGCAGCGTTTGGATGAGGAGAATGCTGTTTTGCCTTCACGATGAGAAGGAGTGATGCGGAATCTTTTTGTCGTTCTGTCAGGCCAAGAAGACCAGCTCTTGGTTTCTTCGTTGGACTAAAGTGTAGGAGTGTCTGGTGCCTCGGTATTTTTCTGCCGAACTCGTCCAGATCATCGACCAAAGCTGGGCTCGCAAGGTTGCCATCCATCCGTACGACATCTACGTTAAGATGGCTGATCACCTGGCGCAGCAAACTCGCGCTGGATTGTCCGAGTTCCGAATCCCGTCCGAGTTCGGCAATATCCTCTTTGATTACCAGCTGGCTGCGGTCAAGCGAGGCAACTAATTCTATTGACAGGATGCCAGCCGCCAAGCGACCAGCAAACAAGGTTAATATCAGCCGCATATCGCGTCAAGAGCTGCGCATCTGTTTCAAAACCAATGGTATAAATGGATGTGCTGCTTCTGGTAGTGGTCCCGAAAAAATCGGAAAGAAATTTAGGGGAGTGACCGTATTTGTCACACCCCCCCTGCTAAGATCATTCAAAACAAATGACTTTCAGGCGATGAAATCAAAGCCGAAAATGAACAGTTCAGACCAAGCATGATAAGATTCTACGCGCATACGGCAGAATTGCCGAACGGCACACGTGATCCGGACCTGGACCACTGGCAACGACTTTCCACACACCTCCGCAATGTTTCCGCGCTAGCGAAGAAATTTGCGGAACCGTTGCGCTTGGACGAAGAGGCACAAATTGCCGGACTGCTCCATGACTTGGGAAAGTATGCGGAACGATTTCTATCACGTCTCCGCAATCCTGCGATCCACGGCTTGAATCATTGGGCCGCCGGAGCAGCGTATGCGGCCCAGTTGAAAGCCTTGACCGTGGCCTTTGCGGCTGACGGACACCACACTGGCATCCCAGCCTTGCACGATGGCGAGGCGGGAACACCTTTGAAGACAACGGTCGCCGATTTCGGCGACTCTGCCCGACGGCTTGAATTGACCGGACAATGCCCGGAGGATACAGGCACGTTGTTATCACGGTTTGAGCGGGATGGACTGAAGTTGCCGCATTACTCACCCCGTCCAATTCAAAAAGACCAGTGGTTTGAGGAATCTCTTCGGACGAGGATGATATTTAGCTGCCTCGTTGACGCCGACTTTCTCGACACGGAGGCGCATTTCAATCCGGTCCAAACATCTGAACGTCGCACGCCAGGGCTTCAACCGGAGCGCGCCCTGCAAATCCTTCAAGATCATCTGACGTCCAAGTCCGGAAGCGGAGCGGTCATTACGCTCCGCCAACAATTACTCAAGGATTGTATAGAGGCCGCCTTCAAGCCGCCGGGCCTGTTCACGCTGACCGCGCCCACAGGCAGCGGCAAGACTCTGTCTTCCCTGGCCTTCGCCCTGCAACACATCGTTCACCACAACGCCCGGGTGCCGGAGGCTGATCCGCGCCGTTTCCGCCGGGTGATTGTGGTCATACCGTTCACTAGCATCATCGAGCAAACCGCCCGGGTCTATCGCGAGTTGTTCGAGTTGGAATTCGGCCCCGACTGCGTGCTTGAACATCACAGCGCTGTCGCGCCACGCGAGCGAAAGGAAGACCAGGGCCGCGACGCAGAGGAGGAACGGTTGCGTCGCGCGCGGCTCGCGGCGGAAAACTGGGCCGCTCCGCTGGTCGTCACCACCAACGTCCAGTTTTTCCAAAGCCTTTTCAGCAATCGCCCCTCGGATTGCCGCAAGCTGCATAACATCGGTCGTTCTGTTGTTCTCTTCGACGAAGTCCAAACACTGCCCACTTGCCTCGTGCCGTCGCTTCTTTCCAGCGTGAGCCTGCTTGTCCGCGATTACGGCGTGACGGCTGTTTTCATGACAGCCACACAACCGGCTTTCGCCTCCACCGGAAATGCGCTTCCGTATGGTTGGACCCCCGTTGAAATCTCGTCCAATCCCGGCGCAATGGCTGAAACGTTGCGGCGGACAAACATCATTCTCCCGAAACAGCAGGAAGAAATCGCCTGGCCCGAACTTGCGGCGAAACTGACCGCCGTTCCGCAGGCGCTGTGCGTAGTTAACACCACCAGGGACGCCCGCGAATTATTCAAACAGGTGCGGAAAACCGAACCGTCCGCCTGTTTTCATCTCTCGGCCCGGATGTGCCCGGCGCACCGTCAGGAAAAGCTCGAGGAAATCCGCCGCCGGCTTGATCCCGGCATCAGCGAATCCTGCCGGTTGGTTTCCACACAACTGATCGAAGCGGGCGTGGACGTAGATTTCCCCGTCGCCTTTCGCGCGCTCGGCCCGCTGGATTCCATCATCCAAACCGCCGGCCGCTGCAACCGCGAGGGGCTTCACACTAGTCCTTGCCCGGTGACCGTGTTCCGGCCCAAGGACGGCGGTCATTTACCCAAAGGTTACGAACAAGTCATGAAGATCACGGAAAGCTTTTTCTCCCGGTTCGACCAGGCGCAGTCGCGCATTCACCAGCCGTCCTTTTACGCCAGATACTTTGCTGAACTCTACGGTCTGCTCGGACCGGAATCCTTCAAGAACGATCCGGTGTTCGCCGCCTGCCAGGAATTCAATTTCCCAAAGGCAGCGCGGGAATGTCAGTTGGTCGGCAACGAAACGCGCGCCGTGCTCGTGAAATGGAAGCGGGGCACGGATCTGGCTGAAAAGCTCCGCGTCCAGAAACACCTGACCGGTGCCGAATGCCGCGAAGCCCAGTGTTACTCCGTGAATCTTTACCAGGGCGAATTCTTCGACGCACAGGCCAAAGGCTACCTCTACCAGCCTGCCGAGGATTGGGACTTCTGGGTTTGGAATTCCGATTACGACGAAGACCTTGGCCTTGGCCATCTAGACGCAGCAAACTATTGCCTATGAAAGGAACCGACTTATGACCATCCATCTCCGCGCCTGGGGCGACCTCGCCTGTTTCACCCGGCCCGAAATGAAAGTGGAACGCGTGAGCTACGCCGTTATCACCCCGAGCGCCGCCCGCGGCTTGCTCGAGGCCATTCTATACAAGCCTCAATTCCGCTGGCGCATCCGGCGCATCGCCGTCAAGAAACCCATCCGCTTTCTCGCTTTCCGGCGTAACGAGGTCAAATCCCGCCTCTCGCCGCGTAATCCAGCACCCTTGCTGGCCGACGATGACCGCACCCAGCGCAACACGCTCGCCCTGCGCGACGTGGAATACGTCATCGAAGCCAGTTTGCATCTGACCCCGCTGGCCGGCTTGCCGCGTCGCGTTCCGGCCGGCGACGAAGACAACGGCGACGACACCCCCGTCAAGTATCTCGCCATGTTCCAACGCCGTGCGGAGAAGGGCCAATGCTTCGCCCAACCCTGCTTCGGCTGCCGTGAATTCCCTGCGCATTTCGAGTTGGCTGACGAATCCGCCATGCGCGTCGCCCCCGGCCTCAATCCCGACACCGACCTCGGCCTCATGCTTTACGACGTGTTCAACCTCGATGTGTCCAAGGACCAACTGCCCGGCAAGGTGGAAAAGCCCGACCCACGGATCACTTTGTTCCCCGCCAGAATCAAAGACGGGATTGTGAACGTCCCCGACTGGAACGAAATGAAACAACAACTCGGAGGTGCGGCATGATGCTCCAAGCCCTCATTGGCTACGCCGAGCGGGAGCAACTCGGTGACGCGGATTTTGAAACAGTCGCGGTTCGCTGGCTCATTCCGCTCGACCAGAACGGCAAACTCGCCGGGGGCCCCATTCCGTTGCTGGAAAATCCCGACGACAAGAAGCCCCGCCCCAGAGTGCTCGTTCGCCCTTTCACTTCTCCCAATGAGCTGAACCAAGGCACGAAATCGCATTTCCTCTGCGACACGTTGGAACGAGCGATCCTGCTACTCGATGGGAAGGCCATGGAGAAGGCGGAAGCGCGACGTGTTCAGCATGCCTATTTCCAAAAACTCCTTGAAGAAGCCTCTGCGGCTTGTCCGGATGAATCCCCGCGGTTGCAGTCCATCCTCACGTTCCTGCGTGATGAGGCCGGTCTCGCCGAACTGCACCGCCAGCTGCTGGCCGCCAAAGCCAAACCTTCCGACAACACGACGTTCTCCGTGGACGGAGCGAGCCTCCTCGACGAGGAAAACCTCAGGGCATTCTGGCGCAACCGCCGCAGGCAGGCGATTACTGGCGTAAAAGCCCGGAGTCGCCGGATCTGTGTTGCCACTGGTATCCTGGCCGACACGCTCGATACCACCGAAAAGATCAAAGGTGTTCCGGGAGGTCTCGCAACCGGCACAAACCTCATCAGTTTCGACAAAGACTCGTTCTGCTCCTTCGGCCTGGAACAGGCGCAAAACGCTGCATTGTCGGCTCCGGCTGAGTTGAAGATTCGTTCCGCGTTGAATGCCCTTATCGAGAATAGCCGCGCGCAAAAACTAGTGTTCAACAACACCGTCCATCTACATTGGACGCGCAAGCCGCTGGATTACGATCCAATAGACATTCTCGCGAACGCGGATGAGAATGCTGTCGCCAACCTGCTAAAATCCGTCCATGCCGGCCAACCACCCGCCACTTTCAACGAAAACGCCTACTACGCCTTGAGCCTTTCGGGCAACGGCGCTCGCGTCATGGTGCGTGACTGGCTTGAAAGCACCGTGCCCGAAGTATGTCAACACATCGCCAAATGGTTTGAAGACCTCAGCATTGTCGCACCGGACGGTGTGGGCATCAAGCATGACTTCAAATTTTACGCCCTGCTTTATGGCATGGTTCGCAAGGAACTGGACGAATTACCGTCACAGGTTTCAACACAATTGTTCCATGCCGCCTTGCGCGGTGCCCCACTCCCGCAATCCGTGCTCGCAGCCGCTTTGAAACGACAGCAAATCGAGCCGAAAGGCGAAGATGCGCTACGGAAAGCCGCTATTGTTGCCCGGCTTGCGCTCGTCAAGGCATGCCTGCTCCGCTCTTCCAATTCAAAAAACAATAATACTCAAACGAAAGACTACACCATGACAGAATGCTTGAATCCTGAATCCCACGACCCCGCTTACCTGTGCGGTCGCCTGTTCGCAGTCTTTGACCGTCTCCAATACCTCGCGCTCGGCAGTGTCAACGCCGGCGTGGTCGAGCGTTATTATGCCAGCGCCAGTACCACACCGGCACTGGTGATGGGTCGCCTGTTCCGCAATGCGCAGTTCCACCTTGCCAAAGCCGAAGGTGGCGTGGCGGGCAATGTCTCCAAGGATTTCGAGGCAATTGCCAACGCGCTGGGAGATGCCTTTCCCGCGACGCTCGATCTTGAAGGCCAGGGTCGTTTCGCCCTCGGTTACTACCACCAGAAAGCTGAATACCGCCGCCGCTCGGCGGAACGAAAGGAAGCTGAAGCCAATGCGAATCCGGCTGGCGCATAATTCAATGGAAAAACCCCAATTTTAAATCACAAAACCAAGACACATCTCAATATGAACCATCGTTACGACTTCGTTTATCTCTTCGACTGCAAAGACGGAAACCCTAATGGCGATCCCGACGCCGCCAATTCCCCGCGCATTGATCCGCAGGACATGCATGGTCTCGTCTCCGATGTCTGCCTCAAGCGAAAGATACGGAACTTTGTCCTTCTTGCCAAGAACGCACAACCGCCCTTCGACATCTTTGTCCAGCAGGGTTCGGTTTTGAACGACAAGATTCTCGAAGGCCACAAGGCTGTTGGCAATGACGTGGACGGCAAGAAGAAAACCGCCGACCGCAAACAAGTGCAATCCGCCCGCGCGGAAATGTGCAAACGATACTTTGACGTCCGCACTTTCGGCGCAGTTATGTCCACCGGAGCAAACGCAGGCCAGGTGCGGGGTCCGGTCCAGTTGAGCTTCAGCCGTAGTATTGATCCCATCCTGCCGCTCGATCTGAGCATCACCCGCATGGCTGTAACCGAAGCGAAGGAGGCCGACTCTCCCAATCAAACCATGGGCCGCAAAAACCTCATTCCGTACGGTCTCTATCGATGCCACGGTTTCATCAGCGCGCATCTCGCCACGGAAACTGGCTTCAGCGAAGACGATCTCAAGTTATTATGGGATGCGCTCACCCAGATGTTTGACCACGATCGTTCCGCCTCGCGTGGCACGATGGCCCCCCAGAAACTCATCGTCTTTAAGCATCAGACTGCGCTCGGAAACGCCCCCGCGCACAAGCTATTCGAACGGGTTGCAATTGGGCGGCCGAAGGACGCAGCGCCAGCGCGCAATTTTGCCGACTACCAGCCGCACTTGAAGATCAATCGAGACGATCTGCCTGCGGGAATTGAACTGCTCGAAATCCTGTGATCTCAATCGGAAATCAGAAATCGCCGACTCCAGATTCCGGGGAGCGGGAGGCCTTATCCCTCTCGCTCCTCGACGGCTTGCTTGACTGCCCGCAACGGGCGGCGTTGAAGGTGGTGGCGGATTGACTTAGTCCACTGCTTAGTCCATCTTAATTTCATCATGAAGGCGATCACGGTCAATATTCACGAAGCCAAGACGCATTTCTCCCGATTGCTCCGCCAGGTCGGGCGCGGCCAAGAGGTGGTCGTAGCCAAGGACGGCAAGCCTGTCGCCAAAATTGTGGCGCTCGGAAGCCACCGCCCACGACGTCCTGGACGGTACCAAGGAGTCTTTGCCACGCCCGAAACATTTTTCGAACCGTTGCCCGAACGCGAGCTCAAGGCCTGGGAGGGCGCCGGATGAACCTCCTGCTCGATACACACGTGTTTCTTTGGTGGCTCGAGAAACATCCGAGACTGAGCGCGCGCGCCGTGTCAGCGATTGCCCATCCCGACAACGGCATTTATGTCAGCGCCGCCTCGATTTGGGAAATCGGCATCAAACATCGTCTGGGTAAATTGCTCTTACCCACCGATGATCTGGCCGATTTGCCGGAAATCATCATGGATGAAGGCATGGAACCTCTCAGCATTTCGCCGGCTCATGCCGTCAAGGCCGCAGCCTGGGAAACACGCCACCGCGATCCCTTCGACCGCATGCTTGCCGCGCAGGCCCAACTGGAGCGGCTGACACTGGTCTCGGCCGACAACGCGTTTAAGCTATTCGAGATCAAATGCCTCTGGTGACAACATACGATCCCATACCTCTATCCCTCCTCAACGATTTCCTCTACTGTCCGCGGCGAGCGGCATTGAAGCTGATAGAGGGCTCGCGCGAGGCCAACCAGCACACCTTGCGCGGCGACATCGTCCACGAGCACGCCGACCTGTCCGGCTACGAATCTCAAATCTCAAATCTGAAATCTCAAATCCTACTCCTCCGCGCCTTGCCGGTCTGGTCCGAACGCCTCGGCCTCTCGGGCAAGTGCGACATCGTGGAACAACGATCCGACGGCTCACTCTTTCCCGTGGAATTTAAGCTCGGCAAGCGCCGTCAGTGGGAGAACGACGACGTCCAGGTCTGCGCCCAGGCGCTGTGCCTGGAAGAAATGTTCAAATTGTCGATCCCCCGGGGCGCGATTTTTCACGCCGATAGCAAACGCCGCCGCGAGGTCGAGTTCACTCCGGAATTGCGGAAAAAAACGGAGGCGGCTGCCCGCGACCTGCACGCGCTTTTGAGATCAACGGTTATGCCGTCTGCATTATTCAGACGGGCCTGCGAGGAATGTTCGCTGTTTGATATCTGCCTGCCCAAGGCCACCGGCGTCAACAGCCGGACGGATCGGCTGGCTCGTACTCTGTATGAGATTTGAGATTCCGATGTCCGAGATCATCCAAAACACGCTCTACCTGACGACTACTGGCACATTCGTGAACCGCGATCATTTGACCTTGCAGGTCGAGGTGCCGGTCTATGCCGAGGATCTGCCGCCTGAACAGCGTTCGAGGGATAAAGCCACCGATTGGCGCAAGGTCGCGATTCCCATCCACCATCTCGAGTCCCTTTGCGCTTTTGGCCAGATTGTGGTGACGCCGCCCGCCCTGGACTTGTGCTGGGAACACGGTGTGGCGGTGCATTTCCTCAGCGAGTGGGGCTACCTGCAAGCCCGCATGACGGGGGTGGCCGACACCAGCGTCACCCTGCGACGAGCCCAGTTCCGGGTAGCCGATGACCCGGCTCGATGCGCGGCGATCGCTCGGGCCATCATTGCGGGCAAGCTCCAAAACAGCCGCAACTCGATTTTGCGCGCCGCACGCGAAACCGAGCTACCCGAGGAAAGATCGCAACTGGACACTACGGCCGAATCGCTGGCCCGGCAGATCCAGGAATTGGGACGTTGGACACCCGAAGACCTGGCGGCCCCCAAGTCCCTTGATGCCTTGCGCGGCGCCGAAGGCATGGGAGCGCAATCCTACTTCGCCGTTTTCACCCTGCTGCTGAAGCAACAACGTGACCCCTTTGCTTTCGCCACCCGCAGCCGGCGCCCGCCTCGCGATCGGATCAATTGCCTTCTCAGCTTTCTCTATGCTTTAGTTCGTCATGATTGTCTGGCGGCGCTGACCTGTGCCGGCCTGGATCCCTTTGTCGGATTTCTCCATGCCGAACGTCCCAACCGACCCGCCCTGGCACTCGATCTGATGGAGGAATTCCGGCCGTGGCTGGCCGACCGGCTCGCGGTCACTCTGGTCAATCGTCATCAGGTCGGCCCCGAGGACTTCAAACTGCGAGAAGGCGGCGCGGTCGAGTTCACCGAAACCGGACGCAAACGCGTCATCACCGCTTATCAGGAGCGCAAACGCGAAAACCTCAACCATCCGTTGCTGGACCAGAACCTGCGGATTGGCCAATTGCCTTTCATCCAGGCGCGAATTCTCGCCCGTTATCTTCGTGGCGATATCAAGGATTACGTGCCGTTCATCCCCAAATAACCCAACGGAATCCCCAATGCTTGTCCTGGTGACTTACGATGTATCAACGGCCGACAAACCCGGCATGCGCCGGCTGCGCCGAGTGGCGCGGGCCTGCGAAGACTACGGTGTCCGCGTCCAAAAGAGCGTCTTTGAATGCCAGGTCGGTCAGACCGAATGGATACAACTCCGCCATCGGTTGCTTCAGGAGATCAAAGATGACGAGGACTCGTTGCGGTTCTATTTCCTGGATGAAATCTCTGTCCAGAAAACCGAGCATTACGGTGTCGGCAAACCTATGGACCTCACTGAACCCCTCATTTTATGAACTCCTCTCCGCGAACCTCAAGTGGCGGCTTATCCCCCAGGGTTTCGCGGCGAGCGGGATTACCCCATTCCTTGGGACAATCGTGCTGTTCATTGACATATCCAACTGGTGCACAGATCTCCGGACTGGATAAGTTCGCGGAAATGCCTCATAAACTCCCTGCGACCAAACCTGTTGGGCTGGTCGTAGTCGCCCCGTGAGCAATCGCGGGGCGCGGATTGAAACATCGCAACCACGGGATAAGGCGATTGCACTCACACGTCGCCCCGTGAGCAATCGCGGGGCGCGGATTGAAACTTGAGCGTCGACAATCTGACCAATGGGACCGTAGTCGCCCCGTGAGCAATCGCGGGGCGCGGATTGAAACAGCTTGGCGAGGATATTGTTATCAACCGAGACAACGTCGCCCCGTGAGCAATCGCGGGGCGCGGATTGAAACAACATTAAATCCGCGAAC
>JAKLHY010000239.1 GCA_022709905.1 Verrucomicrobiota bacterium | reverse complement strand
AGACATTCCTGAAGTTCCCGCAGGTGCAGTGTGTTTCAATATGTGACATCGATGATGAGTGGCTGAACAAGAGAGCCTCTGATGTTGAGAAGATCGCAGGCAAAAAGCCTCCGCAGCTTGTCAAGGACTGGCGGAAGGTGATGGACAACAGGGATGTTGATGCCGTGATTGTGGCCACCCCCGACCACTGGCACTGCCTGCAGGCAATCGCGGCTATGGAGGCCGGCAAGGATGTCTATTGCGAAAAACCGCTCGCCAACTCAATTGCCGAGTGCGATGCCATGGTCAGGGCCGCCCGCAAACATAACCGCGTTGTGCAGACCGGTCAGTGGCAGCGCAGCGATCCTCACTGGCAGGAGGCAGTGGCATTCATCCACTCAGGCAAGCTCGGACGTATCAGAACCGTGAAGGTGTGGGCCTACATGATCTGGAAGAAAACCCTTCCTTTGCAGCCCGACGGTCCAGTGCCACCCGGAGTGGACTACGAGATGTGGCTCGGCCCCGCACGGCACAGGACCTTCAACCCGAATCGCTTCCACTATAACTTCAGGTACTTCTGGGATTATGCAGGAGGACTGATGTCGGACTGGGGCGTACACCTCCTCGACTATG
>JAKLHY010000238.1 GCA_022709905.1 Verrucomicrobiota bacterium | reverse complement strand
TCACCGGCAAATGTCCCGACAAATCTGCGTTAGCCCTGTTGTTCCTGCTTCAGGGCACTTTCATGCATAGCCGCTGGCGACTCAGGGTGTAGGACAAAATTCTTCGAAGGATCGATTTCCCCTAATTTTTTGTGGTCATAATATATAGATAGATATATATTATGTTGATGAACACGATTCCTACTCCCGAATCCATTCTCCAACAAATCGCGCAAATTCCACGGATCGAACGCGGCAAAATCAGCGTGATCCGCCAGGGTCCCAGCGGCCCCTACTACAACCATCAAACCTGGGAGAACGGTAAGAACGTCTCCCGCTACGTGCCTCAAGATCAGGTCGAAGCCCTGCAAGAAGCCATCGCCGGATACGAGCGGTTGCAGGCCCTGCTCGATCAGTATGTGCAGTTGCGCGAACAACAATCGCGTGCGGAACGCATAGCGAGAGCAAAAAAAAAGAACCGCCGCCCCAGATCCTTCTGGCCCAAGACCAGGAGATCCAACAGTTGATGGCGAGCTTTGCCGCCCAAGAACCCAATGGTAAGGCAATGGGGTCAAAACCATATTATTGATTCCGCTGAAAAACCCTGGCGTGGCATGATACTCGCCAAGGGGTGAT
>JAKLHY010000237.1 GCA_022709905.1 Verrucomicrobiota bacterium | reverse complement strand
CGAGCTCGTAGATGCGCTGGGCGAAGGCCTGCGCCACCTTGGCGTCGAACAGCATCACCGGCACGATCGGGTGGGCGCCCGGCTTGATGGTGAAGCCCAGGCGCACGAGTTCGGCGCGCCACAGGTCGGTGTTGGCGTGCAGGCGCTCGCGCAGCTCGCCCGAGCCCTCGAGCAGGTCGAGCACCGCAATCGAGGTGCCGGCGATCACCGGCGCGAGCGTGTTCGAGAACAGATACGGGCGTGAGCGCTGGCGCAGGGTTTCGACCACCTCGCGGCGCGCGCAGGTGAAGCCGCCCATGGCGCCTCCCAGCGCCTTGCCCAGCGTGCCGGTGATGATGTTGATGCGGCCCAGCAGCCCGTGGTGCTCGTGGGTGCCGCGTCCGGTGGGGCCCATGAAGCCGGTGGCGTGGCATTCGTCGATCATGGTCAGCGCGTCGTGGCGCTCGGCCAGCTCGACGATGCGCGGCAGGTTGGCCACCGTGCCGTCCATCGAGAACACGCCGTCGGTGACGATGATGCGGCGGCGCGCGCCGGCGGACTCGCGCAGCCGGGCCTCGAGCTCGTCCATGTCGTTGTGCGCGTAGCGCAGGCGCTGCGCCTTGCACAAACGCACGCCA
>JAKLHY010000236.1 GCA_022709905.1 Verrucomicrobiota bacterium | reverse complement strand
AGACAGTACCGCTACCGCATGGACATCTCGCCCAAGGGCGGGGTCATGACGGAGAGAGGCCCGCAAGGCACAAGGACCTACAAGATAGAGCATGTGATGGGTGGCAAGAACGTCTTCTACTTTCTCACGACCCTCGCGAAAGGGCGGCTGCAGACACTGCCCGTGGCCTACGACATGAATCGCAAGGCGTGGCTCGACACGGCCGCAAGCGGCCTGCGCCACATCCCGGAGCAGCGGGTGGAGACGCCCTTTCACTGGAAAGACCCCGAATACACCTTCAACTCGCAGTGCTACGGGTGCCACGTGAGCCAGGTCTCGACCAACTATGACCCGCAAACGGACGTTTATCATACCGTCTGGCGCGAACCGGGCATCAACTGCGAGACCTGCCATGGTCCGAGCGAGGAGCACAATCGGATCTGTTCGCTAGCCCCGCAGGGGACGACCCCGGCGGACCTCAAGATCATCAGTTGGAAGAAGTTCACGCCGGCCCAGAAAAACGACACCTGCGCCCCCTGCCACGCCAAGGCGGTGCCCATTACCAATAGCTTCATGCCGGGAGAGAGGTTCTTCGATCATTACGATCTTACCGCCCTGGAGAACCCCGACTACTACCCCGACGGCC
>JAKLHY010000235.1 GCA_022709905.1 Verrucomicrobiota bacterium | reverse complement strand
GGGATGGTCCTACCAGGGAGCGTGATTATGTGGACAGATCCTAGTCTTCCCCACCCGCGTGGGGATGGTCCCCGCGTCGCAGTAGTCTCTTTGGCCGGCGGGCAGTCTTCCCCACCCGCGTGGGGATGGTCCCTCCTGCCGGGCTACGAGTTCGACGGCGCCAGCGTCTTCCCCACCCGCGTGGGGATGGTCCGCCCCATCACGAGGTGCACAGCCTGGAGTGCACGTCTTCCCCACCCGCGTGGGGATGGTCCGTCGGCATAGTCCGCCCCCTCCTGAGCCAGTGTGTCTTCCCCACCCGCGTGGGGATGGTCCCAGCCCTCGCATAGCTCAAGCTGCGGGCCGAACGTCTTCCCCACCCGCGTGGGGATGGTCCGGGTGAGCGTGGTCGTTGATGCACTGGTATCGGGTCTTCCCCACCCGCGTGGGGATGGTCCTGTCGGCACCGTCGCCGGCACCAACACCAACCCGTCTTCCCCACCCGCGTGGGGATGGTCCGGCGGGCAGGATGCTGTCCGAGATTGCCGCCAGGTCTTCCCCACCCGCGTGGGGATGGTCCTACCAGGGAGCGTGATTATGTGGACAGATCCTAGTCTTCCCCACCCGCGTGGGGATGGTCCCCGCGT
>JAKLHY010000234.1 GCA_022709905.1 Verrucomicrobiota bacterium | reverse complement strand
AATTCGAAGGCGATGCGAGGGAATTCCAGGTCGGTGCCGTCTTCCACTTCTTCCGGCGTCGGGTCGATGCGCCTGACCTTTCCCTGACAGATGATATCTCCAAAATCCTCGTTCAACCCCTGTATGGCATGGTCCGAAGGTATGTGTTTCATGCGGATGACCAGCAGATCCTTCACGTACCGCATGGACTGAAAGTTGCGGTAAAAACGGGTGACGGTTTTAACCGCCGCGTCCACATCATCCAGGATTTCGAAAAGATCGAGATCATCCCGGGAAATGAACTGGTTGCGCAGCAGGTGTTCCCTTATGTGCCTGTCCCAGGTTTTCCAGTAGGTGCCGCCGGGACGGTCCAGAAGAATAAGCGGCATGAGGCGGCTTTTTCCGGTCTGCATCAGGGTGAGGGCTTCATAGCCTTCGTCCAGGGTGCCGAAACCGCCGGGGAAAAGCACGACGGCATCGGAATGGCGGAGGAACGTCAGCTTCCTGGTAAAGAAGTATTTGAAATTGATGAGTTTCTTATCTTTCTGGATGATCGGATTGGCATTTTGCTCCCAGGGAAGGCGAATATTGACGCCGAAACTTCGCTTGCTGCCGGCTCCTTCATGCCCCGCCTGCATGATGCCGGGAC
>JAKLHY010000233.1 GCA_022709905.1 Verrucomicrobiota bacterium | reverse complement strand
AGTTGAGCTAAATCTATAGCTTATAATATAGTTAAGATATTGTTATTAAATATCTTTTTTTAGATCAGCCGGATTTGAATGAGCTATATCCGAGCCAATAGGCTGATAAGGAAAACAAGCGTATGGCCTACACCGACATCAACAGCGAAGACCGGCTGGTCCAGGCCACCTTCGCCGAACATCTGGAAAAGGTGTTGGGTTGGGACAGCGTCTATGCCTGGAACCAGGAAACCTTTGGGCCGGACGGCACGCTGGGCCGCGCCGACACCCGCGAAGCCGTGCTCAAGCGTGATCTGCGCGCCGCACTGGTCAAACTCAATCCCGGATTGCCGGCCAAGGTCATCGGCGACGCGGTCAGCGCGCTCACCCGTTACGACTTCTCCCGCTCGCTGATCCAGCACAATCAGGAATTCCATCGCCTGATCCGCGATGGCGTGCCGGTCAGCTACCGCGACGCCAGGGGCGATCTGCGCCACGCCCAGGCCCAGGTCATCGACTTCCGCAACCCCGCCAACAACCGCTTCCTGGCGGTGCGGGAACTCAAGCTTACCGGCCTGCGCGCCCCCGGCTACAACCGCCGCGCCGATCTGGTGTGCTTCGTCAACGGCCTGCCGCTGGTCTTCATCGAACTCAA
>JAKLHY010000232.1 GCA_022709905.1 Verrucomicrobiota bacterium | reverse complement strand
ATCTGATGGCCGAGAAGATCGTGAGCAAGGGGTTGAAACTGACCATAACCGTGGCAGCCGACGTGCCGAACCGGCTGGTGGGCGACCCGCTGCGTCTCGGTCAGGTCCTGATCAACTACGCCAATAACGCGGTCAAGTTCACCGAGCACGGGGAGATCACCGTTGCGGTGCGGGTGGCGGCGCCACTGGCCGAGGAGGAGGGGATTCTGCTGCACTTCGCCGTGCGCGACACCGGGATCGGGATTGGCGCCGAGCAGTTACCCTTGCTGTTCCAGAGTTTTCAGCAGGCCGACGCCTCCACCACGCGCCAGTACGGCGGGACGGGGCTGGGGCTGGCTATCTCGAAGCGACTGGCCGAACTGATGGGGGGTGAAGTGGGCGTCGAGAGCACGCCGGGGCAGGGGTCCACGTTCTGGTTCACCGCCCGGCTGGGTCGAGGCGCCGAGGCGGTGGCGGCGCCCGCCGCCCCCCCGGCCCGGAGTGAACCGTTGCCGGATCTCGCCGCCCTCGCGGGCTGCCGGGCGCTGCTGGTGGAAGATAATGCACTCAATCAGGAAGTAGCGACCGCATTCCTGCGCGAGGCCGGGCTGGAGGTGGATCTGGCGCCTGACGGCGCGGTCGCGGTGGAAAGGTGCGCG
>JAKLHY010000231.1:260-638 GCA_022709905.1 Verrucomicrobiota bacterium | reverse complement strand
AAGCCATCCTCCAGCCAGCCGCAAGCCCAAAACGGGGTGCGACACCACGATAAAGGCGCCTTCGCCTGTCCGGTGAGGGTGCTGGAGGCAAAAAGGGGCGTCCGGGACGGTGGATCACCATAGGAATTTCCGGGAAATCCGCGCAAATCCGCGAAAAACCTTTTGAAAAGTCGAGCTTGACGCACCTGTCGTCGAACCGCTACTAATTGTGCAGTTCTTTGAACTACCCACCTATTACTGGTGGGTAAATGTGAACAAAGTGCCCCAAAGCAAGAGCTGGGGAGAATAGGGAAGCGGGTGAGAATCCCGCGCGGTAGCGCCGCTGTAACGAGCGACGAAATGCCAGCGAGGCCACTGATCCCGCCGAGCGGGATTGGT
>JAKLHY010000231.1:0-250 GCA_022709905.1 Verrucomicrobiota bacterium | reverse complement strand
TTTTTCACGCTCATCAAGTCCCGTGTCGGATGACACGGGCGACTGTATCGCCAAAGACAGGATGAGGGAAAAGTCGAGCTTGTGTTTCAGCCCGCCTTCACTCCCTCGCGAGTGAAGTCGGGTTTTTCATGCCCGCATTCACCGCGAGTCGAGCTTCCCTCCGACAAAAGACGCGGCCTGGCAGCCGCTCAACGACATTGCCCAATATGCTGCACGAACAACTCGACGGCCAGCATATTGGGCAATGTCG
>JAKLHY010000230.1 GCA_022709905.1 Verrucomicrobiota bacterium | reverse complement strand
CGCCGATGCCGAGATCGAGGCAGATCTTGGGTAATTGGGTGGTCTTGCCCGACCCGGTTTCGCCGCAGACGATGACCACTTGATTTTTTGCGATCAGCTTGGCAATGTCCGCCCGTCGCTCATTGACTGGCAGATCGAGCTGGAATTCCGGCTTCGGCAAGCGCTCGCGCCGCGCCGCGACCGCCGCCTGCGAGGCCGCCAGCAAAGCCGTAAACTCGGTTTTCAGTTTTTGCCCTTTTTCGCCGGTCGACCGCAACAGCTCGCGTTGCAGGCCGCGCAGGCGCCTGGCATCCGCGGTCAGACCGGCCGTGCCGGCTTCAGGTTGCGCGCGTTTCACCACACCGTTTGCACGCGAAATGCCTTGAATGCAGCGTCGCAGCCAATCAACGGTGCGCCCTCCAGTTCGCTCTGCGCCGCCAGCATCCGGTCGAAGGGGTCGCGATGATCGATGGCCAGCCCACCCGCCCGCAAGGCATGCAGGTAGCTCACCGGCAGGTGTTGAAAGGCATCGATTTCGACCAGCTCATTGAAGCGTGTCACTGCCTCTGCCGCCAGCGACAGTTTGCCCAGCCGGTGCTTGGTGGCGATTTCCCAGGCGCTGGCAGCGCTGACGAGAATGCTGTTTGCTTCATCCTGAATGCAG